>JAGZBF010000001.1:0-313845 GCA_018370025.1 Collinsella sp. | reverse complement strand
CGCCGCCTTCGCGTCCGAGGTCGGCGACTTCTCGAGGTTCCGCTCCGGCAGGCAGGTGACGGCCTACTTCGGCCTCGCCCCGAAGCAGAGGTCGAGCGCGGACTCCGTGCGCCTCGGCGGGATCAGCGGGGCCGGCAACGCCCTCGTCAGGAGGCTGGCCGTCGAGGGGTCCTGGAGCTACGTCCAGGCGAGCCACCAACCGAAGCTGATGCCCAAGGGCAGCGGCGTCCCGCTCGAGGTGAGGATGCACGGGAGGAAGGGTTCCGAGCGCGATGCTCGCCAGGGGCATGCCCCAGGCGAAGGCGAACGCCGCCACCGCCGCCGAGCTCGTGAGGTGGCTGTGGGCCCTCGGCGCGATGTGCCGGGAGGCAACCGAATAGACATAGCCCCCGTCCCGGCGAGCCGGGCAGCCTTCGGGGATACCCCCGCTTTCGCTGGGCGCGCGGCAGCGGCCGCATGCGCGTAGTCAGACTTGGGGAGCCCCGCCGAAGGAGAGGATTGCGGGCCGCCGGAGCGGTATCCGCGGATATGGGGGCGGACCGGGACGGGTTCAACGGCAGGCCCCGCCGACCGATTGCAAGCGGTCGGCGGGGCCATTGTGGCTCTTGACAGCGGATTGGGTCATATGAGTGAAAACGCCCCTAAGCGAGCAAGGTGACGTGAAAGAGGAGGGAAGCGTACTTTTGTACGCGACCGACGATTGAACGTCAGATTGCCGCTTGGGGGCGTTTGCAGCGTCGAGCTGTTACGCGGTTTGGTAAAACCGCGTAACCCTAAAGCTCTAATTCATTCAAACGGAGGATCGCAACAATATAGATCTTGAGCGCCTGCTTGAGCTGTTCCTCGTTGGCGCACTCGTTGGGGCCGTGCATCTGGCCGCCCCATGCGGGCAGCTCCAGGCCGGTCTCCTCGGGGCCAAACGAGACGGCGCGGGCAAAGTTGCGCGCGTACGTGCCGCCGCCCATGGCAAAGGGCTCGGCATGCTTGCCGGTGAACTCGTTATAGGTATCGATAAGCGCCTTCACGGCCGGATCGTCGGCAGACACCGAGAACGGCACCTTCGCACGACCCACACGGCACGTCACGCCAAAACGGCCCACGAGCGGCTCGAGCTGCTCGCGGATGGTATCGGCACTCGTGCTGTCGGGGAAGCGCACGTCGATGACCTGCTCGATATGGCCATCCGCCACACGGATGACGCCAGCGTTGCAGGTAAGCGGGCCAAACGCTGGGCTCGTCGCGTCGATACCCAGGCCGCGACCATAGGCATCCGCATGCACAAAGGCCAGGAACTTGACGAACTCGTGCTCGGCAGGCGTCAGCAGGCGCTCGTCGCGTGCACCAAACGCGTCCTCGGCCTCGCGCAGATACGACACGATCAGGCCGACGGCATTGATCGTCCCCTCGGGCATCGAGGCGTGACCGCCAATACCGTGGGCGAAAATCTGCACATGACCATTGTCGAGAGCCGTGATCTCCAGGCGGTCAGCATTCTCGACCGGCGCCGGCAGCTCATCGGCGGCAATCGCGAGCTCGCAGATAGACTGCGACGGAATGGCGTTGCTCGCCTCGGCACCGCTCCAGGACACAATGCGCCCGCCGTCGATCTTGGGGCTCACGAACGTCGCCCCAAACTGGCCCTTCTCAGCATTGCAGACCGGGAACTCGGCATCGGGCGTAAACAAAAAGTCGGGGTCTGCGTTGTTCTCCAGATAATGGTGAACGTCGGACATGCCCACTTCCTCATCGCAGCCCAGCAGCGCGCGGAAGGTGTAGCGCGGAACAATGCCGTGCTTGAGCAAGTAGGCGCCGGCGTAGAGTGACAATACCGCCGGGCCCTTGTCGTCAATCACGCCGCGACCGAGCAGCCAGCCCTCGCGGCGCTCCATGGTGAACGGGTCGGTGTTCCAGCCAGGGCCGGCGGGAACCACGTCCACGTGGCAGATAGTCGCGAGCTGTTTGTCGCCGCGGCCCGGGATATCGGCGATTCCCACATAGCCCTCGTCGTCGCTCGTCTGATAGCCGAGCTTCTGCGCGATGCCGAGCGCGCAATCGAGCGCGTCACGGACCGGGCGGCCAAACGGCGCGCCGGGCTCCGCATCGGCAGAAACTGCCACGGACGGATAACTCACCAGCTGCTCGATATCGGCGACGACATCCTCCCAGACCTCGTCGACATACTCGGCAACGCTCTGCTCCACCTGATTCATGGACAACCTCCTTACCAATGAGCGGCGAGCGTGCCCGCCCCTCACATCAAATACCTATATAGCGAAAAGTTTAGCAAGCTCGGCCACCGAGTGCACCACTGCATCGGCACCCGCCGCCTCGTGCTCGCCCGGCGCCGCCGCGCCCGAATAGATACCAATGCACGGCACGCTCATCGCGTGCGCGCCCTCGACGTCGTTAAAGCGATCGCCGATCATCACGGCATCGCCCGCGGCCGCACCCAAGGCCGCCAACGCGTCGCGGACCGAATCGGCCTTGGTCTCGCGACCCTGCGGCGGATTCATGCCAACCACCGCCTCAAACTGAGAAAGCCCGAGCTCACGCACCATGTCGATGCACTTTGCCTCCATGCGCGACGTCGCCACGGCCAAGCGCTTGCCCTGGGCGACCAACCCATCCAGCAGCTCGGGGATCCCGTCAAACACGGGATACTCCTCCGGTCCCAGCTCGTCAAAAAAGGCGCGGTACTCGTCGGCCACCACAAGCGACTCCTCGCGGGAGAAGCCATAAAAGTCGTGAAAACTCTTCCACAGGGGCGGCCCGATCATGCGACGCAGGTCACCCATCTGCGCCTCCGAAAACCCGCGTGCAGCCAGCGTCTTGCGCGTCGAGGTCATCACCGCCCGACCCGTATCGGCCACCGTGCCATCAAAATCAAACAGCACGACCGGCCGTTTGCATATCTCCAGCGCCTCCATCGGCATCCCTCTTCCCCAGTTGACGATTTCCACACCGACACTTCAAACTGTTGACTATTCAACAATTGAACCTAGAAATGTGGAACGACTCCACTATACTTGTCGCACTTTGCTCTCAGAAGGCGGCGCCGTCGCGCCCCAACGAAAGGTGCAATTATGTCTTTTGCCATCATAACCGACTCCACGTCGGACATCTCCCCCGCCCGCGCCCAAGAGCTCGGCATTTACGTGATTCCGCTGCATGTGATTATCGAGGGCGAGGACCTGCTCGACCAGGTGCAGATTACCGCCCAAGAGTACGTCGCCCGCATGGCCGGCTCCGAGCAGCTGCCGCACACCTCGCAGCCGAGTGCCGGCGAGTTCAAGGAACTCTTTGACCGCGTGCGCGCCGACGGCCACGATAGCGCCATCTTTATCTCGCTGTGCAGCGAGTGGTCCGCCTGCTACGCCAACGCCAGCCTGACGGCCGAGACGCACGAGCTCGACGTGCGCTGCATCGACTCGCGCACCGGCTCGGGCGCCGAGGGCCTGCTGGTGGAGTACGCGCTGGCCATGCGCGAGGACGGCCGCAGCCTGGACGAGACCGAGGCGCAAATCCGCGCGACGCTGCCCGACGCCCACCTGCTGCTGATTCCCCGCACGCTCGAGAATCTCGTTAAGAACGGCCGCGCGCCCAAGCTCGCCGGCCAGCTCACGCAAATGCTCAACATTCGCCTGGCCGTTTCGCCGGAGTGGAAATCGGGCGAGATCAAGGCCATAAAAAAGGGCCGCGGTGCCAAGCGCATCGTTACCAACACCATGGCCGATTGCCTCGCATTTTTGGCCGAGTATCCGGGCTCCAGCGTGCGCGTGCTCACGACCGGCGCCGCCGAGGAGCAGGAGCTTGTCAACGAGGCACTCGCGGGTCAGGATTACGTAGACGCCGGCACCGGCCCCATCGGCTGCACCATCGCCACCCACGTAGGCGTCGACGCCATCGCCATCAGCTACTGCCCCCGCTACCAGCCAACTCACTAGGGACGCCCACATCAGTTGCGGTGGAATAGGGACTGTTTTTGGCTTATTAGCCGCCAATCAATCCCTATTCCACCGCAACTTAGAAGCAGTTCGTTTGAGACGGGGCTAAAAAGACTGGTATCAAACGTTTCAGACCAGTCTTTTTAGCCCCGTCCCATTTTAGCTACTCTACATCAGCCCGCTCAGGGCGATGTCGACGGCCTCGTTGAGGTCGTCAGTAATGTGTACCAGATCCGGATCGAGCGGGCTGATCATACCGGCGCTCATCACCGGGCCGTTGGGCCAGTCGAACAGACCCCCTCGCGGTACCCACTGGACAAAAATGGCAAATATGAGTACTGCCACCAAATTAGTAGCAGCAAAATCTCGCCGGAATCGATCGTTTCGATTAATTTCACGCCTTGCCAAGGCTCAAAATGCCGTGTTTGGTGGGTTAGATATATAGAATAATGTCGAATTGGTATTCTATTCTTGCCAAATATTATGAGACTACATTAACAGCAGTACTCACATTTGACGTTATTTGACCACGGGGTCATTCGAAAACCCCTCCCCACGCCGCCAACCCGCCCCATAGCCGTCAAAAACCTTTAACAACAGCCGCCGCACGTTTTGGCACCGGCTGATTGCCACTCACGGATCGGTACCCCACTATTACCGAACCAAAATCGAAGTCGCGTATCTCATAAAGCTGAAATGACGTACCCTCATCCCAATGAACGCTGATAAGAATGGCTTTCAAATGAGCAACGGCACGCATCAATACGCCCTTTTCGGGAGCGCCCTATTCAAATTCAATAAAACGGTCGTCCACGCTTCGGATCCGTGCAAGCAAATCGTTATCTGCAGCAGCGGTCCAGACATCCGTTATACAACGCTGGAAGAATGGGAGAAAGCTGGCGATTCTTTCGATAGACGGGCGCAGATCGAAGATATCGTCACCAGCGCAAGCCCAGCGCGCGACAAACTCGAGCTCTTCCGCAATCTCTTTACTGGTCGCAAAGATGTCTACGCTCATGGGTACCGCAGAAAAGACGGAGGAATTGGCTATACGCCCGCCTGCGCAAATGAGTGGAAGTCAGGCATTTGCCCCAAAGCAAGCCACCAGAGAGTCAAATGCACGGAATGCAGCAGCCGCGTCTTCCCCGAGTTGAGCGATGCCGCGATCATCGCCCATTTCAGAGGCAATGACGATAGGCTTCGAGACGTTATAGGCCAATATGTGCTCGATAAAGACAGTAACACGAAAGTCCTGGTCATCGATTTTGACGGAGCCGATTGGAAAGAAGCGACGAAAGCCATTCGACATGTCGCAAAAAGCCACGGAATCGATGTCGCAGTTGAGCGATCGAGATCGGGCGACGGCGCACATGTCTGGTTTTTCTTCCTAGAGCTCGTCAGCGCAAAGACCGCACGAGATTTTGGAAGCAGCCTTATCACCGAAGCGGCGATACTGAACAAGACAATCACCTTCAAAGCATTTGACCGAATGCTGCCCGCGCAGTCCACCATTCCTGAGGGCGGCTTTGGAAATCTCATAGCGCTGCCTTTTCAAGGAAAAGCGCAGCGAAAAGGGAACAGCGTATTTGTTGACGAGCAATTTGAGCCCTTTCCCGATCAATGGCTTTACCTTTCGCAAATCCAGTTAATCCCGCGCGTGACGGTGCAAAATCTGATCGAGAGCATCGAAAATAGGTCACATGGAATAGCAGCTGTTGCGGCGGCAAACACCGGTGTGCCACATTCCCAGAGACTGCGAAAGCGGCTTCCGCTCACACCGCGGGACTTCCCGTCATCGCTGTCCGTCACGCAGACCGATATGCTCTATATCCCCGAAAAATCTCTGAGTCCCGCAGCTCAAATGGAAGTCCGCAGGCTTGCAACATTTGCCAACCCAGAATTCTTCCGCGCACAATCTATGCATCAATCGGTATTCGGCAAACCGCGGTTCATAGACCTCAGCGAACTTAGAGATGGCTACGTCGCGATTCCCAGAGGCTGCAAGGTTCAACTTGAGCGGCTGCTTCAAGAAGCCGGCGTTTCTGCCCACTATTCAGACAAACGCAAGTCGAGCCATCCAATTGCGATGGCATTTAAAGGGACTCTTCGCCCTGAACAGCAAATTGTCGCTGAACAGATGCTCAGCTATGAAGACGGGATCATGTCCGCACCGACGGGGTTCGGCAAAACCGTCATCGGAGCTTATCTTATTGCTGCCATTGGTCTTCCAACGCTCGTCATCGTTCCTAAAACTGCGCTCATTGCCCAATGGAAATCCCAACTCGAACGATTTCTCGACATCACGGACAACAGAGAGCCCGTCCGAACCCCAAAGGGACGAATCAGCAAAAGACAGCCTCCGCTCATTGGGCAAATCGGAGGAGGCAAGACCGCCATAAGCCGTCTCATCGACATTGCTTCATTCCAGTCGCTATCCGGCAAGGATCCCCAAACCGGCGAGTCATTAGCCAAGGAGTTCGTTCGCGATTACAGTCTCATCATCTGTGACGAATGCCACCATGCGGCCGCGCCACAGCTTGAGCTTGTCCTCAAGTCCGCTCCTGCCAAATATGTATATGGCCTTTCCGCAACGCCCGAGCGTTCGGACGGACTCACGCGGGCACTCTCGATGCTCTGCGGCCCGGTTCGCTATGTCGTCGATCCAAAAACGCAAGCAATCCAACAGGGGATTCAGCGCATTGTTAGACCGCGTTTCACCGGAATTCGATTACCCACCTACGGACCAGGAGCATCCTTTAACCAAATTCTCGATCTCCTGTGTGTACACGCCGCGAGAAACGAAGCAATTATCGAGGACGCCCTCGAGGCCGCATCAAACGGCCGGCATCCGCTTGTGCTATCTAAAAGAAAAAAGCATGCCGAAGAGCTATGCAGGCTACTTCAAAGCCGTGGACACGAACCCATACTCTTAACCGGAGAAATCGACGCCAAAGAAAGAAAAGCAATACTGAAGAGTCTTCCCAGCTTTGAGCATGATCATCGAATCATCGTCGCAACTGAAAGTCTTCTGGGCGAGGGCTTCGACCTGTCTTACCTTGACACTTTGCTCATTGCCACTCCAATATCTTGGGACGGCAGCATAACGCAGCAGGCAGGTAGGCTACACAGAAGCCACGAGGGCAAACAGCGGGTTGAGATATTCGACTATGTTGACCTGTCGATACCCATGTTCGCGCGCATGTACCAAAAGAGGCTCAAGACCTACGCCAAGCTGGGGTATGAAGTCTTTGCGGCAAACGACAACAGACAGGACGATCGAAACATCCTCGTTAGGTCGGCAAGAGCCGTGGAGGCTTTAGTGAATGACATCGAGAACGCATCGAAAAGCATTTTTATTGCCGCACCCTACGCGTCCGCCGCATGCCTTGAAAAGCTCGCCGCTGCACTCGCGGATGCCGCTACCCGTGGAATTGCCCTTGAGATTTCTATTGCTTCAACTCCACGCGATGACGTGAAAGCGATTTTTGCCGAGATGAACGTCAACTATCTCATCAAAGCCGAAGGACGCCTGTGCGCATCAGTGATTGACGAGGAAACTGTCTGGTACGGAGCTATTCCGTTGCTGGCTTTCCCAAAGAAAGAAGACTGCAGCATTCGTTTCAAAAGCAGCGAAGTCGCAGCCGAGCTTTTGAGCGAAATTCAGCGAAAAGTGGAACCGGAGGCCGCGGCGACGAACGGGGTACCCCCAGCAGTTGCGGTGAAATAGGGACTGTTTTTGACTTATTAGCCGTCAATCAATCCCTATTCCACCGCAACTTAGAAATCGGCAATCAGCCCTGCGGGCCCTGGAACAGCTCCTCATGCGAGCCCATTCTGACCAGCCGGATCACAGGATTAGTCTTATGCGGTAAGTAGAGAACGACCACGTCGACCAAGCCATCGGATAGGTGGAAATCGATGTGGCCGTTGTAGTTTCCGCCCGGGTTTGAAAGCTCATGGGCGCCATATTCCGCGGGAAGCGAGCCGTGAGCTGCAAGCTCTGCGACTGCCGCCTTAAACTCACTCTTTAGCTGCGGATGCATGCGCATCGTTCGTTTGTAGTCCGCCCTAAATTGAGCCTCGACTTTAATCTCGAACATCGCTATTCCTCATCGAGGAATGACATAAGCTCATCAGCGTTGTTGAATGACGGGCTATCGTCCGGCAAAATCCCCAACTCATGAGCCTCGGCGATCACCATGGCACGCCTCGTCGCCTCGTTGGGCACCTCCGCCCTTCCTACAATCTCAAAAGGAATCTTTCGCTGATTTACAAGCTGCCGAACGGCAAGATTGAGATAGGAATTGAGGCTGAGGCCGACCGAATCCAAGAACTCAGTCGCCTGTTCCTTGAGCCCCTCTTCGATGCGAACCGTCGTAGGCTTAACCGTTGCAGTAGACATACGCGACCTCCTCGCCTCGTCTTTTGCATCAGTATACCCCGTTTTGATGGCATACTGATGTTAAATAGCATCAGTATGCCGTTCACATTACTATAACAACAGTCACAGCGCCCTACATCAGCCCGCTCAGGGCGATGTCGACGGCTTCGTTGAGGTCGTCGGTGATATGCACGAGCTCGGGATCGAGCGGGCTGATCATACCGGCGTCCATCACCGGGCCGTTGAGCCAGTCGAACAGGCCCTGCCAGTACTCGGTTCCCACCAAAACGAGCGGCATGCGCTTGACCTTGTGTGTCTGCACCAGCGTGAGCACCTCAAACATTTCGTCGAGCGTACCAAAACCTCCGGGAAACACGATGGCACCCGAGCTGTATTTGACGAACATGGTCTTGCGCACAAAGAAGTAACGGAAGTCCATGCCGAGGTTCACGTATTTATTGAGCCCCTGCTCGTGCGGCAATTCAATGCCCAGGCCAACTGACTTGCCGTTGACACTCGCCGCTCCCCTGTTGGCCGCCTCCATGATGCCGGGACCGCCGCCGGTGATAACCGCCACGCCGCGCTGGGCGATTTTGCGCCCGACGGTGCGCGCCGCCTTGTAAAGCGGATCGGTCTTGGGCGTGCGGGCGCTACCGAAGATGGTCACCGCAGGACCAAGCTCGGCAAGCGCGCCGAAGCCATCGACAAACTCGGCCTGAATGCGCAGCACGCGCCACGGATCGGCATGCAACCAGTCGGTCGACTCCTCGGGCGCCAGCAGGTTGGCGTAGGTGTTGTCCTTAGGAATCATGGGGCCGCGCATGACCACGGGGCCGCGGCGGTACGTCTCGTCGTAGGCAGGCTCGCCCTCGACGTTCTCATTCTTAATCATGGGTACTCCTATCGAGAAAAAGAAAAGCGGGCGGGGTCGACGCCATGCGCCAAACACCCGCCCGAACATCAACTATTCGGTATGGTACCCACGATGCATCAAGTGCTTGCAAGCTATCGGTCAGCGGTCGCGCAGCCGGTGTCAGCAAATGTGACGAGCGGTTGCCGCTCAGCCTTTGCCATTGCCCACGCTCTGCAAGCGTGTCTGTCGCCCTTAGTAATCCACCGCGGCAGGGCTATTCATCCAGTCGCTCACAAACGCACCGTAACGGCCCTCGATAATGGCCTGGCGAGCACGCTGCATAAGGTTGAGCAGGTAGTAGATGTTGTGCATCGACAGCAGAATGCCGCCGAGCATCTCCTTCTGCGTGACCATGTGACGGATGAGCGCGCGGCTGTAACCGCCCGTGCACACCGGACAGGTGCAGGTGGGATCGATGGGACCATCGTCGTGCGCAAAACGCGCGTTGCGGAAGTTGAGGCGACCCTCGCTGGAGAACGCCGTGCCCATGCGGCCGGTGCGCGTCGGCAGCACGCAGTCGAACATGTCAATGCCCACACCCACACCGCGCACGAGGGTGGTGGGGTTGCCGACGCCCATCAGGTAGCGCGGCTTGTGCTTGGGCATGTACTCGCTTACGAGCGGTGCCAAGGTCTCGAACATGGTCTCGTGGTCCTCGCCCACCGAGTAGCCGCCAATGCCGTAACCGGGGAAGTCGCCGCACTCCTCCAGATGACGCAGCGAGCGCAGGCGCAGGTCCAGGTGCATGCCGCCCTGAACGATGCCAAAGAGCGCCTGGTCATCGCGGGTATGCGCCTTATAACAGCGCTCGGCCCACATGCTCGACAGCTCCACGGCGCGCTCAACGTAAGCGCGCGTGGCGGGATAGCCCGGGCACTGGTCGAGCTGCATGCAGATGTCGGAGCCGAGCTTCATGGCGATTTCCATGTTGTCCTCGGGCGTCCAGAACACATGGCGGCCATCGTAATCGTTGACGATAAAGCGCACGCCCTCGTCAGTGAGCTTGACGGCATCGTTGTGGCTGAAGACCTGGAAACCGCCCGAGTCGGTGAGGATAGGGCCGTGCCAGTTCATAAACTTGTGCAGGCCGCCCAGCTCGGCGATGGTGTCCTCGCCGGGACGCATGGACAGGTGGTAGGTGTTGGCAAGCACGATCTGGGCGCCGAGCTGCTTGACAGTCTCGGTAGGAATGCCCTTGACGTTTGCCTTGGTGCCCACGGGCATAAAGATTGGCGTCTCGATGTCGCCGTGCGGGGTGTGCAGCACGCCGGCGCGCGCATGCGTCGTCGGGTCCTCTGCGATCAGGTCGAATTTAAAAAGGCTCTGGTCCATAAACTGGAACTCCTTGGTTGCGGTTCATACGCAAACCATTATACGGGCAACCCGCAAGAAGCACCGACTCGACAGAAACTAGTGCAAAGGAAACCTGCCCCCCCTGCACCAATGCACCAGGATAAAAATGATCCGTTTTCCTCCGTCCCCAACGGATCATTTCCGACGGCGAAAACCCGCCAGATCGAGCAAGGTGCCTTCAAGCAAAATGGCGCCGCAGGTTGAGTGAGACAAGGTGACGTGAAACGAAAGGGCGCTGACCTTCTGGTCGCGCCCTTGAAGTTGAACGTCAGATTGTCCAAATGCGGCCCGCGCAGCGTCGAGCCGTTACGCGGTTTGGTAAAACCGCGTAACCCCTAAGGACGCTGGCCCATGCCACCCTCGAGGGTGACGGTCTCGCCGTTCATGTACTTAAAGTCGGGACCGCAGAGCTGAACGACAACGCGGCCGATTTCCTTCTCGACGTCGCCGTAGTGACCCGCCGGCGGCATGTGGACGTTGGCCTTGAACGCCTCGGGATAGGCATCTTGGAAGTTCTCGAGCGCAGCGGTCCAAGCAAGCGGGCAAACGATATTGACGTTGATGCCGTCCTTGCCCCACTCGTTGGCGGCAACGCGGGTCAGGCCGCGGATGCCCTCCTTGGCGGCAGCATAGCTGCACTGGCCATAGTTGCCAAACAGGCCGGCGCCCGAGGCAAAGTTGACCACGGAGCCCTTAGTCTCCTTCAGGTGCGGATAGGCCTTCTGCATGTACAGATAGGTAGCATACAGACCGGAGTAAATGGCCAGGTTAAACTGGTCCATGGTGTGATCGGCGATGGTCACGCCCGAGGCGCTGGCCTGAGCATTGTTGACGACGGCGTCGATGCGGCCGAACTCCTCAATGGCCTTGTCGATGACGTTCTGGACGACGGCCTCGTTGTCCTGGCCAGCCGAGACATCGGCCTGAACAGGCAGAACCTTGACGCCGTACTCGGCCTCGAGGGATTCCTTGGCAGCTTCGAGCTTGGCGACGTTGCGGCCGGTGATGACGAGGTTCGCGCCCTCCTTGGCAAATGCGATATCGATGCCGTAGCCGATGGAACCAGCGGAGCCGTCCTTAAGCGTGGCCTTGCCGCCGCCGGTGACGATCACGGTCTTACCAGTGAAAAGTCCCATACAAAGTCCTTTCAAATCGCGACGGGCACGCCCGCCGACTGCGCGTATCCAACTTCACGCGCCAAAAGCTGAGATGCAACTTTAGCGTGTTCAAGCGAAAATAAAAGACCGCGGTAGGCGAACGGCACCACGTCGTTCGGCGAAGGGATTGTCAAGTACAAACTGGATAAAACGACCGAGTTATTGTTATCAAATCGAGCCATCGAACACGTTTTGAAACTTTGCTGCGGCGCGTGGGATGTCGGCGAGAAACTTTATCATAGGGTGACAAACAACGATGAGGAGCACATGCCTATGACAGACGAGCTGGACCCCCAGACTCAACAGCATATTGATGATTCCGCAGACGTCATCGCAGATACTGACGTTGTAACCTGCGATGGTATCGACATCGACGACCCCATCTTGGACGAAAGCGCTACGGCGGAAACCCCTGCCGCAGAAAACGCCGATGAGCAAAACGACGATGCGCCCGCTCAGGACGACGCCCCTGTACGGGACGACGTCCCGCAAGCAGCGGGCCCCATCGAGGTCTCTTCGGAAGAAGAGCTCGATGCCGTCATGGACTCCATGATGGATGCTGTCAAAGCGATGAAAGACGCCGTGGCCGATGCCGATATTGATGCCGAAGAAGAGGAGGCCGCCGTGGCGGCCTCAACCTTTGTGCCCGGCGAGACTCCGGTTGCCGACCAGGGCAGCACCATGCCCTCGTTTCTGCAGCTCGAGCACCCCACGATTGGCGCCGATGCGGTCGATCCGCACGCAGCAGGCTTTTCTGTGGTCGAGGGCGGTACCGGCAATATCGCCGCGCCGCAGGCTGCCGATGCGGACGCTGCCGACACCGCTCGCCCGACCGCCCCGCATTCCCCCGCCGCGAGCCGCGATCTGGGGACCGCTGTCTCGAACACTGCGAACGCCGTGGGCACCTTTATCGCCCAGGGCGCCTCGGCCATGCGCGAGATGAACGCCGCGAAAAAGGCACTTGCCGATGCCCGCGCCCACCTGGCCGAACTTGAGCAGCGCATTGCCGATCAGGCCGAGGAACTCGAGACGCGCCAGGATATCGCAGGCCGCTACGAGCAGATCGTCGCCGACCAGCGTCAGGCGATCGCCACAGCGCAAAAGACCGCTGCGGCAGCCGAAATCGATCGCGATGTCCATGCTTCCAAAGTAGCAGAGCTCAAGGGTCAGCTCGAACAAATGAAAACAGAGGATGACGCGACCGAGCTCCGCCTGAAGGCCGCGCTCGATGCCGTGGAGGCCCGCGAGACGAGCTCGCGCGAGACCGGCAACCGCCTCGTTCGCCGTCTTGAGGATTCCAAGCGCATCCGCGACAAGGTACAGGCCGAGCGAGACGCCGGCATTGCCGCCGCACAACAAACCGTCGACGCCACGCGCGCCCAGCTCGAGACACTGCGTCATGAGTATGCCGAGCTGCAACGCAATCCCTCGGCAAATCCCGCCAACTATACGGTGCGCACCAGCGAGCTCTCGATGCAGATCTCCGACACGGCAGATGCCCTGCGTAAAGCCGAAGAAGATGTCCCGCGTATCACCGCCGACCTTGAGCACTCGCTTGCCGCAGCCGAGCAGGCCGTCGAACAGGCGCAGGCCCCCATTGCCGAAGCCAAACGCGCGCACCAAGCCGTGACGGCAGAGGCCGATGCCGCGCGCGACGAGCTGCAGACTGCAAAAACCGCCGCCGCAACGCGCCAGCGCGAACTGCGCGAGAAGATCGCCGCCGAGGACAAGGCACGCCGCGACCAAGAGCAGAGCATCGCCAACGCCCAAGCAGATGCCGCACATGCGCAGTCGATCATCGAACAGGCGACCGAAGTACACGACCACCCAGAGATCACTGAGTCGCTTGCAGGATCCTTGGCCCGAGACAAAGCCGAACACGCCGAGACCGAGCAAGAAGTCGCCCAGCTCGAGGCCACCGAGGACGCGGTGCGCGAGCGTACCCGCGACTCACGCATCAAATTCACTGGCGCCATCGTCTGCATCGTCGCCGTGATTCTGGCAATCATCCTGATCTGGCTGTTCGCGAGCAAGTAAACCAGCTGCCAAAAAACGCCTCAACTCAGTTGCGGTGAGAAAGTTTCTGTTTAGCCCCAAAAAGGCCAATTCAAGAACTATCTCACCGCAACTTATTTAGATCGACGCAAGGCAACCTATCCCTCTTGCACCGATCTCTTGACATAAGGACTGTCCCCAGGTGCCGGCACAAAAGGAACGTCCCCAAGTGCCAAGTGCCGTAAGAGTGTCCCCAGGTGACGTGAAACGAAAGGGCGCTGACCTTCTGGTCGCGCCCTTGAAGTTGAACGTCAGATTGTCCAAATGCGGCCCGCGCAGCGTCGAGCAGTTACGCGGTTCGTAGAACCGCGTAACTACAAAATGAGCATCGCGTCGCCGAAGCTGAAGAAGCGGTAACGCTCTTCGATAGCGGCGGCGTAGGCATCCATGATCTGGTCGCGGGTAGCAAGTGCGCTCACGAGCATCATGAGCGTGGAGCGCGGCACGTGGAAGTTCGTGATCAGCGCGTCGACCACGTGATAGGTCGAGCCAGGCATGAGGTAGAGCTGCGTTGTCGCGTTCTCGCGCACCACGATGTCGCCGCGGCCGAGCGTATCGGCCCCGTCCTCGCGGCCCTCAAAATAGCGCGCCGTCACGGCCGGATCGGACACCGGGGCATCCACGTCAAAGGCGCTCTCGAGCGAACGCACTGCGGTGGTGCCGACGGCGATCACGCGATGTCCCTCGGCCTTAGCCTTGTGCACGGCGTCGACCACCTCCTGCGATACGTGGTAGCGCTCGGTGTGCATGACGTGCTGCGTGGGGTCATCCTCCTCCACCAGACGGAAGGTATCGATGCCCACCTCGAGCTCGACGGCGGCAAACTTCGCGGCCTTGGCCTCGATAGCGGCCATGAGCTCGGGAGTAAAGTGCAGGCCCGCCGTGGGAGCGGCAGCCGAGTGCTCCTCCTTCATGGCGTACACGGTCTGATATTTCTCGGGATCGCCCTCGTAATCGGTAATGTAGGGCGGCAGCGGCACGTGGCCGGCAGCATGGATAGCCTCGTCGAGCGTGCGCGGCTCGCCGGCGGCATTGCAACCGGCCGGCTCAAAACGCACCAGGCGGCCGCCGCGGCTATCGGTGACAAAGTCGACGACCTCGGCCGTCAGCACCACGGGAGCCCCCTCGGGCGCATGGGCACCACCGGCGCGATACTCAATCTGAGCACCGGGCTTCAGGCGCTTACCCGGCTTGACCAGGCACTCCCAAACATGGCCCAGCGGGTCAACATCCTCGCGGCGCTTGAGCAGCAGCGTCTCGACCACGCCGCCCGAGCCCGTCTTGCGACCGATCAGACGGGCCGGCATCACGCGCGTCTGGTTGATGACGAGCACGTCGCCCGGCTCGATATAGTCGATGATGTCACGGAAGATGCGGTGCTCAACGGTGCCGCCGTGCTCCAGCGGCGTTCCCGCCTGGGAGCCCTTGCGATCCACCACCAGCAGGCGGCAGGAGTCGCGCGGCTCGGCAGGAGCCTGGGCAATCAGTTCCTCAGGAAGGTTGTAGTCAAAATCATCGGTACGCATCTTTGCCTCTTTCACAAAGCGCGTCAGTCGAAAAAATCGACTGACGCGCGCATCATTCTCCCCTGTATCCTATCAGCTTGTTGAGAGAAATATAGTATGGCAAACAGATTTGCGACTGTTTTCTCAACGCCCCGCTACTTAAGCGTTGCGTACATCACCGCCTTAATCGTATGCATACGATTCTCCGCTTCTTGGAAAACACGAGATTTATCGGACTCAAAAACCTCGTCCGTGACTTCCATTTCGGTGACTCCAAACTTCTCAGCAATTTCGGCACCAACAGTAGTATTAGTATCGTGGAAGCTCGGAAGGCAGTGGAGGAAAATCGCCTCGGGCTTTGCCATAGACATCACCTCAGCGGTCACACGATACGGCGACATGAGCTTAATGCGGCTTTCCCACAGCTCTGCGGGCTGACCCATGCCAACCCAAACATCCGTGTAAATTACATCGGCATCACGAGCGCCTTCCTCAATATCCTCTGTAATGGTAATCGTCGATCCATGCTCGGCCGCAATACGACTACATTCTGCAAGGAGTTCAGGGTCATAGGATGTAGCCCCCTCCGAATTTCCCCCGATTGGGCCGCAAGAACAGTAGTTAATGCCGAGCTTAGCGCAAATGACCATGAGCGAATCGGCGACGTTTCCGGCCGCCTTACCAAAAAATGTAAGTTTCCTGCCCTTAATCTCTCCAAACTCTTCACGCATGGTCAGAATATCGGCAAGCACTTGAGTCGGGTGAAATTCAGTAGTCAGCCCATTCCAAACGGGAACCCCAGCTTTTGCAGCAAGCTCCTCAACCTTCGTCTGCTCAAAGCCGCGGTATTCAATTCCGTCATACATGCGGCCAAGGACGCGAGCCGTGTCCTCAATCGACTCCTTTTTGCCCATCTGGGACGAGCCCGGATCCAAATAAGTTACACCCATGCCAAGGTCAAGTGCACCAACTTCGAAGGCGCAACGAGTACGCGTGGAAGTCTTCTCAAATAGCAAAACAATATTCTTACCTTCAAGGTATTTATGCGGAACACCGGCACGCTTCATGCTTTTGAAGTTAGCAGAAAGCTCAAGCAGATACTCAATCTCTTCCGTCGTGTAATCAAGCAGCTTCAGAAAACTGCGCCCAGCGATGTTAACACCCATATTCGCCATCTCCTATCACAGTGGATTTGCAACTAAATATCTTCGCGCCAGAAGGGCATGCTCATGCAGCGCGGGCCGCCACGACCGCGGGACAGCTCCTCGGAGGGAACGACCAAAAGTTCCAAACCGTTCTTGTAGAGCTCATCATTTGTGACAACATTGCGCTCGTAAACACAGACTTTACCAGGAGCAACGGCAAGAGTGTTCGACCCGTCGTTCCACTGCTCGCGAGATGCCTCAACCATATCGCCGGCACCGCACTCAATAAGCTGCACCTTCTCCACGCCAGTAGCCATTTCAAGAATATGTTCAAGCGTGTCATCAATCTCTTGAACAGCGACCATTCCCTCAGAGTCACCACGAGTCAGACGATAAACACGAAGGGTCTCAAAAATACCGGGATAAACTGTGAACTTATCGAAATCCACCATGGTGCAAACGGTGTCAAGATGCATGTAAGCATAGCCGTTGGGGATTTTAATAGCGTAAACGGTATCGATCTCAGAATTCCCAGATCCCCAGAACAAATTCTTCGCAAGCTCCTCAATCGCAGCCGCCTCAGTTCGCTGGCTAATTCCAATAGCCAAGGTATGAGCGTTAATGTTAAGCACATCACCGCCCTCGATATGCCAGGGATTCTTATGGTCGTACCAAATCGGAGTCCCTACATAATCGGGATGGTATTTGAAAATCGCTTCATAGAAGGGCACTTCACGATCTCGCTGTTTCCAATACATATGGTGAAGCAGAACGCCTTTGCCCACGGAAGCAAGAGGATCGCGAGAGAAATATGAGCTCGGAAGAGGCTTCAACACCAAATCATCGGGCTTCGCATCCTCATTATCCATCATACTAAGCGTAGTCGAGACGCGAGGCAGCTCAAGGTCACGATAACGATACCCCCCCATAGCCTCAAGTACGAACTGATACGAATCTGAAATAGCGTCGAGCTTTTCACGAACAGCCTGCTCAAGCAGAGGATTGACAATCCCGCTCTCAGCCATAAATGTATCGGTAAACTCAGCGCGAGCCGAGGGGCATGCATCCAGCGCCTCAGCAACGAGTTTCTCCATATAGAGAACCTCAACACCTTCGCTCCTCAGAAGATCCGCAAAGGCATCATGCTCCTTTTGAGCCACATCAAGATAGAAACAGTCGTGAATCCAGACATCCTCGAACTCTTCCGCCTTTACGTTCACAAGGTCACGGCCGGGGCGGTGAAGCACAACTTTCTTGAGCTTACCAATCTCGCTGTGTACATTCAGTCCTTTAGACATTCCTGTTACTCCATTTCAGCCATGAAACCTACAGGGCAATAAGTCCCGAGATTGCTACGAATACGATATTGATGAGCGACACGACCAAGAAGAATTTCCAAACGGTCTTCCACCACTGGCCAAGCTTGATCTTACACACGCCCAAACCCGCTACAAGAATGGCGCTAGTAGGACAGATCAAAGACATCGTCGCGCTACCCATGGAGAGAGCCCACACGGCAGCCTCGGGATTAAGGCCCATGAGTTCGGTCAAAGGTCCAAAAATGGGAGCGGTCAGTGCTGCAAGGCCAGATGAGCTGGGAACCAGAATCGCCAGGAGGTTCTCAACCGCATAAAGAAGCGTAGTAAAGAGAACCGCCGGGATGCCGCCCAGACCAGTAGCGAGCGCATTGAGGATGGTATCAATGATCATGCCGTCAGAGGCAATGACAAGGATGCCACGCGCAAGTCCAACGACAATTGCCGAGAAAGCAAAGTCAGCGATACCCGCAACAAATTCCTGAGCGATGACGTCCTGACTAAAGCCCGCAATAACACCAGCCAACAGACCCATGGCCAAAAAGACCGCAGAAATCTCGTTCATATACCAGCCCTGGGTCACAAGTCCCCAGATGATAAGGCACATTCCAGCGATAAATACCGCAAGCACGCCTTTTTGACGACCCGTAAATTCCGCGTCAAGGGCAGATTCATCGGCAGCGAACTCGACTTTCTTGGCGATATCATCCTCAAATGTGATCGATGACTCAGGGTTCTTCTTTACCCTTCGTGCATAGAGGACAACCCAAGTAATTGCAACGGCGGTCAAAACAACCCAGGCAATCATACGCAGCCACAGCTGGGGGTTGCCCTGAATACCAAGAATACCTTGCGCAATGAGAACATTAAACGGATTAATCGTTGAGGCGATGTAACCCGTGCGCGCTCCAACGAACACGACCATGAACGCCGTCATCGAGTCGAAGCCCATAGCCATCATAATTGGCATGAAGATCGCAAAGAACGGGAGAGTTTCTTCCGCCATGCCAAAGCTCGTTCCGCCCAATGCAAAGAGAACCATCGCAATAGGAATAATTAGAATGTCTTTGTTCTTAAAGCGGCGAACGACACGACCCATTCCGCTCGTGATAGCGCCCGTTTTAGTAATAACCTGAAACGAACCGCCCACAATCAAGATGAATGCAACGACCTCAATTGCCTCTTGTATACCGCGCGTTGGAGCCTGAAGAACATCGAAGACGCCTTGTCTGAGATCTACTTCATCCCCGGTTTCCTCGTCAATATATGTCTTTTCACTCTGCTCATACGTACCTGCGACAGTGACTTCACGACCGTTCACCTCCTGACGCTGATAGGACCCAGAGGGAACAATCCACGTGAGAACAGCGAAGATGACCATAAGTGCAAAGATGATCGCATATACGTGCGGGACCTTGAACTGCTTGATGCCTTTCGAACTTTCCGCTGCCATATCTCCTCCTTCATTCCTTTTCCCTTCTATCCAGCTGGCACCATAAATGTATGAGGTTGCTCAGCGGTGGTCGGCCAACCATCGCCATCGTGTCGCTTTTCACCTATGAACGGCAGCTAAAGTGACGTTATTAATCAATCTGATATTTAAAATTGATGTTATTTATCAATTACATACGTCTTTTAACTTTTCCGCAACACAACAAGGAACCTGCCTTAGCCTTATATAAAAACCAGCAGGACAGGAGACAGACATGCAAGGCGTACACATAACAAATGAAATCGGTCATTTAAAAGCCGTACTTGTCCATCGACCAGGAGCTGAAACACAAAACTACCCTGATGCCGACTTCAGCCAAGTTTTCTCCCTGCGAAAATGGAGCGGTCGTTTTGACCTCGACAAAGCAATATATGAGCACGATTCCATGGTTCAATTGCTTGAGAAACATGGCGTAGAAACCATTGAAATTAGGGACCTTCTCGAAGACTCACTTGAAACTGAGCCCCAATCACTTAAATATTTTATTGATGACTACCTCCGTTGCAGTGGGGCAACAGGCAGAGAGTTCCTCGAGACAATAACCCAGCTGTTTGAGAACGCTAAGAACACCCAGGAATTGGTGAATATAGTACTTAACGGCATTCGCTTTGGAGACACTGAGCTATGTTCAAACCAGTCGGAAACACTACGGGCGCTCGTGCACGAGCAATTTGACCCCGCCTCGCTCTTGGTCAATCCCCTCAACACGCTTTTTTTCACTCGTGATCCTGCTGTGGTAGTCGGAGACGGCATCATCCTAAATCATATGTATTGGCCTGAGCGTGATCGTGAGGTCGCCTTATACCGGCAGATATTCACCCACCACAAGATCATGGGAGAAACCCCAGTATGTGATTTGAACAGGAGTAGTTACCATATCGAAGGCGGAGACATTCTTGTTATCAGTGCTAAGACAATATTAGCTGGAATCTCTGACCGAACTGAACCCGCCGCCGTCGAGTCACTTGCCAAAGAGCTCCTGACCTCAAATAAATTCCAGACCACCGAGCTAATTGCGATTCGAGTCCCCTCTGACGGGCTGCGTATCCACCTCGATACGTTCATAAGTAGAATTGATCACGACGCGTTCCTCATCGATCGTGAGATATGCAATGCCGTTGATGCATACCGCATTCAACTAAAACGATCCGGAAAGGGCCTTACGATCACTCCTATCGATCGCACGATTCCGGAAATACTCTCTGCAGCCTGTTGCGAACCAATAAAAGTAATTGACTGCGGAGGCGGGAATCAAACCGCCTACGAAAGAGAGCGCCGGAACAACGCAACGTCTATCCTTGCGCTCTCGCCAGGAAAACTATGCGTATATGAAGAAAACGTTTGGACCAACGAAGCGCTTGAGAAAGCAGGAATGGAATTATTCCCGTTATCCATTGACGAGCTCACCAAAGGCTATGGTGGCACAAACTGTCTATGCCTCCCTCTGTGGCGAGAGGATCTATAGCCATGGGCTTCGGGGCAAATATTCGTAAACTCCGCACCATGGAGCATCTTGGTCAGGCGCAACTTGCAGAGATGTTGGGGGTATCTAAAGAGACCGTTTGTCGTTGGGAAAAAAGTCGGTATGCCCCCCGTGAGCGCCATATTGAAAAGTTACAAACGCTCTTCGGTTGCACCCGCGATGAACTTGTTGGCGAGGAAAACGGTTTGGCCGTAAAACTCGCAAATAAAAGAATCGTCACCGACGAAGACCCTGCTATCCACGAAATGGAGGGCGCATTTCCCGTCATCGATATCGAATCGCAAAAGCGCCGCATCACGCACAGCCAACAAAATGTTTGCGCGCCCGTAGACGTAGCCAAGCGTCACCCACATAGCGTTTTCGTTAAAATCAAAGGTGACGAAATGTCCCGCATTTACCCTCCCGGCAGCTTACTACTTGTCGATACCACCGCAAAGCCTTGGAACGGCTGTGCTGTATTGGCGCTCGCAGACGGTAAAACACCGGTAATTAGGCGATTTGCAGAAGGAAACGACATGATTGTGCTGTCGTCCCATTCTTATGCAACAGCAAGTCCGGATCTGATGTTTAACAAACGGAGAATTAGGATCATAGGAGTCGTCGTTTGGTATCAAGCAAGCCATGATCACACGCTTAATTAAATCGACTTTCCCAAAAACGACCGTACCGCACAGACAGCTCAAAGCCCCAGCCCAAATGAACTACTTTTTGGCGGCTTTGCGCTCGTCGCGGATGCGGGCGCGGTCCATAGCCGCCTCGACAGCCGAGAAGCGGCAACCGCAGTAGTTCTGCCGATACATGCCAAGCTCGTGCGAACGGCGTGTCGCCTCGGGGTAATACGGGCGAAAATCGCGAATCACCGGGGTGAGCCCATGTGCCGCCGCCAAGCGCTCCAACACATCATTGCAGGTTTCAAACAACTGATACGGCGAGACGGCGAGCGTCGTGCCCACAAACTCAAACCCGCGCTCCTGGGCCACACGGCACGCCTCGGCCAGACGCAGGGCATAGCATGCGCGACAGCGACGGGCTCGATCGGCGCCCAGCGGGGCCACGCCGGCCTCCCAGCGCTCCCGGTCCTCCCCCGCCTCGATAAGCTCGATGTCGCCATCGGCACACCACCGGCGCAGCTCGTCCAAACGCCGCTGCCATTCATCGTGCGGCTGAATATTGGGGTTTGTCCAGCAGATTGTGGGCTCAAACCCCTCCTCGCGCAGCAGGCGAACCGGCTCAAGCGAGCACGGCGCACAGCACGCATGCAGCAACAACGACTTCATCGATATCTCCTCACCCAAAAAAGCGCACGCCAAAGGACGTATCCTCGCAGGCGACAATGCGGCGGTCGCGCAGGATCGTCCGCACGTAGTACCAGTCGCCCACGCAGCCCGAAAGGTGCAAACCAGCCGCCAGATAGCACAGCAGCGGATAGCCCGAAAACGCAAACCCCAGGGCAAGCGTTGTCGTCACAACAACCGTCGGCGCCAGGCAAACCGCCACGTACCGCCGGCGCGAATACACCACGCCCTCGGCGCAGGCATAGATCATCGCCGTCTCGCGATTCGCCCCAAAGGTCACCTGCGCGCCCGCAGGCGCCAGCAGCTTAAAAAACACACCGTGCACCAGCTCGTGCACGACAAATGAAGCCGCCGAAACCGCAGCCAAGCCGACTATCCAGCCCACAACCGCCGTCCAACCGCCCGCGTCAGCCGCATCCAGGTCCGCGGGCCCGCCCAGCAGCATAAACACCGGCACCAGGCACACGGCAAACACGCCGACTACGACCATCCCCCACACGAAGCAAGCGTGCAGAAAATCCTCGTCTTCAAACGCATGTATGTTGGAAATCTCATTCATAGCATCTTAGGATAGCGCCCCTGTCACGTACCCGTCCGCATGTGCGATAATGTCGAACGATATGCACGAATTGACCACTGCGTCGCCGAGTCCCGCGCCCGGCCGCGCTCTCACCATATGCGAAGGAGTCCCATGGCATCCAAATACTCCATGAACGACCGTCCCAGCTGGCCTCGCCGCGCCATCGTTACCGCCGGCGAGCCCTACGGCAACAAGGGCCTTCACTTTGGCCACGTTGGCGGCGTCTTTGTCCCTGCCGACTTCTTCGCCCGCTTCCTGCGCGACCGCCTGGGCCGCGAGAACGTCATCTTCACCTCGGGCACCGACTGCTACGGCTCGCCCATCATGGAGAGCTACCGCAAGCTCAAGGAGAACGAGGGCTACGACAAGTCCATTAGCGAGTATGTCGAGTCCAATCACTCCCGCCAGGCCGCGACCCTCAACAACTACAACATCAGCTGCGATATCTACGGCGGCTCGGGCCTTGAGCCGGCTGCGCAGATTCACAACGAGGTGACCGCCGAGATTATTAAGCGCCTGCACGAGCAGGGCACCATCTCCAAGCGCTCCACGCTGCAGTTCTACGATGCCAAGGCCGGCACGTTCCTCAACGGCCGCCAGGTGATCGGCCGCTGCCCCATCCAGGGCTGCAAGTCCGAGAAGGCCTATGCCGACGAGTGCGACCTGGGTCACCAGTTTGAGCCCGAGGAGCTCATCGCGCCCAAGAGCCAGCTCACCGGCGAGGTGCCCGAGCTGCGCCCGGTCGACAATCTCTACTTTGACCTGCCGGCCTACCTCGACTTTATGAAGACCTATACCGCTAAGCTCGCCCAGAACCCGCAGGTTCGCTCCGTGGTCTCCAAGACTATGGAGGAGTGGCTGCTGCCGGCCCAGCTCTACATCCAGAACAAGTTCCGCGAGGCCTTCGATGCCGTCGAGGACCAGCTCCCCGAGCACACCGTGCTGGAGCCCGAGGGCAACAAGAGCAGCTTTACCGTCACCTTCCCCAGCTGGAAGGAGCGCGACGATGCCCACGCGGTGCTCGCCAACGGCGGCGTGCGCTTCCGCAGCGGTAAGGCGCTCGTGCCCTTCCGCATCACCGGCAACATCGACTGGGGCGTTCCGGTGCCCGAGGTCGATGGCGTGACCGACGTCACCTGCTGGTGCTGGCCCGAGAGCCTGTGGGCGCCCATCAGCTATACGCGTACCGTGCTCGCACGCGATGCCAAGGCCGCCGGCGTGACCGAGGGCGTCGCCGCCCAGGATGCCGCCCTCATGGGCGAGCCCGCCGCCAATTCCACGCAGGTGCCCGCACCCACCTACCAGCACAGTTCGCTCGACTGGCGCGACTGGTGGTGCTCTGACGACGCTCAGATCTACCAGTTTATCGGTCAGGACAACATCTATTTCTACTGCATCGCGCAGACCGCCATGTGGGAGGCCCTGGGCTGGGACCTCACGCAGAGCACCGTCAGCGCCTGCTACCACCTGCTCTACATGGGCAAAAAGGCCAGCTCGTCCTCGCAGACGCCTCCCCCGCCGGCAGACGACCTGCTCAACCACTACACCTGCGAGCAGATGCGCGCGCATTGGCTGTCGCTCGGCCTGTCCGAGAAGCCGGTGAGCTTTAGCCCCAAGGCATACGACACGCGCGTGACTGGCAAGGACAAGGACGGCAACGAGGTGCGCGCCTGCGACGACAAGCGCGTTATCGACCCGGCCCTTAAGGAGAGCGCGCTGCTGACTGGCGTGTTCAACCGTCTGGCCCGCAGCTGCTTCTACGGCGTCGCCGTCAAGGAAGGCGACGAGAGCCCCTACCGCAACGGCTGCATCCCCGCCGGCGCGGCCTCTGCCGCCGTGGTCGAAGCCGCCCAACAGGCAGCCCTCGCCTTTGAGCAGGCCATGTACAAGTTCGAGACGCACCGCGCGCTTGCCGTGTGCGACGACTACCTGCGCGCCGCCAACAAGCGCTGGAGCGATGCCTCCAAGGCCGCCAACAAGCTCCAGGGCGAGCCGGCCAATGCCGCCATGACGCAGGCCCTCGTCGACGCCTTTACCGAGCTGCGCGTGGCAACCGTCCTGATGCACGGCATCGTCCCGGCCGGCTGTGAGCTCATCTGCGAGTACTTCGACGTCGACCCGGTCGCCTTCTTTAGTTGGAACAACATCTTTGCCTCCACGGATGAATTTGTGGAGAGTCTGGGCGAGACGCCCGGCGAGCACCGCGTGAAGCCGCTGCCCCCGCGCTTCGACTTCTTTAGCAAGCACGAGAGCCAGTACTAAAACACTCGACATGTAATGGAATGGGAAGGAAAGACGGATGTCCAAGCCGCGTCGTCGTAAGCAAAAAAAGCAGGTCAAGCCCGAGCTCAAGCTTAGGCAGTTTGCCGCCACCGAGCTTTCCGACCAGCTTGCCGCCCAACACTCCGCCGCCGACCTGCCGCGCTTTATGGTCGACACGGTCGCCGGCGCCTATGCGCCCGCCGATGCCGAGCTCATGATCGAGGGCTTTGGCGCCGCAGCCACACGCCCGGTCACGCTGCGCGCCAACACGCTCAAGGCGACCGCCGAGGACATCGCTGCGGCGCTCGGTGCCGCCGGCATCGCCCACAACCCCGTCGCTTGGTACCCAGACGCCTTTATCCTGCCCGAGGCCCAGGTTTCCGATCTGTGGGATCTCGACATCTACCGCGACGGCAAGATCTATCTGCAGAGCCTGTCGTCCATGATGCCGCCGTTGGTCCTGGGCGCTCAGGCCGGCGAGGACATCCTGGACATGTGCGCAGCCCCTGGCGGCAAGACGACGCAGATCGCCGCCCTCACCCAGGGCCAGGCACACTTCACGGCCTGCGAGATGAGCATTCCCCGCGCCGAAAAGCTTGAGGCCAACTTGGGCCGCCAGGGCGCCAAAAACGTGCCCGTTATGCGCATTGACGCACGCGAGCTTGACGAGTTCTTCCGCTTTGACCGTATTCTGCTCGACGCCCCCTGCACCGGCACGGGCACCGTCATCAGCGGCAACGAGAAAAGCCTGCGTGGCCTGACCGAGCAGCTGCTCGTCAAATGCGCCCGCTCGCAGCGTGCGCTTCTGGACCGCGCCATGGGAGCCCTCAAACCGGGCGGCACGCTCGTCTATTCGACTTGTTCGATCTTGCCGCAGGAAAACGAGGACGCCCTGCAAGAGGCCCTCGACAAGCATATGGACTGCGAGCTCATCCCCCTCGACGGCACGCCGAGCGAAAGCGAAGCACGCCGCGCCCAGGAAGCCGGCGAGGAGCCGCGTATCGAGTGCAACGCTCTCACCGAGGCCATCGCCGCCGGCCACGTCTCGTCCGTCGCCAACGGCCTGCCCGGCACGCTGACCATTCCGCCTAGCCGCGACTTTGAGGGCTTCTACATTGCCCTGATTCGAAAACGCAGCTAGCGCACGGATCCAAAACTCAACAAGCTATCTCCGTGCGCGTTTGCTCTGCTGGTCGCGATGCTGTTTAAGCGTCGCGCGCTCCTTGCGTTCGGCCCTTTTGCCCTTAATGGCCGTGACCACAAAGTAGATGACCGCGGCGGCAACGATTGCGCCCACGCACAGGCCAATCGAGCTAAACATTGCTGTCAATTCCATACCGCGTCACCTCTCTTTTAAACGGGACATTCAAGATAGCACCTCAATACCCGCCACCACAGCTCCTTCACGTTCGCCGGCCCTTCGGTCTAACGGATGGCGCGGCGGGGAAAAATCAACTCGTCAAACGATTTAGCATTCGCAATTCCGGCTGCATCGCGCCGGCCGTCATCACATAGAATCGAGCTTCCATGGATACCCTCAACGATCTAAATGAGCGCGTCGACGCCTTCGTCGGCACCAGCTCCTTCGACACGCCTGCCGCGGCAAACGACCAAGCCCCCATCGATGTGCCCGCCGAGGTTCACGAGGACATCGTCGCCTCGGTCGATTTCTCCGAGGTCGAGCTCGCAGACGAGTTCACCGAACCCCAGGTAGCCGTGACCCCCAACGGACTGCTTCCCATGGAGCCGCTGCCCATCGACGGGCGCCTGCGCAAGGCGGCCCTTCGCATGCCTGACGAGATTGAGGAGGCCAGCGGCTTCACGCTCTTCGGCCGTCGTATCAAATCGCTCATCTACACCACCGACGTCGCGGTCATCCGCAACTCCAACGCCGATGCCGTCTTTGCCGTTTACCCCTTCACGCCGCAGCCCGCCATTACGCAGGCGCTGCTGACCGTCGCCGAGTGCCCGGTCTTCGTAGGCGTGGGCGGTGGCACCACCACCGGCAAGCGCTCCGTTCAGATGGCAGCCGTCTCCGAGATGCAGGGCGCGGCGGGCTGTGTGGTCAACTCCCCCGCCACCGCCGAGATGGTCGAGCACATCACCAACATCGCCGACATCCCCGTCATCGCTACGGTCGTTCGCTGCGACGACGATGCCCACGCCAAGGTGCGCGCTGGAGCCAAGATTCTCAACATCGCCGCCGGCAAGAACACGCCCCAGGTCCTACGCGAGCTGCGCAAGCACTATCCCAACCTGCCGCTCATCGCGCCGGGCGGCAAGACGCCCGAGAGCATCCGTGAAACCATCGCCGCCGGCGCCAACGCCATCATCTGGACGCCGCCTTCGGCCCAGCAGCTGCAGACCGACATGATGCAGCGTTATCGCAAGATGAAGGAAGACGCCACACCTGTCATCTCGCACGACGATGTGCCCATTATCGACCAGGTCTCCGCCGCCGAGGTCAGCCAAGTCGAGAACATGAATCCCGACGTGCCGATTCCCGACGAATTCATCGAGCGCGTCGCTTCGATCCACGAGCGCGTCGAGGAGCATCGCGCCAACCGCGGCCTCAAGCCGTCACTGCACGGCTTCTTCTTCCGCGGAAAGAAACGCTAACCCCAACAGCAAGGCCCGCCCCACAAACGTGAGGCGGGCCGTTTTCGTTTGAGCAATCATGCAGCGATGTGATGGGGCAAACTAATTCACGCGCTTGTCGCCCATAAAGAAGAGCGCCACCGTACCAGGTCCGGTATGCGAGCCAATCAGAGTACCGATGTTATTGATCTCAATCTTGCCTTTAAGCTGCGGAATCTGTTCCTCGATCAGCGCCGCAACTGCCTCGGCATCCTCGCGGCACGCCGAGTGCGACATGACGCACTTACCCGAATAATCCGCACCGTCCTGCACGTGTGCCATCATGGTCTTAGCCATCTCGGAAATCGCGCGCTTCTTAGTGCGAATCTTCTCACGTGGCGACAGCCCACCTTCGCAATCGACTGTCATAAGCGGGCAAATCTTAAGCGCCGTGCCGATGATCGCGCTCGCAGCCGAAATGCGACCGCCGCGCAGGTAGCTCGACAGATCGGTCGAGAAGAACCAGTGGTGCAGGTTGAGCTTGTGCTCCTCGATCCAGGCAGCCGTCTCGTCGAGTGAAGCCCCGCTGTCGCGCACGTCGGCGGCACATTCCGCCAGCAGGCCAAAGCCCGAAGACGCCGCCAGCGAATCGATGACGCGCACCTTGCCGCCCTGGGGATAGCGATCCGCGAGCATCTGCGCCGCAACGCAAGCCGAGCCATACGTACCCGAAATACCCGACGACAACGTCAGGTGCAGCACGTCTTTACCCTCGGCAACAAGCGGCTCCCAAAACTCCTCGTACTCACCCACGCTCACCTGAGACGTCTTGGGCATGGCGCCTGCGGCAATCTGGGCAAAAAACTCGTCCGGCGTAATCGACTGATACAGATCGTCCGTATAGACAACATCGTCGATCTCGTAATGAAAACACACGACAGGGATATTGCGCGATTCAAAGAACTCCCGAGTTCGATCGGCGGCGGATTCACAGGTCAGGACAAAATCACTCATATGAGGCTCCTTACTCATTGCTGCGCAAATTATCGCACAGTGAGCCTACATACGGTACATATGTCCACTATTTACCAAATCGAACCAAAAATAGCGAACCTCTTTACCACCATCGTTTCCACCGACCCCACGCATAAATATCTGAGAAAACACCCTCTATCGTCTCCACCCAACCGCCATATCTACCTTCACTAAATCGATTTACCAAACCGTTCAGCCGACAATTCAGCCGCTGGCGCAAAATCGAAACAAAAGCGGCGCATACTGATAAACGTTTGACGCTGTTTATCAGTTTTACCAGCCCCATCGGAAGGTGTTTCATGGTCGCATTCGATCGCAATCCGCAAGACTTTAAGTATCTGCGTCTGCTGTCGAGACAGTTTCCCACCGAGCAATCCGCGTTTACCGAGATCATCAACCTCTCGGCCATCCTCAACCTGCCCAAAGGCACTGAGCATTTTATGAGCGACGTGCATGGCGAGTACGAAGCCTTTATGCACATCCTCAACAACTGCTCGGGCGTCGTGCGCGAGCATGTCGACGAAATCTTTGGCGAAACGCTCTCCTTTGACGAGAAGGGCGAGCTGTGCACGCTCATCTACTACCCGCGCGAGAAGATCGAGCTGGTCCGCAGCCAGCGCGAGGACTCGCCCACCTGGTACAAGACGATACTTGACCAGCTCATCATGGTTGCCCGGTCGCTTTCGAGCCGCTATACGCGCTCCAAGGTGCGTAAGGCCATCCCACGCGATTACGCCTACATCATCGACGAGTTGTTGCACACGCACCCGGACGAGAACAACTATCGCGTGCGCTATCACGAGCGCATCGTGGAGTCCATCCTGGAGACCGCAAGCGCCGACGACTTTATCGAGTCGCTTGCCTCGCTCATCAAGCGCCTGGCCGTCGACCACCTGCACCTGGTGGGCGACATCTTCGACCGCGGTGGCGGCGCGGCCAAGATTATGGACCGCCTGCTCACCTACCATTCACTCGACATCCAGTGGGGCAACCACGACCTGCTGTGGATGGGCGCTGCGGCCGGTGAGCCCGCCTGCATCGCCACGGTGCTGCGCAACAACCTACGCTACGACAACTACGAGATCCTGGAGAACGACTACGGCATCTCGCTGCGTGAGCTTGTCGCCTTTGCCGATGCCACCTACACCGCCGGTGAGCCCATCACCCCGCTGATCAAGGCCATCAACGTGCTGCTCTTTAAGCTCGAGGGTCAGATTATCCAGCGCCATCCCGAGTTCGACATGACCGACCGTCTGTTACTCGACAAGATCGACCACGACACCGGCACGGTCACGCTCGCCGACGGCAGCGTGTGGCCGCTCACGACCAACGACTTCCCCACCGTCGACCCGACGGACCCCTATACGCTCACGTCTCAGGAGCAGCACATCATCGACAAGCTCGTGTCCGAGTTTGTCACCGCCGATCACCTGCATCGCCATATCGATTTCCTCTATTCCCACGGCTCGATGTACAAGGTCGCCAACGGCAACCTGCTGTTCCATGGCTGCGTGCCGCTCAACGAAGACGGCACCTTTAGCAGCATGAACTGCCTGGGCACCTGGCACGCTGGCCGCGATTATCTCGATTTTTGCGACCACATCGCCCGCCGCGCCTGGCGAGTGGGCGACCGCGACGCTCTCGACTGGATGTGGTACCTGTGGATTGGCTTTAACTCACCCGCCAGCGGACGCCTGGTGCGCACCTTTGAGCGCGCCTATATCGCCGATAAGAGCACCTGGGTCGAGCCGATGGACCCGTACTTTACGCTTACCAAGTCGCCCTCGGTCTGCGATGACATCATGCGCGAGTTTGGCGTCGCGCCCATGGCATGCTCACCGACCGGTCACATCATCAACGGCCACACGCCCGTTAAAACCACCAAGGGCGAGCAGCCCATCCGCGCCGAGGGCAAGCTGCTGGTCATCGATGGCGGCTTCTGCCGCGCTTACCATCCCAAGACGGGTATCGCCGGCTATACGCTCATCTCGAGCTCGCGCGGCTGCCGCCTCAAGTCGCACCGGGCCTTTACGACGGTTGCCGAGGCACTCACCCGCAACGTCGATATCGAAAGCGAGACCAACCGTTTTGACCAGGCCGACCGTCGCCGCATGGTAAGCGACACCGATTCCGGCGCCAAAATCCGTGGCCAGATCCAGGACCTGCGCCAGCTGCTCGATGCATATAGAAACGGTGCTATCGAGGAGCGCGCCTAGCCCCGCCCGCGGGGATTGGCTAAACTTGCTGAGTTTGTCATCCCCGCGGCGCTTCGGCGCCACCATAAGGCAGGTACCATGCAAAAGCTCCTTGCGCAGATCATGAAGTTCGGTGTCGTCGGCGTCATTGCCACCGTCATCGACTTTGGCATCATGAATCTGCTCCACTACGGTCTGGGCCTCAACATCCTGATCGCCAACACCAGCGGCTTTATCGTCTCGCTCATCTTTAACTACGTCGCGAGCATGAAGTACGTGTTTGCCCACAAGGAGGGTATGAGCCGACGCCGCGAGTTCGTCATCTTTGTCGTGCTGTCCGTGATTGGTCTGGCACTCAACGACGGCATCGTGTTGGCACTCAACGCCGGTCTGGGGCTCGAGGCCAATATCGCCAAGATTTGCGCCACCGCGCTCGTCATGGTCTACAACTTTGTGACCCGCAAGATTTTCCTAGAGGGCGACGAGACCAAGTAGTTCGGCTTTCTCGCTGTGTTGCAGGGCCCGCGGACGATATGCGCTCAGCGCAGCATCGTCCGCGGGCCCTACTCGTTTACGGGCAAATTTAGCACGTTTGCGGATTACCTCTTGAATATTTGGCGAGTTCGTATAGTTCTTGGCAAAGACCTTACGTTTCCCTTGCAAAAGCTCTAAAGTATCCTCTGCTCGATTCACCAACGCATTGGATGTGATTACGTGCGCAAGGCGCTGGCACAACCTCATACCAAGCAGTTCCTCAAGTTTGCTGTCGTGGGACTTATCTCCTTTGGCATCGACTGGGGCATGCTCATTGCGCTCGTCGAGCTCTTCCACCTCGACTTTTTGATGAGCACCACGATTTCGTTTGTCACTTCGGTCGTGGTCAACTACTGGCTCAGCATGAAGTACGTGTTCGATCATCGCGAGGGCATGAGCCGCAAGCGCGAGTTCACGATCTTCACCATCCTGTCGGTGATCGGCCTGGGCCTCAACGACCTGTACATGTTTGTGGGCGTCACGTTTTTGAGCATCGGCTACCAGGCCATGAAGGCCATCGCAACGTTCCTCGTCACCTGGTACAACTACTTCAGCCGCCGCTTCTTCCTCGAGGGTGCACGGTCGTAGTCGATTCACTATTTGCTTGAATGTATAACCGGTTGGAATTCCCGTTCCAACCGGTTTTTTGTTTGCCGAGAGACCCAGCGGCCAGTCCCATTCGCATGAAAAACGGGCGGTCCGGATGTTGGTCCGAACCGCCCGTTTGATGCAATATGTCGAGGCTCCTAGCCTGTCACGTAATACCAGACCACGCTGTCGCCATTGGAGAGAACGTAGTTACTGCAGGCCGTCATGGGCGTTGTGCCGTTGACGGAGTACATCCAGCCGCTCGTGCCGCCGTACTGTTTCTCGGCCAAACCACCAATCGCGGAGACATACGTACCGTACGACGAGCCATGTGCGTTGACAGAAAGGCCCAGCGCACACAGGGCATCGTAGACGGTAGCGCCTTCGTTAAAGGTAAAGGTGCCACCAGAGGACACAGGATTGCCCACAGAGCTCGATGTGACCGAAACCGTCACCGTAACGTAGCTAGGCTGCTGCGAGCTGCCCTGGTCGCCAGTAGAGGCGTTGCAGTTATCGGGGGCAGAAGATGCCCCGCTGGATGAGGAGGAGGCGCCAGGCGTAGAGCCGGCCCCGCCAGAAGAAGTCGAGTTCTGAGAAGTCGACTGATTGCCGTCGGTCTTTTTATTGCTGTTCTTCTCTCCAGACTTCTTGCCATCCTTGTCTTCGGACTTTTTGCTATCCGAGCCCTTGTTTGATTCCTTGTCCGAAGACTCGGACTCCTTCTTAGAGTCAGATTTATCCGAACCCTTAGACTCGTCGTTCGCACCATCCGAAGATTTGGAATCCTTGGAGCCAGCTTTACCCGAAGCGACGGTCGAGTCAGACCCCTTGGCGTCCTTCGCGACGACGCTCTCCCCCGTCACGGTCTGAACGATCCAGTCAATGGACCAGGCGCCGCTCTCGGAAGGATGGACGAAGCCCAGCGATATGACAATTAGCGCAACGCACGCGGCGGTCAGGACGCCAGTAAGCGCCTTCCGTCGAGGGGCGGACGCCGCCGAAGCGGCGCCCTGTTGCTTTGCATCGTCGAACTGAATGAACGAGGAATTTGGTTGCTTGGGGTCAGCGTCCTTGGATTTATTGGACACAGCCCTCACCTACCGACGTTTGGTGAACACGAACACGCCGACGATGGTGAGACCGATGACGCCGGCGGCAACGCCAACAATGGCGAGCGGGTTGGCGCCAGTCTCCTGCTCGGAAGCACTAGAGGGCTTCTTAGCAGTGGTCGTAGAAGCAGCACCCGTATCGGACTTGGAATCGGACTTCTTGTCGGACTTGCTGTCCTTCTTGTCAGACTTCTTGTCAGACTTCTTCTCATCCTTCTTATCGGACTTATCGGAGTCCTTCTTGTTGGGCTTGTTGTCCTTGGTCTCGGTCTTGGTCGACACCGTCGTCTTGGTCATCGGCTTATGACCCGGAGCGACAGCGCCGCCAGCCTGCTGGCCCTTCGTGCCGGAGCCGGAACCCGTGCCCGTGCCAGCGCCAGCACCGGAACCGTTGCCAGCGCCACCATTGCCGCCATTGGAGCCAGAACCGCCATTGCCGCCAGGGTTAACAGCATTCTTGGTCCACTTGGCATACAGCGTCAGATCGGCCGTCACCGGCGTACTGAAGTCATACGCCCGCGTGCAAGCCTCATCGGTGAACCAACCGCCGAAAGTGTAGCCATCGCGCGTCGGATCGGCCGGCTTGACCAGCTTGCCGTCGGCCGTAGCAACAAACTTAGTGTCGCAAGCAGACCCGCCGTTGGAATTAAAGGCAACCGTCCAAGACTCAACGGCCCCGAGCTTGAACAGCGTGCCCGAATCATTGATGTAGTACAGGCTGCCAGATGCATCGGCAATGACCGGAGAGTCACAGTACTGGTAATGGCCAGCCGCATCATAAATCTGCGTCGCCTCTGCATCACCGAGCGTATAGCGATACACGCCACCACCAGCAGAGTAGTTGACGTAATCCTTGCTATCCGCGCTGTTAACGGTGAAGTACACATAGGTCTTGCCGCCCTGAACACTCACCAGCGGAGTAGCAGCAATACCGTTGAGGCCAGCCGGCAGCGCCTTGCCGTCCGCAGCAGCGACCATCGTGGTCTTACCCGTCTTCAGGTTATAGAGAACCAAAGCAGAGCCAGTAGCCGTCTGTCCGCCGACAATCAGATTGTCACCAGACACCGCCGGTGCGCTCATGTTATTAGTAAGACCCAGATCGACCGTCTTCTGCTCGCTCAGTACGCCCTTCGCCGAAAGCGAAATCACATGGAGCTTTCCGTCGTGCGTCATCTGATAGAAGGTCGAACCATTGGACGGATCGGCAATGCAATCGGCATTTGCGACAGCGCCGAGCTCCATGGTCGAAACGACATCGCCCGTCGTCTTATCAATGCACTTAAGCGTACCCGCGCTCGTAGGAACGATGGCATACTTATCCGTCAAAGCCGCACCAGTCCAGTAATAGCCCTCGGAAGCGTCAATGTTCTGCCAAGAGACTTCGCCCGTGGCAATCTTGATACGCTTAAGGGAGCCGTTGCCGTAGGTCGCGTTGTAGTTCTCGTCATACGAAATATCGACCGTACCAACATAGACGTACTCGCCGTCCGAAACGACGGTGCAGGAGCTCTGCGTCAAGTCCGTCAAACCGGGCGTCAGCCACTTGCAGATCAGCTTGTCTGCAGTAATCGCCTGGACCGCACCGCCGTTGAGCGGAACGATGATAAGGCCATTGGTGTAGATCGGACGAGAGGTATAACTCACCTTGGAGGCAAGCGGCGCAGAGGCAACCTTTTTGCCCGTGGACGAATCGATCTTAATGAGCTCGTTCTCGGTCGCGATGTACACAAAGCCGTTAGCGATGACAGGCTCGCTGCAGTTGGCATACTGCTGGCCAGACTCGGCCTTCCAATCGAAGGCCCACTTAAGACCGGCGGCCTGCGCAGGCGTCTTGGCATCCGTTACGGTCGAACCGTTGCCACTGTTGCCGTAGCCGGCCCACTCGACATCCCAATCAGGAGTCGTCGCACTCGGGTCCACGACAATCTTGTCGGGATCGGGCATGGGCGAATTATCGGTGGTGTAGGCAAACGTAACCTTGTCGCCGCTCTTGAGCGTGACCTGGTTGGCGCAGAGAGATGAGGGCTCTCCGTTGATATACAGATGCCAATATTTATTGGTCGCACCATCCCAGCCATACGGCTTGTGATCGAACGGCGAAGTAATGGAATTGAGGAACCAGTAAGCACCATTCTGGGAGGCGTTGTAATCAACGCCCTTCGCCTTCAGAACCGCCTCAATAAGGTCTTGGGCCGTAGAACCTTCGGGCAGGGAAACATTGCTTGCCGAGCCCCAGCGAGTATTGTTGCCGTTGACATCGGGGCCGATAACATCGACAGACCCAAGAACCTGGCCAGGAAGGGCATCGGCGTCAGCACCATACATAAAGGTGATGGCATCGCCCTCTTGGAGCTCGTAGGCACCGGCGCCAACGTCGGCGAACTTGCCATTTACGTAGAAGCGCCAATAGCTATTGGTCGCAGCATCCCAGCCATAGGACTTACCATCGAACGGCGAATAAATGCCGTTGAGGAACCAGCCCCAAGACGATTCGCTAGCATCAAGCTTAAGGCCGGTCTGCTCAAGGAGATCCTTAGCAGTGGAGCCTGCCTTGAGACTCGTCTGACCCGTCGAAGCCCAAACCCGCTGCTTGCCGTCCTTATCCTTACCGAGAACCTGAACAGAAGCATGGACAGAATCGGAGGGCAGCTGGTCGCCCCAGCCACCGTAGAACCACGTAACGGTATCGCCGACATGGATGGTGACATTGTCCGCCGTATAGTCACTCGACTTGCCGTTGATGAACAGTTGCCAATAGGTCGAATAATCTTGGGGCGTACCCAGCTCAACACCGTTGTACTTAAGGCTCAGAATGAAGGAGCCCGCAGCAACGGCGTCAATATCATTCGCCTCGAGCGCGGCCTTCGTAAGGTCAAGCGCGCTCGAACCGGACGTCACCACATACTGCGCGTTATCGACCCAAGTCTGAGTCTTGCCCTAGGCATCGCGACCAATGACGGTCACATTTGCGGCAACCTGGTCCTTAACGACAGGGGACGCGCTACCAGCCGTATAGGCAAACTCAATCTTCTGCCCTTGGGTGAGCTTGACACTGCTCGCGCCAACCGAGGAAGACGCGCCGTCGACGAACAGCTGCCAGTAGGCATAAGTCGCCGGATCGAAGGCAAGCGTACGGCCATCGCTCGGGGATGTGATGCTTTTGAGGTAGAAACCGTATGCCGTGTTCGGATCGTAATCCGCCTTGAAGCCCGTCTTCTGCTGCAGCTTAACGAAGGCATCCGCAGCCGTCGCGCCCTCGTCGAGCTTGAGTTGCGTAGGTGCCACCCAGGTCTGAGCCTTGCCGTCGGCATCGGTGCCGATAATCGAGAACGAGACCTCGACTTGCTTCTTGGCGACATCGCCGGTTTCTGTCGGGTTCTCTGTCTGGACGGCAGCCGCGGCGGCAGATCCTGCTTGGCCAGCGGATACCGTCGAAGACTGCTCGCTCGTGGCAGGGCTCTCCCCCGTCGCCGAGCCTTCGTCGCCAGTTGCTGCCTCTGTAGTGGCGGCACTAGCTGCAGGCGCGCTCCCGGAATCCGAAACCTCGGCGCCGCTCTGCTCAGCGGTACCGCCCGCAAGCGCTGCGTCCTCGCCTGGCGTCGTAGCCTGAGCCACAGCGTCGGTAATGCCCTCGGCACCCTCGGCCCACAGCTGAGCCGGCGTGGTGCCAAAGGCCATCGCGAAGGCCAGGAATGCCACCAGGCAGCGCTTTGCCACACCGCGCGCGATTACGCCACGGCGACGAAGCGAGGAACGCTGGCACTCGTCCTCAAACATATCCATTTGTCTCCTACTGTCTGTACTTGGAGCGTTGCCTTGAAGCTGCCCCACGTCATCGCGCATGTTGCGCTCGAGTTCCCCCATCGGGGTCCCCCTTCCCTCCAGAGCCCTATGCACACCGGCGGCATACACCGCAGCCGCATGCAAGATGGAAGGCGATCCGACTTAACCTTAACGACTCGGGCGCGCCGTCCGATCTGCGACGCGAACATTCCGAGCCAAGAGGAATTACGGTTACTGGTACAGCCGGGGACTTGCACCCCGATTCTCCCAAACGCGCAGGAAAACCGCGCATTCGTGCGTCTCCGCACCACCATCTAGGCCATCGATTAAAACCGTCAATATGCTATCACGCAAAAGGGCCTCGCACGCAGGCGAAGCCCAAGGTAAAAGCTATTGTTTGCGATAGGAGAATGTGGTGACGGTCACAGCCTCTAGTGCTTGCCGCCGTGGCTGTTGAGCCAGATATTGCGACCCAGCATAAGCGCCAGCACCAGCGCGCTCACGTAGCCCATAAAGCCAATGACTGGGATACCAAACACAACCGGCTCGATGCGTGCATAGTACACCACCGACGAACCGATAAACAGACCGGCGATCACAATCGCCATCGACATGCGGTCGATGATTCCGCCCAGCTGTCGCAGCGCCTTATCGCTGCTCATGATCTGCGTGTTCACCTTAAGCTGGCCGCGCGTGAGCATACGCGAAGCCAAGCCCAGATACTCGGCCGCCTCGAGCGAGCCTTTTGCCGCGCGATAGCTGCTCGCGGCAAAGTCGCGGCTCATCTCGCGCATGCGGGCATAGATGCTCTTCTCGTTTTTGATATGAGCCTGAATGATCTGGATCATGTTGACGTTGGGCATGTACTCGGTCAGCAGACCCTCGAGCGTCACCATGCCGCGCGCGAACATTGTCACCACGCTCGGCAGCTCAACGTCGTTTTTGCGCGCCAAGTTTAGCAGCGAGGTCAAAAACTCGCCGATATCCAGATCCTTCAGGTCAAGGCCCGCAAAGTCAGCCACGATAAAGTCAAGATCGGACAAAAAGGCCGAATGATCGAGCTCAGCCGAGTCGCCACGCGTCACGGCGAAGCGCATGAGCGAATCCTTGAGCTTTGGCACGTCGCCCTCGGCCACGGCAAAGATCATATCCTTGACGATACCGCGGTCGTGGCTCGACATGCGTCCGACCATGCCCAAGTCGATAAAGTAAACGATGCCGTCCTTGAGGATGATGTTTCCCGCATGCGGGTCGGCATGGAAAAAGCCGTCATCGAGCACCTGCGTCGAGTAGTCCTCGACGATTGCGGCACCGATCTTTTCCAAGTCATAGCCCTCGGCCACCAAGCGTTCAGGATCGGCGATCGAAATGCCGTCGACGTAGTCCATAACCACCACGTGCTCGGTGCACAGGTCCAGATAGGATTTAGGGCACGTCACGCCATGAACGCTCTTATGGAACTCGTAGAAGTCGTTGAGGTTTTTGGCCTCGGCCAAAAAGTTGGTCTCCTCGCGAAACGAGGTCCACAACTCCTCGACTACGCCGTGCAGGTCAACGAATTGATCGGTGTTGACGAACTTGGAAACAATGCGCACCACCGAGCGGATGATATCGATGTCCTGTGCCATAACCTGCTGCGCACCGGGGCGCTGCACCTTAACGGCCACGTCCTCGCCGGTCACCAGGCGGGCGCGGTGCACCTGCGCGAGCGATGCGCTACCAAGCGGATTGGGGTCGATCGCGTCGAACATCTCCCCCAGGCGCAGGCCGTATTCCTCTTCCAAGCAGCGAAGCACTACCTCGTACGGCACCGGCTCCACGTCGGAACGCAGACGGCGCAGCTCATCGCAAAAGCGCTGCGGCAGAATCTCGGACCGGTTGGCCAGAATCTGCCCCATCTTGACGAACATGGGGCCGAGCTCCTCGAGCAGGCGGCGCAAGCGAACCGGCGTGAGGTTATCCCACACACGGTACTTTTTGACCAAGCGAACAATCTGCCCGATGCGTTCGCGACGACCCGCCGGCGTGAGCTGGTATTCCTCGTCCGGCGCCATCGCGTCGGGCTCTTCGGGCACCATATCGACAGCGCGCGGCTTTTTGCGAGCGCCCGAGACGGCGGCATCGACCTCATCGACAACCGCCGCCTCGTCACCCAAAGGATCTAGATTGTTGTAATCGGTGGTGGAATCTGCCATCTGCGCTGCTACTCGGCCTCTTCGGTATCCTTCGCATCGTCGGGCTCAACGGACTCGACGGGCACCGAGGTCACGTTGTCCTCGACCGAATCGACGATGTCGCGCACATGGGCCAGGAAGGCCGTGCGCTCGGGGGCGGTCATGACGCGGACCCGGGCAAGGATGAGCTCGTCAAGCACGCGCTGGGCCGCGGTCTCGCCCTGCATGCCCAAGCGCTCGGTCAGATCGGAGATGGTGCCACCGGCCTGCTCGAACATGTCGGACACGCTGCGGGCGATATCGGGGGTGGCGGTGTCCTTGCGGACCTGCTCGCCTTTGGTGTTAAGGTCGTCGAGGACCTTCTTGCCGCCTTCGACAGCAACGGCGGCAGCGCCAAAGCCCACGTTAATGGCGCCGTTAACAAGCTGATCGAGTTTCATAACCATGGTTGTCTCCAATCACAAACAACTGCATTGGCGTTCTTGTACCCAAGATTGAGCGAAAGCGACAAAGCGTTTTAGCGCTATTCGATCGACGGGAAATCCCTACCTCACGTTGTCATTCATCGCGAAAGAGTTCTTCATGGCGCAGCTCGTGGTGTAAAGCACCTTGCCCAGCAGGGCATCGGTCTCCACGCGAACACGCTCGGCAAAGGCCTCGTTGGCGCGTGCAAGCTCGGCAGGCACCTCGACCTCGGGCAGAGCGGCTACGGCAGCGTCGACGTCATGGATCTGCTTGTGGCCCATGCCACCGATCTTCTCCTGATAATCCTCGACCGCGCGGCCGCACTCATGGAAGCGGACGTCAGCCAGCGCGCCGATCAGGCGGTTGGCCCAGTAGAAGTTTTCGGACGTCACGCAAGCCTGCGTGTCGGCATAGTACTCGGGCATAGTCTCGACGTTGGCGTACAGCGGAACCAGCGCGTTAAACGAGTTGGAACCAAAGGCCATCCACTGCACGGCGCGGTAGGCCGGCTGCGCATAGGGGCGCAGCTGCAACACGGCAAGCTGGCTGTTGCGGTTGATGCCGATGGGGCGATAGGCACCACGCGTAGCGGGCGTGCCCCTGCTGCCGTAGCAGTCGTACTCCGTGCCCTGGTAGTGGCTCGAGAGCACGTACTTGATGTCCTCAATGGTCACCTTGCGCTCGGGCACGCGGCTCCAGGGGATATCGTCGCTCTCGGGCGTGTAGTCGGCGTCGGGGCCATCCCACACGTCGCTGGGGTTGAGGCAGCGCTGCATGTACCAGGCGCGCGGCGTGTTGTAGACATGGTCGCTGTCGCTGTGCGAGCCAAAGGCCTCGCGCGGGTTAAAGACGGCAGCCGGGCCGTCGCTCTCGACGCCCAGCGTCAGGTCCAGATGCCACTCGGCCATCCAGACGCGCAGGTCGGCGGAGCACATATGGTCGGCCTGGGCGCCCTCGGCGTCATCCAGGTCAAAGCTGTCGATGCCCAGCTGGTTGGGCATGGTCACATAGGCGTCGTCAGGCACGCGCTTGGCGATCCAGTGGTGACCGCCGATGGTCTCGAGCCACCAGATCTCGTCCACGTCGCTAAAGGCGATGCCGTTGTTCTCGTAAGTGCCGTAGCGCTCGAGCAGGTCGCCCAAGATACGCACGCCGTCGCGGGCGGACTTGGCATACGGCAGCACCAGGGTCACCATGTCCTCCTCGCCCAGGCCACCGGGCTGCGCCGGCACATAGCCGTCCTCACCCTCGTTGCCCTTGGCGGGCACGTAGTCCACGAGCGGATCGGCGCCGCGGACGCGCTCGTTGGTGGTAAGCGTCTCGGTTGCGGACATGCCAACATTGAGCTCGTTGAAACCGGCCTCGGCCCAGATACCGTGGCCCGGAACAACATCGGGGACGCTCGTATAACGCATGGGGTTATCGGGCAGCTCAACGGTCAGGTGGCTCAGGACGCTCGTGTAGACGCGCGGCTGCTCGTCGGGATGCACTACGCGCATGCGCTTGGGCTCAAATACCCCGTTGGACGAGTCCTCGTTACGCGCGACCAGGGTCGACCCGTCGTAGCTTGCGTTTTTACCGACCAGAATCGTTGTGCACGGCATGCGCATCCTCCTTGAGCGAAAAAATCAAACGGCAACAGTGTATCGCTTCGGCGCAGAAAGGGCGAAACCACGGCCTCGGCAGCCCCCGTGGTCAAAAAATGCCAAATATGAGTACTGTCACCAATTTAGTGGCAGCAAATTTCCCTGTAACGAGTGCCGAAAATCCCCATTTGCCCAAAAGCAAGACAACGTTATTCCCCATAAGTTCAATAAAATAGGCTTCCTAACGATAATGGATACCGTTAGGAAGCCAAAAAGACGTAAGACATATGTGACTATCTTGGCAACAGTACTCATATTTGGCATTGTTTGACCACGTGGTATATAGCTAACCCCCTCAAACAGCCCAAAACGCCTATTTCGATGCGCGCTCCGCCGCCTCAATCACGTGTTTGGCGAGAATCGCGGTGGTCACAGCTCCCACGCCGCCCGGCACAGGCGTGATGGTGTCAACAACCGGCTCTGCAGCATCAAAATCAACGTCCCCGACCAACTTGCCAGCGGCCTCGTCCCAATTAATGCCAACATCGATGATTGTCTGGCCCTCGCGAACCGCGTCCACACCAATCGTGTGCGCGCGCCCAACGGCCGCAACCACAATATCAGCCGCACGGCACTCGGCAGCAAGGTCGCGCGTATGCGTATGGCACGTCGTCACGGTGGCATTGCGCGCCGTAAGCATGGCGGCAACGGGACGCCCGATCACCAGCGAGCGCCCGACCACAGCAACCTTAGCTCCATCCAGCTCAACGCCGTAATGATCCAGCAAAGCAAGCACAGCTTCGGCTGTGCAGGGGGCAAAACCCTCGCCGCGCCCCGAAAGCGTGGTGAGCAGCGAAGCCGGCGTCATGGAGTCAACATCCTTGGCGGGATCGAGCGCTGCGGCGACGGCGTTCTCGTCAAGGCCGGCGGGCAGCGGGCGGAACATCAGACAGCCATGAACAGCCGAATCGGCATTGATGTCCTCGATAGCCGTCAACAGCTCGTCCTGCGAAACATCGGCAGAAAGCAAAACGCGACGAGCCTCAATCCCCACTTTTTCGCAGCGCTTGAGCGCACCGCGCTCGTAGGATAGGTCGTCCTCGCGTTCACCTACACGCACAATAGCCAACGTCGGAACAACGCCCCGCTCGCGCAGGGCTGCGCAGCGAGCAGCAAGTTCCTCAGTCAAAGCGCGAGCAACGGGAGCACCCTTCAGCAGTTCAGCCATGGCTATCCTCTCTTCCTTGCAGCGTCGGAGGCGCGGCGCGCCAGCGCCTCGGCGCGCGGCAACCATGTGTCGAGCAGCTCATCACACGCCGTCTCGAGCTCCTCGGCACGAACGCGATCCTTCATAGACGTGGTGTTCGCAAAGAGCGTCAAACTCGCGCCTTGCATAGCGGCACGGCAGAACACGGCGCCGCACGCCACATCGGACAGCAGCTGACGCGAACCCTTGTCGGCCATGTCCTCGAGCAGCGCCAGCGCACGCCCGCAGGCATCCATAATGCGATACGGCGGCAGAGCGGCCACATGCAGCGCATCCTGAATCGCGGTCGCTCGAGCCGGATCGTCACGCGGAATACCGTACGCCGCGGACACCTGCCCGTAGGCACGAACGTCCTCGGCAACCAGACCCACAAGTTCCTGCGCCAACTCATCCGCCTGGGCAAACGCGCGCGTCAGATCGTCTGCGCGATCGGCAAGCGCGGGGTTTGTCGCCCCATAGCGGGCAACCATTCCGCAAAGCGAGGCGCCCAGCGCACCTACAAAGGCGCTCGCGCTGCCACCACCGGGAACCGGCTCGCGCGCGGCCAGCGCCTCGGCAAAACCGCGACAGGTTTTATCCATCATCTCTTGGCTCATACGCACACGCACCTTCAAGTCATATATATCGGTCGGGCGGCCGACGCCGGCCGACCGCATCGATCACGTAATGGTGCTAAGTCTAGCCCATAAGTACGCGAGCGTCAGCGCACCTGGCCATCGCGGATTTCTATGGCACACGATAGGCCATGCCAACGCAAACATGGGACACATGGCCCACCTTTCGAGACTCCCGAGCAGCACAAGCTGGGGCATATCTATAAGTAAGGAACCCGTTGGGGAACGGCCGCGCAACGGCCACAAGCGATGAACGGAGGCATAAGTCGCACAGTACACAGAGACATCCGCCGCCAGCGCAATCAGTACCCCAACAGCATGCGGCGCCGTGATGTCATCAGCAGACAAGGAGGACGCCACCATGATGAAAAAGACCCTATCAATCCTTTCCCTTTGCATCGCCCTCTTTGCCGCGCTCGCCCTTGTGGGCTGCGGCGGGAGCGCATCGGGCGGCGGCAGCGCCCCCAAGAGCGAGAGCAAGGAAAAGGCCCCCGTCGCCAAGAAGACCGACTACATCTGGTTTAAGGTCGAGATGCCCGAGGGCGTCGGCGTAAGCGACTCTGCCGGCAAGAATGCCGACAGGGTCCAGCTCACCTTCCCCGAAGACGAGAACGCCTCGGCCGATCGCTTTATCCCCGTTTGGAAAAAAGCGCTGACGGCCGAGGAATCCCACGCCGACCAGGCGGAAAAGAAGGGGGATACGTTCCAGTGGAAGGATGGCGGGTCCGTCGAGTATAACGGCAGGACGTGGCTCGTCGGAACATACGAGGACAACAGCGGCATCTCAACCATGCTTTTTACCGATGTTGAGCCGGGAAGCGTCTACGTCCTCATCTCGAACTTCGACCAGCACAAGAAAGAAGCCGAGGCACTCCTCAACTCCATCGAGTTCCCCGATGACATGGAAGAGGCAGTTTCCGAGGCACGCGAAGTCGAGATTTCGAGCATCGAGATCAAGTAACGGGACACCCGCACGCGCCTACGCGCACCCGCGCACATGCGCCCCATTAAAACAACGGGCGCCCAACCCGGGGAGGGCCGACAGCACCGGCCCTCCCCTCTTTTGGACCCGTGCATATTGCCACTTAACGGCGCAAATCCGGCCCTCAGAATGGGACACATGGCCCACCCTAGCGAGCCGTCCACGCGTACAGTAAAGACAGGTAATCCATGGGCGGTTACAGATCGAGGAGGACACGACCATGAAAAAGAAGGCCTTTGCGATTCTCACCCTCTGCATGAGTCTTTTTGCCGCGGTTGCCCTGGTGGGTTGCGGCGGAAGCGGCGGCGCTACCGGCAGTGGCGGTGGCGGCGGCGCAGAAAAGCCAGCCGTGGATATGAGGACCGACTTCATTTGGTTTAAGGTCGAGGTCCCCGAGGGCGTCGAGATCACCGACGTCGCAGGCGACACTGCCGACAGGGCCCAGTTTAAGTTCACCGAGAGCGAGCACGCCAGCGATCGCTTCATCCCCGTCTTCGATCCTGACAAAAACGCCGACGAGCTGTTCGACTACGAGGCAAAGTGGAATGCCAGCTTTGAGTGGACCGAGAATGACCCCGTCAAGTACAACGGCAAGACTTGGCGCAACGCTTCCTATACACACTCGGGCGGCGTAACGACCGAATACTTCACCGACGTTGACGGCGGCAGTGTGTATGTGCGTATCGACAACGTCGAGGAGCACAAGGACGCCGTCGAGACCATGATGAAGTCTCTGGAATTTGCCGACGACATCGCCGAGGCCAAGACCGAGGCCATGGACGTCAAGCTCGACGATATCGAGATCAAGCGCTAAGCGACTGGCGAGCGCAACGGGAAACACGGTCGCAGTGCAAACAAGCGACGGTACCCCAGCGCTTCGTACCCAGGGAGGGCCGGTAAACCGACCCTCCCTTTCTTATGCCTGTAGCCGACGAACGCGAGGATGCCGGACGCCGGAACCGCCCCAAATGTGGCAACAGTACGAAAACGACAAACACCCCAACACGTCCGCCCACCGATTTATTGCGCCGCGCAGACAATTAAACCAGCATCTTTAAACATCTGGGCAGTATAGTGACCAAAACTATCGCATAACCGCACTCTGCGAATGGAGAAGTTATGACCGAACACCATGCCATCAGCCGCCGAGCGTTTACGCTGGGCCTAGGGCTTGCGGCGTTGTCACCACTTGCAAGCCTGCCCGAAACCGCAGCGCCGGGCATTCCCCTGCGAGCGGCATTTGCAGACAACACACCCGCACCGTCGGACAGCCTCCACAATTTCGTCATTCGCCTTCGCCCCGCGGGCTATTTTCGCACCGCGAGCGTCAACCAAGACGGCAACGTTCGCGGCAACGTCTGTCACCTGTTTAACGACGGCACGTCCAGCAAGCTCATCCTTGAGAACGTAACGACCAAGAATGACGATACAAACTGGTACGCCATCCGCACCTTGCTCAATTTCGAAGAGCATAAAAAGACGGGCTACAGCATTTGGTCGGTCGACGACGACTCGGACAAAGATGGAAAGGTCATCCACGTATGGGGCGGCGAGTATGACAACAAGCCCAGCCGCGCTTTTGCGTTCGAGCGTCAATCAAACGGAACCTACATCATCCGAGACCGCACGGTCGAGAAAGAAACCGAGAAAAAAGACATTAAGTACCTTGCAATAGAATCGAACGGCAAAGACCAGGACAACAATAAGATCTGCCATAAGAGTAAGAGCATTCCGTGGGAGCTCGAACTTATCGGTTACGACATGAAAAAGAACGATGCCACGGTTAGCAGCCTCGACTGGATCACGTACAGCAGCTACGTCGACGGACCATGTTGGATGAAATACGTCGACGACAACAAGTTCCTCGACGAGCTGAGCATCCCGGGTACGCACGATTCGGGCACCTGCAGCGTGGACAACGACACTGAGCCCCAATCCTCGCAAGTAAAATGCCAGCAGGATTACATTCCCACGCAGTTGCTCGAAGGCATTCGCTATTTTGATATCCGGCTCGGAAAGGCGATGACCCCGGCATCGACCACGGGATTTTCTACCTACTCAAAAAAGACGGGAACTATCTGCATCTCTCCGATGTCATAGGCTACTTCAAAACGTTTTTGAACGAAAACCCGTCAGAAGCGCTCATCATGCTCGCATCGCGCGGCAACGATGAGGCTACCGACGAAAGCATAACGACGGCCTTCGCCAAGGTTATGGCCGATAACCCCAACCTGTTCTACACGTCGAGCCACGTCCCCACGCTGGGCGAGGTGCGCGGAAAGATCGTCCTGCTGCGTCGATTTGGGCTCGCCGGCAACAGCGTAAGCGGCCACACGTGGGGCCTCGACCTCACCCAATGGGATGACAAGATCAAGACGCATTCCGGGCAGTCGATGTGTCTCGTCCAAGACGCGCGGGGATTTGAAGCCATAGGGGAAACGGGCAATGAAGAGCCCTATTGCACCAAGGTATATGCCCAGGACAAGTACAAACTCACGGGAACCGACAAGCTCAGCTGGGTCGATAATGCGCTGAAGGAAACGACCGGGCGCACGTGCAACAAGGTGGACGTCGTGGACGATGCCGGGGCCGAGGTGCAAGTCCAGGAGCGTTGCTGGTCTATCAACTACACCAGCTGCACGGGCTTGTCGCACGGAGGCAATCCTTTTACCTCGGCACGAGTAGTCAACGAGCATCTGTACAAGAGCCCGTACATCAATCCCAGCGGCACCGAGGATACAAAGTCAGATTACCTCAAGCACATTGGCATCATCGCATCCGACTTTGTTGATGCGGCGCTGGCCCGGAGCATCTACCAGCGCAATTACGATACGGAGCACAAGCAGACGGCTTCGTACTATCTCCCGTACTATCTCCCGACCCGCATGCGCATGACGTACGGCGACTCGCTGAGCGATGCCTCATTCCAGGATGGCAAGACCGTTGGCGAGGGTCATTTCCGCCTTGCTGACAGCAGCAACGCGCTCAACGCGACAGCTTCGGGCCATGCGTTTGCCATTGAATACGTGGATGTCGACGCCCTGGGCAACGAGACCCTTACGGGGCTGCAGGGCTCTGTGCCCATCGATATCGATCCACGCGCGCTGACGCCCCATTTTGAGGGACTCGAAGGCCTTAAGGCCGGCGAAGACGTGCGCGCCAAGATTGCGGCATCACTCGAGGGCAAGCTCGAAACCGATGCCTGCACGGCCCAGCTCGAGTTTGTGCACGACGCGAACGGCGCTCCGGGCACGGCAATGACCGAGGGCGAAACATTTGCCGCAGGAACGTACTGGGTGCGCGTGAACGGTCTCTTGGGCGACGCGGCGCAGAACTACACGCTCGCCAGCGACGGAGCCGCAAGCTTTACCGTAGCGGCCTCGGGCAGTGCGGGCGGCAACGGCAGCGGCACGGGTTCCAACGCAGGCAGCGCCGACAAGAACGGCAAGGGCAACAAGAGAGACCAGGGCAAGAGCTCGGGCGGAAAGCTCGCCAACACGGGCGACGGTTCTGGCGTTGCCGCCGGGCTCGCTGCCGCCGCCGTAGCGACGACGGTCGCCGGCGCAGCAATGCTTGCCAGTGACCGCGACAATACCGAGGACGTTAACGAATAGGCAAGCCAGTTTTTTTGGGCGCATCAACACAATCGGGGCGCAGAATACCGTTCTGCGCCCCGATTTTTACCTTGGACCGAACGCCGTTATCGGCTACATCACCATGTTCAGCGCGTTCACAAATTCCTGGGCCTTCGCACGGCTACTCAGGCTAAAGACGCAAGCGGTCAACAGTCGATTGCGCAGAAAAACATCACGGCCTTTGATTCTATTGACGCCCGTGATGTCCTTAAGATAGACAATCTCGGTGTGCTTGCCGCCGAAAGTGCCCTTCCTGAGCACCTCGATACGGTTGGGGTAGATCTTGACGTCTTTAAATCTACCCGAGCCCTTGTCCTGAAACAGCAAGGTGTTGTTGTCCATGCATGTCACTCCCATGGGGTTCGTGAAAACTGTCTCTATTGCCAAATTTTAGTCACCGCAAGGCCCCCATGCGAAGTTGCCAGACAGCGCAGCGATTCGTGTCCGTACGAGTCTTTAAACTAAATGCAATAAAGATGCGTCCTCAAGAGGAAAGTCGGGCGATATTGATGAGTGAACTGGCAAACCGCGGGGAATCGGCAATCGTGCCAGAAGTTTTTTACAAGCAGGTTTCCTCGATTCTCAACGCCGCTCGCGACAAGGCCTATACCGCCGTTAACTTTGCGATGGTTGAGGCATATTGGGAGATTGGCAAGAGCATTCTTGAGGAACAAGGCGGCGAGGAGCGTGCCAAGTACGGCGATGCATTGATTGAAGGCCTCTCCAAAAGGCTTACCGCCGATTACGGAAAAGGCTTTGGTATCGCAAACCTTCGTAATATGCGCCAGTTCTTCCTTGCGTTTCCAATTCGCGACGCACTGCGTAGCGAATTGAGTTGGACACATTACCGCAGGCTGATGCGCATTCCCGACCCCGAAGCTCGCACTTGGTACATGAACGAATGCGCCGACTCTCGCTGGAGCACGCGCCAGCTCGAGCGCCAAATCAACACCATGTTCCGCGAGCGTCTACTCGCCAGCAAGGACAAAGAGACCGTCGCTCAGGAAATCCAAAAGAGTGCCCCGGCTCGTCGACCCGAGGACATCATTCGCGATCCATATGTACTGGAGTTTTTAGGCTTCTCGGACGATACTGCGTTTCGCGAGAGCGATCTAGAGCAGGCGCTCATCACGCATCTTCAGAAGTTCCTGCTGGAGCTTGGCCGTGGTTTCGCTTTCGAGGCGCGCCAAAAGCGCATCACCTTTGATGGGCGCCATTTCTATATTGACCTTGTTTTTTACAACTATCTGATGCGCTGCTTCGTGCTCATCGACCTTAAGACGGACGACCTTACGCATCAGGACCTGGGCCAGATGCAAATGTATGTGAACTACTACACGCGCGAGCTCATGAACGAAGGCGACAATCCGCCCATAGGCATCGTGCTCTGCGCGGACAAAAGCGATTCGATTGTCGAGTACACGCTGCCCGAAGACAACGACCAAGTGTTTACCGCCAAATACCTGCCGTATCTTCCAAGCAAGGAAGAGCTGGCGCGCGAGCTGAGTGCCGAGTACCGCGCCATCAACGAAGCGACTAATGGCGAAACGCAAGGGTAGCAGCACGTTGCGACCGAAGCCACCGCAGCCGTCGCAGGCGCACTCGCGGTTGCGACGCACGCTACGAAACAATACCGGTCATGGACGCCGGCAACGACATTCTAGCCGTGGCTGGCGAGCGTGACCTGACAGGCAAAGACGCGGCCTTCGTCTGATGTGGGTCCATTGGCTGCCACAGAAAAGGGCCGGTTGCAGCCGGCCCTTTAGACGATAATACCTGCGTTGCCCGCGCTTCCGAAGTGTGACTAGCTGAGGAGCGGGTTCCGCGGCACAACCTGATTTTACCCAGTGAGGAGGCTCTTTTGCAGCCGCTCCACTGTTTATTTACATCTGGCACCCTCAAACAATCAGACGGCAGCCCGCACTCCTGAGAGCTGCCCCGCACCCCCGGCCATCACCTTACGGCAACAACCGGTGCTACTCCCCTACTTCCCAAATAGCGCACCCAGCAGACCGCGGCGTTTGGGCTTCTCCTCTCGGTAGGAACCCTCGACGGCGGCTGCAACCTGGCGCGGTTGCTCGCCGCCTCCACGGCGCACGATCTGGTACAGGAAGGGCGATTTAACGTATTTGACCTCGAAGGGCGTGGCGTGCACGGTGCTCTCACCGGACAGATGCAGGCTCGGGCTGAGCGGCGCCACGATATGCGTTTCGCGCTTGTCGCTAAACACCACCGCGGCCGCGCGGCCCGTCTGGCCGTTTACGGCAATGCGCACCTGCTCGCCATCGCGGCCGTCTGTCGCCGGACGATCGACAAAGTAGACCGGCACCATCACCAGGCCGTCCTTATGTTTGCGGGCCTTGCGCGCCCACATGCGAATGCTCTTTTTATTGAGCCCCAGTACAGCCTCGGCGTCGTTGCCCGCAACGTCGAGCGCCAACTTATCAATGACCACCTGGTCCTTGGTAGACGCATCGACTGAGACAACGCGAAAGTCACCTTCCTGCATGGCGGGATCGAACGGACCGACCTTGGCAAAGTCCCACGGCTCCAAAATGCCCATGAGGCGAACGTCCAGGTAGTTTGCCCTGGGGTATGCCCAGTCGAGCACCTCGTAGTACACCAAGGCCTCCTTGCTCAGGCCCTTGCCCGGGAAGCTCGCCATCATGCGCAAGTCCGCCAGCGCCATGGGGAAATAGAAGAGCATCATGTCGTTTTGGATCGCGTCTTCCACGTCGTGCCCGGCAAAGGCATCCGGATACTGGCGCACCAGCTGCAGCGCGTTGGCACGTGCCTGCTGCGGCGAGATTTCGCAGGGAATACCCTGCTCGGGCACATACTCCGCACCAACGCCCATGGTCAGGCGCTTGCTAAACGTCCCCGGCTTGAGCAGGTCCGCAATGCCGATCTTATTGCCGCAGGACGGGCACTCAAACACACGCTGCGTTGACTCGCCCTCAAAGGACGCTCCGCAGAAGGGGCAAGGAATGCTCACATGCGTGGCCTCTTGGAACTCCTGCGCCGTGCCGCGATCCTCCCACAGCAGATGTTCCAGGACCGACTGATTGCGCCAGTGCGCATTGAAGAAATACCAGTCCGGGTCCTGCGGGCGCTCGAGTTGCGACACATGCGTGAGTTTGAGCAGTCCATCCACCACCGTCAACGGCGTATGGCGAATACCCAAAGCGCTCTTGGGCTCTCCGGCGTCCGCCTGCCACGGAACCACCGTGCCGCAATAGGCGCACTCAAAGCTGCGCTTAGCCTGGTGCGAGTACATAGGGCCGCCGCAGTTTTGACATTTTATGGCAAACATCTCGTCCATGGAAACGTCCTCCTTTGCACAGGGGCTGTCGACATTAAGTATGTCGAGCAAGCAGGCACATGCCCATACCCATGTGGCCCAAAATGGACCACCCAGGCAGACGAGAAGGCTCGTTCGTTAGCACCGGCAGACTATTGCTGCATTTTCTGAGCATCGGCGCACGGCGCCCCCGTGCGAGCTACACTATCCCCTTAAACATGATTGTGAGGACGACCGCTATGCTATTTGTAAATCGGCTGGTACATACGCTTGTTCCCGGCAGCGAGAGCGAGCCGGTCGATGCATCTTGCCGCACCAACGCGGGCTTTTCCGCAAGCCTCGTCTGCATTGGCCTCAACATCACCCTGTGCCTGGCCAAGGGCATCGCGGGTCTGCTCGCCGGCTCCGTCTCCCTCATCGCCGACGCTTTCAACAACCTCTCCGATGCCTCGAGCAACATTGTGAGCCTGCTCGGTTTCCGCCTTGCCAGCCGCCCGGCAGACGAAGGCCACCCCTATGGTCACGGCCGCTACGAGTACCTAGCCGGCCTGTTCGTCGCCGTCCTGGTTTGCGCCGTCGGCATCAACCTGATTCTCGAGTCGGTCACCAAGATCATCAAGCCCTCGCCCACCGCTTACACGTTTATTTCCCTTGCGGCACTGGCTACGTCCATGCTCGTTAAGCTCTGGATGGCAGCGTTCAACCGCACGCTGGGCAACCGCATCGATTCCGAGACACTCATCGCCACGGCGCAGGACTCCAAAAACGACGTCATCACCTCGGGCTCGGTCTTAGCGGCGGCGCTTATTTCGCAAGCGACAGGCTTTGACCTCGACGGCTGGGCGGGCCTGGGCGTGGGCATCTTCATTTGCATCAGCGGCATGGGCCTGGTGCGCGACGCCATCAGCCCGTTGCTGGGGCAAGCGCCCGACCCCAAGCTCGTCCAGGCAATCCGCGACAAGATCATGTCCTATCCGCAGGTCCTGGGCACACACGACCTCATGGTGCACGACTACGGCCCCGGCCGTCAGTTTGCCAGCGCACACGTGGAAATGCCCGGCGAGGGCGATGCCTTTGAGCACCACGAGATTCTGGACACCATCGAACACGATATCAAGCATCAGATGGGCATCGGTATCACGCTACACTGCGACCCCATCGCCACCACCGGCGACGACCTGCGCGGCTGGGTCAAGCGCGGCATCATGCAGATCGATCCTGCGCTCTCCATCCACGACCTGCACGAGCACGATGGCTTTGTGTCATTTGACCTTGTGCGTCCCGACGGCTTTGACATATCCGACGAGGAGCTGCTGGGGCTCGTCACGCGCATCGTGCACGAGCGCCGACCCGATGCCTCATGCGTCGTTACGTTTGACTCGGGCTTTAGCTCGCCCGACCGTCCGGCCGAGCAGCTGTAGCCCACTTAACAGCTAGTTTCCCTGCGCGCCCGAGATGCCGTTTTGTAGGGCGTTCCAGGCATCCGTCGCCATGTCGCCCAAGTTCTGCGCGGTATCGCCCAGATTTTGTGCCGTATCGCCCAGCTCTTGCGCCTTGTCTCCCAACTCCTGCGCCTTGTTGCTCAAGTCCTCCAGCGTATTGGAGCTCGAGCTGTCGGTACCGCTTTGGCCGTCGGACGAGTTGCCCGAACTGTTCTTGTGCGTGAGTTGAATTTCGAGGTTGCCGCTGTCGTTATAGTAGGCAGAAGTAACGACCCAGTTGGCATCGACGACGGGCGTTGAGCCATCATCAGTCAGGACCACGGCATTCGAAAGATCAGCGCCGCGCGACTTGAGAAGCTTCTTGGCGTTGGACCAGTACTGCCCCGGGATATCGCTCAGATCGACGGTGCTAGACGAGGCGGACTCGGTTTGCTCGGCAGCGGTATCGGCCGTTGAGCTCCCCCGCTTGTTGAGCATGCCCGACACGATGGCAAACACAACCGACAGCGCAAAGAAGATCGCCAGCACGATGAGGATCTTCTTGATCACGCTCGACGAACGCGACGGCCTCTTCTCCTCGTCCTCGCCATATTGCGGAATCGACTTGGGGTACTCGCGATACGGCTCGCGCGACTCGTAACGAGGCTGAGCCGTGCGCGGCATATACGTCGTCTGCTGAGGCTGCGGAATGGGATTCTGCGGCAGGTCATCATAGGGATTCGGCGTCGAGGCAGCATAAGAATCCTGCGGCGCGTAATCAAACGGATCCGGAGCTGCGTTGCCATAGGGGCCTTGCGAAGATGCAGCGTAAGAATCCTGCGCCGAGTCGCCATAGCCCATAACCCGGGTGGGCTCGGCAGAAGGCTGCGTCGCGGCGGGGTCGGTATAACCGGGGTTGGGAACAACGCGGGTCGCGTCGGCGCTATCGCCAGCCTGCGCGGAAGCGTAGCCGCCCATCACGGTTGTCTTGTCCTGATCCATGCAACGATTCCTTTCCGTCGCGCGTGAGCCTCAAGTTATCCATGCATTCTACCCGCGCAAAAGCCTATGATGGGCAGAGTCCGTCGGTATCTACAAGACATGCGCGGGCCTAAGGATCAAAAAGCCCCGCCGGGCCTTGTGGGCACGGCGGGGCGGACAAGCAGCTACGGACAGCAGACTTAGAACAGGCCGGTGATGTTGCCGTCGTTGTCGACGTCGATGTTCTCGGCCGCGGGAACCTTGGGCAGGCCAGGCATGGTCAGAACGCTGCCGGTCAGCGCGACCACAAAGTGGGCACCAGCGGAAACCTTGAGCTCGCGCACGGTGATGCGGAAGCCCTCGGGAGCACCCAGCGCCTTGGCGTTGTCGCTAAAGCTGTACTGCGTCTTGGCCACGCATACCGGCAGGTTGCCAAAGCCGTTCTCGCGAAGCTCGGCGAGCTGGCGCTTGGCAGCCGGCGTAAAGTCGACGCCATCGGCGCGGTAGACCTTGGTGGCAACGGCCTCGAGGGCGTCGGCCACATCGGCACCGTCCTCGTAGGCAAACTTGAGCTCGCTCGGCTGCTGGATCAGGCGCATGACCTCATCGGCCAGGTCGAGCGCACCCTCGCCGCCCTTGGCCCAAACCTCGGACAGCCTCACATTGACGCCCAGCTTCTGGCACTCAGACTTGATGAGGGCAAGCTCTGCCTCGGTGTCCGTCGGGAAGCGGTTAATGGCGACCACACAAGGCAGACCGTAGACGTTCTGGATGTTGTCGACGTGACGGAGCAGGTTGGGCATACCGGCCTTGAGCGCGTCGAGGTTCTCCTCGTTGAGATCGGCCTTGGCAACACCGCCGTTGTACTTAAGGGCGCGAGCGGTCGCGACGACCACGACGGCATTGGGACGAACACCCGTCATGCGGCATTTGATGTCCAGGAATTTCTCGGCACCCAGGTCGGCACCAAAGCCCGCCTCGGTAATAGCGACATCGCCAAAACGCATAGCCATACGCGTGGCCATGATGGAGTTGCAGCCGTGGGCGATATTGGCGAAGGGACCGCCGTGGACAAACGCGGGCGTGCCCTCGAGCGTCTGCACCAGGTTGGGCTTGAGCGCGTCCTTGAGCAGGGCCGCCATGGCGCCCTGAGCCTTGAGGTCGCGGGCGCGGACGGGCTCGCCGGCAAAGCTGTAGCCGACGACGATCTCGCCCAGGCGCTCCTTGAGGTCATTGATACTCGTGGACAGGCACAGGATCGCCATGACCTCGGAGGCGACAGTGATGTCGAAGCCATCCTCGCGCGGCACGCCCTGGGCCTTGCCGCCAATGCCGTCGATAACGTGGCGCAGCTGGCGGTCATTCATGTCGACAACGCGCTTCCAGGTGATGCGCTTAACGTCAATGCCGAGCTGATTGCCCTGCTGGATGTGGTTATCGAGCATGGCGGCCAGCAGGTTATTGGCGGCACCGATAGCGTGGAAGTCGCCGGTAAAGTGCAGGTTGATATCCTCCATGGGGATGACCTGAGCCCAGCCGCCGCCGGCAGCACCGCCCTTAACGCCAAAGACGGGGCCGAGCGAAGGCTCGCGCAGGGCCACGGCACTCTTGACGCCGCGACGACGCAGGCCATCGGCCAGACCGATGGTCGTGGTGGTCTTGCCCTCGCCCGCAGGCGTGGGGTTGATGGCGGTCACGAGGACAAGCTTGGCCTGGTGATCAGTCGGCTCGTTGAGCAGTGAATAGTCGACCTTAGCCTTGTCGAAGCCGTACGGAATCAGGTGCTTAACGTCGACGCCGGCGTTCTTGGCCACCTCGGTAATAGGCAGCGGCGTGACAGAACGTGCGATTTCGATGTCAGTAGGCATGGGCGGTCCTTTCGTTACCGAATGAGAAAAAGACCAATTCAGCATAGCACGGGCGCGCAATAGTAAAACGCCCATAACCGATGAACGGCGATATGTTTACCCGATGCCCAGCGATAGTCCAACAGCCCGCCAAAACAAAGCGCCCTAAACGGTAGGTTCAATCCCCAGGTGCTCAAAGGTGCGAAGGGTTGCCTGACGGCCCTGCGGCGTACGAATCATCAACCCGCACTGCAGCAAATAGGGCTCATAGACATCCTCGAGCGTGCCCGGGTCCTCGCCCACCGCGCTGGCAAGGGTCGTAAGTCCCACGGCACGACCGGAGAACGTCTTGGCGAGCGTCTCCAAAATGCGAATATCCATCCAGTCCAGACCGAGCTCATCGATCTCGAAGAACTCGAGCGCCTGGCGGCAGATATCGAGCTCGATGGGGCCGTTGCCGCGCACCTGTGCGTAATCGCGCACGCGCTTGAGCAGGCGGTTGGCAAGACGCGGCGTGCCGCGCGAACGCGAGCCGATCTCGAGTGCACTGGGATGGTCGATCGTCACGCCCAGGATAGTCGCCGAGCGCGTCACAATCTGCGCGAGCTCCTCGACCGTGTAGTAATCCAGGCGATATGAAATGCCAAAGCGGTCGCGCAACGGGCCGGTCAACATGCCTGAGCGGGTCGTTGCCGCTACCAGCGTAAACTTGGGAATATCCAGGCGAATCGAGCGCGCCGCCGGGCCCTTGCCAATCACGATATCGAGGGCAAAGTCCTCCATCGCGGGATACAGGACTTCCTCGACCGAACGGTTAAGACGGTGGATCTCGTCGATAAACAGCACGTCACCCGGCTGCAGGTTGGTAAGGATAGCCGCCAGGTCGCCGGTGCGCGCGATGGCAGGGCCACTCGTCGTCTTGATCTGAGCGCCCAGCTCGTTGGCGATAACGGTGGCCAGCGTGGTCTTGCCCAGGCCCGGAGGACCCGAGAAAATCACGTGGTCGAGCGTCTCGCCACGGCTCTGCGCCGCTTCGATCAGCACTCGAAGGCTCTGCTTGATATGTTCCTGACCGCAGTAGTCGTCCAGGCGCTGAGGGCGCAGGGTACGGTCGACATCGAGGTCTTCGGGCGTTAGCTCCGAGCCCACCATGCGCTCGCCGTGCGCCATGGATGCCGCCGGCGAGTTACCGGGCGTCGCCCACAGGTCCTGAGAGTCATCGGCTTCCCACATCACGCATCCATTCCGAGTCGCTTAAGCGCCGCGCCGAGCAGATCCTCGACACGCATATTCTGCCCATCATACCCGCTCAGGGCAACATCGGTCTCCTGCGGGCTAAAGCCCATGGAAAGGAGCGCCGCACGGGCATCATCGATCGCCGAGGGAGCGGCAGCGGGCACGGGCATCGCAACCTGTCCGGGAATCACGTCGACCGGCACAAAGCCCTTGTCCTTGGCAAAGGTGCTCTTGAGCTCCAGGATCAGACGCTGAGCTGTCTTTTTGCCCACACCGGGCACCTTGGCCATGCCCTTGTCGTCCTCGGCCATCACCAGCGAATACAATTGCCCCACGGTATAGGTGGAAAGCACGGCGAGCGCCAAGCGCGGGCCAACGCCCGAGACGGACACGAGCCGGTCGAACATCGTGCGCTCATCCTTAGAGGAAAAACCGAAAAGTGTCATGGCGTCCTCGCGCACCTGCATACGCGTGTAGAGGCGGACCTCGCCGCCGGGCGTCGGCAACGTGGCCGCAGTGCTGCCCGAGATGCCGAGCTCAAAGCCAACGCCCGACACATCGACGACAGCAGAGCTCATCGTGGCCTCGACAAGCGTTCCGTGGAGCTGGGAAATCATCAGTATCCGGTTCCTCTCTGTTGATAGAACTCGCCACCGGTGAGGGCGCGGGTGCGGCTGAGGTTTACGTGGCAGATGGCGCAGGCCAGGGCATCGGCGGCATGGTCGGGATGCGGGTCGTGGTCGAGCTGTGTTAGCGTGCGTACCATGTAGGCGACCTGTCGCTTGTCCGCGGCGCCGGTGCCCACCACGGCCTGTTTGATCTGCATGGGCGTGTACTCGCCAATCTCGAGCGCGCACTCCGAAAGCGCCACAAGCGCAGCACCGCGGGCATGCGCCGTGGGGATGGCCGAACGAACGTTGGCGCCAAAGTAGATGCTCTCGACAGCAGCTGTGTCGGGTCGATAACGCTCGACGACATCCTTAAGGTCACGGGCGATATGCGACAGGCGCACCGCGAGCGGGCTGCCCGCGCTGGTCTCGATGCAACCGTAGGCACGGCAGCGAACCTCGCCACGCCGCTCCTCGATAATCCCCCAACCTGTATGGGCCAAACCGGGGTCGATACCCAAAATGACCAAGCCGACCTCCCCTCGCCAAAAGCCCGGCGCGAGACAAGGCTCCGCGCACTATTCACGAACGTCTGTTCTAGAATAACACAACGGGGTCAAGATGCTTAGTTGAAGTATCGGGGTTGGGAGCAAATCCCATCCCCAGTTTAGTTCTGCGAGAAAAAGGGAAACTGACGGGGATCAACCGGCGGATGCGGCATCGGGCCACCCTGGGGCCCACCCTGCGGGCCACCCTGGCCGCCCATCATCTTATCGATGGCGTCCTGAACCTCGCCCTCGAACTTTTTCATTCCCTCGTGTAAACGACGCTGACCGTCCTCAGAGCGCAGCTCCTCCATTTGCTCGGGCGAAATACCCAGTAGCTCGCCCAGCACGCCCATCATCTCGTTTCGCACGCGCTCGCTCGTATCCTCGTCAGCAAAACGGCGCACCTCGGCGCGCGCCAGCGAATCGACCGTCATACGCTCCTTGCCGTTAAGCCCCAGGTCGGACCACGCGAGCATATACGGCCAGGCACGCTCGGCAAACGAACGGGCCGAGACGATCGGCGCCATCGGCAACATGCGGCGGGCAGCCTCACCCTGTCGAACGAGCATCAGCAGCAGCGAGCAGGCCTCAGGCTTGCCAGCGGCCATCGGGATGTCGTCGAAAGATCGATTGCGGTCCACGTGCGCCTCGAGCGCGCCATCGACCTCACCCGGCTCAAGCCCGCCGAGCAGCTGTGCCGCACGGTCGAGCATATCGACCGGACCGTCGAGCGTCGAGAGCGCCTGCGCCAGCACGCGCTCCATACAATCTTCCACTGCGTTGAGCGTCACGAGCTCTTGGGGCACCACGGCAGACGTGCGGTTGCGCACACGCGCCACAAACTCAAGCGTCGACAGGTACACATCGCCAAAGGGCGCAAAGTCGCCCTGGTAGCCGCCGCAAAGCGCCGGCGCCGCCAGCGCGTACTCGGTTTTGGACAGCGGGCTCAGCGCCATCGCACCCAGCTCGAGCGCCGTATCCTCCAGCATCAGGCCCAGCGTGCGCGAGCGCAGGCGCTCGGCATCGCCCGCCGACACGTCGCGATCGAGCACGCGCGCCGCATCCGGTGCATCGCGCTCGACGGTGCGAATGTGCAGACGCTCGGCGATGGCGCGGACGGCGGCACAGCGGGCAGCCTCGGCTTCTTCCTGCGCCGGCGTAAAGATACGGTTGCGCCCCAGCACCAGGCCAATCACATTGCGCGGGCCCAGAGCGTCGACGGCCAGCGCCGCCAGCAGGGACGACGGCAAGTCACCCTCGAGCGCCACCACAGCACGCGACGCACCGTGGGCTCGGGCGTTGTCGCGCACGGCGAGCACCAGCGCCTGCCACAGCCACTCCTCGGAACGGAACTCGGGCAGTTCGTGATCCTCCAGGGCATCGAGCATCACGCCGCGCTGAATCTCCTGAACCAGCAGGCTCTCCTCAAAGCACGGCGCCTGGGCCACCACGCGACCGCAGTCGTCGAGCACAAACGAACCGCCGGTATACACCGACTCGTCATAGGCACCGACCGGCGCCATGCAGGCAAACCACACGCTGCGCTTGGATGCGATCTTGCGGTAGGCGCCGCTGCGAACGGCAGCAATGGCGGCAGTCTCGCGGTCGGTCATGTCAAACGCGTTGAATTGGAAATACGCAATGAGGTCAACACCGGTCGGCAGCATCTCGAGTTCGCGGTCCAAGTCAAAAATCACGGCGATGCGCACGCCGTCCACGTCGAACACCGGCGGCGCCCAACGTGTGTCGTTGTTCTCGCCACGCTGCAGGGCAATGCTCGAACGCGCCGGCACCACATGACCGTCCTTGAGCATCATGTAGTCGAGCAGCGGCTGGCCCTCAAACGAAACCGCCGCGGGCACGATGCAGATCATGTCAAGCTCCTGGATACGCTCGGCGACACCAGTCAAACCGGCAAGCACGTCGTGCTCAAAGTCGGCAGCGCCCACCAGGCCACCGGGCATGGCGCCCATAAAGAGCGGAGCCGGAACGCACAGCACGCGCGCCCCGCGCTCGTGGGCCAGACGAGCCTGGTCCTCGATGCGGCCGCAAATGCCCTCAATATCACCCAGGCGCATATCGATCTGTGCAAGCGCGAGCTTCATGGCCCAGCCCTTTCCGTCGTAAACCATCGAAATCGTAGTAAAAGCGCCGGCCGCATAATGCAGCCGGCGCTTGCATGTGCATATGCTAGCTATGATACCCCGAGCGGGGGCGCGCTCCTAGAATGTCGCGGACCACAGCCCGTGCAGGTTGCAGTAGGCATAGACGGTACCGGCCTTGGAGCCGCCCGCGAAAAACGTCGCGGGTTTCATGCCGGGCTCAAGGTAATGAACCTCTAAGCGGCCCTCGGCCTCAAGCGCAATCCACTCAATGTAGTGTTCGGGCAGGCTGGGGTGCTCGACCGAGCCAACGCGTGCACGAATCACGTGACCGTCGCGCTCGGTCTCGACAACAGGCACGTGCTTCTCGTGCGCCGCGTCCTCAGTGTTTGCGGTCAGTTCCGTGCAACCGGCAGGGGTCGCAACGTCGTCGCCAAGGGCAGCGATGAGCTTACCGTCGGGGTCCTTAAAGAATTTCGCCATGATGTTCTCCTTTGCTGATGTGCCAATGTTCTTGATGGTTCTTATGCCCAAAGGCAGACAAACCATCCACGGCATTGCAAATGAACACATAACGGATCAGGCAAGCGGTCGGGCCAAAATGCGTCGACCGTCCTGCCCACTCCAGCAGTCCCACCCCGCGCGCGGCTAGCGCCCGTCGCCGCCGAGAAGCGCCAGAACATCCTCGCGCGTGAACAGTGCCGACGAGATGCCGTCGCCGCCAAGTACGCTGTTGACCAGGTCGCGCTTGGACTCCTGCATCTGCATAATGCGTTCCTCGATCGTGTCCTTGGCGATGAGCTTGTACACGGTCACGGTATGCTGCTGGCCAATACGGTGTGCACGATCAGTTGCTTGGTCCTGCGCCGCCACGTTCCACCACGGGTCGTAGTGGATGACCACGTCGGCAGCCGTCAAGTTAAGGCCCACGCCGCCCGCCTTGAGCGAAATCAAAAAGACCGGAACCTCGCCCGCTTGGAACTGCGCGACCATCTTGGCGCGGCTCTCCTTAGACGAAGCGCCCGTGAGCTTAAGGAAGGCGATGTCCTCCTTGGCCAGGCGCTTACCGATAATATCGAGCATACCCGTAAACTGGCTGAACAACAGGATGCGATGTCCGCCGTCGAGTGCGCCGTGCACGAGCTCCATGCACGTATCGAGTTTGGCGCTCCCCGCCTCGTAATCCTCGTAGTGCAGACGCGGGTCGCAGCAGATCTGGCGCAGCTTGGTGAGCTCGGCGAGCACCTTGAGCTTGTCCTTCTTAAACTCGGATGCATCGCGATGCTGCACCTGTTGGGCGATGCGGTCCTGGTTGGCCAGGTAGAGTTTGCGCTGCTCGCCGGTGAGCTGCGCCATGACCGTATCCTCGATCTTCTCGGGCAGGTCGGCCACCACGTCTTCCTTGACACGGCGCAACACAAACGGCGACACGAGCGCTTGCAGGCGAGCGGCACTGTCGCCCTCGGCATGCTCGACCGGGCTTTCGAAGCGCTTGGCAAACGACTCGCGCGTGCCGAGCAGGCCCGGCATTAAAAAGTCGAAGATGCTCCAGAGCTCGGATAGGCGGTTTTCGATGGGCGTGCCCGTCAGGGCAAAGCGCACGCCGGCAGGCAGGCGCTTTGCGGCGCGCGCCACCTGGGTGAGCGGGTTTTTAATGTACTGGGCCTCATCGAGCACCACGCGGGCAAAGTCCCGCTCGGCATACTCGTCGATATCGCGGCGCATGAGGTCATACGACGTCACGACCACGTTATGCTCGACCACGCCGGCGATTTGCACGCGACGCTGCGCCTTGGCGCCCACGATGGCGCACACATCTAGCGACGGGGCAAAGCGCTCCAGCTCGGCGGTCCAGTTGTACACAAGCGACGCAGGGCACACCACAAGCGTGGGCTTAGTGTCCCCCGCTTCCACGCGCGCCAGAATGTGCGCGATCATCTGGAGCGTTTTGCCCAGGCCCATGTCGTCGGCCAAGATGCCGCCAAGGCTCAGGTGTTCGAGCGAGCCGAGCCACTGGTATCCGTCGACCTGGTAGCCGCGCAGTGTGGCCTTGAGCGAGACCGGCACCGTAAAGTCCATCTTGCCGAGCGTATCCAAGCGCTCGACGGTGCGGCGGAACGCGGCGTCACGATCGGCCTCGAGCGCGGGCGTGCGCGCGAGCATGCTATCGACGAACAGGGTACTCGACGAGGGAAGCGACACGCCGTCGAGCAGGTCGACAGCATCGACCCCCAGATCCTCGGCAAGGCCAAACGCGGCGCGCGCCCCCTCGTCCAGGCGAATGATGTCGCCCGACGTGAGACGCGCAAACGTCTGGTGACGCTTGTAGGAGTCCAGATAGATGGCAAGGTCTGCCGCCGAAAGCCCGCTCGCGCTCAGTTCGACGTCGAGCAGGTTACTCTTGACGGTCGCACGCACCGAAAGCTTGGGCGCGGGGCGGACCGAAATCTGGCGCAGACGGTCGCTGAGCATGACCTCACCAAGCTTGGACAGGACGGATAGGCCCTCGGTCAGCAGGCAGAACAAGCTCTCGTCATCGCGCTCCTCAAACGCCAGACCGCCCTCGTAGAAATCGAAGTACAGGGCCGCCGTGTCCATAACGCGAAACTCCGCCACCTCGTCGCGGGGCGGCACGCCCGGGCGCCGCTCTTCGAAGGGGCTGCCCGGAGCGCCCAGACTAAAGAGGTCTGCCGACCAGTCGCCGTAGGTAACCGTAATTTTGCAGGTCACAAGCCCATCGTCGACGCCGATTGCCATGGCAAAGCTCGGCTCGGGCGCCACGTTATCGAGCGCGGCGGGCGCGGTAAGGTCGGTGTAGTCGCGCAAAATGGGCAGCGCCATACGACAGAACTCCCCCACCTGGTCGACAGCGATATGGATCGGCGTGCGACAGGGCAGTAAGCGCGATAGGAACGGCGCCGCATGCTGGGCAAACGCTACATCGGCGCGGCGCGCACGGCGGGTGTCGACCAGATAGGCAACGTCGCCCGAAGCAAAGCAGTATGCATCGGCCGGCAGGCGTAGATCGTAGCTACCACCAGCCGCCGGCGCAATTTTGGCGGCAAGGAGTGGTGGGCGCTTAGACAGCGCCTCGTCCTCCCCTTCCGGAGGCATCTCAACCGCCACGTCATAGGTGCGATGCGTCGTCGTCCCCCGCGACCAAGCGGGCTCAAAGGAGATGGTCTGGCCGCGCAGCAGGTCCAGCACATATACGATGCTATGCTCGGACAGCGGCAACTGACGCTCGGCGACAAAACCGCTGCGGGCAAAGTCGTACGACGCCGAACGCGAGCTTGTGATGTCATCGAGATAGGCAACTGTCGTCACAACAAGGTTGAGCAGCTTTGTCGACACGTCCTCGAAGGCTTCGGGCGTATGGACAAACGTGAGCTTCTTGCCGTACGAGAAGGTGCCGCCTCGGACATAGGCGTCGGCCATGCCGTCGATATCCTTGACCACGTAGGAGACCGATCCACAACGAATGCGAAGCTCGAGCGCCCAGCTAAAGCGGTCGGCAAACAGTGGATTGTAGTACGGCACCAACGAGGGCTCCAACACCGCCTTGGGGGCATCGGGATCCACACTGCCAGCGAGCTTGCGGCGCATGCTCGCCAGCTCATCCATGCGTGCGTCCGAAAGATCGGAGAGCGCCGCCATGAGGCTGGGACTCGTGGGGACGGGCGCCGGAAAGGGAAAGTTGGGATTGACGGCCGGCGCTTTGAGCGCGGTGCGCGCGGGCTGTTTCGGCTGCGCCGTAAACGTGCGGACCGGCGTGCGCAAACCTTCGACGGGCTCGGCGCCGCTGGCATCCAAATACGCCAGAGCCGTGGCAATAGCGTGCTTGCACATACCGGGGTAACGATAGGCGGCGGGGCAATCGCAGTCGTAGTCGATCACCTCGTGCTCGTCCATGTCGAGCGCCACGTGCGTCTTGTACAGGTCGCCGCGCGAACCGCGCACCGAGCCCTCAACCGTCACGTTTTTGGAGAAGCGCGAGCCGCTGTCCTCGATCGACAGCACGGCGCCGTTGAGCATGAGCGAACGCCCCTTCATAAAGGTGCCGCTCAACGCCGCCTCTTTGCGAAGCGCCTGCACAAACGTCCCCTGCGCCATCACTTCCTCCAATCTCACCCGGGGTAGCTAATTTGGGACGGGGCTATTTTAGCTACCCCCATATGTCGGTTGAGATGCATTCCGACCCCGACTCATTCGCCTTCTTTAAAAGGTTAGCTAAAATAGCCCCGTCCCAAATTAGCTACCCCGCCAACGCCGTCCTTAAATTACCGTCACTCTGCCTTGGTTACCCACAATCGCCTTTGCCTCTGCCAGCAGCGGAATCGAGCGTGCGTTGACCTTGGCCGGCACCTCGGCACGCAGTACGCGCCCGTCCACCTGCTCGATAAAGATCTCCACGCGGTCGCCGCCCGGGTTTGCGGTAAGCACCGTGGCAAGACGCGCCATATTGCCCTGGCTAAAGCGGCTGTTGGGCACCATGACCTCAAACACCTTGGGCTTGTTGTTCTCCTCGTTAAGCTCAAGCGGCACGATCTCCTGCGCGATGATCTGGTCGCCGCGGTCCGAACGCTCGAGCTTGCCCTTAATGCGAACAAACGCATCAGACAGCTGCGCACCGGTCTCGGGATCGACCTCGCCGTACAGGTATCCCTCGGCCTCTTTGTAGGTCTTGGGGAACACCACGACCGTGGCCTCGCCTTCCATGTCCTCGAGCTGCACAATACCCATGGGGTCGCCGTTTTTGGTCACGCGCTTGGACACGCTCGAGACCATGCCGGCCCACCACAGCGCCTTGCCCTCGGGAATCTCCTGGTTGATGGTACCGCCCGTGGGGTTTTGCACCTCGTAGCCGGTATCGATCTGCGAGAACGAGAAGTCGCGTGCCTTGGCTAGTGCATACTCAAACGGGCGCAGCGGGTGGTCCGAGACATAGATGCCCAGAACCTCCTTCTCCTGGCTCAACTTAAGGTGGCGGTCCCACTCCTGGCCATCCGGATCGGGCACGCTCACCTCAAAGCCCGAGCCCTCAACGTCGCCAAACATATCGAAGAACGACGTCTGGCCGCTCGCGCGATCTTTCTGGCGCTTTACCGCTGCATCGATGATGTTCTCGGGGTTGTTCTTGTCCACGAAGTGCATCATCTGGCGACGCGGATACCCCGTGGAGTCGAAAGCACCTGCCTTGATGAGCGATTCGATCACGCGACGGTTGGCCTGGCTCGAGTCCACGCGCTCGACAAAGTCGTGCAGTGTCTTAAACGGGCCGCCCGCCTCGCGCTCGGCGATAATCGCCTGCGCCACGCCGGTGCCCACGCCGCGAATGCCGGCCAAACCAAAGCGCACGCCTTCCTTGGTAGCCGTGAACTCGGTACCGGACTCGTTAACATCTGGCGACAGCACGGGGATGCCGTCGTGACGGCACGCCGAGACGTAGTGAACGATCTTGTCGGTCTTGCCCGTGTAGGACGTCAGAACGGCCGCCATGTACTCGTGCGGATAGTGCGCCTTAAGCCATGCCGTCTGCATAACCAGGATGGCGTAGCCGGCGGAGTGCGACTTGTTAAAGGCGTAAGATGCGAACTCGAGAACATCGTCCCAAATCTTCTGGGCGACCTCGCGCGTGTAGTTGTTCTTGATAGCGCCGTTCATCCAGTGGTCGTAGGTGGTCTCGTCCGAGCCATCCTCCCAGTGGAGCACCGTCGAGGTGAGCAGCTTGATCTTTTTCTTAGCCACGGGCTTACGGATACGCGAGTCCGATTCGCCCTTGGAGAAGCCGCACATCTCGACGGAGATGAGCATAACCTGCTCCTGGTAGACCATGGTGCCGTAGGTTTCGCCCAGGATGTCGTCCAGACGGTCGTCATAGGAGACGGCCGGCTCTTTGCCGTTCATACGGTTGATATAGGACGAAACCATGCCGGCGCCCAGAGGGCCCGGGCGGTACAGGGCGATCAATGCCACGACGTGCTTGTACTCGGTGGGCTTCATGTTCTTGATCGTGGCCGTCATGCCGGCGGACTCGACCTGGAAGACGCCGGCGGTGTGGCCGGAGCCCATGAGCTTAAAGATCTCGGGGTCGTCAAAGGGAATCTCTTCCTCTTTGATGTCGATGCCGAAGTTCTTTTTGATGTTTGCCTTGGCCTTGGAGATAACCGTCAGCGTGCGCAGGCCCAGGAAGTCCATCTTGAGCAGGCCCATGTCGGCAACGGTATGGCCCTCGTACTGGGTAATCTCGACGCCGCCCTTGGTGTCGAGCTTGGTGGGCACATGCTCGTTGACGGGGTCGCGGCAGATCAGAACGGCGCACGCGTGCACGCCCTCGCCACGGGTGAGGCCCTCAATCGAGAGCGCCGTGTCGATGATGCGGCGGGCGTCGTCGTCCTTTTTATAGGCCTCGGCAAAGTCGGGGTTAAACAGATCCTCTTTGCCGGGTTGTTTTTCGAGCACCTGCTTGAGCTTGACCTTGGGGTCGCTCGAGACCATCTTGGACAGGCGCTGGCCCATGTAGACCGGGTAGTCCAGGACGCGCGCGGCGTCGTTGATGGCCTGCTTGGCCTTAATGGTCGAGTAGGTGATGACGTGGGTGACCTTCTCGGGGCCGTAGAGCTGGCGAACGTGCTCCACGACCTCGAGGCGCCGCTCATCGTCGAAGTCCATATCGATATCGGGCATCTCGGTACGCTGCGGGGACAGGAACCTCTCGAACATCAGGCCGTTCTCGAGCGGGTCAAACGCGGTGATGTTCATGGCGTAGGCGACGATAGCGCCGGCGGCCGAGCCACGGCCGGGGCCGACGCCGATGCCGTTGTCCTTAGCCCATTGCACGTACTCGGCGACGATCAAAAAGTAGGCGGCAAAGCCCTTGTCGCAGATGACCTTGTATTCGTACTCAAAGCGTTCTTTGATGTTGACGCCGCCGATCTCGCGCGTGGCCCAGTCGTCACCGTAGTGCTGGCGCAGGCCCTTCTCGCACTCGCGGCGGAACTGGCTCTCATGCGTCTCGCCGGGATCGAGCAACGGGAAGCGCGGCAGGATGATGGAGTCCCAGTCCAGTTCCACGTAGCACTTGTCGGCAATCTCGAGCGTGTTGTCACAGGCCTCGGGGCAATACGGGAACATCGCCCGCATCTCCTCCTCGGTCTTCATATAAAACTCCGAGCCGGTCATGCGCATGCGGTTGGGGTCGTCGACCTTGGCGTTCATGCCGATGCACATGATGACGTCCTGCACGGGCGCGTCCTCGCGGCGCAGGTAGTGAAAGTCGTTGGTAGCGATGACCTTGACGCCCACCTGTTTGGCGATGTCGATGAGCGTACGGTCCATCTGCTCGTCGGTCAGGCCATTATCGGTGGTAATGCCGTGTTCCTGAATCTCGATATAGAAGTCGCCGGGATCGAAGGTGTCGCGGAAGGTTTCGGCCCACTTGATGGCGCCTTCCATGTCGCCGCGGTCGATGTATTTGGGGATGATGCCCGCGATGCAGGCGCTCGTGCAGATCATGCCCTTGGCGTGGCGGCGCAGGTTGTCGAGCGTCACGCGCGGCTTGTAGTAAAAGCCCTGCACGGCGGCCTCGGAAACCGTCTGCATCAGGTTGACATAGCCCTCCTGGTCCTTGGCCAGAAGGATCATGTGGTAGAGCTCGGGCTTGTGGTCGCGGGCGAGCGTCTCGTCCGGCGTAAAGTAGACCTCGCAGCCAAAGATGGGTTTGATGACCAGGGGCGGCTTGAGCTCGTCGATATTGCCCTTCTCGTCCCACATGGCCATGTCCTTCACATACTGGGCATGCTCGCGCGGGTTTTCCTCGGGATCGGGCTCCACCAGCTCGTCACGACGGTCCTTTTCCAAGAAGGCCTTGTCGTGGCTCCAGGTTTTGTACTCGGGCGTGTTGTGGTTGACGGCGTCGCAGGCCAGCGCTAGGTCGGGCACGCCATACATGTAGCCGTGGTCGGTAATGGCCACGGCGGGCATACCAAGTTCAACGGCACGATTGACCATATCCTGGATACGGGTTGCGCCGTCGAGCATGGAGAAAACAGTGTGATTGTGCAGATGAACGAATGCCATGTGATGAGCTCCGATGCGGGTTCGTGTTCTGACTGAACGATTTTACCGCACGGCACGGACAGCACCCGAACCTAGCCAAACCAACACGGCTCCTCTTGCAGTTGCGGTGAAATGCGGACTGTTTGGCGGCTTTTTTGGCCAAAACAGCCCGTATTCCACCGCAAGTTATCTGAGGGCTAGAGATTGTAGATGACTACTTGAGGTTCGGCGGGTTCGACGAAGATGGCTGGATTCGCCTGCTCCACGCGAACGAACTTGACCGTCACCGTCTCAAAGCCCGCCTTGTGCAACACGTCGGCGTAGACGCGCGCCTGCAGGGCGTGCTTCTCGAGCAGCTGGTCCGGCGTCTCATCCGGCGTGCCACCCGTCTTGTAATCGATGACCAGTGCGCGTGACGGATCGGCCGGGTCGGTCGCCAAAGCGTCGATGGCGCCTTCGGCATATGCACCGTAGCGGGCGATGTCCTCGTCCTCGCAGCCCAGCGAGAAGAACGGCACCTCGGCGCGAACGCACGGCCACGCGAACAGCTCGGCACGAACCGACGACTTGAGCCAGCGCTCCAGAGCGACATCGAAGCGCTCGCGCTGTTCTGGCGTCAGGTGCCACAGGCGAGCCAGGGCGTCGGCACGCTCAGCGGGCAGCGCATCGGCACCCATCTCGATCAGCCACTGACAGGCGGCGTGGAAGGCCGAGCCCAGCGCCATGGGGTTGCCGGCGAGCTCGACAGCGGCCACGTCCGCATCCGTCATCTCGGAACCATCCGACTCCGCATCATCGCCGGACTCGTCCATGGGAACACGCGCCTCGGCGGCGCGGTCTTCCGTCTCGGCATGGAGTGCCGCGGCGATTGACGAGTAGCTATACGAGTCACGCATCGGATACGGACAGATGCCCATGCGCACGCCCGCCGCCTGGGGATACACAAGCTCAAACGAATCGGGCTTGGGGTCGGCAGGACCGGGGACGATTGTACTGGCCGAATCGTCGGCAGCGTCCGTATCGACATCGCCACGAACAAGCCCACCCTCGGCATCCAGCGAAGCGTTAGCCTCAAACGCCTGCTCGCCAAACGTAAAGTCCGAAAGCGAAATGAGCTCGTAGTCGCCCGGCTGGGAGTTGTCGAACACCAGACGGTCGGCATCGAGCTGCGGCACGTCCAGAGCGTCGGTCGGCAAAATACGGCGCAGCACGTCGTAGGTCAGATCGGTCTCGACGTCGAAGGCCGGCGCACACAGCTTGCCACGGCTCACGCCGGCATCCATTGCCAAGATCACCAGCTCGCGCGCACGCGTCATGGCAACGTAGAGCAAGCGGGCCCGCTCCTCGAGCGAAAGCCGCAGGTCATCGTTGCGCAGGCGAGCAAATGCCTCGGCGGGAGAACCCGTCGCGCAGACGTCCTCCATGAGCTCCGGCGGCAACCACAGCGACGTGCCCTTACCCTTAAACGCATGCTCAAACTGCTTTTTGACGTCGTCGCCCTTCACAAAGGTGCCGTCGGCAAGCTTAACGCCGTCGAAGCGTGCCGGCAGCGCCACGACCTGCGCTCCGCCCTCGACACGTCCCATCTGAGCCGCACCGGACGATTTGCGCACGCCAAAGCACTCCGCAACCGCCACGACCGGATATTCCAGGCCCTTGGAGGCGTGCACCGTCATGATGCGCACCGCGCCGTCGCCCTCCTCGTTGAGGGCGCCCGGGGCTTCCTTGCCCGCCAAGAAGCGGTCGAAGGCCAGCGCGATGGAACGCGGCGAGTTGCCGAACTCGGCCTCCGCCTCGGCCACGGCGTCGAGCGCCTTGAGCACGTTGGCGGCAATGGCCTTGCCCTCGGGACCACGCTGCGCCAGGCGCACGAACCAGCCGGAGGCATTGACCGCGTCGTGCGCGATGGCGGCGAACGAATCACGCCCCACGCGACGAAGCGCGTAGCGCAGCACCTCGCGGGCACGCGTCACAAGAGGCAAGTCTTGCAAACCCGGCACGTCGAAATCGCTCATGATGCCCGCATCGATGTTGCGGCGCGACGTCTCGCCCGTCTGATCGTCGAGTTTGGTCGCCAGCGCCAGGAACTCCTGGGCGCCGAGTGCAAACATCGGCGAGGCCAGCAGTGGCATAAGGCCCTGCGCCGTATCGGCCGGATTGGCGAGCGCACAAACCAGGGCGCGCACCGTCTGCACCTCGGCAGCTTGGGCAAAAACCGAGCCGCCCGCGATGACGCAGTCGAGCCCCTGGTCACGGAAGGCCTGTGCGTAGACGTCTGCGTTGGTCATGCGGCCCAGCAGCAGCACCATGCCGCCCTGGGGCTGGCCGGCATCGGCAAGCGCGCGGAAGCGCTCGGCGATCGCACGGGCCTTGGCCTGTGTGCGCTCCTGCGTACTGCCGCCGGCAACAAAGAGCGCCTGACGACGCGAGGCGTCCGCCACCAGCGTGTCCTTGCGGCCGTCGCTCGCCTCAAGATCCAAAAAGCCCTGCATCAGGCCGCCGTCGTCGCCATCAAAGACGCGGGCCACATAGCGCAGCACCTCGTCGTGGCTGCGGAAGTTGCGCACGAGCTTGACGAGCTCACCGGCGGGGACATCGGCGGTAGCACCAGCATCGGCCGCCGTCTCGGTCGCCCCCGAGGCGCCCACCTTGCGCTCCTGACGACGGAACACCTCGACCTCGGCGCCACGGAAGCGATAGATGGACTGCTGCGCATCGCCCACGGTGCACAGCGCGCGCTCCCCCGCACCCGTCAGGTAGCGTATCAGATCGACCTGCATCTGGTCGGTATCCTGGAACTCATCGATCATGACCATCTTAAAGCGGCCCTCGTAGGCGGCTCGGATGGCGGGATAATCGCGCAGCGCCTCGTATGCCATGCGCAGCAGGTCGTTATTATCGAGGGCGGACTGGGCAGCCTTCAGCGCGCGATACTCGGCCTCCACGGAACGGGCCAGACCCACCAGCGCATCGAGCGCCGGGCCACCGCAGGCAAGCACGATATTGATAAACGCATCGGCGGCCTCGGCCTTGAGCAGCTCGACCTGTTCCTTAGGGAATGCCTTGCTCGCGCGCGGCATGGTGCACGACATCATGAGTCGCGCCGCATCGGCCATGGTCTTGCCGCTCGCCTCGAACGCGTCGATGGCGTCGAGCGCCACCTGCGCCTTCTCGGTCGCGGCCTTGCTTGCGCCCAGCGCCGCGCGATAGGCATCGGCGAGTGCCGAGGTATCGGCCTGTCCGCGCGCCACGCGCACGTCGTCCATACCGCCCGGCAGCTGGCTCGACAGCTCCAGCAGGTCACGCACCAGACCCTTGATGGTCGTACCGCCGCCAAAGGAACCGCCCTCGCCCGCCATGGGATACCAGGCATAGAGGGCCTTGAGCGATGCCGCGAGCTCGGGGGCGGCATCGGGTGCCGTCGCGCGACCCAGCACATGCTCAACAGCCTGATCCATGAGCTCGTCGGTATCGGTGAGCACCGTGAACTCGGGGTCGATGCCCAGCTCCAGCGCGTGCGCGCGCAGGATACGCGAGCACATGCCGTGAATGGTCGAAATCCACGCGTCGTCGACGGTCAGTGCTTCCTCGTCCATACCCTCGTCGATAAGCGCACGGCGCACGCGGTCGCGGATCTCGGCCGCGGCATCCTTGGTAAAGGTGATGGCGAGTACCTGGTCCAGATGCTCGACGAACGGACCGGATTCGGGCGAGAGCGCATAGACGATGCGGCGCGTGAGGGTAAAGGTCTTACCCGAACCGGCGCCCGCCGAGACAAACAGCGGGCGGTCGAGCGTTTTGACAATCTGCAGCTGTTGCGGCATCAAAGTCGAAAGATCCATGGTCTACACGTCCCTCCTTACAAACGTTCCTTCGTGGTTATACGAGCAGCGGGCATGCGCGGCCTGCGTCGACGCCGGGTCGACAGCAGCGACGTTGCCCGCCTCGAGTTCGCGCAAGCACTCGGCGATGCCGGCCTCCACGCGATCGAGCAGGGCGTCGAAGTCCATGCTGCCACCCTCGCCGGGGAAACCTTTCTTAAGGCCCGGGATGCGGCCGTCGCCGCGCTCTTCCTCGAGCAGCTCGGCGCTCGCGGCACCGCGCAACGCCGGCTTGCCGCCCTTGGTCGAAAAGTAGAGCGCCGCGCGGGTGTCCAAATCCAGCGCCCGGCGCATGGCCTGGGCGTAGATAAGCGTTTGGGTATGTGGTGGCAACCAGCGCGGATCGTCGATGGGTGCCGTGCCCGATTCCTCGTCGCGCACCGTAGGGTCGGCGAGCTTAAACTCCTCAACGCCCGTGCGATGCTTGTAGTCGATCACCACGGCACGATTCTCGGCGTCCACGTCCACGCGGTCGATGCGCCCGCCAAGCGGCCAACCGGCATACTCGACCTTGAGCTCGTTGAAGGCGAACTCCAGGTAGCGCGGGGCAAAGGGGGCAAGTGCCTCGGACTCGTAGGCAAGCACACCCTCCAGCTGCGGCAAGATCTCGGCCACCTGGCGCTCCTCCACCGGGGAGAGCGGCACCAGCGGGCCCTCCGTGCCGCGCTTGCCAGCGTGCTCGGCCAACGTCTCGTCAAAGACCTCGTGCAGCAGCTCCTGTGCACGCGGCAGATTCTCGGGCGTCACGCGCTCCATGCCTTCTTGGGGCAGACGGGCATGCAGATGCTCCAGCACGTCGTGGACAAAGTTGCCCTTCTCCATGTTGTCAAAGCCCGCGTCGATAGACTGGGGCTTGACGCGATACGACACGAACCAGCACAGTGGACAGGTAGAATAGGCCTCGATCTGCGAGGCGGACGTCAGGCGCGGCACGAGCGGCGCGTTCTCGCCCTCGCCATCGCGACGGCGCAGAACCAGATACGGAATGGCTTCATCGCTCAGGTGCTGAGGGGCTTCGCAGGTCACGCGCTCGCGCTTGAGGCCTTCACCTGCCGCGGGATCAAAGTCGGCGATGATATCGCCCTCGCCCACGCACGTGGGCTTGGCAGCGCCAGCGGCCTCGGCATGTGCCCGCAGCTCGGTCCATACGGCTGCCGGGTAGCACTCTCGCGCCTGGCGATCGTGTGTCACGCGGGCAAGCGCGACCGGACCGCTCGTCGCCTGCATTGCACGGCCAAAGCGCACGCGCAGCAGGGCGGCGGGCTCCAAAGACACGCCGTCGCGGCGCAGCTCGGTCGTCAACGTGGCAAGCGGGCCCTCTTCGTGCGAAAGCGGATAGCTGTCCAGGTCGACATCGGCAAACAGCACGGCATCGTAGCCGCCAGGACGCAAAACCGACGCATCGGCAAGCGACACGAAGCGCACTTGCGCCCGTGGCGTGCGATCGACCTCGTAGGTCTCGTAATCGTAAGCGGTGCTGCGCTTGTCCACCTTAGTTCGAACGCCGTCGAGAACCGGCACGGTCGCGGCCTGCGACACGTCGAGCGCGCGAGCATCGTTCATAAGGATGTCGATGGCATGGCGCAGCAAAGCCGTCTCTGCCTGACGACGGGCCTGGCCGTCAAGACCGCCTAGAGCGCGATCGGGCAGCGCCTCTGCAACGGCGAGCATGGCCTTGAGCGCCGTCACGGGTTTGTCGCGCCACAGCGCCTGAAACACGTCCGAGACCACGCACGGCACATTCTTAAACCAGTTATCGTCGCTGGCGGCCTTGCGGGCGCCCCTCACCTGGCCCTGCACGCTCTGCAGCAGGCTCTTGACACCCGCAGCGGTCTTGCTGCGCGACAGGCGCATGTTCTTGTCGAAGCCGCGGGCGCTCGCGGCGTCGGCACCCGAAAGCGGACTGTAGATCCAGTCGGTAAGCTCCGGCGCGGGCCACCACTCGGTCTTTGACGCCATGCCCTCATCGGCGGCCTTCATGCGCTCGATCAGGCCGGCAAGCGCCGCAAACTGCCTGCCCGCGATGGACTGGGAAAACGCCGTGAACTCAGTTGTCTCGGCAGCGATATGACGAGCCGCCAGACGAGAGGCGAGCTCACCGAACAGCTGGGGTGCCCGGGCAGAAACGGCAAGCACGCGCACGGGGTCGGCAGAGGCGCCGTCGACCTCGGAACCCCGGCACGTTTTTACCAGATCATCAATTGCGTCCGCATAAGCATGAGCACGGGCATGGGGGCCAGCGACCTCAATAAAGGCAGGCTGAGCGGCGGTCCCGCAAGCGGCATCAGACGCGCCGACATCCTCCCCTAGCGGCGCGATCTCAAACAACACATCGCGGGCATCAAATGCCGCGGCAAGCTCCTCGCGCATCGCCGCCTGTTCGCGGGCAAGCAGCACGACGACCTCTCCCCCATTGTTCGCCACGGCAGACAGCAGCTCGAGCAGACCGTGCGTAAACGACGTGATACCGCGCACGCATACGGCGCGAGTGCACGCCGGCAGGCTATCGGCCAGGACACTGGTCATAATGTCAGCTGCCTCGCAGGGCTCAACCATATCTCGACGGTCCAAACCGCCCGCGTAGGCGCGCAAAAGCTCGAACACACGAGCCTCGGCATCGCTTTTTGGCTCAGGCTGGCAGTTGTCGCCACGGCATCGTTCGGCACCCGTCCCCGCAACGCCCGGCAACACGTCGCGGGCCATGCGCGCGAGCATGCGCACTGTGCCCTGACTGCGCGAAAGCGGCTGCAGGTCGGCATCGTCGAGACGTGTGACCATGTCCGAGAACAGCATCTGGCGCTGCAGGTTATCCACAAAGCTGCGGCCATCGCCCATAAGCTCCCACAGCGAGAGGAGCCACGATGTGGGCGTCTTGTAATCGATACCCAGTGAAACCCCGGCTTCTGCCGCATCATGACGGCACAAGTCGAGCTCGGCAAACGAGGGCGCCAACAGAACAGCGCGCCCGTGGCGGGCAACCAGGTCGGCCAGCAGCGCCGCCTCGGCATCGCTCAAATCCGTGCCGGCATTGGTGGTATAGATTCGAACAGGCATGGTCCTCCACTCAAACTGTTCGCAATATTCAACGCATCTATCCTACCCGCCCGCACGGACAACATGGCACCACACCAACATGTTTTGGCGCATCGGGGTCAGGTTACTTTGCACCAGACCCCCTCGATGATCCGTTCTCCTCCGTCCCCAGGGAATCAATTTTCGACACACAAAAACCGCCCCCGAAGGGGCGGCTCCAGCTGATTCGTTTGTTGCCGTTGGCCTACTCGCCATCCTCCAGCTTGATGAGGATCTTGCGATAGCCACCGTACTCGCCGTTGAGCGCCTTGGAAACACGGCTCACCGTGGTGGACGAAGCGCCCGTGCGGGCCTGAACCTCAACATAGGGCTCGCCCTCATCCAGATAACGCGCGACCTGCAGGCGTTGCGAAAGATCGCAAATCTCGCGCGGCGTGCAGATATCGGTCAAAAACGCCTGGATATCCTTCTCGTCGTCCAAAAGGCTAAATGCGTGGACCAGCTGCTTGACATCAGGCTTGTCAAACATGTTCTCGATATTCATCGATCACCGCCAAACCCGCCAAAAGGCATCGAAGTTGATACTGACATCGGGCATCGTTCGCCCGTTCTATGCAATAGGGCAACGCCTGTGGCTTTTGCCCGTAGCAGTGTAGCACACCACCAAACTAAAGCGACAAGACTCTCTGCCAGCGGCGCGTTTTTCAGGACGAACGCCGTTTAGAAACCGTATGCGCACGTAAGCTCCACGAATATTTGAGACAATGGGCGCCCAAACACCGCGGCGCGCCCGCGCAACCATCCAGGTCGCCGCCGCAAGCCGCTTCACGCGACGCCAGCAACCCCGGCGCAAGAAAGGATTCACGCCATGCGCTTTATGCTTAACTGGCTCTTCACCTCGATCGCCATCGCGATCGCCACGTTCCTCGTCCCCGGTATCCAACCCTTCGGCTTTGCCGAGGCCTGGGTCTGCTTTGCCTTCGTGGGACTGTTCCTCAACATCGTCGACTCGCTCGTCAAGCCGTTCCTGACGGTCATCTCGCTGCCGCTCACTATTATCACGCTTGGTATTTTTCAGCTCGTAGTCAACAGCTTTATGCTCGAGCTGGCCAGCTACCTGTCGGTCAATCTGCTGGGCGCGGGTATCTCCATTGCCGGCTTTGGATCGGCCTTTATGGGCAGCATCCTGGTATCCATCATGCGCAGCATTCTCGACAGCATCGCCGAGGGCTAGAACTGTTCAATACGAACCGTCATATCGACCCAAAACGAAGGCCGCCCATCGCAAAAATGGGCGGCCTTCTTATTTGTCAAGTCTCAAAGGACGAGAGAGTCTACCATTTCCACCCCGTCCCCAAACGCAGGTGTGGGTTAGATGACGTAGTCGTAGCCATGGTTGGGAGCAACAAGTTGATCGAGCGTCACACCGTCGAGGTAGTCGTTGATGAGCTTGTCAAGGTTCTTCCACACGTCAAGCGTGGGGCACTCATCCGAACGCGAGCAGCCTTTGCAGTCGCCATCCAGGCAGGCGACCGGCGCCAGACTGCCCTCGGTCAGGCGCAAGATCTCGCCCACCGTGTATTGCTCGGGCGGGCGCGTGAGCACATAGCCGCCGCCCTTGCCGCGCATGCCCGAGAGCATGTTGGCGCGCACGAGCGTAGCCAAAATGTTCTCGAGATATTTCTCGGAAATCCCCTGTCGCGCCGCGATCTCTTTGAGCGGGATGCGACCGGCTGCCTGGTGCTCGGCCAGATCGACCATAACGCGCAGGGCATATCTGCCCTTAGTAGAAACCAACATGTATAGTGCTGCCTTTCGGTCATTTAGTCCGTAGAAATTCTAGCCGAAAAATTGGTTTTGAAAATACCCATTCCCGTCAAGATGGTTAATCGACTCGTCATAATCTTCTATTTCCTATTGCGTTACTAGGCTTTAGCGTCTACTATGCTTGCCAACAGCAAAACGAACAACCTATAAGGTTTGTGGGTTTCGCTGCTACACACACACCGTAAAACCACACGGCATCCAGTCATTTGAACACTTTGGAGGTTCACCATGAGCAATGTTTATACGTCCATCGATCAGCTTATCGGCCACACCCCGCTTCTGGAGCTCACTCACTTTGAGGCCGATGAGGACCTCAAGGCCCGCGTGCTCGTCAAGCTGGAATACTTCAACCCCGCCGGCTCCGTCAAAGACCGCGTCGCCAAAAACATGATCGACGAGGCCGAGAAGGCCGGCAAGCTCGTGCGCGGCGGCGACTACACCATCATCGAGCCCACGAGCGGCAACACCGGCGTCGGCATCGCCTCGGTGGCGGCTGCCCGCGGCTACAAGGTGATCATCACCATGCCCGAGACCATGTCCGTCGAGCGCCGCAAGCTTATGCAGGCATACGGCGCACAGCTCGTGCTCACCGACGGCTCCAAGGGCATGAAGGGCGCCATCGCCAAGGCCGAGGAGCTGCAGAAGGAGACCCCCAACAGCATTATCGCCGGCCAGTTTGTGAACCCCGCCAACCCCGCCATCCACAAGGCCACGACCGGCCCCGAGATCTGGGATGACACCGACGGCGAGGTCGACATCTTCGTCGCCGGCGTTGGAACCGGCGGCACCGTGACCGGCGTGGGCGAGTTCCTCAAGGAGCAGAACCCCGAGATTAAGGTCGTCGCCGTCGAGCCCGCCACCTCCCCGGTGCTCTCCAAGGGCCAGGCCGGCCCGCACAAGATCCAGGGCATCGGCGCCGGCTTTGTGCCCGACGTCCTCGACACCCAGGTCTATGACGAGATCATCCCCGTCGAGAACGACGACGCCTTTGCCACCGGCCGTGCCGTGGGCCACAAGGAGGGCGTGCTCGTGGGCATTTCGTCCGGTGCCGCCGTGTGGGCCGCACTGCAGCTGGCCAAGCGCCCCGAGAACGAGGGGAAGACCATCGTGGCCCTGCTTGCCGACACCGGCGAGCGTTACCTGTCCACGGCACTGTTCCAGGACTAAGGGCCTGTCGCCCATAGGTTGAGCCCACGGACGAGCCGGTCTCCTCTCTCCCGGCAGCCTGAGCCCATCCAATCAGGGTGTCCCACGAGACGTCCGAACTTGCTACAATGTCTGCGGCGCGGAACCAGCCTCCCGCGCCGCTTTTCTTTTTTGGCCACATGCCACCAAGGAGAACCTCCCCATGCACAACAAGCGCGTGCTCGTCGCCATGAGCGGCGGCGTCGATTCCAGCGTGACCGCGTACCTGCTCAAAAGCCAGGGCTACGAATGCGTCGGCGCCACCATGCGCCTCACCTGCCCCGCGCCCGATCCCGTCACGGGCATGAGTAAGGTCGACCGCGACATCGCCGATGCAAAGGCTGTCGCCGAGCGCCTGGGGATGCCCCACCATGTGCTCGACCTGCAGCAGGCCTTCGACCGCAACGTTATCGAGCGCTTCGTGACCGCCTATCAGGAGGGGCTGACGCCCAACCCATGCATCATCTGCAACCGCCACATTAAGTTTGGCGCATTGCTGGATGCGGCGCTGGATATGGGCTGCGACTACATCGCCACGGGCCACTACGCCAAAACGAGCCAGGCGTCCGACGGAACCTGGCAGCTGTACCGCGGCGAGGACCCCAAAAAGGACCAGAGTTACTTTTTGTATTCGCTTACGCAGGAACGCCTGGCGCACACGATCTTTCCGCTGGCTGGGCTGGACAAAGAGCGCGACGTGCGCCGCATTGCCGCCGAGCAGGGCTTTACCAACGCCAAGAAGGCCGAAAGCGAGGACATCTGCTTTATTCCAGACGGTGACTACGCGGGCTATATCGAGCGCCGCTGCGGACATCCCGCTGCACCGGGCGACATTGTGTGGCGCGACGGCAGCGTGGTCGGGCGCCACAACGGTGCGCTGCGCTACACCATCGGTCAGCGCAAGGGCCTGGGCGTCGCGATGGCGCACCCCGTGTACGTAACAGGCGTCGACGCCGTCAACAACACCGTGCATCTGGGCGAGGCAGAGGACCTGACCGCCGCGGCGCTCGCGGCCAACGACTGGATCTGGAGCGCCCCTGCCGATCGCATGGAGGCAAAGCTCGATGACGGCGGCATTCGCGTGGGCGCCAAGTACCGCTACCGTCAAAAGAACCAGGCAGCGACCCTTACACGTGGCGCCGACGGACAAATGCTGCTGACTTTTGACGAGCCGCAGCGAGCCATCGCCCCCGGCCAAGCCGTTGTAGTCTACCGCGGCGACATCGTCCTGGGCGGCGGCACGGTCACTGCCGCCATCAAATAGCCGTACCCCCAAATAAGTTGCGGTGAAATAGGGACTGTTTAAGCGTTTCAAACGCCCAAACAGTCCCTATTTCACCGCAACTTCGTTAAGTATTATGATGTTTGTGCTTGCAGTATTTAACAATTAGAATACTTAACGAGGTGATGCAGCAGATGAGTACTTCCAACTACATATCCATGGGTGACGCCGCGCGTCTGCTGGGCGTTACGAAGGCCCGCATATCGCAACTGGCCGCATCGGGAACGCTCGCGTGCGATATCGTCGGTGGGCGGAAAATGGTTGAGTACGATTCCGCGATTGGCTATCAAAAGGTCCGTAAGCGCGGACGCCGTCCCGCAGCTGACGTAGGGCGCAAGTTCACGTTGATGTCAGCCGACCACGAGGTTGCGCATGTCTCGTTTGACCCAACGCGCGAGTTTTCCTTTGAAATTGCCAAGATACTCGATGTACGAAGGATGCCGTTTGGCACGTGCTCGAGCTCTTCACCAACGGTAAATAAACGAGCACTCAACACGTGGTGGAGCCACCGGTCGGTGCCCGACGTCCGCCCCGGACTCATCTCGCGCTATCGCGAACTTGGAATTGACGGCGGTATTGAAGTTCCGATTCAGTGCCTTGGCCTTTCGCTTTCTGATTGCTACTGGCTGAGACCGGTCGACTGCGATGAGCTCAATTGGCGGCACCTCAATTACTTCGAGAACGATTTTGAACGGTCGGCACCCGAGCAGCGTTCAGGTTGGCTTGAGGGCATCGGACTCAAAAATCCTGACAATACGTCCGAGGGCGAGCTCCCCAAATCCTGGATGATCCGTAATGGCATCCGGATCCTAGTCAAAGGATGTGGAATGGACGATCAGCGACCGTTTAACGAGGCGGTTGCAACAGCTCTACATCGGCGTCTGCTATCCAAAGGTGAGTTTGTTCCCTATACGGTCGAGCGCATGTTCGACGGGCCCGTATGCCTATGCGATGACTTTCTTAATGGCCGCGAGGAATACGTGCCGGCCGCTTACATCAGGGACGCACTCGGTGGCCAGCGAGGAAACTCGACATACGATCGATACTGTCGCTATCTTGGCAGACACGGGGCTGACGAAGCTGCCGTGAGAAGATCCATGTCGCAGATGATCGCCTGTGATGCCCTCTTGGCCAACAGCGACCGCCACTGGCGAAACTTTGGCATCATCCGCAACGTCGACACGCTGGAAATACGGCCTGCACCGCTGTTCGATAGCGGCAATTGCTTGTGGTACAACGTGCCAACCGCCATGCTCGCTACCGGGGAGTTTGGGTTTGCCGCCAAACCGTTTGGGCCGGACCCTTCCACTCAGCTGGCATTTGCCGACTCGCTCGATTGGTTCGATGCATCGCACCTCGATGGGTTCGTCGACGAGGCGGTCGAAATCCTCTCACAAAGTGCATGGGCAACGGCTGACAATCGCTTCAACGCCATCCGCCGCGGTCTCGAGCGCCGCACGATTGAGGTAAGCGCCGCCGTTGAGGTACTACGGCACGTGCAGAGATAACAGCGCTACCTCCTAAGTTGCGGTAAAATAGGGACTGTTTTCGCATTTAAAACGCTTAAACAGTCCCTATTTCACCGCAACTTACAGAGGGCGGCCTCGGTCGGTACTGCTGTGCCAGCCGAGGCCGCTGTATCGTTAGCGCTGGACGTAGGCGCGAACGAGCTCGTAGGTGTTGCGCACGCCGTCGATGTGGCTGCGCTCGTAGTTATGGCTCGCGTACACGCCGGGGCCGATCAGGCCGTGGCGAATGTCGTAGCCGGCCGAAAGCGTGGCCTCAACATCGGAGCCGTAGTGCGGGTACACGTCGATGGCGTAGTCGAGCTCCAGCTCGCGCGCGATGTTGGACAGCGTCGTCACCAGGTCGTAGTTGTACGGACCGCCCGAATCCTTGGCGCAGATCGACACCATGTGCTCGGTGCAACCCAGGTCGTCGCCCACACAGCCCATGTCCACGCTGATCATCTCGCGCGTATCGGCCGGCACAAAGGCGCCGCCGTGGCCGACCTCCTCGTACACGGTAAAGAGCAGCGAAACCTTGCGCGAAAGGGTCACCTCGCCATCGGCGACGGCGCGCGCCAGACCCAGCAGGATCGCCGCGGACAGCTTGTCGTCCAGGAAGCGGCTCTTGATGTAGCCGCTCTCCGTCACCGTGGTGCGCGGATCCATGGCGATGATGTCACCGGTCTGAATGCCCAGCTCGAGTACATCATCCTTGCTGTCGACGTTCTCGTCGAGCAAGATCTCCATGTTCTTCTCGATGGTCTTGACCGGCTCATCGGCCACATGCGCCGAAGGTTCGGTGTTGAGGACCACGCCCGTGTAGACATTGCCATCGCGTGTGTAGACGGTACAGTTCTCGCCATCGGCCGTAGACCACTGGTGCCCGCCGAGCGTCGTGGGGCGCAGGCGACCATTGTCCTTAATGGAGCGTACCATGGCGCCCAGGGTATCGACATGGCTCGCCAGTACGAGCGGCTCACCCTCGCCACCAAGCTCAACGAGCACGTTACCCTTATTAGAACGCTCGGGCCCAAACCCCATATCGCGCAGGGTCTCCATCAGATAATCAGTCGCCGCACGGGTATAGCCCGTAGGCGAAGCAATCGAGGTAAGCGCCTTCAACTGGTCAGTAATATAGGAGAGCGTAGAATCCATCTTGGACACCAAAGTCACCCTTTCATATCGAATTAAACCCACAGCAACAATACCACCGCGAGCCATCTTTTTACCTAGCGAGATGACCCATCGAGCTCCCCAGAACTGCGCCCGCCACGATAAGCAGATACAAGGCGCCATCCAACAATGCGCCCCTCACATCCCGCCTTTCCGGCACCCCGGCATCTGAGAAAAGAACGCAGGCGGTCCCGGGCTTCCCTCCGGGCGCATTCCGCACGTAAAAGACCCCGCCGCGCAACGCGCGCAGCGGGGCCTTTTACATGTCCGAGGACGCGCCCGGAGGGAAGCCCGGGACCGCCGACGGGAGTAATTTACTCAGCCGGGCAGATCTTCTTGAAGAGCTCGATGACGTCGTCGAGCGTCGCCTCGCGCGGGTTACCCGGGAAGCAGGCGTCGGCCATGGCGTCCTTGGCCAGGACCTCGATCTCGTCAGCCTTCATGGCCTCACAGACGTGCGGGATGTTCACGTCGGCGGAAAGCTGCTTGACGGCGGCGATGGCGGCATCGGCGGCCTCGGCGGTGCTCATGCCCGTGGTGTCAACGCCCATGGCGACGGCAACCTTGGCCAGGCGCTCAGCGCAAACCGGCTTGTTGAACTCCATGGCGATCGGCAGCAGCATGGCGCAAGCGACGCCGTGCGGGGTGTCGTAGTGAGCGGACAGGGTGTGAGCCATGGCGTGGTCGATGCCCAGGCCAACATTGGAGAAGCCCATGCCGGCGACATACTGACCAAGAGCCATGCCCTCACGGCCGGAGCCGGGCTGGCCGGACTTGGCCTCGGCGACGGAGTCGCGCAGGTTCTCGCTGATCAGCTTAATGGCCTCAAAGTGGAACATGTCGGAAAGCTCCCAGGCGCCCTTGGTGGTGTAGCCCTCGATGGCGTGGGTCAGTGCGTCCATGCCAGTGGAAGCGGTCAGGCCGGCGGGCATGGAGGCCATCATGTCGGGATCGACGACGGCGACCTCGGGGGCGTCGTTGGTGTCGACGCACACGAACTTGCGGACCTTCTCGGGGTCGGTGATGACGTAGTTGATGGTCACCTCGGCGGCGGTACCGGCGGTCGTCGGCACAGCGATGGTGAACACGGCGTGGTTCTTAGTGGGAGCAACGCCCTCGAGGCTGCGGACATCGGCGAACTCGGGGTTGTTGATGATGATGCCGATGGCCTTAGCAGTGTCCATGGAGGAGCCACCACCGATGGTCACGATAGCGTCAGCCTCGGCGGCCTTGAAGGCCTCGACGCCGTCCTTGACGTTCTGGATAGTGGGGTTGGGCTTGATCTCGGAGTAGAGGCTCCAAGCGATGCCGGCAGCGTCGAGCTCGTCGGTCACCTTAGCGGTAACGCCAAACTTGACCAGATCGGGGTCGGAGCAGACGAAGATCTTCTTGTAGCCGCGACGCTGGAGCTCGCCGGGGATCTCCTTGATGGCGCCGGAACCATGATAAGAGATGGTGTTGAGAACGAAACGATTAGCCATTGATAGCCTCCCATCGTGTGCGGGGCATCCATTACGCCCCACGCTATGAGTCCCATCCTAACTCTTTTGAAACAAAAACGCGTGAGAACATCAAAAGTGTTAAAGCGTTTCAACAAAATAACGGAGCCCTATCCTTCCCTCCCGACAGCAGCGAAGGCTAGATTATAGGAGCAATCGCCCAAAGAATACGACCGACTCAGTCTATAAATTGTTTCTGTTTTAGCAATATATGTTTGACAATACGTTTATAACAAGATACTTTGTAGTGAATAACATGCATGCAGCAAATAACGTCATTCATTTTGTTAGAAATTGCCCATGCGGTTATTGCAACGTACGGCGTAATTCTCCGCACGAAGCAGAAGGCGGTTCCAATTCGATCGAGGCGATGACACATGGTGGCTAGTGGTCCTAAATCGAGCAAGGCGGCTACAAACGAATATCGAATCTCAATTGAAGGTAACCCTTATCCGCATACTCTGGCTCTCATCAACCCAGCGGGAGACAGCCTCAACATCAAAAAACATGGGTTCACGGGTCCACTAGGACAGCTATTGAGTCTTAAATATACCGTTTATGACGATGCAAATGAAAAACTCTTCACTGTCGTCGACGGTGGTTTTAGCAACATGCCCAGGGTTGCGCTCATCATCGAACACGAGGAAGTTGCGGTGTTTGATTATGGCCTAAACAGACTTGAGATGAAGTGCGTAACGAACATACCGAATTACACAATAAAAGGTAATTTCCTATTTGGAGATTACGATATATTCAGCCAACGGGAAGTGAAACTATCTTCAGTTATCGTCCTTCAATGTGATAAACAATCGTGCTTTAGCATACAGGTTTTGGATAAAGCAGAATTAGCCGCCGCAATTGGAATACCTACAGCCATTGCCCTTCTTAGGGCTCGGATTGAAGAGCATCTCGAATAAACCGCAAAAAGCAGTTCGTAGCAACATTCAGGAGCTGGATAGTTTTTTCTGGCTCCTGGAACTGTATTACATAGTCTGCAAATTGTTCGAAACCACGTCCATGATCCGCAGTAATGGTGGTATGTTTTTTCAACTCCTGCGTAAACGCTACTTTCAAAAAGGATATCGAAACACTATCTAAATTGTTGCAAGACTCATCCAGACTAATAATAGAATAGCTGCTCAGAAAGGCTCTACAAAGCAATAAAGAGGACAGTTCTCCGCCTTGATTATCAACTTGATTACTGTCGTCTTATTTTGAATAAAAAGCTCTGACATATGTCCATCCCCTTAACTAATAATCATAGCTGGAAAGATGGCATTTTTATTCTATAGCCTCAAGCAACACGCTTTGCTGACGTCAAATCTTGTCATTACAAACATGTACCTTAGCGCTTAAGACTCCAAAAAAAGGGGCGGCCGAGATGGCCGTCCCCTCCCCAATATTGATCAGTGCGGCAAAGGAACAGCCCCTTTGCCGCAATCGGTTACTTTCGGCAGCCCTCTTTCCAAGCCTCGGCCGCAACCTTCCAGCGTAAGCGCAAGTCGCGCTCACGGTCGATGAACATGATGGCAAACGCGACAAACAGCAGCAAGCTCGCCACGACGATGGCGTGCAGGCCCATGCGCTCAATACACCAATTGCCCAGCACGGCGCCAAACACAAAGGTAAAGATCACGCCAAAGTACAGCAGGCCGTTTTCCAAAAAGCCACGCCTGTGGGTGATGATGTAATCGTCCACGTTTTGCAGCGCGTTGCGCAAGTTGCCGATGCACATGGTCGTAGCGATGCCGTGACCGTGGATCTTGCGGAAGCTCTCGACTTGCATGCCGCAGGCAAACGAGGTGAGGCAGTTGGCGAGCAGGTTGTAACCGCCACCGGGGATAAAGCTCACGCCCAGCAAGATGACGGCTTCAAAGAACACCGTCACTTGGCGCCAGTGAATCACGCTGCCAAACCGCTCATGTACCAGGTCGGCAAGCATAATGCCCACAGCAAACGACACCACGGGGAAGAAATAGCGTCCCGCCAGTGCCCAATTGCCCTCCGAGATGCTCACGCCCACGAGCAGGATGTTGCCCGTCTGCGCGTTTGCGAAAACATGGTCGCGCCCAATGTACGAATACACATCCATAAAGCCACCGGCGAGCGCCAGAATGATGCCCAGCTCGATGGACTCCGATATCTGCTTGGCACGCTGCATCGTCGTGCGGCCTCCTTGTTGACGACCCTCTCGTGCGTTGGCGGAGACATAGCCGCCGTTCATACTGTAACCCATTGACAACATGGCGTGCGCGCGAGACGGGCTCCCCAACGCGCAGATACACAGTCTGGAAACAAACGGCGGGCGCGGCGCCACACCCGACGCCCGACGCCTCGTGTACTCCACCAGTCTTTTTAGCCCCGTCCCAAAAAGACTGGTTACAATTACGTGCAGCATACAAACACCGGGAGGGATCGTGGCAAAAAAGCCTCAGCACGCTCAGAACAACCAGCGCAGTCAGCAGGGCAAACAGGGCCAGCAGCAAAAGCGTGGCGGCAAGGCCCAGGGCGGCCACGCCACTCATACCCCGGCAGCACCTGTCCGTCCCTGGCGTCCAGGCCGCGATAAGTTCCTCCCCGTCAGCCGCTCCGATATGGATGCGCGCGGCTGGGACCAGTGCGACTTTGTCTACATCTGCGGCGATGCCTACGTGGACCACCCCAGCTTTGGTATGGCCATCATCAGCCGCGTGCTCGATGCGCATGGCTACAAGGTGGGTATCATCTGCCAGCCCGACTGGACCGACCCCGCCAGCATCACGGTGCTCGGCGAGCCGCGCCTGGGCTTTCTCGTCAGCGCCGGCAACATGGACTCCATGGTCAACCACTATTCGGTGACCAAGCACCGCCGCCACACCGACGCCTATACCCCTGGTGGCGAGAAGGGGCGCCGCCCCAATCGTGCCGTCACGGTCTACGGCAACCTCATCCGCCAGACGTTCAAGGACGCTCCCATCATTATCGGCGGCATCGAGGCGAGTCTGCGCCGCCTGGCCCACTATGACTACTGGCAGGACAAGCTCAAGCGTTCGGTACTGCTCGACTCGGGCGCCGACATCCTCATCTACGGCATGGGCGAGCACGCGATTGTCGAGATCGCCGACGCGCTCGACGCGGGACTGCCCGTCGATCAGATCACCTATATCAACGGCACCGTCTACCGCACGGGTTCGCTCGACGAGGTCTATGACTACGACCTGCTGCCCAGTTGGGACGACCTTGCCGCCGACAAGCTCAACTACGCGCGCAGCTTTAACGTGCAGCAGCAGAATATGGACCCCATCACCGGTCATCGCCTGGTAGAGCCCTACCCCAACAGCGTCTATGTGGTACAGAACCCGCCGTCGGCGACGCTCACCACCGATGAGATGGACGAGGTGGCCGAACTCCCCTACGCACGCGATTGGCATCCCGATTACGACGCAGCGGGCGGCGTGCCGGCCTTTGCCGAGATCAAGTTTTCCATTAGCTCCAACCGCGGGTGCTTTGGCGAGTGCTCGTTTTGCGCCCTCACCTTCCACCAGGGCCGCGTGTTGCAGATGCGCAGCCACGACTCGATCATGCGCGAGGCCGAGCTGCTCACGCGCGATCCCGAGTTTAAGGGCTACATCAACGACGTGGGCGGGCCGACGGCCAACTTTAGCCGTCCCGCCTGCGACAAGCAGCTCAAGCACGGCGTGTGCAAGAACAAGCGCTGCCTGTGGCCGAGCGTGTGCAAGAACATGGTGGTCGACGAGAGCGGCTACACGCAGCTGCTGCGCGACCTGCGCCAGCTGCCGGGCGTCAAGAAGGTCTTCGTCCGCAGCGGCATCCGCTTTGACTACACCATGGCCGACGCCTCGGACGAGTTTTTGCGCGAGCTGCTGGAGCACCATGTCTCGGGCCAGCTACGCGTAGCGCCCGAGCACGTGAGCGACGCGGTGCTCTCCGTAATGGGCAAGCCGAGCCGAGCTGTCTACGACGCGTTCTGCCGTAAATTTGAACGCCTGAACCGCGAATACGGACTCAAGCAGTATGTGGTGCCGTACCTGATCTCGAGCCACCCCGGTTCAACCATGAAGGAAGCCGTGGACCTTGCCGAGGCCGTGCGCGACATGGGCTATATGCCCGAGCAGGTACAGGATTTCTACCCCACGCCGTCCACCATGTCGACCTGCATGTACTACACCGGCGTGGACCCGCGCACCATGGAGCCGATCTATGTGGCGCGCGACCCGCACGAAAAGGCCATGCAGCGCGCGCTCATCCAGTATCGCAAGCCCGAGAACTACAAGCTCGTGCGTGAGGCGTTGGAAAAGGCCGGCCGCCGCGACCTGATCGGCTACACCAAGCATTGTCTGATTCGTCCCGTGCCCCCGCGCCCGGGCGAGACATCTGCTGGCGGTGGGCATGGCACCGGCAAGAAGGGCGGCAAACCGCATGGCGGCGGCGCTGGCAAGGGACCCAAAGGCAGCAAGGGGCACGGCGGCATGTCGCGCGCGCAAAACACTGCCGGTCGCAATCGCGCGGCCCAGGGACGGCAGGGCGCCAACGGCGGCGGACGCCGCAACTAGGGCAGCGGTGCGCTCGCTGCGTCCATCCCACACGCATGGCGCAGCGAGCGCATTGCCTCAACGAGGATGACGCCGGCGATAGCGACCGTAATTGCCACGTCGAACGGCGTGTTCACAAACCAGAGCAACGTCATGAGATACGACCCGGCATTAAAGGCAAAGTGCAGCAGAATCGTGTAGCGGAGCTTTCCGGTCGTCACGAGCACCCAACCAAAAATGAGGCCGGCGGCGCCCGCATAGCAGCCCTGTACCCAGTTCATGTGCATAAAACCAAAGATGGCAGCCTGCAGCACGATAGCCGCAGCGATGCCCCAGGTACTCGGGGCCGCCCAAGGCACCATGGCGCCGTCCTGCGCGTTCGCACGACGCCGGCGTTTCCAAAGTGGGCGGCACTGCGGATTAAACGCTCGGAGCGAAAACTCAAAAATAATGCCGCGCACCAGCAACTCTTCACAAAATGGGGCGCCGAGCACCGTAGTCAGGACGGCGAGATAGCTGGTGTCGCCCATACCTGTTTCCTCGACAAGCTCGCTGTAGTCGGCCGCGGCATCGGGCAACAGCGACAACACGGCGTCGGTCACGTAGCCAACGACCACCTGCAGGGCCAGGCCGATCACGATAACGCAGGCGATGCGTTTCCATGCCCCACGCGCTCCCCCGCCGAGCGGACGCTCGCTTTGCCGGCGTGCCATAAACGAACGCGGCCACAGATAACGCCACCACAGCAGCGCCATCAAAAACGATGCCGTCTGCGCGACAGCCTGAAGCAATTGAATGTCGAGGTCATCGATCGAAAAACCCATGAACACCGATGCGACGCCAAGGGCGGAAAACAAAACGACGCTCAGGGCAATATCGGCAGCGACGACGCCAAAACAGGCAAGCGCCCAAATCATCGCATTGAGCATGCCAACCTCCTCCCGGCAGGTAGTCATTTAAGAACGTCCCCAACGACTAGTCATTGGGGACGTTCTTTAACGACTAGTTGTTGGGGACAGTCTTTGCCAAAAGCCCCGTTGGGCGAGATGTCGAACGGGAAGGTACCGCAGCGATTGAACGCGGCGATAAACATGCGGATGGCGTTGGACGGCGTGGTGCCCACGAGCTGGGTTGCCGCCGCGAAGGCCGCCTTCTCCTCGGGCAAGACCTTCGCGACTACAGGGGTCATGTGTTCTGCCATGGCGCTTCCTTTTTGAAACGACGGTAGTGCGGATAGATGCGGGCCACGCGGCTGGGCGACGGGCTGTGAAGGCAACCCGATTGGCCCGCATCCGGAGTTTGTTTCTGCGGCGTTGGTATTACTTGGTATTCCTAAGTATTACCCCGCAGATAGAATAGCACATCTGCCCTCGCGGGAGCAGATGGAAACGGAATATTTTGTTGTTGGATTTGGGCTTGAACGAGCCTCTACAGCGTGATGATATCCAAGATATCGAGTGCCTGAACGTCGGTGGCGTCGTGCGTGGCGAGCAAGAGCGTGCGGCCACTGAGCAGGTCGAGCACGACCTTGGCCGTCGCATCGCGCGCGGCGGCATCCAGGCCGGTAAAGGGCTCATCCAGAATCATCGCACCGCCGGGGCACAGCAGGGCTCGGGCGATCTCGACGCGTCGGCGCTGCCCGCCCGAAAGCTCGGCCACGCACGCATGCACGTCGATTCCCGGCACCAGCAGGCACAGCAAGGCCGCGGCACTCGAAGCATCCACGCGCGCATCGGCGCACACCAGCACGTTATCCAACGCCGAGCCAGGCTCGACCAAACGCGCATCTTGAAACACCATCGAGCACGGCGCGCACTCCCCCGCCGCCAGCGCAAGTAGCGTCGTCTTGCCGGCACCCGAAGTTCCCATCACGCAAACACGCCCGCCCGCAGGCACGTTGAGCACCAGACCGTCCAGCGCCGGCACCCAGGACGCGTGATCGCCCACGGCAAGCGCAAGCTCCGCCGCCGCGCCATCGCCCGCAGCCCCCGCACGCCCACGAGCACCATGCCCATGCGCCCGCACGGCCGCGCGCCACGCCACAGGGCCCGAAACCCGCAGCAGCCACACCAGCACGCGCTCACACGCCCACGAGGCGGCAACGACCAGCACGGTCCACGCCAGCAGGTCAGCCGTCTCAATCAAAAGTTTTGCCTGATAGATGCGCTCGCCCACGGTACCCATCGCCATGCCGATGAGCTCGGCTGCCACGCCGGCCTTCCAGCCCATGCCGATTACGGCCCGGGCGCACGAAAGCACAAACGGCAGCACCTCGCGCCAGGTGTGGGCGCAAAACAGGCGCCAGCCCCGCACGCCATGCAGGCGGAACATCTGCTCAAGCGGCCTATCCACTTGTGCCAAACCCTCGACCAGCGAAAAATACACGCCCGGCAGTGCCATCAAAAAGACCGCTGCAATGCTCACGCGCGCCGACCCCAGCCAAATGAGCAGCAGAACCACCACGCAGGCAACCGGCGTCGCCTTTACAAACGAAAGCGCCGGCGCCACCAGACGGGCAAACGTCCGCGACCGCACCGAGACTCCCGCCAGCACGCCGCCGCACACCGCGGCAAGTGCCAGCCCGCCCAAAATTCGCAAACCCGAGCCCACCAGAATCGTCCATGTGCTGGCATCGCACACCAGCCGCAGCAACGCCACCACAACAGCACCCGGACCCGGCAAAATCAGCGGCTGTGCCACCAGCGCCGCCGCGAAGACCCACACGGCAAGCCAAAAGGCGGCAACGGCACCTGCTGCCGCCACCGCCTTCATACGCTCTATCATTTGTCGAGCAAACGCACGCACGGGCTACTCCATGTAGTAGAAATCGTTAGCCGGGAGCTTGCCGCCCACGGCGCTCGGGTCCGCATCGGCCAGCACCTGCAGGTACCCACCGAGCGCGGCCTTCATATCCTTCCCCGTCTGGCACACGAGCATGCACCCGGGAATCGCCTTTTCGGCAATCGTGGCGTTATCCACGATGCCTGCATCGGCCACGGCCTGAGCCCAGTCCGCCGGCGCCGCATTGACGGCCTTCACGCTCGCCTCATGGCAGCGCAAGAATTCCGCCACGGCCTCGGGATGCTCCTCGGCAAAGGCACGGCGCACCACGGTCACACCCGTCAGCAGGCGCGAGCCCGTGTCTCCTGCCAGCTCATCCCACACATCGGTCAGACTTACCGGTGCCGACAGCTTGCCCTCGCTCTTGGCGATGGCAGCGGTCTTGAACGGCTCCGGCAGCACGCCCACGGCGGACGGGTCGGCAAGCAGAGCCGACAGCACCTCGGTGGGCTCGCTCTTAAACTCGAGCGCCACCTGGTCGGTCAGGCCCGCGCGCTCCAGCAGGTAGTTCATGACGTACTCCGGCGTGGTGCCCTTGCCCGTCATATAGACGGTATGGCCCGACAAATCGCCAAACGAGGCCACACTCGCGTCGCCCGTCACCACGTTCAGCACGCCCAGCGTGTTGATGTCGATGACCTGCACCGCGCCTTCGGTCTTGTTGTAGAGAACGCTCGCCACGTTGGCGGGCACCAGGGCAATGTCGACATCTCCCTGAATGACCTTGGGCACGATCTCGTCGGCGGCAGTGTTGATCGCAAAGTCGAACTCGTTGTCCGTGGCACCGTCGGCAGCCTGGTCCATAAACTGCACCAGGCCAATCGAGGTCGGACCCTGAGCGACGCGACGTGCACCTCAACCGGCTCGACAACAGAACCGCCCGCCGCAGACCCGGCAGCCAAGCCCGCGGCGGACCCGGCACCGGTAGCTCCGCCACCACAGCCCGCGAGCGCAAGCGACAGGGCGCCCGCGGCAAGCGCCGAGGCAAATCCTCGGCGCGACAGCTCAACATTAAACGCGCGCATCGTTAGCACGCCCCCTCGTTGGGCATCGACCAGGCGTGATGGTCGGTATGCAGCAGCTCCTCGGCCAGCGGCGAGAGCGGCGCGCCCAAAAACTCGCTGTAGCACGCCTGAACATCGGGATTCTCGTGCGAGAAGCGAATGTCCGCCTTCGCATCGAGGCCCCAGAGCACCTGGCCACGCTCGGCTGCCAGCTCGCAACCGTCGTGGATGGGCTGACCGCCGCCACCGACACAGCCGCCCGGGCATGCCATAACCTCGACGAAGTCATAACTCGCACGGCCGTCGCGAATCGCGTCGAGCAGGCGGGCGGCGTTGCCCAGCCCGTGCGCCACGGCAACGCGCACCTTGGTGCCATCAATATCGGCGACGGCTTCCTTCCAGCCATCCAGGCCACGCACGTCGGTAAAGAAATCCGCATCGGGGTTCTTGCCCGTCACCAGGTAATATGCCGAGCGCACGGCGGCCTCCATCACGCCGCCCGTGGCGCCAAAGATCACACCCGCGCCCGTGCCAAAGCCCAGCGGCGTATCGAGCGGCTCCTCAACCAGCGTATCCACGCTCACGTGGCTCGCGCGGATCATGCGCACCATCTCGCGCACCGTCAGTGCAACGTCTACGTCGGGCGTGCCGTCCTCGCCCACCATGCTCGGCAGCGCACACTCGGCCTTCTTGGCCGTGCACGGCATCACGGACACCACGAACAAGCGCTCGGGCTCAACGCCCAGCACCTTGGCGTAGTATGTCTTGGCGATGGCGCCGAACATCTGCTGCGGCGACTTGGACGTGGACAGGCTGTCGACAAACTCCGGATAGCGCGCCTTCACAAAGCGCACCCAACCCGGGCAGCAGCTCGTAAACATGGGCCAGCCGCGGCTGTCGCCTTCGCCCTTAGCGGCGGCGCCTAGGCGCTCGAGCAGCTCGGAACCCTCCTCCATAATGGTGAGGTCGGCCGAGAAATCGGTGTCGAACACGTACTCAAAGCCAACGCGGCGCAGTGCGCAGGCCAGACGCTCGACGGTTGCCTCCTCGCGAGATATGCCGAGCTCCTCGCCCCAGGCGCTGCGCACGGCAGGCGCGATCTGCACCAGCACGATCTTGTCGGGATTAGCGAGCGCGTCAAACACGGTCTCGGTATCGTCGCGCTCGCGCAGTGCGCCCGTCGGGCAATGCGTAATGCACTGGCCGCACGCGACGCAATCGGTCTTGCCAATCGGCGCGCGCCCGCGGGTACCCACGGCGGTATGCGTGGCGCGGTTGGTCAGGTCCCAAATCCCCAGGCCCTGCACGCTCTCACACACTTTGATGCAGCGCATGCATTTAATGCACTTGTCGTTTTCGCGGATGATGGGAAAATCGAAATCCCAGCCCTCGCCCGCCAAATGCCTTTGATACGGCAGATAGAAAATGCCCAGGTCGTTGGCGATGGTCTGTAGGTTGCAGTTGCCGCTGCGCACGCAGCTCGTGCATTGCGAATCGTGCTGCGAAAGCAGCAGCTGCACGTTGGTGCGACGGGCCTCGCGGGCCTTGGGGCTGTTGGTGTGCACCACCATGCCGTCGAGCACGTAGTTGTTGCAGGCGGCAACCAGCTGGTCGCAGCCCTCGACCTCGACCACGCACACGCGGCAGCCGCCGATCTCGTTTAGATCGCGCAGATAGCACAGGGTGGGAATCTGAATGCCGGCGGACTTGGCCGCATCCAGGATCGTGGTGTGCTCGGGCACCACGACTTCGCAGTTATCGATAATGAGCCTGACCATGTTGTGCGCTCCGTTTTCGGTGTTGTCGCTGACGGTGGTTTTGTTGGGCTCTACCATTCCAGGTTCCTCCCTCCGCGGAACGCGCCAAAGCCAAAGTGGTCGCAGCGCAGGCAGCGACTCGCCTCTTGGCGTGCCTCCTCCTCGGTAAGGCCCTGTTCGACCAGATTCCAATCGTGAATACGCTCGCCGGCCTCGCGCTCACCCAGCTCGCAGCGGCCGCACTCGTGCTTGCCCTTAAACTGAACGGTCGGCGGCTCCACGTCGAGCTTGATCTTGTGGTCGAAGCCCAGATAGCGGTCGATGTTTGCCGAAGCCACGCGGCCGGCGTTGATGGCACGGATGACGGTGGCGGGGCCGGTCTGGCAGTCGCCGCCGCTAAAGAGGCCATCGAAGTTGGGCACGGCACCGTCCGAGTCGGTGACCACGCAACCCCACTTGCAGGCGATGCCCATGTCCTCAAACGGCTTGGAATCGATGTCCTGGCCAATGGCGACAAACACGCGCTCGCAGGGGATGACGCGCTCGGGCGTAGCGGCGGCACGCGGAGCCGGACGACCGCGGCGGGGCTCGCCGATAATCTGCGGCTGCACGCGCAGGCCGCTCACGCGACCGTCCTCGCCCGTCTCGATGGCGAGCGGGGCTGTGAGCTCCAGAACCTCGCAGCCCTCGGCCTGGGCACCGGCGATCTCGGCGTCTTGGGCCGTCATATCGCAGATGCGACGGCGGTAGACGATGCTCACCTTTTCGGCACCGCAGCGCACGGCAGAGCGTGCCACGTCCATGGCCACGTTGCCGCCGCCGATGACGCACACGCGCTGGCCGCTCAGGTCGGGCAGTTCGTCGTCACCGATGGCGCGCAGCATCTTGACGGCCGACTCCACGCCGGGAGCCTCTTCGCCCGGAAGGCCAAGCTTCTTATCGCTGTGGGCACCGATGGCCAGGTAGACGGCATCGAACTCGTCGCGCAGGCGGGCGAGCTCCTCGCCGCTCACGGAGTGGTCGAGCTCCACGTCGACACCGGCGCTCAAAATCCAGTCGATCTCGGCCTGCAAGCGCTCGCGCGGCAGACGATAGCTGGGGATGCCGTAACGCAGCATGCCGCCCAAGTGGTGACGTTGCTCAAAGATGGTCACCTTATGGCCCATCACGGCCAGGTAGTAGGCGCAGGAAAGGCCGGCCGGGCCGCCGCCGATCACGGCGACGCGCTTACCGGTGTCGTCCACTACATGCGGTTTGTGGTCGTTGAGGTCGCTGTGCTCAACGGCAAAACGCTTGAGGGCGAGGATGTTCATGGGGTCGTCGACCATGCCGCGGCGGCAGTGCATCTCGCAGGGATGCTCGCACACCAGGCCGCAGACGAGCGGCAGCGGATTGTTCTTGCGGATGACCTTGACGGCATCGGCATAGCGGCCGGCCTCGACGAGCGAAATGTACCCGGGAATGTCGACGTGCGCCGGGCAGCCCGAGACGCACGGAGCGCGGGCCTCGCGGTCAAAGCCACAGGAGTGCTCGCGGATGTGGTGCTCAAAATCGTCACGGAAACCGCGGATAGCCGTAAGCGCCATGGCGCCGGCCTCGTAACCGATGGCGCAATCGCTCGAAAGATAGATGGTGCGGGCGGTGCGCTCGATCAGATTGAGCGTGGACTCGTCGGCGCGGCCCTCGAGCACATCGGCGAGCAGATCGCTCAGCGCGCTCAGGCCCACGCGGCAGGGCGTGCACTTGCCGCAGCTCTGGGTGGAGCACAGGTTGACGAGCGCTGCCGTAAACTCAACGGGACACGGGGCGAGCGAACTCACCGCCAGACGACGTCCGAGCGCATCGTGCAGGTCGTCCATGACGGCCTGAGCGTGGCTGCGTTCCATTACGTGCAGTCGAGCCATAAGATCCCCTCTCACATGGCAGCCCGGAGGCGAGGCCGGGCGAAATTGCTACACGCACAACACTGACCTAAAAAGTTGTGAGGTCTCCATACGGTTCGGCAGGCGGTATAAAATGTCACCCTCAGCGGTGAAATAGAACATTACCGCAGATAAATGCCATATTTGATAAAACGCGTTACCAAATTGCATTATTCAATGTGAAAAAGAGCGCCTTACTATTTTTCCTTTTTGATCCGTTTTCCTCCGTCCCCTTCGGATCACATGATCCCTTGGGAACGGAGGAAAACGGATCGTTTTTGGTGCAAAAGGGCCAGGTTTGTTTGCACCAATCTCACTTGCGCTAGATAAAGAGCTCGCATTCCTTCCGCACGACGCAAACCTTGCTCAGCATCTGGGAAACAGCGGATAGCTTGTTGGGATCAACCTTACGAGCACCTCGCGGACATACGGCAATGCAGCGCATGCAGGAGATGCACGCCTCGCCAGCTGCTCGTTTGGGGTCACCCTTGTCGATAGCACAAACGGGGCACGCCGCGGCGCATGCACCGCAGGAAACGCAATCCTCTGTTGCCTCGGGTGCCATGCGGTGACCTCCAGCTTGTTTATAAGGACGATTGCCGGGGATAGAGGGCTCGGACGCATCCTCAGCCAACAGCTTTTGCTGAATTTGCTGAGCAAACTCAGCAAGCTGCGCCGCATCCTGCGCATCCGGACGACCGGCAGCAAACTGTCGCGCAATGGAATGTTCTGCAATGGCTGCAACTGCCGCGATCACCCGGAATCCCGCATGCTTCGCAACGTCCTCCAGCTCTACGAGCGTGTCCTCAAACGCGCGGTTTCCGTATACACAAACCAAAACAGCCCGAGCCCCGTTGCCGCGCACCATGCCCAACCGGTCAGCCACCACAGCCGGGATTCTACCGGCATACGCCGGCACAGAGATTACGGCCACGTCGTCCTCAGTCATCGAGACAGCGCTGAAATCTAGCCCGCTATCGGCCAGATCGACGGTAACGGTATTCTTGCCCAGTGCCCCGGCCACAAGGCCAGACACCTTCCGCGTTCCACCCGTCGGACTAAACACAATTTCGAATACGCTCATCGAGGCACCCTCCCCTACGCCTGGCAACGCGTCAAGCCGCTTTCACATCCAGCCAGAGTATACGGCACGTGGGGTCCCCGTTTTGATGCACCAAGCACCCCAATGCACCCACCCTACGCTGTCTGCCTCTTCGTTTTGTATAAATTACGGTACAGATTGTATATATTTACGGGATACCGCCGTGTTCTCCCGAGGTACCCCATCCTGGCCCGTGCAAAAAACGGAGTATTCTGCAACGTGACCGCGCCAGCAATACCCCGAGCGGGCAAACCTTTAGGGCGCTGCGTCATTTTGGGTTCCGACATGGCGAGAATGACGCGCCCCTGCTCCGGAAAACGACGAAATCTGACTCAGAACGCTCACTAGGGATATCCGAAAGCCACCGTTGGCGACGTCAAATCATATGCAGACAACTCGAACTGCAGAATACTCCAAAAAATGCACGGCGCACCCCATGGGACCCATTGCCGCATGGTAGGAAACAGGCCCACGGCATCCTCTAGATGCATTCCCGAGGAAATCACATTTGAACTAGCGATCGGATACGGCAAACAAAAAGGGCCCCGAGCGTAGCTGCTCGGGGCCCTTGGTTCACCTCGCTCTAGCGGGCGATGCGTGTGTTATTTACGCTTGCCGCCGCCGTCGCCGGGGCGACGGGAGCTGCCGCCGCGCTTGCCGCCACGGCTGTTGCCGTAGCTGCCACGGTTATCGCGACCGCCGGCGCGGCCGCCACGGGAACCGGCCTGGTTGCCGCCACGCCCACCACGATAGCCGCCGCGACGCTCCTCGCGGGTATCGTCGTAGTTGCGCCAGTCATCGCGACGATCGCGGCTGGCACGCGGGTCACGACGATCGCGCGACTCGTTAGAACGAGCGGCGCCGCCGCGGCCGCCATTGCCGCGAGCACCCTCGCGACGCTCGCCGCCGCGGCTACCGCGCTCTTCAAAGCGCTTGCCGCCACGGGACTCGCCACCGCGGGCACCGCGCTCACCACGGCCCTCGCCGCCACGGCGCTCATCGCGCCCGCCGCGCTCGCCGTCGCGACCGGAACGACGGCGGTCGCCCGCACCGCGCTTGCCACCGCGCGAACCGTGGCCCTCGTCCTCGCGCTCGACACGACGACGGCCACCGCGATCCTCGTCCTCGCGGCGGCGGCGATGCGCCTCGCCCTGGAACTGCTTGGCACGACGCTCGGCACGGTTGCCACGCGGGGCCTGCTCGACAGCACCGCCGCGCTCCTCGGCAGCCACCTCGCGGGCCACGCTCTCAACAGCCTCGTCCACGCGAGATTGAACGCCCTCGCGCACGCGGGTCTTGCCGCCGCGCTTGGGACGGCTCGGACGCTCGCCGTCGCCGCGACGCTCGTCGCGACCGCGGTTGGAACGACCGGCCACATCGCCGTAGTCATCGCCGTTGCGCTTGCCGTCGCGACGCGCCTGCTCAAGCTTCTTCTTGCTCTTGGACTTGCCGCGCTTAGTCTTCTTCTTCACCTTAAAGGCGGCAGGATCGCGCTCGGGGTCAACGGCGGGCGGGTTGGGACCCACGTGCAGGTCGCCGGCTTCGTAAATATCGGCCGTCTTGTCCATGAGCTTCTCGATCTCGTAGAACTCGTCGACGTCCTGCTCAGTCACAAACGTAATGGCCCAGCCCAGCTCGCCAGCGCGGCCCGTGCGGCCAATACGGTGGATGTAGTCGGTCGGCTCGGCCGGCACGTCAAAGTTCACGACGTAGCGCACGTCGCTAATGTCGATACCGCGGGCCAGGACGTCGGTTGCCACCAGCACGTCGACGGTGCCGTCGCGGAAGGCCGAAAGCGCGCGCTCGCGCTGGGCCTGGCTGCGGTTGCCGTGAATCGCAGCGGCTTTGATGCCCTTGCGCTCCAGACGACGGCAGCAGCTGTCAGCACGGTGCTTGGTGCGCATAAAGACGATGGTGCGCTCCGGGCCCTCCTTCTTGAGGAACTCGGGCAGCAGGTTGTTCTTGGCCTCGATGGACACCGGGAACACAAACTGGTCGACGGTGTCGGCGGTCGACGTGGCGGGCGCGATCTCCACGCGGGCCGGATCGCTCACCAGGTCGGTGATCTCGCCCACGGCCTCCTCGTCGAGGGTCGCCGAGAACAGCAGCGTCTGGCGCTCGGCCGGCGTCTCGCGCACGATGCGGCGAACGGCGGGCAAAAAGCCCATGTCGAGCATGCGGTCGGCCTCGTCGAGCACCAGCACCTTGACCTCGTTCAGGTGGCAGGCGCCCTGCTTGATCAGGTCGACCAGACGACCCGGCGTGGCGACCAGGATATCGCAGCCGTACTTGAGTGCCGCGGTCTGCGGCTTGTAGCTCACGCCGCCCACGACGGTCACGGCAACGTGGCCCGTGACGTCGGCGATTTTGCTCGCGACCTCGTCGATCTGCTGGGCAAGCTCGCGCGTGGGGGTGATGACGAGCATCACGGGGCCACGGCCGTTGCCCTCGGGCTTTTTAGCACCGCGGCGACGGTTGCGGCCGCCGCGCTCGCGCACGGGCTTGGGCGGAGCAATGTGCTCCAGATTGTTCATGGTCGGCAGCAAGAAGGCGGCCGTCTTGCCGGTGCCGGTTTGAGCGGCGGCAAGCAGGTCGCGACCCTCGAGCACCACGGGGATCGAGCCGGCCTGCACGGGCGTCGGCGCCGTGTAGCCCAGGTTCTCGATAGCACGGAGTATCTCGTCCGAAAGCCCCAGCTCGTTAAAGGCGGGCAGGCTCTCGGTAGCGGACTCGACGGCCTGGGCAGCATTGGCCTCATCGGCGGCATCGAAGGCAGCCTGGGTCATGGCCTCGCGGGCCTCGTCCAGAATCTCGGCGTCGGTGACGTCGGATACAGAATTACGCATATGTTGTTGTTCCTTATCTGCACGCGTCATGAGCGCGGCATGCGGCCGCGCGGGCGTGCTTGGTAGTGCGCTAATACATACAAAAACAGGTGCGCACAGAGAGGACGTTGCTCAGCACGCTGGCGATCGCTTTGGCAGCCCTATCACGCGCCGTCCAGACGCAGCAGCTCTAAGCGATGGAGCAGATTCGCCGCCGGTTAGTATACCCGTACTCCGTATGCCCCCACGTAAACCACAGATGACGAGGCGGACGAGGTGGGCCCGGCTGATTGTCTCAATCTGTAACAGCTGCGGGACAAAACCGGGTCCTAATTGTTATAGATCAAGACAGAGGGGGATTTCCGTCCAGTCCAAACCAAATCTCTCGGTCTTCCTGCAATTTCGAACATGTGGCCTATAATGTTGCTTTGGTTACGCTATATATTGCGCAGCCATTTAATACGTCGCCCACCGGGGGCCATTAATTCCTATCGCCATATTGGCTAGGAAGCAATCAAAGGAGGTATCCGTGGCAGCAGAGACGCCTTGCTCGGTCCTCTATAACGATATTCGCTCGTTCGGCGGTCTTAAACATCTCGAGATCGCCCGAATGCTCATCAATGGAAACTCTTATCTCGGCAGTACCCTGCTCGAGAAATGCTCTTCCAACCGCTCGTATCTCACCCGTTACATCGTCCATCGCAAGCCTGACCAGTGCGCGCCCGCCATCTACAGCGACTTTACCGTCACCACGCTCAACCTTTCCGCGGCAATCTGCAGCAAGCTCGGCGGCGGCGAGTCCGCCTATCGGGCAATCGCCGAGCACTATCGCGGTCCGGCCGCCAACGAAATGATGTCGGCTCTCGCCAGCTACAAGCTGGACAGCCGCCTATATGCAAATGCCCTCAATCGCATCGACAACTTCGACGGCAATGCCGTGCGCGAGAAAAGCACGCTTTACCTTATGCTCTTTGTGGCAACGGGGGCGCTCGCCGACCCCGTTCAGGGCGTGGCCACCGTCGAGCGCTTTTGCAGCAGCAAGACGGGCGGGCACTTCGGCACCACCGAAACTACCGTCGGACGTGGCTTTATGAACAGCCTGGAACAGCCGCGCACCGTCGCCCCCAACCTCGGTCTGCTCAGAACCCATGCCGACAACTGCGCCGACATGCAAATCCATCCCCTCACACGCGATCCGCGCGGCACCGTGATTGGTTCTTTGCCCAAAACCTCGCCCAGCATCACCGATGTGGGCGCCGACGCATCGCGCGAGCATCTTCGCATTTGGCTCGAGGGTGAGCACTGGTACGCCCAGGGCCTTGGATCGACCAACGGCACAGTGCTCGAATCGGGCGCGGGCGACGGCGATATTGTGATTGAGCCGCCGCGCGACCAACGCGAGCCCGGCAAAGTCTATCCCCCCGTGGAAATCGCCAACAGCGACAGGCTCCATCTGGGTCTCTACACGACATTCCTTGTCATTGTGGACTAGCACGGACGGCGATCGGAAGACGGTCGCCGTCCGTCTTTCGTCTTCTACCTTCTGCGTCGTAAACGACAATACTCAGCGGCATACGTGGGCAGTGCGGCTATCATGGTTCTTTACCGATATCCGCACTGCTCACGTATACGTGCGGCAACCCATGCCAGACAAAGGAACGCCATGGATACTACCGATAGCGCCTATGGCGACAAACTCATCCGTCTTGACACGTTCGACACCGCCGTGGCGGTCGACCCCAGCGCCGAGGACGAGGCCAAGCGTCGGTTTATGACGCTTATTCTCCAGACGGCCCACCGCAACAACGGCAACATCGGGCACGTGCTGCGCGCGACCAACACGAGCGGCGAGGTCTTTGCCGTCAAGCTACTCAAGGACAACGCCATCCTTTCCGGCCAAGCCCCCGACCGCTCCGCCGAGCAATCGGCAGCGCACCTGGCCAGCACCGCCGCGCTGTTCGAGGAGTACCGTCATCTGTGTACCGTCTCGCACCTGCGCGGATTTCCGCGCGTCTATGGCTACGGATCGTGCGAGGATGACCCTCTCATCCTCATGGAGTGGGTCGAGGGCACCTCGCTCAAGCAGGCGCTGCCCCTGCTTCCGCACGACGCCTCGGGCGGGCTGACCACCCAGATGGTCGCCGCCGTCGGAAACGCCGTGCTTCGTGCGCTCTTGATGACCCAAGGCCTCGTGAACCCGGTCATCCATCGCGATCTGTCGCCCGCCAATATCATGTTCCGCACCACCAGCCGAACGCTCGAGCAGCAGATTGCTGATTGCTCCTTTGACCCCTGCCTCATCGACATGGGCTCCGCGACCATGGCTCTCGGCGACGACACGATCACCCGGCGCGCCGACATCTGGCGCTTTGCCACGCCCGCATACGCCGCGCCCGAGATGCTCACGCAGGATATCGAAGGCATCGCGGCCCTTCGCCGTTCGCCGGCAATCGATGTCTACGCGCTTTCGAGCATTCTGTACCAGCTCTACAGCGGTCGCAAACCGTTTGACTTTGAGTCGACGGACGCCGCTGCGACCGGCTCGTTCTATCTCGTAAAGACCAAGACCAAGCCGGCGCCGCTCGAGCCGCGCTGCGAGGGCGATGAAGCGCTCGTCCAAATCATCATGAAGGGTCTCTCAGTCGAGCAGTGCGATCGTCCCACCGAGCAGCAGATGCTCGAGGTGCTCTCGGCATACCTCACTGATGCCGAATCCGAGGGCCGCGAAGGCACAGGAGACGAGGCCGCGATTGATATCGATTCTGGCACGCACCTTAAGGTCGACGTCGCCGGCGAGCGCGCACGAGAGATCCTGAATCAGGCCCGCCACGATGCCATGACCCGCCGCCGCTTTATTATCGGCGGCGCTATCGCAGCCGTTGCGGGGCTCAGCGTTATCGGGGCGGCAACCCATGGCTTTGGCATCCCCGACTACCTTGACGGCATCCGCGGTTCACTTGACGACTACACCTGGGATCAGCTGCAGGAGATTTCGCTCAAGATTAAGGCCGCCGAGACCCGTAGCGAGGCACGCGAGATTGCCAAGCGTTACCACCTGCTCGACGCTGATGGGCATATCCCCTATCCGTGCACCAAGCGTGTCACGCTCACCAACGGGCTGGAGGTCGGCGCGCAGCTTGTGGGCATCCGTCACGATGAGCTTCTGGACGGTACGGGCAAGGCCGGGCTGACGTTTATGTTCGACGCGGGTATTGCCGAGCGCAACGCTGCAGCTGAACCGCCGAGCGCCGGCTGGGCAGATTGCGAGCTGCGGAAATGGCTCAACGGCGACGGCCTTAAGCTGCTGCCCAACGAGTTGCGCGCACTCATTAAAGGGGTCAAGAAGGTCTCGAACAATGTGGGCGCCGCCAACAGCGCATCGTGCCTGAGCGAGTTGCCCGCAACCCTTTGGCTGCCCGCCATGGTCGAGCTGTGCGGTACGCAACCGTCCGATTCGTTTGCCGAGGACTATCACTACCTGGCAGACATCTACAACGGCGAGGGCAAGGAGTATCAGCTCTTCCGCGAGCTCAAGGTAAGTCCGTATACCACGAACGAGATGCTGGTTCGCCGGTGGAAGGGCAAGGACACCTGCTGGTGGGAGCGCACGGTGAGCCCCGACTCATCGGAGAGCGAAGGCACGCTCTATATGAACCGCGTGGGACACGACGGCGACGTCTTTACGTACGCAACGCCTGCGGAAAAGCCAAACAAGCTAACCTGTGTGATTCCCGGGTTCTGTATCTAGGCGGCGGGCGTCTTGCCGTGACGGGACCCCTCCCCGGCAGTTGTCTCGATTTGTAACACTAGCTCGGCAGATACAGGTCTAGATGCTACAGAACGAGACAAACCCCAATCCCGCGAGACAACATCTCAATCTGTAACAGTAAGGGGTCAAAAACCTCTCTAGATGTTACAGATCAAGACATTTGAGTTGGCCGCGGACGGTCTGTCTCGATCTGTAACAGTAAGGGGTCATATTTCCCGCCAGATGTTACAGATTGAGACATTGAGTTTATTGCTGAAGGTTCGTCTCGATCTGTAACATCTGGAATCCAAAAACCGGTCTAACTGTTACAGATGGAGACAAACTCAAACCTCTCAAAACAAAATCTCAATCTGTAACAGTTAGAGGTCATTTTCCCCGCTAGATGTTACAGATCGAGATATTGATTTGCCGCCGGAGAGTTTGTCTCATTCTGTAACAGCAGCTCGGCAAAAACTGGGCTAGATGTTACAGATTGAGACGAAGGGCGGGGATGGTGCACCAACCCGGCAGCCACCCTCATCTGTAGCGAAATGTCATACATTTCTTTCTGTACTGGACACCCCCAGGGGGTATGGGTGTATAGTATCGGCAGGTTAACATTTCCGACACTACGTCACAGAAAGGAGAAGCCATGGCTCAAGATAAGTTCGACGTGGGCGGCATGACATGCGCCGCCTGCCAGGCGCATGTGGATCGCGCCGTGAGCAAACTCGACGGCGTCCAAAGCGTCGCGGTCAATCTGCTCGCCGGCTCTATGCTGGTGGACTACGACCCTGCGCAGGTCTCCCCCGACGACATCTGCACCGCTGTCGACCGCGCGGGCTACTCGGCCTCACCCATCAGCACGGGCACCGACGCTGTCCAAAGCGGAAGTGCGCAAGCCAGGTCCGGCGCCGCCCATATGGAGTCACCGACCAAAAAGTTGGAGGCCGCCGCCTCTGCCATGCGCACCCGCCTCATCGTCTCGATCGTATTCCTCATCCCACTGTTCTACATAGGCATGGGGCACATGCTCGGCTGGCCGCTGCCCGGCATCTTCACCGACCACACCCACAGCATGACGCTCGCGCTCACCGAGCTCGTCCTGCTCATTCCCATCGTCTACGTCAACGACGCGTACTTTATCAACGGGTTTAAATCGCTCGCGCACGGCGCGCCCACCATGGACGCCCTTATTGCCGTGGGCGCCACCGCCTCCATCGCCTGGTCGCTCTACGCCATGTTCATCATGGCCGACCAGCTAGCCGCAGGTCAGGTGCACGAGGCCATGATGACGAGCATGGGCAACCTGTATTTTGAGAGCGCTGGCACCATCCTGTCGCTCGTCACCGTGGGCAAATACCTCGAGACGCGCAGCAAGTCCAAGACCGGCGGCGCTATCGAGGCGCTCATCGACTTAGCACCCAAGACCGCGACCGTCGTGGCAGAGGACGGCAGCGAGGCCACCGTCGACGTCGATGCCATTCTGCCCGGCCAGGTGCTGCGTGTGCGCCCCGGCGAGTCCATCCCTGTCGATGGCGTGGTGCTCGAGGGCAGCTCGGCCGTGGACGAGAGCGCGCTCACCGGCGAGTCCATCCCCGTGGAAAAGAACGCCGGCGACACCGTCAACGCCGCCACTGTCAACCGCACCGGCTCGTTTGCCTTCCGTGCCACACGCGTGGGCGCCGATACGTCGCTCGCCAAGATTATCCAGCTCGTCGAGGACGCCAACGCCACCAAGGCGCCCATCGCCCGCATGGCCGACAAGGTCGCCGGCGTGTTCGTGCCCGTGGTATTCGTGATCTCGGCCATGACCTTCGTGGCGTGGATGGCACTGACCGGTAGCGTGAACGAAGCGCTCACCTCCGCCGTCGCTGTGCTGGTGATCAGCTGTCCGTGCGCATTGGGTCTGGCCACGCCCGTCGCTATTATGGTCGGCACCGGCAAGGGCGCCGAGATGGGCATTCTGTTCAAGAGCGCCGAGGCGCTGGAGAATCTGCGCAGCGTGGGCACCGTGGTGCTCGATAAGACGGGAACGGTCACTCGCGGCAAGCCTGCCGTGACCGATATCGTGGTAGCCACGCGCGCCGACGGATCGCCCGCCATGAGCGAAAAGGCGCTACTCAAGCTGGCCGCCGCGCTGGAGCGCTCAAGCGAACACCCGCTGGCCGAGGCGATTATGGCCGAGTGCGAGACGCGAGGGATTGTCGCGCGCGCCGTCGAGGACTTTGCCGCCGTGCCCGGGCGAGGCGTTACGGCGCGCGAGGGGCAAAACGCCATTGCCGCCGGCAATATGCGCCTGATGAACGAGCTGGGCGCGAAGGTGCCCGCGGGTCTTGCCGAACAGTTCGCCGCCGAGGGCAAGACGCCGCTGTTCTTTGCCAAGAACGGCGAGCTCGACGGCACCATTGCCGTGGCTGACGAGGTCAAGGAAACGAGTGCCGGAGCCATCGCCGCACTGCGCTCGCTTGGCGTCGACGTGCGCATGCTCACCGGCGACAACCGAGTCACCGCCGAAGCAATCGCCCGCCGCGTGGGGCTGAGCAGCGAACAGGTCATCGCCGACGTCCTCCCCGCCGACAAGGAGCACCACGTACGCGAGCTGCAGGATGCGGGCAGCAAGGTCGCCATGGTGGGCGACGGTATCAATGACTCCCCCGCCCTGGCGCGCGCCGACGTGGGCCTTGCTATCGGCACCGGCGCAGACATCGCCAAGGAGGGCGCCGACGTGGTACTCATGCGCAGCGACCTCATGGACGTCGCCCGTGCCATCGAGCTGTCGCGCGCCACAATTCGCAACATCAAGCAGGACCTGTTCTGGGCGCTGTTCTACAACGGCATCGGCATTCCGCTGGCGGCGGGCGTGTTCTTCCCCCTCACCGGTTGGCAGCTCTCGCCGATGTTTGGCGCCGCGGCCATGAGCCTGTCGAGTGTCTGCGTCGTAAGCAATGCGCTGCGCTTAAAATCCTTTAAGCCAAAAGTGGCAAAATAGGCTCACCATTAAGTCCATCTAGAACGGGTTTTCCAGACGCCCGAGATTGACCCGAAAGAGGAGCGACGCGCACTTTGGTACGCGAGCGACGGCTTGAAGGTCAAGGTCGGGTGCCTGGGAAAGCCGACACAACAGGGAGGAATACCCATGCGTTACACAATCAAGACTTCCGGCCTCATGTGCGGCCATTGCGACGCCACCGTCGAGACGGCGTTGCTCAACGTGGCCGGCGTGACCGACGCCGACGCCGATCACGAGACCCAGACCGTCCAGGTGGAGTGCGCCGACACCGTGACCGTCGAGCAGCTCACCGCCGCTGTCGAGGGCGCCGGCGAGAAGTTCCACGCCCTTTCGGTGACCGCCGCATAGCAGTCGCTGCCTACTGAATCCTCAGAAGTTGCGGTGAAGTACGGACTGTTGTGCCGCCCTAGGCCTTTAAACGGTCCGTATTTCACCGCAACTGACGGGGACATCCGGAAGATCGACCAGAAACGAGGACCCGACATGATGGCAGACCATAAATCGGTGACCCGCATGCTCAAGACGGCACGCGGCCAGATCGACGGCATCTTACGGATGGTCGAGGAGGACCGTTACTGCGTCGATATTTCCACGCAGCTCATGGCAACGCAGGCGCTCCTCGCGCGCATTAACGCCGACGTGCTCAAGGCGCATATCGAGGGCTGCGTGACTTCGGCAATCGAATCGGGCGACGAAGACCTCAAAGCCGCCAAGCTCGCCGAAATCGAACGCGTCGTCGACAAGCTCTCCAAGTAATAGGGGCATTGGGGACAGATTTCTTTGCACCGTCTTGGTATTCCGGGGACAGGTATGTTTGCACCACATTGGTGCAGATTAACCTGTCCCCCTTGCTCTAAATCGGGTATAAAGGCGTGCAGCATATCGAACGAAAGGCAATTTGCATGAATGACTTTATGAAGGGTCGCAATGGTGCCGATGAACTCACCATCGTGATGGGTTTTGCCGGCATCGTCATCGCGATGATCGGATCGATAGCCCGCATCCAGTGGCTCAGCTGGATTGCCATCGCCGTAATCGTGATTGGCGTGCTGCGCGGCCTGTCCAAAAATATCGACGCACGTCACAAGGAGAACGAGGCCTTTGTCGCCGCGACTGCAAACGTACCCGGCTTGGGCAAGTTTGTAGCTAGCTTGGGCGGCGGAGCTGCAGCGGCCAACGCCTCGCGCGCAGCCGGTACTAGCAAGGAAGACTTTGAACGTGCCAAGCGCACAGCCAAGAAGATGTGGAAGGGCCGCAAGACCACGGCCTATCTTAAGTGCCCCAACTGCGGCCAGATGCTCTCCGTTCCCAAGGGCAAAGGCAAGATCCGCGTCACCTGCCCCAAGTGCCATGCCAAGATGGAGACGCGCTCATAGCTGCCATACTATGGGACAAATAAAAGCCGAGGCCTCGCACTGGGACCTCGGCTTTTTCTGATTATGACAAAAGGATTGTCCCTTTGTCGCATCGCCATATCGCGCGCTTACGCCACGCCATCGCGGGCAAGCTCCTCGGCCAACGCCTCGGCAGGCATGGCCATAATCGCGTCGAGCTCGGCGTCCACCTCGGGAATACGCTTCACCTTGAGCTTGCGCACCAGATCACCGCGACACATCACGTGCGTCGGATCACGCAGTGCGCACAGGTCATCGAGCGGGTTCTCGCGCGTCACCAGAATATCGGCGGCCTTGCCGCACTCGATTGTGCCGGTCTCGCCGCCCAGCCCCAGCAGCTCGGCATTGACCTGCGTGGCCGTATGCAGCGCGAAAGCGTTGCCCACGCCGACATACTTGGCAAAATAGGCCACCTCACGCCACATGTCGTACTGCGTCACGAACGGGCAGCTCGAGTCCGTGCCAAGGCCCACCTTAACGCCAGCTTCCAGTGCGGCACGGGCGCTCTCGATGATGCCCGAGCACACGATGTCACCGTTCTTCTTTTGTGTATCGGTCGAATGGGTCTTTTCCGGGTCGAGCAATACAAACGGCAGCGCCGGGCTGATAGTGCAGGTAACGCTGGGCGCACGCCCCTCGAGCTGCGTGCCCGCGGCGCCGCGGTACAGTTCCAAGATCTCGGGAGTCATCGGGGCACCGTGCTCGATCGTATCGACGCCGGCCTCAAGCGCGGCCTTCACGCCTTCGGTGCTCTCGACATGAGCCATAACCGGCAGGCCCACCTCGTGCGCCGCCTTGCACGCCGCCGCGGCAACCTCGACCGGCATACGCAGCACACCCGGCTCGCCCACCTCGGTAGCGTCGAACACGCCGCCCGTCACGAACAGCTTGATGACGTCGGCACCGCGCGCATACAGGTCGCGCACCTGTTCGGCTGCCTCGGCGGGACTGTTGGCCACCTGGGCGAACAAACCCGCACCATGGCCGCCCGGCACCGTGACACCCGTTCCCGGCGCCACCAGGCGAGGACCTTGATACTTGCCGGCATCGATAGCATCGCGCACGGCAAGATCGGCAAACAGCGGGTCGCCCGCGCCGCGCACCGTGGTCACGCCACTTGCCAGTTGTTGTTGGGCGCTGCCCTTATGAATATGGCGCACGATGGCGCGCCCCACGGGATTATCGAGCTTCTTCATCAGCGCGCCCGCATCGCCCGCCGAAACCGGCTTGCCCGAACCGCACAGATGCACATGCATATTGATGAGGCCTGGCATGAGATACGCACCTGCCAGGTCGATAACCTCGGCACCCGTAGGCGCCTGCGCCACAGCACTCGGCCCCATCCACGTGATGACACCGCGCTCAACGGCCACGGCCATATCGGGCTGCGGCTCCATATGTTTCGAGCCATCCAGGACGGTCGCATTGATAAACAACGTGGAACGATCGGCAGACGCCATATCGAGCTCCTCCCCCTCAGAAAACTTGAACATCTGTCCATTATTATCCAGCGCGGCAGGATTGCTGCGGACATATCGGTTAACGGAGGGAAGAGGGGATGTGGGGGGACGGAATACGTTGCAGCCCCACCCCAGCAACATCAGGGGAATGTCTCGATCTGTAACAGGTACAGGGTTATTGGGCCCCTTGATGTTACAGATCAAGACATTCGGTCGACGTTTCACCGGTTTGTCTCGATCTGTAACAATTACGAACTCAAACAACTTCTAAACGTTACAGATCGAGACAAAACCTCTCAGCGCCCATACCACTGGCGTCTCCATTCCTCAGCCAGATCGGCCCGCTGTTGAATTCCCGCCAGTCTCATCTTTTCAGCCAGCTTCCCCGGGTTCTTGAGTTCATCAAACGTAAACCGAAGCACCTTGTGCCCGAGCATCGTCAGATGAGACTCTCGCTGACGTTCTGCCACGAATGGGTCGACCGACCCCCGATCCCCACCATCCTGCAGGGTATACTTTCCCTTCCCGTCGAGCTCGCCGATGACACACGTCCCGTTCTCAAGCCGCCAAAAATAGTCGACGCGAAACACCTGGCTCGAATCGAGCGGGTCGCGAAACTCCACCTGCAGCTCCGGAACTGGAAAGCCGTACGCAATAAAGAACGCTCGGAACCGAGACTCGCCGCCGTTTTCGGACAGCCCGTCCGCATACGACGCAATCACCTGTGCCCTGCGATACCCTCGCCTGCCCTCGCAATCGGCGCGGAGGCGCTCGCACAAATCCCAACGTGATACGCCTTTCGCCCGCAGTGCAGAATCGGCAATCGCCAACCCGTAGGAGAACGGCGCACGCAGTAAGCAATCCTCCACCGTGCGCCAAAACGACGTCACCCGCACGCCATCAACACGCTCGAGCACGCCCGCCATCTGCGGACGCAACAACCTGCACCCGCCGCTCAACGTCACCGAACAACCCGTCTTAACAAGAAAGCGCGGCCCGAGCAGATCATTCGGCACCTCCAGACCCCACAAAAGCGCCGCGTCATAGCCCCAAAACGCCCAATCGGGATGAAATTCCGCAAGCCCTTTGATAGTCCTCAGCGCTCGCTCCGCCGGCGTCAATGCATCCCAATCATGCTGAAAACAGAACAGGTACGGCTCGGGCTCCGCGATATCGTCGGTTCCAACATGGCGTCGCAGCCACATGAGCTCGGTATTGTCATGCGTTGCGAGCAGCGCACCTTGCTTGGCCGTCTCCGTGAGCCGCGCGAGCATTCTATTCCGCGCCAACGTGTTGCGAGTCGCATGTTTGTGTTTGAGAACGGTATTAGACACTTTCGTCACCACCACGTCAGACAAATGGACCATCGTCACCGTTGCCTCCGCTGACAAATGTCTTGATCTGTAACAGGAAGACAGTCTTTGAGCCTCTAGTTGTTACAGAACAAGATCTTTCGACAGCCGCCAACCTTCCGTCTCAATCTGTAACAGTTACGGGCTCAAACAGCCGCTAAACGTTACAGATTGAGACAAAGTCAGGGCTGTAGGGCGACACCAGTCACATCCCCTACTCCCATTCTTGTTCGTAGATGTTGAGGGACTTTACGTAGCGCCCCTGGGCGCCCATGATGTCGCGGACCAGGCGCAAAAAGAAGCTGATGCACGAGGTGTCAAAGCCATCCTGCAGGTCCTCCGGATGCACCGCACCCGGCCCATCGACTGCCGTGTCACTCAGGCGCGCGATGTCGTACAGATAGAGCTGTCCCGCCGTCAGCCAGACATCGTCGACGCAAGCGAGGCGCACCGCAATCGCGCCGTCGCTCCAATGCTCCTTTTGCACGATATGCGGGTCGTAGACATCAAAGCGACGGTCGGTGCGCGTATCCTTCAGCGCAACTATGCCGTTCGCAGGATCCTTGTCCAAAATGCCAAAGCGCGAGAAATACTGCGTGTCGCGTACCTGCTCGAGCCGCTTGAGCGAGGCAGGCGAAAGCGATGCCGGCGGCTCGTCAACATACAGCTCGAGCAGCGTCTTGCCATGGCGATAGGAGCGCTCGAAGAGCAGCCAATCGGTAAACGCCATGTTGTAGGCCATGATTTCGTTTTGCGAAGGCTCGGTGCAATAGCTGAGCCACGGGTCGACAATGATCTCGAACTGTTCGCGCGCCGGCTCCAAAAACTGGAACTTCCGCAGCATCCAAAAATGGGCTATGTCGGCAATATCGTTGCCGACGGCTTCGGCTAGCTGCGCTCGGTCTAAAGCGTGGTCAGTCATGGCATCCTCCTCAAACTGATAGACCTCAATTTGAGCTTACGAGGAGGGTGGTCGGCCACGACCAGCGCGGGCAAAATAGGCCTCCGGCTGCAAACCAGATGCTGACCAAACACTTGACGAAAAGCTTGACCGAAAATACGCACCGCAACAAAACCGCAGGTAAACATAGACGGCCAACCCGCCCTTTTGAGCCAGATACCCACAGCCACCACAGAAACAACAGGTGACCACAGCCCAAGAAGTCGACAAATAAACACCCGTACGTCGACAAACGAGCAAATCGCTCGCAAAGAGTGTCCCCAACGACTAGACAAAAAATGACTAGTCATTGGGGACGTTCTTAAATGACTACTTTACAGCTCCAGCGCCTCGGCGACTTCGGCAGCGCAGGCCAGGGCGTCGGCCATGGCGCTTACCACGAGCGAACTGCCATTGCGAGCATCGCCGGCCACGTATACCGGTGTGGCGCCCGCGGCGACGCCGTCGACACGGGCCGCAAGGTGCGAGCCCTCGGCAGCCATCACCGGCAGCGGACGACCAGCGGTGGCAACAGGCACGCCAACGGCGTCGAACACGCCATGCTCGGGACCCGTAAAGCCGCAGGCGATGAGCACCAGCTGGGCCGGCACCTCGTGCTCGGAGCCCGCGATGCGCTCGGGCTTGCCAGCCGACCAATCCAGATCGACCACGCGCAGGCCCGCGGCCGCGCCCTTCTTGTCCAACAGTACCTCGAGCGTATCCACACCCCAAGCGCGCATCTCGCCGCCCATGGCAGCGATGGCTTCCTGCTGGCCATAATCGGTCTTCTTCACGTTGGGCCACTGCGGCCAGGGGTTGCTCGCCGCGCGCGCATCAGGCGCCGCCGGCAAGAACTCAAACTGGCGCACGCTGCGCGCACCCTGACGTACCGCGGTGCCCACGCAGTCGTTACCGGTATCGCCGCCGCCAATGACCACAACGTCCAGGCCGTGTGCATCGACGACAGGCTCGCCGCCATCGAGCACCGAGACGGTCGAGGCCGTCAGGTAGTCCACGGCATACACCACGCCGGGTGCGTCAATATTCTCAGCAGCCAGCCCACGCGGGGCGCGAGCACCGGCAGCCACCACGACGGCGTCAAAGCCATTGAGCTTGGCCGCCACCGCAGGGTTCGTAACGTCAGCACCCAGCTCGAACACAATGCCCAGCTCGCGCATGAGCGCCACGCGACGCTCGACCACGGACTTCTCGAGCTTCATGTTGGGAATGCCGTACATGAGCAGACCGCCCGGGCGGTCGTCGCGCTCAAACACAGTCACGCGGGCCCCACGACGCGCAAGCTCCCATGCTGCCACCAGACCAGCGGGACCGGAGCCCACCACGGCAACCGTGGGTGCACCCTCCCCTGCCGGCTCAAAGCGGTGCGGACCGCCATTTGCCCACTCATGGTCGCTAATCGCGCGCTCGTTGTCATGGATCGTCGTGGGCTGGCCATCGACCGAGCCCAGGTTGCATGCGGCCTCGCACAGCGCCGGGCACACGCGACTCGTGAACTCGGGCATGGGCGAGGTGAGTGACAGGCGCTCGGCAGCCTCGTCCCAACGGCCGCGGTACACCAGCTCGTTCCACTCGGGAATCAGGTTGTGCAGCGGACAGCCGCTCGGACGTGCCTTGCCAAAGCTCGCGCCCATCTGACAAAACGCCACACCGCACATCATGCAGCGACTCGCCTGGGCACGGCGCGCGTCGTCGTCGAGCTCCACGTACAGCGGATCGAAATCGCGGCTGCGCTCCTCCACGGGGCGCAGCTCATGGGTCACGCGATCGATATCAAGAAAAGCACCGGGCTTACCCATGGCACTTACGCCTCCTTCTTGGTCGAAGCAACAGAGCTGGCGGTGGCGGGCGCAGCGCCAGCGACACCACCCGCCACATCAAAGCGAGCGACATCCGCGGCACTCGCGCGGCCGGTCACAATGTCAAACGCCAGCTCCTCGGCCTGCGCATGCGTCTTGCCCACGGTCTCGGCGGCGGCGACAATCGCCAGCACGCGCTCGTACTCGGTTGGAATGACCTTCACAAAGTGCTTGCTCATCGTCTCAAAGCTGTAGAGCAGCTTAATACCGCGCGGGCTCTGCGTCGCGTCCACGTGCTCCTGGATGAGCGCACGAATCTGCGCAAGCTCACCGGCCGTCGGGGCTTTAAGCTCAACGCTCTCGTGGTTCACACGGGCATCGAGCGTGCCGTACTGGTCAAAGACGTAAGCCACGCCGCCCGTCATGCCGGCGGCGAAGTTCTGCCCGACCTCGCCCAGGATGAGCGCCAGACCTCCCGTCATGTACTCGCAGCCATGGTTGCCGCAGCCCTCGACCACCACCGTGGCACCGGAGTTGCGTACGCCAAAGCGCTGGCCGGCCAGGCCGTTAATGAAGCCGCGGCCACTCGTAGCGCCAAAGAACGCAACGTTGCCCACGATGATGTTCTCGTCGAACTTGTAGGTCGCATGCGGGTTGGGGCGCACCGACACCTCGCCGCCCGAAAGGCCCTTGCCAAAGTAGTCGTTGGCGTCGCCGCACACGTTGAGCGTAATGCCGCGCGGCAGAAAGGCGCCAAAGCTCTGACCGGCCGAACCATCGCAATCGATGGTGATGGAGCCGGCGGGCAGACCCTCGGGATGCGCCTTGGTCACCGCGTTGCCCAAGATGGTGCCCACGCAACGGTTGACGTTGGCGATATCGGCGCGGAAGCGAATCGGACGCAGGTGCGCACGGGCATCGGCCGTATAGGGCACAAACAACGTGGAGTCGAGCGTCTTGTCGAGCTCACTGTCCGCAGCCATCTGCGGCAGGAAGTGACGACCGTCGGCACCCGGGATGTGGGCACCGAACTCGCAGGTCGCGCTCGCCAGCACGGGCGACAGATCGAGCAGGTTGGCCTTGCGGTTGCCCGGGACCTCAATCTGGCGCAAGCACTCGGGATGGCCGACCATCTCGTCGACGGTGCGGAAGCCCAGGCTCGCCATGACCTCGCGCAGCTGCTCGGCAACAAAGAGCATAAAGTGTTCGACGTGCTCGGGCTTGCCGCGGAAGCCGCGACGCAGGCGGCAGTTTTGCGTGGCGATGCCGGCCGGGCAGGTATCCTGCTGGCAGTCGCGCTGCATAAGGCAGCCCATGGAGATGAGCGGCATGGTCGCAAAGCCAAACTCCTCGGCACCCAGCAGGCAGGCGACGGCGACGTCGGTGCCGTCCATGAGCTTGCCGTCGGCCTCGAGTACCACGCGCGAGCGCAGGCCGTTTTGCAGCAACGTCTGTTGAGCCTCGGCAAGGCCAAGCTCCAGCGGCAGACCGGCGTGCCAGATCGAATCGCGCGCCGCAGCACCGGAGCCGCCGTTGTGGCCGCTGATCAAGATCTTGTCGGCGGCACCCTTGGCCACACCGGTGGCGATGGTGCCAACGCCGGCCTCGCTGACCAGCTTGACCGACACGCGTGCGCCGGGGTTGGCGTTCTTAAGATCGAAGATAAGCTCCGCCAGGTCCTCGATGGAGTAGATGTCGTGGTGCGGCGGAGGCGAGATCAGGCCGATACCGGGTGTGGACTGACGGACCTCGGCAATCCAAGGGTAGACCTTCTTGCCGGGCAGGTGACCGCCCTCGCCGGGCTTGGCGCCCTGGGCCATCTTGATCTGAATCTCGAAGGCGCTGCACAGGTAGCGGCTCGTCACGCCAAAGCGCGCGCTTGCCACCTGCTTGATGGCGGAGTTCTTGGAGTCACCGTTAGCCAGCGGGGTCTCGCGACGCGGGTCCTCGCCGCCCTCGCCCGAGTTGGAACGGCCGTGCAGGCGGTTCATGGCGATGGCCATGCACTCGTGTGCTTCCTTGCTGATGGAGCCGTACGACATGGCGCCGGTGTTAAAGCGGCGGACGATGTTGAGCGCGGGCTCGACCTCGTCGAGCGAAACCGGCGTGCGACCGCTGGCATTAAAGTCCAGCAGGTCACGCAGGCGCACAGCACGGCCGGTGCGGTGCAGGCGGGCGCTGTACTCCTTAAAGGTGTCGTAGCTGTCCTCACAGCAGGCGGTCTGCAGCAAGTAGACAGTCTGCGGATCGATGAGGTGATCCTCGCCGCCGAGCGGGCGCCACTTGGTCAGGCCCAACGTGGGCAGCTGATCGGGAGCCGGGCTCTTAAGGATAGCGAGCGCGGCGTCGTAGCGCTCATTCTGCTCGCGCTCGACGTCCTCGACACCCATACCGCCCACACGGCTCACCGTGCCGGCGAAGTACGCGTTGACGAACTCCGGAGTGAAGCCCACGGCCTCGAAGATCTGCGCGGAGTGGTAGCTCTGCACCGTGGAGATGCCCATCTTGGACATGATGGAGACGATGCCGGCGGTCGCAGCCTTGTTGTAGTTGGCGATGCCCTGCTCAGCTGTCACGTCCAGATCGCCGTGCGTCGCCAAGTCGCGAATGCACGCATGCGCGTTGTACGGATAGATGCCGCTCGCGGAGTAGCCCACCAGCGCCGCAAAGTCGTGCGGGGACACGGCGTCGCCACACTCCACCACGATGTCGGCAAAGGTACGCACGCCGGCGCGGATCAGGTGGTTGTGCACGCAGCCCACAGCGAGCAGCGACGGCACGGGCACCTCGCCCGCAGCGGCACGATCGCTCAGCACCACGATGTTCACACCGTCGCGGACCGCAGCCTCAACGTCCTCGGCAAGCTGCTTAAGCGCAGCCTGCAGCGCGCCCTCGCCGGCGTCGCGGCGGTAGACGGCACGGAAGCGACGGGTCTTAAAGCCCACGCGGTCGATGGCGCAGATGCGGTCGAACTCCTCCTCGTTGAGCAACGGGCGCTCCAGGCGCACCAGCTGGCAGGCCGTGCGGGAGTCCTCGAGCAGGTTACCGTGGTTGCCCAGGTAGAGCGTGGTCGAGGTTACCATATGCTCGCGCAGGGCATCGATCGGCGGATTCGTGACCTGGGCGAACAGCTGATAGAAGTAATCGAAGAACGAACGCGTCTTCTTGGACAGGCAGGCCAGCGGCGCATCGATACCCATCGAAGCGAGCGGTGCCTTGCCCTGCTGGGCCATGGGGCGCACGACCTCGTCAACATCATCCCAGTGATAGCCGAGCTTGGCCATACGCACGGCGGTAGGCACCTCGTCGTCCTCGGCGGGTGTTGCCGCAACGGGCTCATCGAGCGCGTCGACGGTCAGCGTCTCCTCGGCAATCCAGTCGCGGTAGGGTTTTTCCTTGGCGTAACGGGCACGCAGCTCGTCGTTGTAGATGACGCGACCGCGGGCAAAGTCGACCTCGAGCATCTGGCCCGGCCCCAGACAGCCGCTCGTCAGGATGTTCTCGGGGCTCACCTCGATGGTGCCCACCTCGCTTGCCAGCATAAAGCGACCGTCGCGCGTCACATAGTAGCGGGCGGGACGCAGGCCGTTGCGGTCGAGGGCAGCACCCAGGGTACGGCCGTCGGTAAAGGCGATGGCGGCCGGGCCGTCCCAGGGCTCCATGAGCATGGACTGGTAGGCGTCGTAGGCGCGGCGCTCCTCGCTCAGGCTGTCGTTGTGGTCCCACGGCTCGGGCAGCAGCATGGACGCGGCACGCGTGAGCGGACGGCCGTTCATGACCAAAAACTCAAGCACATTGTCCAGAATCGCGGAGTCGGAGCCCTCGCGGTTGATGATGGGCATCACGCGCTCAAGATCGTGCTGCAGCACGGGGCTGTACAGGTTGGGTTCGCGGGCGCGAATCCAGTTGACGTTGCCCTTGAGGGTGTTGATCTCGCCGTTGTGGATGATAAAGCGGTTGGGATGTGCGCGCTCCCAGCTGGGCGTGGTGTTGGTGGAGTAGCGCGAGTGGACGAGCGCCACGGCCGTTTTGACGGCGGCGTCGTTGAGGTCGATGAAGAAACGGCGCATCTGCGTGGCCACAAGCATGCCCTTGTACACGATGGTGCGCGAGCTCATGGAGCACACATAGAAGATCTTGTCGCGCAGGGCGAACTCAGCGTCGGCCTTCTTTTCGATGGTGCGGCGGCACACGTACAGGCGGCGCTCAAAGGCATCGCCGGCGGGCGTGTCGTCCGGACGGCCCAGGAAAGCCTGCAAGATGGTGGGCATGCAGGCGCGGGCTGTCTCGCCCAGGTCGTGCGGGTCGACCGGCACCTCGCGCCAAAAGAGCAGCGGCACGCCGGCCTCGGCGCAGCCCTCCTCAAACACGCGACGGGCATCCTCTACGCCCTTGTCGTCCTGCGGGAAGAACAGCATGGCCACGCCATAGTCGCCCTCTGCCGGCAGAATCTGACCGCACTTTTGAGCCTCTTTACGGAAAAAGTGATGCGGAACCTGGAACAGGATGCCAGCGCCGTCGCCGGTGTTCTTCTCGAGTCCCGTACCACCGCGGTGCTCCAAGTTAACCAGAATGGACAGTGCATCGTCCAGAATCTGGTGATGGCGCTCACCGTTGATATCGGCAAGCGCGCCGATGCCACATGCATCGTGGTCGAATTCGGGGCGATAAAGGCCCTGCTGCTGAGCGGAATCTGCCTGCATCGCGATCCTCCCCTAGGTGTTAGACAGTCAGTTGACTAGGCATACTAGAAGCATCACCGGTCCGTTGTGTTTCCCGCCCGTTTCGAAACAATCGCGTAACGCACGCCCTACGAGTGGACACCGCCGACCTCAAGGGCGACAACATAGGCCCCAAGTTCGGCCTGCAAACTCACCTCTTCAAACATCTCAATCTGTAACAGTAAGACCCAATTTCCATCCCTAGTTGTTACAGATCAAGACATTTCGGCAATCCCCTTTCACCAGCCTATCCAAATACAACAATTTTGTTAGTCTTGGTTAACTTTTTAGCCTAAAACAGGTATCCTTTGCGGCGTCAAACAAACGACACGCAGGAGCGCACCATGCTCAACCATCTCAAACAACACTTTGGCTCGCACCGCACCGGAGGCCACGGAGGTCTGGATATCGCCCGGCATATCGGCCCCGGGTTGCTCGTCACCGTCGGCTTTATCGACCCGGGCAACTGGGCCTCCAATATGGCCGCGGGCTCGCAGTTTGGCTACGCGCTGCTGTGGATCGTCACGCTGTCCACGATCATGCTCATCGTGCTGCAGCACAACGCGGCGCACCTGGGCATCGCCACGGGCATGTGTCTTGCCGAGGCCACGACCCGCTTTCTCCCCCGCTTCGTTGGGCGCACGGTGCTCGCCAGTGCCTATCTCGCGACCATCGCCACCGCCATGGCCGAAGTCCTGGGTGGCGCGATTGCCCTTCAAATGCTCTTTGGGCTGCCCGTGCGCGCGGGCTGCGTCATCGTGGCGGCAGTATCGATGGCGATGCTCATGACGAGCTCCTACAAGCGCGCCGAGCGATGGATCATCGCCTTCGTAGGCGTGGTAGGACTCTCGTTTTTGGCTGAGCTTGCACTAGTCAAGGTCGACTGGCCGCAAGCCGCCGCAAGCTGGATCACGCCCAGTATGCCCACTGGCTCTGCCGCGATTATCGTGAGTGTCCTGGGTGCGGTCGTTATGCCCCACAACCTCTTTCTACACTCCGAGGTCATCCAATCCATGCACTTCGAAGGCCAAGGCGAGCAGGTTATCGAAGAGCGTCTGCGCTATGAGCTCTTCGACACGCTCTTTTCGATGGGCGTTGGCTGGGCAATCAACTCGGCCATGGTCATCCTGGCCGCAACGACCTTCTTTGCGCACGGCATTGTCGTAGACGACCTCGCCGTCGCAGCGGACACGCTCTCCCCCATTCTGGGCCCAGCAAGCTCGACCATCTTTGCGGTGGCGCTGCTGTTTGCGGGCCTCTCGAGTAGTGTGACGGCAGGCATGGCGGCAGGCACCATCACCGCAGGCATGTTCGACGAGGAATACGACGTCCACGACCGACATTCCTCGATCGGGGTGGTGGCCTGTTTCGCCGGCGCAGTGGCGGCGTGCCTGGTCGTCCCAAATCCTTTTGAGGGTCTCATTTGGAGTCAGGCGCTGCTGTCGCTTCAGTTGCCGATTACGGTCTTTGTGCTCATACGACTCACCAGTTCGCCCCGCGTCATGGGCAAATACGCCAACTCGCGCCCGCTCAACGCGTTGCTCGTAGGAATCGGCGTCATCGTAACGGTTCTCGACATCGTGCTGCTAACGGGGATGTAATTGGGATGGCGTGACTGTCCAGATATAACGTCTCAATCTGTAACACGTAAGGCCGTTTTAAACCGTCAGATAAATCAAAAGGGCCCCGGCCGAGAATTCGACCGGGGCCCTTGGACAGAGCTCTGTATGGCTAATCGCCGTGTGTCTACGAGTTACTCCTCGACGAGCTCAAACTCATCGGGGCCGACGCCGCAGACCGGGCATACGTAATCCTCGGGCAGCTCGGGCGTGTCGACCTCAACCTCGTAACCGCAAACGGTGCACACGAACTTATACGTCTTCTTTTCCTCAGCCATGATGTTCTCCTCTCGAACGTGACTGCTGGTGTACTTGCTTATTAGTATATATTCTCAATAATATAATGCAAGTATTTTTAGAACATTTCTAGCCTTGATACGACGAAGCCTTGGGCGGCGTCTTGCCCTTTAACACCTTGTGGTAGTAGTCATAGGTCAGCGGGGCCTCGCCGCTCAAGCGCTCGGCATCCTCCACCTCGCCGATAAAGAGCAGGTGCGTGCCCACATCCACGGTATCAATCAGACGGCAGCTAAACAGCGCCGCCGCGTGCTCGGGCACATAGGGCATGCCCAGCGCGGTCTCGTGGGTCTCGTACTTGGCAAACTTGTCGTAGCCACTGCTGGTGCGGAAGCCAAAGTTGCCGATATAGAGCATATCGACCGTCTGATCGATCACGGTCAGCGCAAAGGCCTTAGCCGATACGATTACGCCGGACGTGACATTTTCCTTGTTCACGGCAATCGAGATGCGCGGCGGGGCGGATGTCACCTGCACTGCTGTGTTGATAACGCAGCCGGCACGCAGCCCGTCCGCCACGGCGCTCACCACGTACAGGCCACTCGGCATGGTAAAGAACGCAGTTTTGTCCATAACGATCACTCCCCTAGCTCGGGTTGGAACCTCATGGATGTATGTACCCACAAAAAAGGCGGCACCCATAACGGACGCCGCCTTTGAGACATATGTGTCAGAACAGTAAGAAAGATGAGACGCCCGCAGTTGCGGTGAAATAGGGACTGAATAGCCCCTCAAACAGGCAAAACAGTCCGTATTCCACCGCAACTTATACAGAGTGCCTAGCGGTTGCGTTCCTTAAGGGCGCGGTCGATCTCGCGTTGGACATCACGCTTGGCCATGTCCTCGCGCTTGTCGTAGAGCTTCTTGCCGCGACCCAGACCCAGCAGCAGCTTTACGCGGCCGTCGGTATTAAAGTAGAGTTCCAACGGAACCAGCGCATAACCACGGTTGCGAAGTTTGCCGTCAAGAAAGTCGATCTCCTTGCGGTGCAGCAGCAGACGACGCCGACGATCGGGATCGCGATTCCACACGCCACCATGGCTATAAGGGTGGATATGCAGTCCGACGAGCCAGCACTCGCCGCCACGAATCAGCGCAAAAGTGTCAGTGATCTGACAGGCGCGCTCGCGAATCGACTTGACCTCGGTGCCGCTCAGCTCAATACCGCACTCAAACGTCTCATCGATAAAGTACTCGTGATGTGCCGAGCGATTCTTGGAAATGAGTTTGCGCTCGCGCTTACTGGGCATCGCCGGCCTCCTTGGCGCCATCGGTTCCCTTGTCGGCACCTGCGCGCTTTGCCTTGCGCTCGGCATTGAGCTCGGCATCGCTCTCGCGCACCAGTTTGATAATCGCCGCGCAGGCCTCCTCGCCCACCAAGTCGCGAGCACGCACCGTCAGGCGCGTCGCCTCCTGCTTGTCGCCGTCGCTTGCAGCATCGGTCGCACACATGATCAGGCAGATGGCGATCTCGGCCGAAGGTGAGGTCGGCACGCCCTGCAGGGCGAGCTCACCCATCACGTGGTCGTCGCTCTCATCGGCGGCATCCGGATAGGTGGTATGGATCTTGTTGAGCAGGCGCGTCGTATGCGCATCGTTGGGCGCCAGGCGCAGCGCCAGACGCGCGCAACCCACGGCCGCAGAGACGTTCTCGGTCTCGGGCTCCAAAAAGTACTGGCCCAAGTTGGCGTAGGCGCGGGCGGCGCACTTGCCGTCGCTCGCACGCTCTAGCACCGAAAACGAAAGCGAAGCCCACTCCTGCTTGTCCTCGAGGGCGCGGAATAGCTCGGCAAGATCCAGGCGGTAGTTGCAGTTCATGGGGTCCCAGCGCACGGCTTGCATCAAGGCGTTGCGAGCACTCACATAATCCTGCTGGCGAATGTAGGCAAACGCCATGTCGGAATACAGGCGATCAAAGGGCACCTCGACCTGCACCAGCTCGCGCGGATCTTTTTCCACACGACGGTAGGCCAGACGCTCAAACTTGCTATCGAAGCTAAAGTACTGGCGGTTCTCCTCCGTCTTGCACTCGGCATCGATATACTCCTCGGCGAGCTCAACCAGACGTTCCAACAGCGGCGTCGCCGTGGCCAAGTCTCCCTGCGCCAGGTAATTCTCTGCATACGTAATGTCTTGTAGGCTGATGGGCAGGTCCATGGCAACTCCTCGGTCCGGGTGAAACGCGGCTCATTCCACACATTCGGCGTATACACAAAACCCGGGTCTCTTGGGAGGCCCGGGCGTTCATTTTGTGGTAGCCCGTACCAGATTCGAACTGGTGATCTCCGCCTTGAGAGGGCGGCGTCCTAAACCGCTAGACGAACGGGCCATATGTAGCAAATGCAAGGGCTGGGATGGAGGGAGTCGAACCCCCATTGACGGAACCAGAATCCGCTGTCCTGCCATTAGACGACATCCCAATGACTGCATCGCTGCGCTCGGCTGTGCCTTTGCGCAAGAAAGAAATATACGGGAAGTCTCGCCGTGACGCAAGCCCCAATTTTGACTTTTTTGAAATTCAGTCAAATTGGCCTAATTTAGTCCAACCCGTGAAGGACCTGTGAAGCCAACCGCTGTACACGAAGGGCAAAACGCCGTGAGCGGTAGCCGTCAACCGTTGGCAGATTCTACCGTGAAAACGATAGCACCAGGCAACACAATCGAAGTATCAATGATCGCGTAGATATCGAGGCGCCATGGACGAAGAGCTTGATTACCTATGGGAGACCCTGGGCCTCGAGATCACTGCCGACCTTTGGCCCGAACGGGACAAAATTCACCCCACGTTACGCCCCGCCATTACTGTGGTGCAGGCAAAATACCGCCGTGCATCCTTTTTAATCATGCGGATGTCATGGCACGCGGGACTCCCCGACCTTAAGCGAATCCAGGCAAGCCTCGTCGAGCTGTCCGGCATGCCGACCGTCATATCCGAGGCGCACCTGGAGCAGCGCCAGCGCGAGCGACTGCAACAGCAGCGGATTCCCTTTATCTGCCCCGGCATTCAGGCATATCTGCCCTTTATGGACGAAGAGTACTGGAGCGGCAAGCCCAACAAGCACGTAAAGGTCTACGATCCGCACGAATGGGCACAGCTGGCGGACTGACTGGGGCAGGCCCGCCGGCGGAAAGTGCGTCCCAGATTTCAAGCTCAAACTGGTCCCTACTTTCCTGTCGAGCCCTCAACCGGAAACCGTGTCCCGCAATCGAAGCTCAGAATGGGACGTGCTTTCCGCAACCGGCCACTTTGGGAAAGTGCATCCCATTCTGGAAGCGAATTCCGGGTCGCACTTTCCGCAGCCGCTACAGCAACGCCTCGGCCCAAGCCGATTCCCTAAAGCCGGGAATCGCAAAGTCGTCGCCCACCAGCAGCGGACGCTTGACCAGCATGCCGTCGGTCGCCAGCAGCTCGTAGCACTCCCGATCCGTCATGCCCGCATCCAGACGCGCCTTCAGGCCCAGCTCTCGATATTTCATGCCCGACGAATTAAAGAAGCGCCGCACCGGCAGCCCCGAATGAGCAATCCAGGTCGCAAGCTCATCAGCCGTAGGATTGTCCAAAACGATATCGCGGTCGATGTACTCTACCCCATGTTCGTCCAGCCATGCCTTGGCCTTCTTACAGGTCGAGCACTTGGGATATTCAACAAACAATACCGCCATGGGATTTCCTTTCTTAGAGAAAACAGGTGTCTGGAAAACTGCACATCGACGACCACTCGCGATTGCAGCCGTTATTGTAGTCAATGTCGAAGCATAGGCAGTCGCGATGTCTCGTCTTAAGGCTAGCGCCTCGCATGGGCGCCGATCGGCCGAGTCGCATGGCGCACCAACGCCGCTGCCAGCAATACCAACAGCATGGCGGTGACATAGCCCGCAGCATCGAATCCTAAATCGATAACGTCGAAATGCCTGCCGGGAACAAAGATCTTATGTACCTGATCGCCAACGGAGCAGGCGGCGCAAAAGAGCAATACGGGCACGCAACGGGAGCATACGCTCCACGGACGCCTGGAAAAGCAAACCACGACCACGGAGGCGAACAATCCGACGAAGAAAAACTCTACGGTATGGGCAACGCGACGGACGTTCGTGCCCACCCACATGCGAATGGAAGCAAGTCGGCCAGACCGGACATTCGAGGCAGCCGAATCGGTGCCCCCGGTCATTCCGTTCTCCGCCTGAGCTTCACCCGTGGCATCGACAGCCTGAACGCCCGTAGCCTGGCCCTCCACCACACGCGCGGTAGACTCGCTCAGCAACGACGTCTCCACCGCATTTTGCTCCGTCAGCACCCAGATGCCCGCCAGCGTTGCAACGAACAGAACAATTGCGGTCCATCCGATTATTTGTTTTACGCGCGCCAAGGGCCAACCTCCTTTTTTGAATATCAGCGAGTGTAGCCCCAAATGGCATCGTCACCGTATCAAAATTTGAATCGCAACAGGAAGCGACAAAGCGACGCAAACCCCTACCCCGCCTCGCGCATCCAGCGATCGAACGTCCCCACGCACACGCCCAGGCACTTTGCTGCCTGGCTGCGGGTAATATCGCCTGCCTCATAGCTATCGCGCACCAGCTCAAACTGAGGAGGGCACGGCTTGCGAGGTCGACCGAAACGAACCCCTCGCGCCCGCGCCGCTGCAATTCCCTCCGCCTGGCGCCGATGGATATTCTCGCGCTCCACCTGCGCCACGTAGCTCAGCAGCTGCAGCACAATATCAGCAATCAGGGTGTTAGTCACATCCGGCGCGCCGCTGGCCCTGGCGCGCGTGTCAAGCAATGGCATATCCAACACCACAATGGCAACCCCGAGCACCTTGGTAATGCGTCGCCATTCCTCAAGAATCTCGGAGTAATTACGGCCAAGTCGGTCGATAGAAAGCACCACCAGCACGTCCCCGTCTCCCAGGACGTGCAGCAGCTCGCGATAACGCGGTCGATCGAAGTCCTTGCCGCTCGCATGGTCGGCATAAATATTCGCCGAGCCCACGCCATAGGCGCCCAGCGCATCCAGCTGCCGATTAAGATTCTGATCGCGCGAACTCACCCGCGCATAACCGTACACCGTCGCCATCTCATCCCCGCTTTCTTGTAAACCTGCCAAAAGGGACAGGTTTATTTTGGTAGGTTTTACCTCTCAAATAGCAGGTAAGCGGGCGGCCGAGCAGACGACAAGGTAGTCACGATTCAAATGCGGAGGGCGGTCCCGAAAGACCGCCCTCCGCTCTCTCGCCACGAGTCGGGATTTAGCTAATGGATAAGCTTAAAGTCCAAGTGTCCACGCGTGGTATTGACGCGCGAGACCTCGATAATCACGCGCTGGCCCAGTTCATAGCGAGTCCCCGTGTCGGCGCCCGTCAGCGTAAGCGCGTCCTCGTCGAACTCGAGCCACTCGTTGCCCAGGCTCTTAATTGAAACCAGGCCCTCGACCTGTGTTAGGTCCAAGCGCACAAAGAGGCCCATGCTGCTAACCCACGAGACGGTTCCGGCATAGCGCTCACCCAGACGGTCCTCATAGTACTGGGCAATCTTGATCTTTTGCGTCGCATGGCTGGCGGCATCTGCCGCGCGCTCGGCATCGCTACATGCGCGGCAGATCTGCGGCAGAATGCGCGGCAGCGACTCGCGCCCCTTGCCGATCAGGCGCGGCGTACGGACCAGGGCGTCCTTGCCGCCCAGCTGCTCATAGGCCAACTGCAGTTTGAGCACGCGGTGCACCACCAGATCGGGGTAGCGACGGATGGGACTCGTAAAGTGACAGTAGCACGGCGCGGCGAGCGCAAAGTGGCCCTCGTTGCGCGGCTTGTACAGCGCGCGCTGCATGCTGCGCAGAAGCAGCGTGTTGACGAGCGGTGCGTTGGCCGTACCGGCGGCAGCATCAACTGCAGCCTGCAGCTCATCGGGGCTCCCCAGGGCAATACCGGCAGCACGGCGATCGTCGATGATGCCTAGCTGCGCCAGCGCAACGGCAGCACCGTGCAGGCTATCGGGGCTCGGATCCTCATGCACACGATAGCAGGCCTCGATATCACGGTCTGCCAGCCACTCTGCAACGCACTCGTTGGCGAGCAGCATGGCTTCCTCGATAAGCGACGTGGCACACGAACGCTCACGCGCCACAATCTGCACGGGCACTCCGTCCTCATCCAATAGAGCGCGAATCTCGGCTGTGTCAAAATCGACTGAGCCGCGGGCGCGACGAATACGACGGCGAAGTTCGGCGAGTTCGTTAGCGGCGACAAGGAAATCGCCGAGGTCGATGTTGTAGCCGCGGGCGGCCTCCTCGCACGCAAGACCGCGCTCAAGCGCTTCCTCGCGCGAGGTCTCGGCAACCGCAACATCCTCGGCTGCACCCTCCAGCACCGAATACTCAACCGCGCCGGCACGCACCAGCAGCGCCTCGGCGCCGTCATAGTCCATACGCACACGCGAGCGAATCACGCTGGGATACGGATCGTAATGCCGCACGCGACCCTGCGCATCGAGCTCGATATCGACGGTAAACGCAAGACGGTCCTCGTCAGGGCGAAGCGAGCACAGGTCACAGGACAGGCGTTCGGGCAGCATGGGAAGCACGCGATCGGCCAGATACACCGATGTCGTACGATGGCGAGCCTCAAGATCGATATGCCCGTCCCAAGCCACATAGTGTGAAACGTCGGCGATATGCACACCCAGCTTGTAGCCACCCTCGGGCGTGCGCTCCAACGAAATGGCGTCGTCAAAGTCGCGCGCGTCGACTGGGTCGATCGTGATGACAAAGCGGTCGCGCAGATCGCGGCGGAGCGGGTCCTTAAGCGCCGCGGACACATCGAGCGAAAGCCCCTCGGCCTCGTCCAGCGCGGCCTCGGGATAGCTATCGGTATAGCCGTAGCGCGCCATCACATATTGAACGCCCAAATCGGGCGCGTCATCTCCGCCAATGCGGCGTTCGATCGTCACAGCGCCCGATTCCAGGCGCGTCGGGTAGGTCAAAATGCGCGCGACAACAGCATCACCCGGGTGAACGCCCAGACGATCCGCCGAGGTATCCTCAGGCAGAATGAAGAAGTCGGCCTTCAGACGCGAATCGAGCGGCTCGATCACACCGAGCGGACCGGCGGTCTGGTACGTACCCACCACGCTTATGGCTGCGCGCTCAACCACGCCTTCGATCACGGCGCGCCGCTCACCGTGCGGGCTGTTCTTAATGCTCACGGCAACGGTATCGCCATCCATAATCTCGCGCTTGCCACGGCCCATGACCTTGTAGTCGCCATTCTCGGTTATGACATAGGCACTGTGCTCATGGAGCTGCACGCGCCCGGTCAGGCTCGGACGGCGTTCGCTGCGCACCGGCCCGCGCTTATTGCGAGCTCCACGCTTATGCTTGTTATTGCGCCCCATGGCGCCTCCTAACTATCGATTGCCGACTCCAAAGAGTCTACCCAAATGATTCGCCATCCTGCCGTCCCCTAGGGATCAAAAAACGGGCCGCCCCATAAGAGACGACCCGTTGGAAGGGATGAATTCCAGGCATGCCTACACGCGCAGGTAGCGGCGCATGGCGATGGCAGAACCAAAGAGACCGATAATCACGCCGACCAGAATCAGCGCAGCATAGGTCACCAGGTAGTACTGCATCGGCAGGGCAAACGACATCCAGCCGATGCTCTCCTGCAGACGCGGAATCATCAGATTGCGCAGCAGCTCCAGAACGCCGATGGAAAGCAGCGAGCCCAAAATGGCCTGCAGCACGCCCTCGGTGATAAACGGGCCACGAATGAAGCCGTTGCTGGCGCCGACCAGACGCATAATCGCAATCTCACGACGACGCGCCGTGATGGACAGGCGAATCGTGTTGTTGATGAAGATGAATGCGATAAAGGTCAGAAGGCCAACGAGCACCACGGCGGCGATGCGGATGTAGTTGGTCACCTGGAACAGGCGGCTCACTTCCTCCTGGCCGTACAGCACGCTCGCGTTGACGTCGCCGTCATCCGCGATCTTCTGGAAATCGGCATCCTTCTTGAGCTTCTTGGCCGTGCTCTCGACCTGAGACGGATTGTCCATCTCAATAGCGAAGGAAGCCGGCAGCGGGTTCTGGCCATCGAGCGCGCTCATGGTGGCGTCGGCGTTGCCCGACATCTTGCTCGTATACTCGGCCAGCGCGTCGTCCTTGTCCTTATAGGTCACGGACTTGACGTTATTCCACGTCTTAAGCTCGGCCTCAAAAGCCTGAACATCAGCCTGATCGGCGTCATCACTAATGAAGGCGTTGATGACAACCTGATCCTCGACGGTGCCGATCACGGAGTTCAGCACCGCGGAGCCCATAATGAACAGGCCGATGATAAACAGCGAAAGGAAGATCGTGATGACGGCGCCGAGCGAGGTAGTCCAGTTACGGAAGAAGTGGCTGATTGCCTCTTTGAAGGAGTAGCCCACGTTAGTTGGTGCCATAGTTGCCGTAACCTCCCCTCTCCTGGTCGCGGATGACGTGGCCGCCCTCGAGGGCGATCACGCGACGGTGCATGCTATCGACCATCTCGCGGTCGTGCGTGGCGACGATCACGGTGGTGCCGGTGCGGTTAATACGCTCAAGCAGCTTCATGATGCCCAGCGAGATCGCCGGGTCGAGGTTGCCCGTGGGCTCGTCGCAGATCAGCAGCGGCGGACGGTTGACCATAGCACGGGCGACGGCAACGCGCTGCTGCTCGCCACCGGAAAGCTGGTCGGGCAGCGAGTCCATCTGATCGGCCAGACCGACCAGACGCAGCACCTCGGGCACCTGGCTGCGAATGACGCCCTTGGGCTTGCCGATGCACTGCAGGGCAAACGCCACGTTTTCGTAGGCGGTCTTTTGCGGCAGAAGCTTAAAGTCCTGGAACACGGCGCCAATCTGGCGGCGCAGGAACGGAACCTTGCGGTTCTTGATCTTCATGAGGTCCTGACCGGCAACCAGGATGCGGCCGCTCGTCGGCTTGACGTCGCGGTTGAGCGTCGACAGCAGCGTGGTCTTACCCGAGCCGGAGTGACCGACCAGGAAGACAAACTCGCCCGGATAGATCTCGATGTTGATGTCGTCGAGTGCAGGCTTGTTGGGCTGTGCCGGATAGATCTTGGTGACATGCTCCATAAGGATGACGGGCTCGACACCGGCCTGCTTGGCCATCTTCTTGCGGCTGGCCTGCGGATCGATGGGCGCAAACACCGACGTAAAATCGGGGTTGTTGAGCGCGTTATCGAGGCTTGCGACCTCGGCTGCCTGATCGCTCTCGACCACCGGGGCAGCAGGCTGCGTGGGGTCGGGAATAGCGGCAAAGAGACCGGACTGCGCAGGCTGAGGAGCCGGCGTCGCAGGGGCCAAGGGGTCGGGAATGCCGGCCATGGTAGGCTGCGGCGTGGCGGCACCAGCCTGAGGCTGCTCCACGCGAGCGGTCACGGCCTGAACGGGCTCAAAACCCGCCGTGCCGGAAAGCGCGACATCGCTGGTTGGATTGTAGGCAAAGGGATCGGATGCCGGCTGTGCCTGATCTGCCGGCTGAGCGGGGGCCTGAGCAACAGGCTGGCCCTCTGAATCCGGAGTGGCGAAACGACTGCCCTGGACGCCTGCCTGCGTCTTGGGGGCATCATCGCCCGCACCGGAGGTACGGAAGTGGTTACCCACTGGTGCTCCTTATCGTCGTGCGTTTAAACTACATGAGCGCTTAGTATTTTAGCAGCATTAGCTTTGCTGCACATAAGAAGCATGGCCGTGTTTGGGTCCCTCCGGCCGGACACAGGGTTACTCTCCAAATCGTCCTCGGACATGTCGGAGCCTCCGCTGCGCACTACGTGCGGCGGGGGCTCCTCCGTCCTGCGGAAAGATTTGGAAAGTAACCCTGTGTCCGGCCTGCGGTAACTAAGGGGTCGCCGCGTTTTACTTGGGGTGCTGCATATACAAAGTTGGAAGGGTCTGAATTGCGCTTTGTCGATATATGCCCTTTTCCCTGATGGGACCGTGCTTGAGGGGCGTCTTCATGAGTTGCGGTGAAATAGGGACTGTTTTACCAGTTAAAAGGTCTAATCAGTCCCTATTTCACCGCAACTTAAATTAAGGCTAATTGTTGCGCAACTCGAATTTGAATAATCGCTTTACATTGGCCTCGATTGGAACGTCTATGGTTGTGGGGGCTGGTATGAATTGTCCTTATTGTGGTACTGAGTTGCGCAATGGCGTGAGGTATTGCACAACATGTGGGGTTACCATCCATGGCATGTCGACTAATTCTGCAATTCGGGTAAAGCCTCGGAATCACATTGCGGTTGTTCTTACCTGCATGTTGGCAATTGCCATTGTCGGCGGCAGTTGTTTGGGTCTTCATCTGCGGCAAGCATTGTCTTGTTTTATATCGGCTCATTCGGAGCATGCTATTGTGCTCAACATCTCTGCCGCAGGTTGGGATACCGATAGCGGGGCCTCACGTGTCCCGATACACATTACGGGCAAGACTGTCGACGGGATAACGGTCGACAAGGTTGAGTTCGTCGCCTCCGACGGTTCCGGTATCAGCCTCATTCAAGGTGTGTACACGCTCGAGGCGGCAGGTTCCCCCATCGCCACTGATGGCAAGATTTATCAAATTCCCTGTACGAGCGCGACGCTCGTCCTCGACGATGTCTTTACCGCAGGCGAAACGATCAATCTCGCCGAGCTCGCTGAGCAGAATTCGATACTCACCTTCTGCCCCATCGATGCCAGCGATATGACCAACGACGAAATCTATGATGCCGCCCTACTCGCCATGACATATAAAGGCGACGACGCCCCCGACGTTGCCGCACTGTGCCAGGCAGCAATCAATCGTCGTGCCGCCGCCAGCAAAAGCGAGAACGCCTTCGAAAGTTGCGGTGAAATACGGATTAATTGAGCCTTTAAGCTGGCAAACAGTCCTTATTTCACCGCAACTGAAACAGGGGCGCTCTCCATGAGAGCGCCCCTGCCGGGCTTCCATAGTACTGGCGAAACAGTTTTATAGTTCTGGCGAAGCAGTCCTTGAGATCCGCCTTGCCTTATGCCAAGAACTCCTTGGTGGTCGCCACGATGTTGGCGGCGTCCAGGCCATACTTGTGCAAGAGCTCGGCACCCGGGCCGGACTCGCCAAAGGTGTCGTTGACGCCGATCTTCTTGAGGGGCGTCGGGCACTGCTCGCACAGGACGTCGGCAACGGCGCTGCCCAGGCCACCGATTACAGAATGCTCCTCGACGGTCACGACGTGGCCGGTCTTGGTGGCGCTCTTGACGATCAGGTCGGCATCGATGGGCTTGATGGTGTGCATGTTGATGACCTCGGCGTCGATGCCCTCAGCAGCGAGCTGCTCGGCGGCCTCGAGAGCCTCGCCGACCATCAGGCCGCAGGCGATGATGGTGACGTCGGCGCCCTCGCGCATGACAATGCCCTTACCCAACTCGAAGTTGTAGGTCTCGGGGTCGTTGATAACCGGCGAGGCCAAACGAGCGAAGCGCATGTACACCGGACCGTCGCACTCGTAGGCGGCGCGCGTTACGGCGCGGGCCTCGACGTCGTCGGCAGGAACGATCACAGTCATGCCGGGGATGACGCGCATGAGGGCAATATCCTCGCAGCACTGGTGCGTGGCGCCATCCTCGCCCACCGAGATACCGGCATGCGTGGCACCGATCTTAACGTTGAGATGCGGGTAGCCGATGGAGTTACGGACCTGCTCAAAGGCGCGGCCGGCGGCAAACATGGCAAAGGTGCTCGCGAAGGCAACGCGGCCGGTGGTCGCGATACCGGCGGCGACGCCCATCAGGTTGCTCTCGGCAATGCCCACATCGAAGAAACGATCGGGGCAGGCGGCCTTGAACTTGCCGGTCTGCGTGGCGGCGGCCAGGTCGGCGTCGAGGACCACAAAGTCATCGTGCTCGTTGGCGAGCTCGACGAGGGCCTCGCCGTAGCTTACGCGCGTGGCGATTTTTTTGACGTCTGCCATCCTAGAGCTCCTCTCCGGCGGCCGTGAGCTCTGCCATGGCCTGCTCAAACTGTTCATCGTTGGGGGCCTTGCCGTGCCAACCAACCTGGTTCTCCATAAAGGAAACGCCCTTGCCCTTCATGGTCTCGGCGATGATGGCGGTCGGCTGACCCTTGGTGGCGCGGGCCTCGGCAAAGGCGGCGCGGATCTGATCGAAATCGTTGCCGTCGGCAAGCTCCACCACGTGGAACTTAAAGGCGCGGAACTTGTCGGCGAGCGGCATGGGGTCGTTGACCTCCTCGACGGGGCCGTCGATCTGCAGGCCGTTGTGGTCGACGATCACGCAGAGGTTATCGAGCTGATGGTTGCCGGCAAACATGGCTGCCTCCCAGACCTGGCCCTCCTCGCTCTCGCCATCACCCAGCAGGGCGTACGTGCGGTAAGTATCGCCCCAGTGCTTGGCGGCAACCGCCATGCCCACGGCGGCGGAGATGCCCTGGCCAAGCGAGCCGGTGGACATATCGACGCCCGGGGTGTCGTTCATGTTGGGATGACCTTGCAGGTGGCTGCCGATATGGCGCAGCGTCTCGAGATCCTCCTTGGGGAAGAACCCACGCTCGGCGAGCACGGCGTACAGGCCCGGAGCGCAATGGCCCTTGGAGAGCACAAAACGGTCGCGATCGGCCTTGCGGGGATCGGCCGGGTCGACGTTCATTTCCTCAAAGTACAGATAGGTCATGATGTCGGCAGCGCCGAGCGAACCGCCCGGATGGCCGGACTTGGCAGCGTGCACGCCGGTGACGATGCCCTTCCTTACCTCGTTGGCAACCTTTTTGAGCTCTTCGTCGCTCATTGTGCCTTCCTTTCATCCTCATTAGACAAAATGCGCACGGCACGGAAAGGTAATCCCAACACAGCCGCAATGCACGTACGTCATTCATTATGCTGGAAACTGATGGCTTTACCAGAGTTTTTATCATTATTTGAACAATTTAGCAGGCAGAACCGCTGATGAAACGGTTTATCAATGTGAACGTCTTTTGGATGGAACGCGATCGACCCTACGCGCTAATGTCCTTGAATCCCTCGCCGAAGGCTTCCGTAACGTCGGCAACCGTCACGATGGCATGAGGATCGCGCTCGCGCACGATCGTCTTGAGGGTATTGAGCTCTCGACGGCTCACGATGACCATAATCACTGGCTTCTCGGCACCCGAATACATGCCAGTCGCCTTAAACTTGGTACAACCACGACCCAGGCCATACATGATATCGGCAGCGATATCAGGGAACTTGTCCGAGATGATGAGTACCATACGGCGTTTGTTGCCACCATCGACCACGGCATCGATCACGTAGCCGCTAATGACCATCGAAAGGCCTGCATACAGTGCGTTTTCGATTGAAAAGACCGGAGCCGATAGCGCGCATACGGCAACATCGATCGCCATGACGGTCGAGCCCACCGGCAGCGAGGTGTTACGCGAGATGATTTGGCCAATCGTGTCCGAACCGCCGGTGTTGGCGCCGGCGCGCAACACCATGCCGTAACCGATGCCCGTAATAATGCCGCCCCACATGGCAGGGAGCATCAGGTCCGCATCCGCCAGAGGTGCTACAAACGGGGCGAACAGATCGGTAAAGAAGCCCAGCAGCACAAAGCCCGTCGCGGTCTGCACCACGTAGAACATGCCGCCCTCGCGCATAACGACCAACAACAGCAAGGCGTTCATCACGATCGTCTGAATACCAACGGGAAGCGATAGGCCGCGCGCCGCGCCGACCGCCTGGATAATGGTGGCAAGGCCCGTAACGCCACCGGCGGCAAGACCGTTGGGAATCAAAAACAAGTCGGTCGCGATGGCGGCCAAGGCACACCCCAACATGATCTGGGGCAGGTCGTGAAAGAAGTTCATCGAAAGAATGCGCTTGATGTCCAGACGATATGCCATGCTGCCTCCCTCAAAAAAGCGCACCCAAACGGATGCGCTTTGAACTTCTTCTTGTATTCGATTCTACCGATTCGCCGGACAAAAACCACCCCTGCGCAGGGTTTGCTCTGGATACAAAACCACACCGCTCGGAGGGTTTTAATCCATTTCCACATAAACCCGGGCGGTTTAAGCAGACGGGGTCTCCGCGTCAGCGTTGCCGGTAGCCCAGCGATGGTAGCCAATAACAAACGGGTCCAGGTCGCCATCGTCAAGGACGGCCTCGACATTGCTGGTCTCCACGCCCGTGCGTAAGTCCTTGACCATCTGGTACGGGTAGAGCACGTAGCTGCGAATCTGGTTGCCAAAACCAATCGTGGTCTTGGGTCCGCGGATCTCATCGAGCGCCTCGGCGCGCTTCTCGAGCTCAATCTCGTACAGGCGAGCCTTGAGGATCTGCATGCACGCGGCCTTGTTCTGAATCTGGCTGCGCTCGTTTTGGCAGGTGACCACAATGCCGCTGGGAAAATGCGTCACGCGCACGGCGGAGTCGGTGGTGTTGACGCCCTGACCGCCCGGGCCGCTCGCGTGGTACACGTCCACGCGGATGTCATCGGGACTGATCTCGATGTCGATATCATCGGGTAGCACGGGGATGACCTCGACGCCGGCAAACGTGGTCTGGCGGCGCTTCTTGTCGTCGGTGGGGCTAATGCGAACCAAGCGGTGGACGCCGGCCTCGGCGCGCAGCATGCCAAATGCGTCCTTGCCCTCGACGGTAAAGGTCGCACGGTCAATGCCGATGACCTCGGCCGCGGGACAGTCGTTGATGGTGACCTTCCAGCCGCGACGCTGGCAGTACTTCATGTACATCTTAAAGAGCATGAAGGTCCAGTCCTGGGCCTCCAGACCACCCTGTCCGGGCTTGATGGTCACAATAGCATCGCCGTGATCGAACTCACCGGTAAACCAGCTCGAAAGCTCAAGTTCGTCGATAGCGCGGGCCAGGCGTTCTGCCGTAGCGGCAGCCTCCTCGCGCAATGCGGCGGCGTCGGGGTCATCCCCCATCTCTTCGGCAAGCTCCAGCGCGGCGCGGGCATCGGAAAGCTCGCCGCGCGCGGTGTCCACGGCAGCGATATCTTCCTTGGTGCGAGCAATCTCCTCCATGGTGGCACGGGCGGCGTCGGCGTCATCCCAAAAGCCAGGGGCAACACTTTTGGCCTCGAGCTCGGTCACGCGGGTACGCTTCTCGTCCAAGTGGAGATACGACTCGACCTCGCCGAGCCGGTCCGCAAACGCGTCCAGCTCGGCGGGCGTTACCTCTAAAGCCTCAGCCATTAACGATTCCTGCCGTGGCAGTACTTAAACTTCTTGCCGCTACCGCAGGGGCACGGGTCGTTGCGGCCCACGTTGACGTACGGATCGTCGCTCTCGGACTTGCGATAGGTCGTCACCTTGCCACCGTTGTTAACGGCAGCCGGTCCGCCTTGGACAGCCGTGCGGGCCTGCACCTGCGCCTGCTTGCGCAGCACCGAGTCGCCGTTATCACCATCGACCTCGGCAGGACCGGAGAAGCGCGCGCCCTCGAGCGCGGGCTCTTCCTTGTGCTCCACGGCACGCGGGGCAGCCTTGATCTCGATGCGCAGAACCGTGCGCAGGTAATCCTCATACATGGTATCGACGAATATCTGGAACGCGCCGTAGGCCTCGGTCTTGTACTCAACCAGCGGGTCGCGCTGGCCAAAGCCGCGCAGGCCGATGCCGGTCTTAAGGTAGTCCATCTCCTGCAGGTAGTTCATCCAGCGGGTATCGATGACGCGCAGCATGACCTGGGTGTTGAGCTCGCGCATCAGGTCCTCGCCCAAGCGCTCGGCCTTCATGTTGTAGCACTTCTCTACGTAAGCCAGGACATCGGCAGCCAGGGCCCCATAATCCTCGTCGGGGAACTTCGGCGTATCGATGTGGCCGGTGAGCTCCACAACCCACTTGCGCAGGCCCTCCAGGTCGCGCTCGCCATCGTGACTGTCCTTGGTGCAGAACTCCTGCACGCAGCGGTACACGGTGTCGTGCATGACCTCGGTGATGTGGTCGGTCAGGTCCTTGCCGTCCAGAATCTTATTGCGCTCGGCGTAGATGACCTGGCGCTGCTTGTTCATGACGTCGTCGTACTCAAGGACGCTCTTACGCATGGAGAAGTTGATGCTCTCGACCTTGTGCTGGGCGCTCTCGACGGCCTTGGAGATGATCTTGTGCTGGATGGGCATGTCGTCGCCCATGTCGGCCGTGACCATCATCTTGGAGACGCGGTCCATCTTGTCGCCGCCGAACAGGCGCATGAGGTCGTCCTCGAGCGACAGGTAGAACTGGGTCTCGCCCGGATCGCCCTGACGACCGGAGCGGCCGCGCAGCTGGTTGTCGATACGACGGGACTCGTGGCGCTCGGTTCCGATAACGGTCAGGCCGCCGGCGGCAAGCACGCGCTCGCGCTCGGCCTTGCAGGTCTCCTTGGCCTCGGCGTTAAACTGCTCGAGCTGCTCGGGCGTCACGTCCTCCATGGTCAGGCCCTCGTACTCCAAGCGCTCGCGCACCAGCTCGTCGGGGTTGCCGCCCAGCAGGATGTCGGTACCACGACCGGCCATGTTAGTAGCGATGGTCACGGCGCCGTAGCGTCCGGCCTGGGCAACGATATGAGCCTCGCGCTCGTGATGCTTGGCGTTGAGGACCTCGTGCGCGATGCCGCGCTTGGTAAGGGCGGCGGACAGCTTCTCGGAGCTCTCGATGGAGACGGTGCCCACCAGGACCGGTTGCCCCTTGGCGTGACGACGCTCAACGTCGTCGGCAACGGCGTTGTATTTAGCCTGAATGGTGCGGTACACCAGGTCCTCGTGGTCCACGCGCTGCACGGGCTTGTTGGAGGGGATGACCTCGACGGGCAGCTTGTAGATCTCGCGGAACTCAGCATCCTCGGTAAGTGCCGTGCCGGTCATGCCGGAGAGCTTGTCATACAGACGGAAGTAGTTCTGCAGGGTGATGGTGGCCAGGGTCTGGTTCTCCTCGCGTACGAGCACGCCCTCTTTGGCCTCAATGGCCTGGTGCAGGCCCTCGGAGTAACGGCGGCCTTCCATAATGCGGCCGGTGAACTCGTCGACGATCTTGACCTCGCCGTTGGTGACCACGTACTGCTTATCACGGTGGAACATGTACTGGGCCTTCAGCGCCTGCTGCAGGTGGTTGACCAGCTGGCCGGAGAGATCGGCATAGATGTCATCGATACCCAGGCGGCGCTCGATCTTCTTAAGACCGCGCTCGGTGGCGGCGATGGTGTGCTTGGCCTCGTCCATGACGTAGTCGCCCGTGGGTTCAACGTCCTCGGTGGCGGTGAGCATGTCGTGCGACACGTCCTCACCGCGCTCCAGGCCGCGCACGGCGCGCGCGAAGTCCTTGTAGGTGCTGGCGGACTTAGTGCCGGCGCCCGAGATAATGAGCGGCGTCCTGGCCTCATCGATCAGGATGGAGTCGACCTCGTCGACGATGGCGTAGTTGTGACCGCGCTGCACGCGCTGCTCGGGACGGGTGACCATGTTGTCGCGCAGGTAGTCGAAACCGAACTCGGAGTTGGTGCCGTAGGTGATGTCTGCCTGGTAGGCCGGACGCTTGAGCTCGAGCGGCATGTTGTTCTGGAGCAGACCGACGGTCATTCCCAGGTACTTGTAGATGCGGCCCATCCACTCGGAGTCGCGCTTTGCCAGGTAATCGTTGACGGTAACGACATGCACGCCCTTGCCGGCGATAGCATTGAGGTAGCCGGCCAAGGTGGAGACGAGCGTCTTACCTTCGCCGGTCTTCATCTCGGCAATATGACCCTCATGAAGCGCCATGGCGCCAATGAGCTGTACGTCAAAGTGACGCATGCCCGTGATGCGCTTGGAAGCCTCGCGCACAGTGGCAAAAGCCTCGGGGAGCATGTCGTCGAGCGACTCGCCGTTGGCGTAGCGCTCGCGGAACTTATCGGTCTGGGCGCGGAGTTCCTCCTCGGTCATCTTCTCAAACTGGGGCTCAAGACCGTTGATCTGGTCGACGATCTTGTAGTAGCGCTTAAGGTCCTTATCGGATCCAAAGGACAGCAGCTTTGACATGAATCCCATGTGGTTTTCCTTTTTGGCCATCGCCCACGCCGTGCAGCTGCGGGCGAGTTAAACACAGATAATTGTACTTTAGCCAAACAGGGCGCACCCTATGCGGTCGACCTCAACCGCCACGTAATAACTACGACCAACCTGCCAAAAAGGGACTGGTTTATTTTGGCAGCTTTTATCTGGGAAAACACTGTCTCTCTGCCATTTGGTGCAATAGGGACAGGTTGGTTTGCACCAATAAAGGAAAAGGGCCGCGCACCCAAATGGATACGCGGCCCTTTAGCCATGAATGCGAGTGTTTGCTCAGCGAGCTATTTACTCAGCAGCCTCGGTGGTCTCGGCCTCGGCAGCGGCCTCCTCGACGGGAGCCTCTGCGGGAGCCTCGGCGGCCTGCTTGGCAGCCTCCTCGGCAAATTTAGCAGCACGCTTGGCCTTCTCGGCAGCCTTAGCCTCAGCGGCGGCCTTGCGAGCGGCCTCGGCCTCAGCAGCCTTGGCAGCCTTGGCAGCCTTGGCCTCCTCGGCCTTCTTGAGCTGGGCGGCAGCGGCGCCACCGAACTTGTCGGCGAAGCGCTGGACGCGTCCACCGGTGTCGACGAACTTCTGCTGGCCGGTGTAGAACGGGTGGCACTCGTTGCAAAGCTCAACCTTCATCTCGGACACGGTAGCGTGCGTCTTGAAGGTGTTGCCGCAGGAGCACGTCACCGTGCACTCGACATACTGGGGATGGATACCCTGCTTCATGGTAGGACTCCTTATTGGTCAGGCGCTGGTTACCGATCAGCGCATAAGGCGTCTTGGTTTCCGACCAAGACAACAAACTCGGCTATGGTACCACGGCGCCGCGTGTCCCACAAAAGGTTCACGGTCTTTTCGGAACGACACGAATCTGACCCATCGAAACACATCTCCACCGTTCCTTCAACTGGGAAAATGCCGTCCCCGGGGCCTGAGAAGGGCCCCGGGGACGTTCGACTGACTGCGGGAACGGCCTTTCCGCTCAATGTGTTCGGCTGAGATCGGAAATCAACCAAACTGAACTAGGTTCAGTTGACATGGTTAAAAACGAGGGGCGACGCTTTTGCGTCACCCCTCGTCCCGGCCGGTTGCTTTAGTTGTACACACGGTAGTTACACTTGAACTGGGTTATGTGTCCATAGTTGGGGCCGTACCAACCCGATGTATAGCTGATTACTTTTGCGCCTAGATATTCGTATCTCTTGTTGTAGCGAAGCTGACGGTAGGTCGTGTCGTACTCTGCTACGTAAAACGTGTCTCCAGAGAAGGCTTTGTACCGGTCCTTAACCGTCGAAGCCATGTACGCGGGTTCGACGTCGCCTTTCTCCCCGTTGAGCGCATAGACGGGTGCCGCGATTCCGCATAAAGCCGTTGCCACGAGGATGGCGTAGACAGCCATGCGCGACGCATTGGACTTCAGCTGTTCAAATAGTTTCATGTCACTCACCTCCCTCGTATGTATCGAGGTATTCCTGCTTGAGCGTCTGCGAGGACGACTTGATCTTTTCCACGAGCGTGCCGGCCTCGATGAAGTAGAACGAGTTGGTGAGGTCTGCCAGGTCGTCGAGCAGATGGCTTGAAATGAGCACGCTGCGTCCCCGCGCCACCTCGCTGCGCATCGCGTCGCAGGAGGTTTTCCGTTTTCCCGGATCGAGGCCGTTCAGCGGTTCATCGAGGATGAGGTACGGGCAACCGGTCGCTATCGCCATGGCAAGCTTTACCTGCTGCTTCATTCCTGTCGAGAGTTTACGGGTCGGCTTGTCGAGATATGGGGAGATTCCGAGGGAGCTGCAGAGCGAGTCGATGTCGGTGGCCGATTTCCACGCCTCCCTAACGAAAGCAAGGTGCTCGATGGCCGATAGCGTGGGATAGAGATCCGCGCTGCCCGAAGAGCTCAGGTAGACGAGTTCTGCAAATTCGGCTGATCGACGTTGGCAGATTCCGTCTGCCGCCAGGCTTCCCGAGCGGATGCGGGTGGGAAATTGGCCCGACAGCGCTTCAAGAAGGGTGGTTTTCCCCGAGCCGTTGGGAGCAACGAGGCCCGCCGCCGTTCCCGGGCTCAGGAAAAGCGACCCGATTGAAAGTATCGTCGTGCTTCCGTACCCCACGCTCGCGTCCAGGAGCTCGAGCCCATGGTGCTTTTTAGCGGGTCCAGCCTGTTTGGGCGAACGCGTCACAACGGCGCCGACCGCGAAAAGGACCGCGACGTATACCAGGGCCACGGCAAGCATCGATGCGCCGCCCGAACCGGAGCCAATGAATTCTGTCGGGAAGCATCCTACGTAACCCGTTGCCTCGATAGGCGAGAACACGGCCAGCGGCAGGAGCTCGAGCGCGGCGTTATGCCCCAGTGCCGAATCGGACAATAACGGGAATGCCGGGGCCGCGACAAGCAGCGCGGAGGTAAGGGGGCCCGCGAAGACGCGCCTCGTTGCGGTCGATAGGACGACGGAACAAACGGATATCAAGGTTCCACCCGCGAGCAGCGCGAGAAGTATGGTCGTGAAGACGTTTCCCGCGGTCGTGGTAGTGAGCGCGCCGTCATGGAAGAAGGCGATCGGGTACCCGATCTGCCCGAAGCCGTTTAGGGCCAAGGCGTAAATACCCCCGGGTGCAAGGCCGGCGAGGAGCATCGCGGTCCCCGCGCCGATTATCGAAAACACGGTCTGGATAAGGCGCCGGAATTTGGGCACGGGCGCCTTTGCCGCCAGGGTCCCGGGCCTTGTGGCGCCGAGCACGAGTATCGACGAGAGAAGGAAGGGGATGAAGGGAAGGAAGGACGGCGCCTGGGCAATGGCGTAGGGCAGGAAGGAGAGGAACGGCAGATCGCTTGCGGAGGCTGGAATGTGCGTGATGCCGGAACTGCTCAGAGCACGGCAATATGCGAGCTCCGCGGCATTGGTCTCTCGGTCTCCCACGATGGACCCGGATTGGAAGCCTTCGTCCATGAGCGCGTAGTAGCTCTCGGCAGAATCGAGAAAGGCGGCGTCGGTTTGGGCGGCAAGAGCGGCGTTCGCGTATCTTGCAAGCTCCGCGTCGACTTGCTGCTCTGGCGATAGGTCTATGCCGTTGGCTTGGGGTGCGCGCGTATTGAATGCGTCGACAAAGCCCTGCATGCCCTGCTTCATAAAGAAGGGTCCGTAAATGGGTGAATTGAACGCAATGGGGATGGAGAAGGCTGCGGCAAGAACGAGCGTAGAGATCCATACGGCCCTGTCTCTTAGGATTAGTTTGAGAAGAAGTCGACAGTACATTTAGAAGCACCTACATTTCTCAAGTCATCGATAGATTTATAATGACAGACCGAATGAAGATGCGTGCGATGGGGGCGAGGCGAATGGCTGGGCGGTATCGATACGCGGGTTCAACGGCATCATATTGACCACATAGATTTTTAACTTGCATTTCTACCCGCCCTTTTCGTAGAGTCGCCGATACGTGCTTAGCGCACCCTCGGCGCGTCCGGCAGGCTTTGCGAAATGGGATCCAGGAGACTTCGGCGCAGCATCATCTTGCGGAATGCTTCTAATGAGCCTCCCATCCTTCAAAAACAGAATCTCATCGCACAGTCTATCGACCGAATCCAAGATGTGGGATGACATGATGATGCACGTACCAGAATCGGCCAGCTTCCTGAGAATCCCGGAATGCAAGTCCACCCTGCTGGGATCGAGCGCGTTCATGGGTTCATCCAACAGGAGGTACCGCGCACCCGTCGCATACGCAATCGCCAAGGTAAGCTGCTGCTTCATACCCTGGCTCAGAGCGCGGATCCTCATCTTCGCGAACTCGCCTATCTGCGTTTGCTCCACCACCTCCTCGATATCACGAGCATGCGGCCACATATCGCAAACCATCTTGAGGTGATCTTCCGCACGCAATCCGGGATACAGCAGCGTTCCCTCACCAGGTGCATAGAAGATCATAGAACGGACCTCTCTCGCACCCGTACCCTGCACCTCATCCAGAACGATGCTCCCGTCCACGCGAGGACCCGGCAAACCTGCCATCGCACGCAGCAACGTCGTCTTTCCATGCCCGTTCGGAGCGACGAGACCGTAGACCGTACCCGGGGCAAACTCAGCGTTCACCGAATCTACGAGCACCTTCTTTCCATAAGAGATCGTCAGCGTTTGAAGGTCAATCATCGAGATCATCCCCTTTCGATCTTCGGAACACCCAGGCGCACCAACAACGGAGATACGGCGCCCAAGACCACCAGCAGAGCGCCCGATGCGCCGACGACCTCTCCAAAAGGCATCGCGTTCGTCCCTCGCCCAAGGAACCCAATCGTCCCCACCTGGGAAGCGGGATCAAACGAGGCGAATGGAGCCAGCAGCGCGGCGCCCATGCCCGCGCTTTCAACATGAGCGCTCAACGAACCCAACACCAAGAGAACCGCGCAAACCACTCCGGTGACAACGGGGCTGCGGCTAATCGCTGCTGTCAACGCAGCGACGACGGAAATCACGCCGTATGCCATGACCAGCAACGGAACGCTACGCAACACCGCCTCCCCCACCATGGACGTTGTCGAAGCCCCCGCTCGAATGAGAGCGACGGGATACTCCGATCCACCCGCACCGTTCTTAATCGCGGACACAACTGCAGCGGGAATCATCGACACCAAAAGCAGCGTCAAGCCAAGCAGGAGAGACAACGCAACAGCCGTCAGAAAACGCACATGCGCTGTTGCGGGGACTTGGAAAACCAGAAGGGAACGGCACTGCAGGTGGGTACACGCAAGCGATGTGACAACCACGGGCAACAGCCAAAACAAGGAAGGAAGCGCTGCCTGGAAATACGAAAGGAGGATTAATGGGGGCATCTTCGTACTTAACTCGTAAACCTTGGGGTCCGGCAAGCTCGCGATCGACTCGAGCAGAAGGGCGCGCGCCTCCGCACGAGAAGGAGTCTCCGGCTCGATTCCGATCGATTGCAGGAGGGTCGCATCTGCCGCGCCCAGTTCGCCTCGAGCGCGCTCGTACGTCGCAAGGCTTCGAAACCCCTCCGCAGGCGTAGGCGCGTACACAAAACCCGAAAGAGCATCTCGCATGTCTTCCAGGGCCGTTTTGCCCTCGACATCCATATTCGCAGCGTCCTGCTCTAGATACCGATCTATTGAACGGAGCTCCCCATCCCTATACCGAACAGCGGAAACGTCATCAGCGTCAGGAAACACCTCGACCAGAGCCGGGGCCAGCATCGTCGTCGACATTGCAATCGCGCATACGGCGAGGGCAGGAGAATGCAGGAGCAGTTTCCCCATCGTTCTTACGTATGCAACGGCGGAGGCACAAGCGCTCGAACGAGTTGCCGCTCTCGATGCGGTGAAGGAACCTCTCTCAAGACAAATCGGGGGCATCGGGCGCGCGCAGCCGCTCTTTCCAGCAACGCAAAGCAGGCTAATTGCCAGCACCTCGATCCCGATTGCGCATACGAGGGTAATCGCGCCACGCTCGAAGCAAAGTCCGGGCAGATTCACTATCTGCGTTGTCGGGTACGGGCTATAGGCGCCGACGGTCAACTCGGTGTTCGCATACGAAAGGGGATTCAACAGGGCGAACTCACGTAAAGCGATGGATCTTCCGTAATACCCGGGAACCATCGTCACCCCCATCAGGGCACATACGAACACGATTCCAAGCGTAGGGTTATTGGCAATCTTCACGGCAAGGTGAACGACAAGCGAGATGAACGCTGCCACCAAGAATTGCAAGATGGCCGCCTGCGCGAACACCAGCCAAGCCGGTTTGATAACCGGAGTCGCATATTGAATGTAGCCTATCGGATAGAACAGCGAGCCCGGGCCATTCTTCACAAGCGCGGCGATTATCCCTGGAAGATTGATGGCAAAGACGGCAAGCATCGCAAAAACACTCGCCCATACGCTCGATGCAACAAGCCTGTCCAGCTCACCCATCGGTGCCTGGATGATGAGCTTTTCGCGTTTGTTAAGACGCGCGGCAAGGAACGAGACGGCAACGGCCGTTGCGGCCCATAGCAAGTACTCCTTCGATCCGTCATAAAAGGAGTACGCTCCATCCGATACCTGCAGAAACGGAAGCAGAGGAGAGAGCGGCGCCAAGACAAGACGCCCCGCGGCAAGAGGGTACAGAAGCGCGGGCATGCTTGATGAAGAGGTATAGACGCCCTCCTCCCCCGCATTCACAAGCGCATCCGCATAGGATGCTGACAATTCCTGCTCAACACGGGTTATTCCCGACTCGAGGTATTCAACCCGTCCGTCGATGCCAGCCGCGCTCCTGAAGACGGGCAAAGTACAAAGAACCATCAACGCAACAACGACAACACAGAGCGACCTGGAGGAGAGGAGCGACCTAAAGATTGCCTTCGAGATCTTGAGCATATTCATCGCCAACCTTAACCTCATCCAGTCGGAACAGAGGGGCCGAACAAAATGCTCGGCCCTTCCTCGCATCTAGTAGGTGCTATAGACAAATTGCCATTTATCAGTTGTGCCAAGAACACCACAGGAGCACATTGCAGCGAGGCGGGATTCCCTATGATGCGCGGATCGGCGATAGCCATTTCGGTAGGAGATCGTCTTGTAAGAGATGTTGAACATCGAGATGCTGTGCCCGCTTACGCCGCGAGGACAGCTGTAGCTCCAGTAGGTATCGACGACGTCGTCCGTATACCCGAGGGGCTCAACGAGGGCACACTGGCTGCTCTCCTGGGAAGGAGGCATCGGGGTATCCGCAAAAGCGGGGGCTCCCGGCAGCAACAGACAAAGAGCGAGGCCGAGGAAAACCAAGAGCTTACACGACTTAACAGTACTGAACATAATCCTCTCCAATCTAGAGGGGTTTCGGTTGCAGCATGCTGTGATTACTTGCCGGCAAAGTCAATTTAACATAAACTGTTAAAAAGTAACCTGAGTTTTTTAAATTCTTCGGAGGTTATTATGAGTTCCGACAATCGCACTCCCCGGCTTCATTCCTTCCGCATCGCATGTGCGATAGCCTCTGCGACCCTTTGCGCCACCGCCATCGCACAAGTGGCGTTCTCCTTAAAGCCAGCAATCGAAGTGCTCGACAACCCTGTAATTGCAGACTCCCCCGCGTATCCAGCCCTTGCGATCTCGACATTGGTCCCTGCCGTCATCGGTATCGCTACGACCATCCTCAGCGCCGTTCTCGTGTGGACAATCAAGAGCGGAGACCCCTTCAAAAAAGGGTCTGCGACATGCTTGAAGGTGCTCGGCATTCTCTTCGTTGTTCAAGCTGCCACCAGCCTCTACGCCGGCTCACTCAAAACCTCCGTTTCGATGTTTGGCGGCGAGGGGGCCGTCGGCGCCCAAGAGATCGCTTCATCATTCGATTGGACCTCTCTGGTTCTCGGCATCGTCCTGTTCATGCTTTCCCAGCTCTTCTTGTACGCCCGAGAGCTGTACCTCGACTCCGACGAGATTGCGTAAGGAAACGCCATGCCCGTAATTGTTCGCCTCGACAAGATCATGGCCGAGCGAAAGATTTCCTCGAACGAACTTGCCGAAAGGATTGGAACCACGCCCGTGAACCTGTCCCGTATTAAAAAAGGGCATATTCGCGGCATTCGCTTCAACACACTCGAGCAGCTATGCCTCGCCCTTCGTTGCCAACCCGGAGACCTTCTCGAAGTCATGAGCGAAGAGGATGCCCGAAAGGAGTTCGGACTCGATTGGTCCGCCGAGGATTAGAGGGCGGTCGTACTCGCCCTGCACACGGGGATGCGAATCGGCGAGGTCTGCGGCCTTCGGTGGTGCGATGTGGATTTCGAGACGGGCCTGATCTCGATCAGACACTCGGTGGCGTACGCGAAGGGAATGGGTTCGTTCATCAAGGACACCAAGACCCATGACGCCAGGGGTATCCCCATCGACCCGGTCGGCCTACTCCCCTTCCTGAAGGAGACCCACGAGATCGACTGCGGAAAGCTGCGCTTGCGCGGCCTTACCGGGGCGGTCGAGATCGGGGACTGCTACATCCTGTCGGAGCCGGGCGCGACCTTCGCGACGACAAGCTATATCCGCAGGGCGTTCAAGACGTTCTCGGAGACCAACGGCCTCATGGGCACCAACGACGAGCTGATCACGTTCCACGGCCTTCGCCACACGTTCGCAACGCAGTGGATCCGCCAAGGCGGCGATATCAAGGCGCTCCAATCGATCCTCGGCCACAAGGACGCCATGGCGACGCTCAACGTCTACGCCGACATCGAGCCCATCTCCAAAATCCATAACATGCTGCGCGCCACGCCGTGCCTTTGGCGCGGGCACCTCGGGCCGAGGGTCGATCCGGGTCCCATGTTCCAACAGAGGATCCAGGAGTCCATCGAGACGCTCCAGGCGTTCGGCTACGGCATCACCGAGCCGGACGACCGAAATATCGCCATACGCAACGTGAAGACGAACAGTTGGCTCTAGCTCACCGAGTACGCGGCAGTGCTGGGCCCATCCCAACTGAGGTCACGGTGGTCCGATAGGGGCGCCGCCCGCGGCATGCGCCGCGGAGCGGTATCCCCTACCGAAGGGCGGGGATGCCCTCCGCTTCCAGTTCGGAATCAGCCGTCGGAGGCGTTCGGCTGACTGCGGGAACGGCCTATCCGCTCGATGTGTTCGGCTGAGTTCGGAAATCAACCCAACACGAGCTGGACGCGCGCCAGACGGCTCTTCCCCGTGCGGCCTTCCCCCTTACGCTCATGTTGCAGACGTGTAACGCCGCAGTAAGCACACCCCTTTTGGCGCCAGACAGGTACAATGATGAACACTGTACCGTAGCGGAGCGCCCCGCGCGCGCCGCAACCACGCGAAAGGGTTTCCCATGGCCGAGATCTCGTCCTCCCGTATCGTCATCACCGTCCTTGGCAAGAACCGCCCCGGCATCGTCGCCGGCGTCACCCGCGTTCTGGGCGAGGCCAACGTCGACATCCGCGACATCACGCAGTCCATTATCGAGGACATCTTCACCATGACCATGCTGGCCGACACCGCCGAGTCCAAGCTCGACTTCGCCGAGCTGCAGAAGGCCCTGGCCGAGGCCGGCGAGCTTTCGGGCGTCAACGTGTCCATCCAGCGCGAGGACGTCTTTAACTTTATGTACCGCCTGTAGCGAACAGGCCGTGCGGGAACAGGCCGGCGCATCTGCACCCAAGCACGCCGCCCCCACACGGCCCCGAGAGGAGCGCGCATGGCTTACGACGCCAAGAAAATCTACTACCGCTTCGATGACCACTTGAGCCGCCTGGTTCTGGATTACGAAGCAAGCCGCCAGATTTCGCCTGAGAGCGAAAACCTCTACCACGGCCTGCCGACCGACCCTTATGACGAGGGCCTGTTTGTCGAGCACAATGTCAAGCGCGGCCTGCGCAATGCCGACGGCTCGGGCGTGGTCGCGGGCCTCACTCGTATCTCGGATGTGCACGGCTACAACAAGGTCGACGGAAAGGTCGTGCCCGATCAGGGCAAGCTCACGCTTCGCGGCTACAGCATCGAGGATCTGGTCAACAATGCCCAGGCCGAGAATCGCTACGGCTACGAAGAAGTCGCCTATCTGCTTATCACGGGTTCGCTGCCCAACAAGGAAGAGCTCGACGGCTTCTGCGAGCGCCTGGGTGCCTTTAGACATCTGAGCGACGAGTACGTCAAAGAGTTCCCCATGACCACGGTGTCGTCGAGCATCATGAATGTGCTCCAGCGCGCCGTGCTGCTGCTCTACGCCTTCGATGCCGAACCAGACGTGATCACGCCCGAGCACGAAATCGACGTCGCTATTTCCATGCTCGCACGTCTCCCGCGCATCGCCGCCTTCGCACACATGGCCTCGATCGCCAAGCTTCGCGGCTCCGAGGTTCACGTGCCGCACCCCACGCCCGGTCTCTCCACCGCCGAGACCATCCTACAGGTCCTGCGCGGCGGCATGGCGTTCACCCGCGATGAGGCGATGCTGCTCGACGTGATGCTCATGCTGCATGCCGAGCACGGCGGCGGCAACAATTCTACGTTTGCCTGCCGCGTGCTGTCCTCCTCGGCCACCGACCCGTATTCCGCCTACGCCGCGGCTATCGGCTCGCTCAAGGGTCCGCGCCACGGCGGCGCCAACGCCAAGGTCGTGTCCATGCACGAGGACATCCGTGCGCATGTCTCCAATTGGGAGGACGAGGACGAGGTCGCAGCCTACCTGGGCAAGATCCTCGACAAGCAGGCCTTCGACGGCACGGGCCTCATCTACGGTATGGGCCACGCCGTCTACACGCTGAGCGACCCGCGCGCCGAGGTGTGCCGCCGTTACGCGCGCACGCTTGCCGCCAAGAAGGACTTGGGCGAGGAGTTCGCGCTCATCGAGCGCATCGAGCGCCTGGCCCCGCAGGTGATGCGCGATCACGGCATGACCAAGCCCATCTGCGCCAACATCGACCTGTACACGGGCTTTATCTACAAGATGCTCGGCGTGCCCGAGACGCTCTTTACGCCGCTGTTCGCCGTCGCCCGCATGGCCGGCTGGTCGGCGCACCGCATGGAAGAGCTCTTCTGCGCGCATCGCATCATCCGCCCGGCCTATCGTCCGGTGATCGAGCCGCTGGAGTATAAGCCGCTCGCCGACCGCTAGGACGCGGACCGTCATAGAACCCGAGCGTGGCCAGGGCATCACCGCCCTCGGCCACGCTTTTTATGCCAGTAGAAAGGATCGCAACGAATGATTGTGTTTTCCGATATGGATGGAACGCTGCTGACGAGCGATAAGCAGATGAGCGACGCCACCTGGGCGATGCTCGACGAGCTTGCGCGCCGCGGTATTGAGTTTGTGCCCTGCACGGGGCGCCCGCTGTCGGGCATCTTTGAGCCCATCCTCGCTCACCCCGCCGTACACTACGCGGTCTGCGCCAACGGTGCCAGCGTCTGGCAGCTCGACGACGGTACGCCCACCGATACTTCACGTGCTACGTGCATTTTGAGCCGACCGCTCGACCGCGCCATCGCCCACCGCGTCCATAGCATTGCCGCCGGCCATGACGTCACCTTCGATATCTTCGCGGACGGGCAGTGCTTCCTCCCCCGCTCGCTCTACACGCGCCTGGACGAATTCTGCGGCGGCGACCCCCACATCGCGGCTTCGCTCAAGCGCACACGAACACCGATCGACATGGATATCGACAACAAGATCGACGAGGTCGAGACACTCGAACGCATCGCCATGTACTGGCACGACCCAGCCGATCGCGACGCCATCGCGGCGGAGCTCGACACGCTCGGAGGCATTGAGGTCACGCGTTCGTACGCCATGAATATCGAGGTCATGGGCGAGGGAGCCACCAAGGGAACGGCACTCACGTGGCTGTGCGAGCACCTGGGCGAGCGTCTCGCCGACGCCTGGGCGTTCGGCGACAACATCAACGACATCCCCATGCTGCAGGCAGCGGGCCACGGTATGGCCATGATCAACGCCGAGCCCGAGGACCGCGAGGCCGCCGACGCCATCACCGAATACGACAACGACCACGACGGCGTCGCCCGCGCCATCATGACCGCCCTCGCCTAGTCATTGGGGACGTTCTTAGTCATTGGGTGTTCTTAAATGACTAGTCGTTGGGGACACTCTTCGCGAAAAAGCTGCAAGGACTGTCCCCGGCTGCCGGCAGAAAAGGAACGTCCCTAACTGCCGGATTAGGCGAGGCTCTCCAGAACACGGCTAAGTTCCTGCTGGACGGCGTGGTCGCGGTTGCAGCCCACGACGCGATCGGCAACCGCTTTGAGCGCGGGGCGCGCGTTTTCCATCGCACAGCCCGTGCCGACAAAGCGAATGATCTCGTAGTCGTTCATCGAGTCGCCAAACGCCATGATCTCGTCGCGTCCAATGCCGTAATGCTCCGCAAGCTGTGCGATGCCCGAGGCCTTCGACACACCGGGCTGCATGGCATCGATCCATGCGTTGCCCGAGGGCGCAAAGGTAAAGAGCTGACCGAGTTCTCGCTGTAGCACGTACGCGCTGTCCATAACGGCACAGTCATCGCAAAAGATACTCGCCTTGATGATATTTACGCTGGGATCGGGCAGTTCCCAAATGCGCTCGGCATTGGGAAGGTCCTTATCGACCTCGCGTACGAACTTGCACTCGTCATCGAGCAAGAAGGATTTGGTTCGGTCAAAGAGCGCAAGATGCAGATTGGGAAACGTCGCGACAGCCTGGGCGAGCCTTCGAATCGCCAGGTGCGAATACACCTCACGGTCTACCATTTTGCCGTCGGCGTAGACCTGGGCACCGTTAGCGGCGACAAAGTCCATCTTGTCGCGAACGGGCGCAAAGAACTCGCACAGGCGATCGTAGCGACGACCTGACGATGCGGCGAAATGCACGCCATGCTCGTGTAGCGCCAGAATCAGTTCGTAGGTCTCGGGAGGCACCTGGCTGTTTTCGTCAAGCAACGTGCCGTCCATATCGGATGCAATCAGTTTAAACATAGAAAAGCTCCCTTCGGGCTTGTTGGAATCGAACGTGTATCCAATTCCAACGTACCCAAAGGGAGCTCAGGTAAGACTCCGCGGGCGCAAACGTTACAAGGACCTGGCAAATAGCTCACGCGCACCAGGGGTCCCACATTCGCAGCGCCAGGCAACACGTCAAAGAGTGTCGCAGGCGACTAGACGTTTAAGAACGTCCCCGATGACTAGTCGGCGTAGGTGAAGGTTGTGACGTCGAACATGCCCTCGGGGCGGATGCGGAGCGTCGGGATAACCGGCAGGGGCAGGAAGATGATGCCCATGATGGGGTCGAGCGGCGGCTCGATGCCCATGGCGCGCGCCTTGACCATAAAGTCGTCGTGCTGCGCGGCGACATCCTCGGCCGTGCCTTCGCTCATCAGACCGCCGAGCGCCAGCGGAATGCGCGCCACGACCTCGCCGTTGCGCACCAGCACGTGACCACCCTGGCCCACAGCCTCAACAGCAGCCATCATATCGGCAGCGTTATCACCCACGACGCACACGTTGTGCGAGTCGTGGCCGATCGTGGAGGCAATGGCGCCACCGGTGATGGTGAAGCCACGCACCCAGCCGCGACCGATATGCTTGCCGACAAGGCCCAGGCCCGCAGGACCATCACCGTCGGCGCCCTCGGCCTGCAGCGACACGCCGCGGCCATGGCGCTCGATAAGCATAATGCGACGCAAGTCCTCGTCAGTCTCGGGACGAACCATGCCCGTGATAGCCATGCCAGGGATCACATCAATAACCGCCTCGCCCAGCTTAAAGGCATAATCGAACACGTCAAGCGAAAGCTTCGGCAGCTTAACGGAAGCACGCAGCTCATCGGCAAGCGCTGCGACCTCAGCGGTCTCGGGCGCAACCTCGCCCACAAAGGCGCCGTCCTGTGCCACGAGCGCACCGGCGGCATACACGCGATGCGGGGCCGTGGCAAAGGTCAGGTCATCGAGCACCAGCAGGTCGGCGCGCTTGCCCGGAGCGATCGCGCCGCGGAGCTCATGCGGGTCACGACAGCCGTGGTCCAGGCCAAAGGCCTCGGCCGTGGAAAGAGACGCCATGGAGATGGCGACCACGGGGTCGATGCCGGCCTCGATGGCCACGCGGCAGGCGTTGTCGATCATACCGGTCGAAAGCGCATCGGAGGGAGCGCGGTCGTCGGTCGCAAAGCAGCAGCGGCGGGCACGGGAAGGATTCTCCAACAGCATCGGAGACAGGTTGGCCAGGTCGTGGCTGCACGTGCCCTCACGCAGCATCACATACATGCCGCGGGACAGCTTGTCGAGCGCCTCCTCGGGAATCGTCGACTCGTGGTCGGCGATAATGCCCGCTGCGGCATAGGCGTTGAGGTCCTTACCGGCAACGAGCGGCGCATGGCCGTCGACCTGCTTGGACGGCGTCTGGTTGGCAGCATCGATGCGAGCACAGGTCTCGGAGTCAGCCATAAAGACGCCCGGCAGGTTCATCATTTCGCCCAGGCCAAAGACATCGCCCGGATGCTCGGCAAAAAACTCCTGCATATCGGCGGCGGTAATCACGGCACCGGCCTGCTCGTCGGGCAGCGCGGGCACGCACGAAGGCATCATGTACTTGATGGAGATGGGCGCGCGGCGGCCATCCTCGATCATAAAGCGCAAGCCGTCGAGACCGGCAACATTGGCAATCTCGTGGCTATCGGCTATAGCGGTGGTGGTGCCGCGCGTGGCGGCCATACGCGCGTACTCGGCGGGACGGATGTTCGAAGACTCAATGTGCAGATGTCCGTCGATAAAGCCCGGGGCGATGTAGCGACCCTGGCAGTCGATGGCCTCGGCAGCCTCGTAGGTGCCAGCGGCATCGTCGCGCCCGTCATACAAAACGCCGACGATCACGCCGTCCTTAACGGCAACGCTGCCGGGTGCCACACGCTGACCATATACGTCGACGATCTGCGCATTGGTAAACAGCGTGTCGACGGGCACGCGGCCCTCGGCGGCCTCGATCACAGACCTCATGACCTCAACGGACATACATACTCCTTTAACCGTAGAAAAAAGCTGCGGAGCGGACAGACCTTCACCGCAGCAAGCCAATAGCCATTGTATGCCCAAACGATGGGTCAACAATACGCCTCTCCGCTTAACGGCACACGCCGCTTGGCGCAATGGGGGCAGGTTACTTTGCACCAATGACAAGGATTGAGACAAGGTGACGTGAAACGAAAGGGCGCTGACCTTCTGGTCGCGCCCTTGAAGTTGAACGTCAGATTGTCCAAATGCGGCCCGCGCAGCGTCGGCCGGTCCGCCGTTCGGTAGAACGGCGGAACTAAATCAACTTGAAGCCCTTGCGCTTACCCACAGAAAGGGTGTCGCCCAGCTTGAGGGCGCTGGGATCGATGTTGTAGCTCTTGGGAGCCACGGCCTTGCCGTTGATCTTGACGCCACCGCCGTCGATATCGCGACGAGCCTGGCCGGCGCTCGCCGAAAGGCCCAAGTTCTTGAGCAGGCCGGCGAGGTAGATCTGGCCCTCGTCGTTGACGGTCAGCTCGACATGCTTCTCGGGGAAGTCGGCAAGCTGGCCCTCCTTGAACACGCGGTCGAACTCGGCCTGAGCCTCGTCTCCGGCGCCGGCGCCGTGGTAGGTGTCGCACAGGTCGCGGCCCAGAGCGCGCTTGAGCTCGTAGGGGTCGGCAGAACCATCGGCCAGGGCGGCGTCGATCTTGTCGACCTCGGCCGGGGTGAGCGAGCTGGCCAGACGATAGTACTTGCCGATCATCTCGTCGGGGATGGACATGGTCTTGCCGAACATATCCTTGGGAGCGTCGGTCAGGCCGATGTAGTTGCCATAGGACTTGGACATCTTGCGCACGCCATCGGTGCCCTCGAGCAGCGGCATGGTGAGCGCGATCTGCGGCTCCATGCCCATCTTCTCCATGAGCTCACGGCCAGCGAGCAGGTTGAAGAGCTGATCGGTGCCGCCCATCTCGACGTCGGCCTTGATCTGCACGGAGTCGAAAGCCTGCATCACGGGATACAGGAACTCATGCAGGGCGATCGGCGTCTGAGACTGGTAGCGCTTGGTAAAGTCGTCGCGCTCGAGGATGCGGGCGACGGTGAACTTGGAGCACACCTGCAGCAGACCGGCCAGATCCATCGAAAGGATCCAGTCACCGTTGTGCACGATGGTGGTCTTCTCGGGATCCAGGATCTTCATGGCCTGGCTCACGTAGGTCTCGGCATTGGCCTCGATCTGCTCCTGCGAAAGCTGCGGACGGGTGGAATTCTTGCCCGAAGGGTCGCCAATCAACGCGGTACCGTTGCCGATGATGAGGGTGACGTTGTGGCCCAGGTCCTGGAACTGACGCATCTTGCGCAGCGGCACGGCGTGGCCCAGGTGCAGGTCGGGGCTGGTGGGGTCGACGCCGAGCTTGATGTTGAGGGGCTCGCCCTTCTCAAGCTTCTTGCGAAGGTCGGCCTCGGGAACGATCTGCGCGGCGCCCGAGGTGATGATACGCATTTGCTCGTCAACAGACAGCATTGGGTATCCTCCTTTTGCTATAGCACCCTCGCCGAAAACGGCGGTGCTGGAAGTCCATAAACTCTCTTATGATAACAAACTGACGCGACGCAACACCTACGACAGGAAAATCCTCGTCCTGCCGCATGCGTCAATGGCAACTAGCAGACGTGTACCGTCACGCTCGACCAGATAGCGTACCTGCCGACGACGCAAGCAGTCGCGGCAACGAACCTGTCCCGTCGCATCGGTGGCGCAGACGCCCTCGGCGGTCAGCAGGCAGTGCTCGCACACCATAAGCTCGGGACGGTCGGCGTCGACCGGACCCAAGACGCCGGGTTCAGCAGCCAGTTCGGCAATACGCTCCGCATCATTGCCGAGCAACTCGGCCGGCAAGTACACCCGCCCCGCACCGAGTCCACGCAGCCAGGTATGCGTGGCCCGATTCGCGCAGAACACCGGCGCCGCCACGTCAAACGTCACGCCCAGCTCGCGAGCGATCACCACCTGTCCCAGGTTGCGGCAGACGACGCGCCCGGCACGCTGCATCAGTGAGCGGGTCCGGTCAGCGTCACCCGTGCGGCACACCTCGTCAAGCACCACAACGGCGTCGGACAAATCGAGTTCTCCGCGCGGGTCGGCATCCATCAGCTGCCAAGCAAAAACCATGCGAGTGGGAACCGCGCACTCCACCAACTCCGTCGACGCACCGCCATCCACCGCAACGTCCTCAAAGGGCAGCACCTCAACGGCACGCGCAACGGGCGCAATCGCATCCGCCTCGGCCCGCATGCGCTCCAACACCGCCGCCGTCTGATCCAACACGCCGGCGCTGCGAATCAGGTACACCTCGCAGCCCGTGTCAACCTTACGCTTGCAATGCACGACGACGCGCTCCCCCGCTGCGGCATCCACCGGACAGGGCACCTGCGGCCAGCGCTTGGGCACATCGGGACGCGCGTCGGCACCCGGATAAAACCGGATCTCGAGCGTGGTTAATCGCACGCTCAAAGCTCATCAGCTCGGCACCCGAACGCCCTCGCAGGTACGCATCGGTAAACCCACGGTTAAACGACCTTCCCAGCTCGCGCTCAAGCTCTTCCACGGCACCGGGGTCCCACGCGCCGTCGTACAGCATATCGAGTGCCCGGCGCCACACCCGCACCACGTTGAATACGTAATCGGGGTTCTTCATGCGCCCCTCGATCTTGAGCGACGCCACGCCGGCATCTACAAGCTCGGGCAGATGTGCAATACCCAGATAGTCGCGCGGGCACAGCAGGCGATCTCCCTCGACGGCGACAACGCTCTGCCCCGCCTCGTCCACCAGGTCGTACGCCAGACGGCACGGCTGCGTGCAGTCGCCGCGCATCGCCGAGCGCCCACGCCGCAGGGCCGAGAACTCGCACGCCCCCGAATAGCCGATGCAAATCGCACCGTGGCAGAATACCTCGATGGGCACGCCCGTGGCACATAGCGCCGCAATCTCGTCGACCGTCAGCTCGCGTGCCGTCGTCACGCGCTCGACCCCCAGCTCATCGGCGGCAAGTCGCACGGCGCCTTCGCTATGAACGCCCGCCTGCGTGGACAGGTGAATCTCGACCCCGGGAATCGCCGCGCGCAGCGCGCAGGCCAGCCCGGCATCGGCGACAATCAGAGCATCGGCGCCCAGCTCCAGTGCATGAGCTCCCAACGCCACCGCGTCGGACAACTCATCGTCAAACACGAACACGTTGAGCGTCACGTACACACGCACGCCATGGGCATGCGCCACGGCGCAGCCGCGCGCAAACTCGTCGTCGGTAAAACCGTGCGCACTCACACGGGCGTTAAAGCCGCCCAACCCCGCATAGATGGCATCGGCGCCCGCGGCGATGGCCGCAAACATCTGGTCGAGCCCGCCCGCCGGCGCCAGCAGCTCGGGCAGCGCCGCACCGGCAGCATCCAATCCAGTCTCGTATTGTCCGCTCGGCCCCATCGCCCGAATCGCCATCGGCAAACTCCTTACCAAGGTATGCATTCACTCTGAAAAATGCCGTCTTCCAGCATACACGAGGCCTCGCGCGCCCCGTTTGGTTTATCGTGTAATAACTTATGTCCATCCTGCCCCGACGGCACATCCGCCGTCCGGCACGACATACCTGGAGGTCAATATATGGGTCCTCGCCAACGACAGGGACGCAGCCGTTCAAAGACGCATGCCCTGCCCATAATCCTGCTCTCGTTTTTGGGCTTTTTGCTGATTGCGGGCGTGGCATTTGGCATCGGCATGGTCGGCAACGTCAACCGCTGGCTGTCCGATCTGCCCGACTACACCGACGCCAACGCGTATCTGGTGAGCGAGCCCACCGAGATCGTCGACTGCAACGGCAACAAGATCGCGAGCTTCTACACGCAAAACCGCAAGTCCATCACCAAGGACAAGGTCTCCCCCTACGTGCTACAGGGCACCGTTGACGTCGAGGACGAGCGCTTCTACGAGCACGGCGGTATCGACCTGTGGGGTATCGCGCGTGCTGCGGTGGCAACCCTCGGCGGCGGGCACGAAGGCGCCTCGACTATCACCCAGCAGCTGGTGCGCAACACCATCCTGCAGGAGGAGCAGTTCGACTCGACCATCGAGCGTAAGGTGCGCGAGGCCTACATCGCCGTAAAGATGGAGGACATGTACTCCAAAGACGAGATCCTCATGATGTACCTCAACACCATCTATTACGGTCACGGCGCCTACGGTATTGAGGCCGCCGCCGAGACCTACCTGTCCAAGAGCGCCGCAGACCTCACCCTGAGCGAGGCCGCGCTGCTCATCGGCCTTCCCAACTCGCCCTCGCAGTACGACCCCACGGTCAACCCCGACCTGGCGCTGTCCCGTCGCAACAAGGTCCTCGACAACATGCTGCGCCTGGGCCACATTACGCAGGAGGAGCACGATGCCGCACAGGCCGAGCCCATCACCCTCAACGTGACCGAAATCTCGGGCAGCGGCGTTGACGTATACTCGCAGCCCTACTTTGTCGCCTATGTTAAGCAGCTGCTGGAGCAGGAGTTCTCGACCGACGTGCTCTTTAAGGGCGGCCTGACCGTCAAGACCACCATCGACCCCACGATGCAGCAGGTGGCAGAGAATGCCGTTCGCGAGCAGCTCGACACGCTCTCGCTCGACGGCCTGGACATGGGCATGGTCGTCGTCGACCCCAAGACCGGCTACATCAAGTGCATGGTGGGCGGCTACGATTACAACGCCGACGAGAACCACGTAAACCATGCCACGGCCAAGCGTCCCGTCGGCTCCACCTTTAAGGCCTTTACGCTGGCAACTGCCATCCAAAACGGCATGAACCCCAACGTCACCCTCAACTGCAACTCGCCGCTCAAGGCCAAGGGCACCACGACCGAGGTCCAAAACTACGCCAACCATAGCTATGGCAACATCACGCTTAAGCAGGCGACGGCATACTCCTCCAACACCGGCTACATCCAGGTGGCGGAAGCCGTCGGCAACAACAAGATCATCTCGCTCGTCAAAAAGCTCGGCATCGATCCCGCCAAGGACAACATCGAGGACGTTCCCGTCATGACCCTCGGCACCGGCTCGATCTCGCCGCTCGAGATGGCCGCCGCCTACGCGACGTTTGCCAACGGCGGCTACTATCGCCAGCCGATCGCCATCACCGAGATTGACTCTCGTACCGGTTCGGTGCTGTACCAGCACACCGACAATCCCTCACAGGTACTTACCGAGGGCGAGGCCGCCGCGGTCACCGATGTTCTGTCCGGCGTCATGAAGGGCGGCGGTACGGGTGCTGCCGGCGCCCTGAGCGTCAACCAGCCCTATGCCGGCAAGACGGGCACCACCGACAACACCACCAACCTGTGGTTCTGCGGCTATACCCCGCAGCTGGCGTGCGCCCTGTGGACCGGCTATTCCGCGGGCGAGATTCCCATCCAAAAATACGGCACAGACCTGCTGGGCGACAGCACCAACCTGCCTGTCTTTAAGCGGTTTATGAACACCGTTCTGACCGGTACCGAGCGCGAGGAGTTTGCGACCGGAACGGCGCCCACCTACAAGAACAACAGCGTCTGGAAGTTCTACGGCACCAACAACACCAAGAAGACGGAGAACGACGACAAGGACGAGAACGAGGACGAAGAGGAAACCACCACAACGACTACCACGACGACCACGACCACCGAGACCACGGGCGGCGACACCACCGGCGGCACCGGTACGACCGGTGGCTCGACGGGCGGCTCCACTGGTGGTTCGACCGGCGGCGATGGCGGCACGCCTACGCCTACGCCTACGCCTACGCCTACACCCACTCCCGACCCCTCGCCCACGCCTGACGATACGGTTGGCTAGAAATTCATCCGGCCATTAGCAACAAGGCCCCCGAGCAGCTTATTAAAGTGCTCGGGGGCCTTTTAGTTTAAAGCGACCTGGTGGACGGCCTTTATACCGGCAAACAATATAGGGGGTACCGACCAACGTCGATACCCCCTTACAAGCCACCATGTCACGCACACAGTGCCGAGCGCACGACCCGCACGCCTACTTGCGAGAATTGCTCAGCTTATTGATCAGCGCCTCGAGACGCTCGCCGTCCTCGGCCGTCTGGGCAATAACCAAAATCGTATCGTTGCCGGCAAGCGAGCCAAGCACATCGGGCAACTCTGCCGCATCAACGGCGGCGGCGATGCCGGAAGCCGTACCAGGCTGAGCCTTGATCATAACCAGATTATCGGTGCGCAGAACGCCCGTTACGAGCTCGGAAACCATACGCTGCAGGTGCAGGTCCTCTGCCAGAACATAGATACCCTCGGGGAGCTTACGCAGCCCCATATCGGCAATATCGCGAGAGACAGTCGCCTGCGTGCAATCAAAGCCCATAGCGCGGAGCTCATCGACCAGCACGCGCTGCGTGCGGACGTCCTTATTGCGCACAATATCTCTAATGGCATCCTGGCGCCCATTGCGTTTTTTAGCCATACAAACCCTCTCTCCAAAAGATGGCGGAGACAATCAATCAGTGACTGAATAGTTTAACGCTATTTGAAGGCTTTTGTGTATAAGAACGCATTTCGAAACAATTCTATGCAAATTTGTTTCGAAATGAGCCGTTTAGGCGGTTTTTGCGCCCGTCCGGTTAAGAAAAGCTGCCAGATGCGTACACATCACGCAGCGCGCGGGCTTGGCGCTGGCGATCGGCCCAAACAACAAACCGAGTCCCCGATGGTTATCCTTGAGCGCGGCGACCATCTGACGGGTTCGAGGCGCATCGAGCATATCACGCATGCGGGCGGAACGCTCGATTGACGACACCCCATGCGGGCTCAGACACAAATTCTCGATGCAGGCGACCAGTCCGGCAAAGTAGAACTTTTGGCTTGCCAGCTTGAGCCGACCACCGCTGTCTGCTTCCGAGAGTGAGTCCGCAAGCTCGTCGAGCGCTCGAGTGTCATCGGATACCTTGGCATACATGGTGGGATCAAAGGCATCTGTAAGTTTAGGTGCCGCCGTGTGGAAACAAGCATCGCCGCAGCCGGACACGCATCGTGTCTGCGAAAGCGCGCATGCCATAAACCCAACTGTGCGAAACACCTTGTCGCACAAAAGGCATGCCTCAAACAGCGAGCGGCTGTACATCACACCAGAGGTCTGAACGACTAGGCCGCCTAAAATCAACTGAGGCAGCCCGGCCACCATCGAAGATTTGCTATCAATGGAAATATGAGCAGCATCCAAGACGCGCGAATGGCGCTCTCGATGTGCATCATAGCGGTCGAGCGACACCGTGGGGAGCACTATGTCTGCCGTAGTATCGCACGCGATATTGACCATCTTGGAAAGGGACTGCGGAGCAAACCACTCATCGGCGTTCATAGCGATGATTTGAGAGCCGCGCGAGGCAGCAAAACCGGCACGAAGACAAGCGCCGCGCTTCGCGTCCTCGACGTCAATCAAATCAATATGAATGTCCCTGTCGGCAGCAACTTGAAGCGAATGGCGCACACCGGGCGCAGCATCGCGACAGACAACGACAATCTGCAAATCGTAGAGGTCTTGGTTCTGGATACTCTCGAGCGCACGCATCGCATAGCTGGGCGAACCTTCTACCACAAGGATCACCGAAAGTCGCGGATGCGAGCCACGTCGAACCAAGTTATCCGTCCTCTCGACAGCAGTGAATCAAACTGTCGTTCATGGTACACCCCGGCAATAAAAGCAATGAGACACCGGTTGTATTGCACGCCAAGAACAGATGTTGCACACGCGCAGCCCACAGATGACAGGTGCCGACGCACGACGCGCCGAGCCCTCCCCTAGTCGAGCACGACAAGCTCGGCGGGATCGTAATCCACGCCCATAAACGTAAGGCCGCAGGCAGGAGCCGTGGGGCCCGCAGCGGTACGGTCGCAAGCATCGATGACCTCGCGCATCCACTCGGGTTCACGGCGATGCATGCCAATCGCGACAAGCGTGCCAACGATCGTACGGACCATCGAATGCAGAAACGCATTGCCCTCGATGGTAAACGTCAGGATGTCCTCGCCAAACGCAACCTCATGGCCAAACTCGGCGCGCATTACGCAGCGGTGCGTAGGTTTGCCCACGGCAGAAGCAACCTTGCAAAAGCTTTTAAAGTCCTGCTCGCCCAGCAGCGCGGGGCAGGCAGCAGACATAGCCTCAACATCCAAGGGATAGCGATGCCACCACACCGCACCGCGGGACAGCACGGGGCGCGCATCGCGATCGGCAATACGGTACGTATACGTACGGGAACGCGCGTCAAAACGTGCAGAAAAGCCTTTACGGGCCTTGTAGACCTCGTTGATGGCGATATCTTTGGGCAGGAGGGCGTCCATAGCCCTCAGCCACCTACGGCGCGTCAAAGCCAACTCAGCGTCCGTTACGGGCACGCTGATAAACTGTGCCACCGCATGCACGCCGGCATCGGTACGTCCCGCACACGTCAGGTCGATCGGACGGCGCAGGAGCGTCTCAATAGCTCGACGTAGCTCACCCGCAACCGTCGTCTCTCCCGGCTGCTCGGCAAATCCGCTATACGACGAGCCATCATAGGCCACGCGAAATACGAGCGTGGCGTCAAGCTCGGAAATCGAATTGAAATCAGACGGCGCAGTCATGGGCGCTCCCAACAAACAAGCAACGGTATCGCGACAAAAAAAGAGGGGTACGCGAACGTACCCCTCGAATATAGCCTATGCAGACGGATTGTCTACTCAGCGGTCTCCTCAGCAGAAGCCTCCTCGGCAGCCTCGACCTTCTTGGGAGCAGCGGCCTTCTTGGGGGCCGGAGCAGCCTTCTTAGCCTTAGGCGTGCAAGGCTCGGTGACGAGCTCCATGATAACGATGGGAGCGTTGTCGCCCTTGCGGTTACCGAGCTTCATGATGCGGGTGTAACCGCCGTTGCGGTCCTGCCACATGCCCTGAGCAGCCTTGTCGAAGATCTCGGCAACGAGCTGCTTATCGCCGAGCTTGGCGATAGCCAGACGACGAGAGTGCAGGTCGCCCTTCTTGGCCCAGGTGATGATCGGATCGACGACCGAACGCAGCGCCTTAGCGCGGGTCTCGGTGGTCTTGATGCGGTCGTTCTCGAAGAGGGCCTTAGCAAGGCTCTTCTTCATGGCCTTGGTGTGGCTCGCATCGGTGCCGAGCTTCAGGCCCTTCTTAACGTTATGACGCATGGTCTAGTTTCTCCTCAAATATGCGAAGCATTAAGCCTTCAGGCTCAGGCCCATGGACTCAAGCTTGTCCTTCACTTCCTCGATCGACTTAACACCGAAGTTACGGATGTTGAGCAGATCGTTCTCCGAGAACTCAACGAGCTGACGGACCGAGTGAATGCTGGCGCGCTTAAGGCAGTTGTAAGAACGGACGGAAAGGTCCAGATCCTCGATCTGCTTGTCCAGCTCAGCGTTGTCGTTGGTGACCTCGGGAGCGAAGATCGAAGCCTCCTCCTCGACCTCGGGGGTCTCGGCAAGGTTCATAAAGGCAGCCATATGCTGGTTAATGATATTGGCAGCCTGGACCACGGCGTCGCGCGGGGCGATGGAGCCGTTGGTCTCGATCTCGAGGACAAGGCGGTCGTAGTCGGTGTGCTGACCGACACGGCAAGCCTCAACGAGCTTGGCGCAACGGGAAACCGGCGAGTACAGCGAGTCGACGTGGATCACACCGATGGGATCGTTGTCGCGTTTGTTGGCCTCGCCAGAAACATAGCCGCGGCCATAGCCGATGCGCATGCTCATGGTGAGATGGCCACCCTCGGTGAGCGTAGCGATGTGCTGCTCGGGGTTGACCAGCTCAAACTCGGACGGAATAAAGAAGTCCGCACCGGTGACCTCGCAGGGGCCGTCAACCGAAATGGTGGCGGTCGCCTCGTCGGTCGTGCCGAGAGCCCTGAAGACAAGACCCTTGACATTCAGGACGATGTCGGTGACATCCTCGACCATGTTAGGGATGGTCATGAACTCGTGCTGCGCGCCATCGATCTGAATAGCCTCGACGGCGGCACCCTCGAGCGAGGACAGAAGAACGCGACGAAGGGAGTTACCCAGCGTATCGCCGTAGCCACGCTCGAGCGGCTCGACGGAGACACGAGCAGACGTCTCGTTGATCTCTTCGACCTGAACCTGAGGCCTAATGAATTCTGACATGTATTACCTCCAGCCTCAGCAGCCCGGATGGACTACTTAGAGTAGAGCTCGACGATGAGCTGCTCGTTGATATCACCGCTGATCTGCTCACGCGTCGGCAGAGCGAGCACGTTACCAGACAGCTTCTCGATATCGACCTCGAGCCAGCCAGGAACCTCAAAGCGCTCGGAGGAAATCAGGGCCTCCTTGATGGGGAGGAGGTCACGGAACTTCTCGCCGACAGCGACGACGTCGCCGGCCTTGACGCGGTAGGACGGGATGTCCACGCGCTTGCCGTTCACGGTGAAGTGACCATGACGGACGGACTGACGAGCCTCTTTGCGGGTGCGGGCGAAGCCAAGACGGAAGACGACGTTGTCGAGGCGAGACTCAAGGATGATCATGAGGTTCTCACCGGTGACGCCGTTCATCTTGCGGGCCTTGTTGAAGTAGCCGTGGAACTGCTTCTCCAGAACGCCATAGATGAACTTGACCTTCTGCTTCTCGCGCAGCTGCATGCCGTACTCAGATTCCTTGCGACGGCGCTTGGGCTGACGGATAGATTCCTTCTTGCTGCTGTAACCGAGCTCAGCGGGATCGATCCCGAGCTGACGGCAGCGCTTAAGAACAGGAGTCCTGTCGATTGCCATATTGATACGATCCTTTCAGTTACACGCGGCGACGCTTCTTGGGGCGGCAGCCGTTGTGCGGAATGGGGGTCTTGTCCTGGATGCTCGAGACCTCGAGGCCAGCAGCCTGGAGGGAGCGGATGGCGGTCTCACGACCGGAGCCGGGGCCCTTGACGAAGACGGAAACCTTCTTCATACCGTGCTCCATGGCCTGCTTGGCAGCAGCCTCGGCAGCCATCTGGGCAGCGAACGGCGTGGACTTACGGGAGCCCTTGAAGCCCACCTGGCCAGCCGACTTCCAGGAAATGACGTTGCCCTGGGGATCGGTGATCGAAACGATCGTGTTGTTGAACGTAGAACGAATGTGAGCCTGGCCCACGGAAATGTTCTTACGGTCCGCGCGCTTCAGACGGGCAGCGCGAACGTTCTTCTTAGCAGTAGCCATCTATCTAGCGCTCCTTATTTCTTCTTCTTAGCACCGATCTGACGCTTCGGGCCCTTGCGGGTACGAGCGTTAGTGTGGGTGCGCTGGCCGCGGACCGGGAGGCCCTTGCGGTGACGAAGGCCGCGGTTGCAGCCGATGTCCATAAGGCGCTTGACGTTCTGGTTGCGCTCACGGCGGAGGTCGCCCTCAACCATGATCTGGTTCTTATCGATATAATCGCGGATGGCGTTAACCTCATCCTCGGTGAGGTCCTTAACGCGCGTATCCACGTTAACGTTGCACTCGACGCAAATCTTCGTCGCAGTGGTGCGGCCGATGCCGTAAATGTAGGTCAGACCGATCTCAACGCGCTTCTCACGCGGGAGGTCGACACCATTAATACGGGCCAACGTAGTCTCCTCTCTTAACCCTGACGCTGCTTATGACGGGGGTTCTCGCAAATGACGAGGACCTTGCCATGGCGCCTAATGATTTTGCACTTATCGCACATCTTCTTGACCGAAGGACGTACCTTCATCGTTCTTCCTTTCGGTAGCGCTCAAACTACTTCCCTACTATCTACTCGCCCAGCCGCAGGCGTTTAAAACTATGGCTGGTCTTCACACACAATCCGACCGTAGGTTGAGCTAAGCCTGCAGTCGGAAATGGAGTGCGTGTATGCGTGCCGCTATTTGTAGCGATAGGTGATGCGGCCGCGGGTCAGGTCGTACGGGGAAAGCTCCACGACAACCCTGTCACCGGGGAGAATACGGATGTAATTCATTCGGATCTTGCCAGAAATGTTGCACAGAACCGAATGACCGTTCTCGAGCTCGACCTTAAACATGGCGTTGGGCAGCGGCTCCTTTACCGTACCCTCGAGCTCAATTGCGTCTTCCTTCTTCACAAGCAATCATCTTTCTCTAGAAAACGACAGCGATTGAGTATTCTACAACACGTATGCACGCATCGTAATAACTTCGTAATGGCTCCACAACTAAATGGAACTTATTACATTTGAAATGTAAAACAAAGCCGTTCCCTGATGCCCAAGATCGCCTTGAAATGAGAAGGCATAGACCTTGGGGTCATGCCTTCGAAATTGAAAGACGAGGTTGGGCATCAGGGGGCGGCGACTTTTACATTTCTCCGCCTTGGAGCGAACACCAAGCACCTTGCGCATCCGTGGTGAGAATCACCGGACCGTCATTGGTAATGGCGACGGTGTTCTCGTAGTGCGCGGCGGGCAGGTGGTCGTTGGTCGTGACGATCCAACCGTCGGAGCCTGTGCTCACATGGTTGGAACCCATCGTAACCATCGGCTCGATGGCAATGACCATGCCGGCCTGGAGGCGAACGCCCCTCCCCTTCTTTCCATAGTTAGGAACGTTGGGGTCCTCGTGCATCACGCGGCCGATGCCATGTCCCACATAATCACGAAGCACGCCGTAACCGTGAGACTCGGCGAGGGACTGAACAGCATAACCAACGTCCCCGATATGGTTACCGGGAACAGCCTGCTCGATGGCAGCCTTAAGACAATCGCGCGTGACCTCGCACAAAGCCTTGGCTTCGGGCGTGGGGGTGCCGACGAAAAACGTCCAAGCGTTATCGCCGACCCAACCGTCGACAACGGCTCCCGTATCGATGGAGATGATATCGCCATCGCGCAGGATCATGTCGGGGTTGGGAATACCGTGGACCACGGCATCGTTGATCGATGCGCAAATGGTCCCCGGGAACCCGCCGTAACCCTTAAAGGCCGGGGTGCCGCCATGCATGCGGATAATCTGCTCCGCGAGCTGATCGAGCTCAAAAGTCGAAACGCCGGGACGCACCATGGCTCCAACGTGGCGGAGCGCCATCTTAGATAGCGCTCCTGCCTTCTTCATCTGCTCGATTTGCGTTGCAGACTTAATCTTGATCATAGACCGAGAGCCTCTTTGACATCCCCGTACACGGTCTCGCGAGCCTGGTCACCGTTGACCGACTTGAGCAGACCCTGGCCACGATAGTAGTCGACGAGCGGACTCGTGGACTTCTCGTAGACGTCGAGACGGTTCTTGATGGTCTCGGGCTTGTCGTCGTCGCGCTGATACATCTCGCCGCCACACTTGGGGCAGGTAGCATCAGCAGCGGTGCCGGTGTAACCGCAGGCGCGGCAGGTGCGACGCGAAGACAGACGATCGATAATGACCTCGGGGGCCACATCGACCAGAAGGGCACAGTCGATCTCGCGACCCATGGCGGAGAGCTCGGAATCGAGCGTCACAGCCTGGGCGGTGTTGCGCGGGAAGCCGTCGAGGATGAAGCCCTGCTGGGCGTCATCGGCGGCAAGGCGCTCCTTGACAAGGTCGATCACGAGCTGGTCGGGAACGAGCTCGCCAGCGTCCATGTACTTCTTAGCCTGAATACCAAGCTCGGTGCCACCCTTGACGGCAGCACGCAGCAGGTCGCCAGTGGAAATGTGGGCGACGCCAAACTCGGCGACGAGCTCCTGTGCGACGGTGCCCTTACCGGCACCCGGAGCTCCGAGCAATACGAGGTTCATGAGCAATCCTCCTCTAGCCTATTTAAAGAATCCATCGTAATCATACATCTTGATCTGGCCTTCGAGCTTATCGACCGTGTCGAGCACGACGCCGACCATGATGAGGATGGACGTGCCGCCAAATGCCTGGATCAGATGGTTACCCGTGAAGGAGAAGATGATCGAAGGCACGATGGCGATGAGCGCCAAAAAGACAGCGCTGGGAAGCGTGATCTTGTTGAGCGCGTTCTTGATGTAGGCCGCGGTAGCCCTACCCGGACGCACGCCCGGAATAAAGCCGCCCTGCTTCTTAAGGTTGTCGGCCGTGTCATCGGGGTTGAACACCATGGAGGTATAGAAGTACGCGAAGAACACGATGAGGACAACGTTAAGCACCCAGTTGAGCCAACCGGTCGAAAGCGCGGAGGCAACTGCCTGAATCCAGCCGATGCCGGGGAAGAACACGGCAATCTGAGCCGGGAAGTACAGCAGCGCCGAAGCGAAGATGATCGGCACGACACCCGCGGTGTTGACCTTGATGGGCAGGTAGGTGGTCTGGCCACCCATCATGCGACGGCCCACGACGCGCTTAGCGTAGGAGACCGGGATGCGGCGCTGGCCGCGCTCAAGGAAAACAATCAGCGGGATAACCAGCAGGATGATGGCGCAGATGATCACCATGGTGATGATGCCACCGGCATTGCCCTCGGTGCTGGAGAAGATAGCCTGCGGCAGACCGGCCATGATGTTCGCGAAGATGATCAGCGACATGCCATTGCCGATACCGCGCTGGGTGATGAGCTCACCAATCCACATGATCAGCATGGCGCCCGCGGTGAGCGTACCGACGATCATGAGGTCGAAGATGATCTCGGGAGCGCCGGCGCCATTGAAGCTGATGCCGAAGCTCTTAAAGAGGAAGAGGTAACCCACGGAGTTGAGGATTGCCAGAGCCAGGGTGAGGTAACGCGAATACTGCGTAATCTTGGTCTGACCGACCTCGCCCTCGCGGGCAAGCTCATGCAGGGAAGGCACGACGGCCTGGAGCATCTGGAGGATGATCGAGCTGGTGATGTAAGGCATGATGCCCAGCGAAAACACCGACACATAGCTCAACGCGCCGCCAGAGAAAAGATTCAGGAGGGCCATAGCACCTGCGGCGACCGAATTGTTATCGGTCGAGAAAAGGCCCAGCATCCCCTGGAAGGGAATGCCGGGCACAGGAACGTGCGCACCAATGCGATACACGACGAGCATAGCTATGGTAAAAAGAATCTTTTCGCGCAATTCTTTGATGCGGAAAGCATTCTTAAGACCATTTAGCACGGCAGCTCGACCTTTCCGCCGGCGGCCTCGATCTTGGCCTGCGCAGAAGCGCTGACCTTGTCGACCTTGACCGTGAACTTCTTGGTGAGCTCACCATTGCCGAGCACCTTGACGGGCTCGAACTCGCTCTTGGTGATGCGAGCGGCCTTAAGAGCGGCACCGTCGATCACAGCGCCGTCCTCGAACTTACGCTCGAGACGCTCAACGTTAACGGCGGTGTACTCGATACGACGGGGGTTGCGGAAGCCCGGAAGCTTGGGCAGGCGCATAGCCAGCGGAGTCTGGCCACCCTCGAAGCCGGCACCCTTGGTGCCGCCAGAGCGGGAACCCTGGCCCTTCTGGCCGCGGCCAGAAGTGGTGCCGTGACCCGAAGAATTGCCACGGCCGACGCGCTTGCGGTTCTTGGTGGAACCGGGCGCGGGAGTAAGATCGTGAAGCTGCATTTGCTACTCCTCTACAATCTCGACAAGGTGCTTGACCTTGAAGATCATGCCGCGGACGGACTCGTTGTCAGCAATCTCGCGAACCTCGCGGATCCTGTGGAGACCGAGGGCACGGACAGTACGGACCTGGTCCTGCTTGCAACCGTTGGTGCTGCGGACCTGCTTGATCTTGATGGTGTCAGCCATGCTTAGTTCTCCTTACCGACGAACATCTCGGAGACCGTCAGGCCACGGCGAGCCGCGACGTCCTCAGGGCTGGAGAGCTCCTTGAGGCCCTCGACGGCAGCCTTGATGATGTTGAGGCCGTTGTCGGTACCGAGGGACTTGGACAGGACGTTCTTGATGCCAGCAAGCTCGAAGAGGGGACGCACAGCGCCGCCGGCGATAACGCCGGTACCCTCGACAGCGGGCTTGATGATGATGCGGCCGGCACCAAAGTGACCGAGAACCTCGTGCGGGATAGTGCCCTGATCGGTCACCGGCACGTGGAACATGTTCTTCTTGGCATCGAGAGACGCCTTGGAGATGGCCATGGGCACCTCAGCGGACTTGCCCATGCCAACGCCGACGTTGCCCTTGCCGTCGCCAACGACGACGAGAGCGACGAGGCTCATGCGACGACCACCCTTGACGGTCTTCGACACGCGGTTGATGTAAACGACGCGCTCCTCGAACTCGGAGGCCTCGCGCTGCTGCTTCTGATTACGAGCCATGTGCTACATACCTCCTAGAACTCGAGACCGGCGGCACGAGCACCGTCGGCGAGGGCCTTGACGCGGCCATGGTAGATACGGCCACCACGATCGAAAGCGACCTTGGTGATGCCGGCCTCGATGGCACGCTTGCCAACGAGCTGACCGACCTTCTCCGCAGCCTCCTTGTTCGAGGTGTGGGTGCCCTTGAACTCGGCCTCGAGGGTCGAGGCGGAGACGAGCGTCAGGCTGGAGCCCTTGCTGTCGTCGATGATCTGGGCATAGATGTTGGCGTTAGTACGGGTCACGCGAAGACGCGGACGCTCGGCGGTACCCGAGACCTTGCCGCGAACACGACGCTGACGACGCTTGAGGCCTTCCAGCTTCGCCTTATGCTTGTTCATACGTAAACTCCTAAAAAGGTTGATCTTGCCAGCACCTGACGGGGTGCTGGTCTTATGCGAGTGAGTCGGTTACGACTACTTGGCGGCCTTACCCAGCTTGCGGCGGATGTGCTCGCCAACGTAGTGGATACCCTTGCCCTTGTAAGGCTCGGGAGGACGATGGCCGCGGATCTCAGCGGCAATCTGACCCACCTGCTGCTTGTTGATACCCTTGACGTTCACGTGGGTGTTGTCGGGAACCTCGAAGGTGATGCCCTCGGGAGCCTCGACGATCACGGGGTGCGAGAAGCCCAGGGAGAACTCGAGGTTCTTGCCCTTCTGCTGCACGCGGTAACCGACGCCGGCGAGCTCGAGCTTCTTCTCGAAGCCCTCGGAAACGCCAACAACCATGTTGTGGATGAGGGCGCGGGTGAGGCCGTGGCGGGCACGGGTCTCACGCTCGTCGTCGGGACGGGAAACGGTGAGGACGTTGTCCTCGACGTTGATAGCGAGCTTCTCAAAGACATCGAGCTCGAGCTGGCCCTTGGGGCCCTTGACGACAACGTTGTTGCCGTTGACTGCCACTTCGACTCCGGCGGGAATCTGGACAGGCTTATTACCGATACGAGACACGGTGATCTCCTTTCCTTCTACCTACCGAGCGAATTACCAGACGTAAGCGATGATCTCGCCGCCGACGTTGTGCTTGCGAGCATCGCGGTCGGTCATGACGCCATGGCTGGTGGAAATAATGGCGGTACCAAGGCCACCGCGGACGCGGGGCATGTCGGCAACACCGGTGTACTTACGCAGGCCCGGCTTGGAAATGCGGCGGATGCCGTTGATGACCTTAGCCTTCTTGGGACCATACTTAAGCGTGATGTGCAGAGTCTTCTGGGGAACGGTGTCCTCGACATCGTAGCCCTCGATGTAGCCCTCCTCGTGCAGAACACGAGCGATCTCGACGAGCTTCTTGCTGCTCGGCATGGAGACCGTGGCCTTGTTCACAGAGTTAGCGTTACGGATGCGCGTAAGCATATCTGCGATCGGGTCTGTAAGGTTCATACAGATTCTCCTTCGTTCTTGATGAACACGTGCTCTTGGTTCTTCGCCGCCCTTAACGGCAAAGCCTTTTTAGCGCGTTTTCCCTGTTCCAAACTGATGCTTGAAACGCTGGTAGTGACTTACCAGCTGGCCTTCTTAACGCCGGGAAGCTCGCCCTTGAGTGCAAGCTCGCGGAAGCAGACACGGCACAGGCCGAACTTGCGGTACACAGAGTGCGGACGGCCGCAGCGCTGGCAGCGCGTGTACTCACGAGTAGAGAACTTCTGCTTGCGATTGCACTTGACGATCATCGATGTCTTAGCCACTTATATCCTCCTCACATAGAGTATTGTTCGCCCCAAGCGCCGCCCCCTTGTGGGAACGGCGCTTATAGGGCAGGTGAACCTATTTCTTGAACGGGAAACCGAAGGCGTCCAGAAGGGCCTTGGCCTCCTCATCGGTGTTGGCGGTGGTCACGAAAGTGATGTCCATACCACGCTGGTGATCGACGGAATCGAAGTCGATCTCGGGGAAGATGAGCTGCTCGGTGACGCCCATGGAGAAGTTACCACGGCCGTCGAAGCTCTTGGCGGAAATGCCGCGGAAGTCGCGGATACGGGGGATCGCGACGGAGGTCAGACGATCGAAGAACTCCCACATACGGTCGCCACGCAGGGTAACCTTGCAGCCGATCGGCATACCAGCGCGCAGGCGGAAGGTAGCGATGGACTTACGGGCACGGGTGATCATCGGCTGCTGTCCGGTGATGGCGCGCAGGTCGCGCACGGCACCGTCGATGGCCTTGGAATCGGTAGCGGCCTCGCCGACACCCATGTTCACGACGATCTTCTCAAACTTGGGGATCATCATGACGTTCTCGTACTGGAACTTGTCCTGAAGCTGCTGCTTGACCTCGTTGTTGTACTTGGTCTTCAGACGCGGCACATACTTCTCTTCTGCCATTGTTCACTCCTTCTTGGGGTTTTAAGCACGGGGCGTGGCCACGATGGGTTGTCCTCGTGCCTCCTGGCTGCATCCGCGCCGCTCATGGCATTTTGCGGTTTGGACTCGACGCAGCAGGAGCCGACAAAACAATCGGTACTATACGCGCATCGTGAGCGTATTTCCAGAAAAACCTCGTCTGCCTGCACAACTCCACAACTCCCCCGCACAAATGGGTCCCAACAAGCAGTTGCGGTGAAATAGGGACTGTTGGGCGGCCTAACAGGCTTAAACAATCCGTATTTCACCGCAACTTATTGGTGAGGATGCGATTAGCGCTTGCGGGGGATGAGTTTGGTGCGGCGCAGGTGGATCATCTCGGCGGCGATGGAGATGGCGATCTCCTCGGGGTCCTCCGCCTCGATGGCAACGCCAATCGGCAGGTGCAACTCGTCGATTTGCTCCTGCGTAAAGCCCTCCTGCTCCAGGCGGGCGCGCACAAAGGCCGTCTTGCGGCGCGAGCCCAGGCAGCCCAGATAGGCGGGTTTGGCGCGCATGGCCTGAATCACCACGTCGATATCGGACTTGTGACCCGCCGTGGCGACGACCACCAGGTCGCGCGGGCCGATGGGGCACCGCTCGCTCAGGTTCTTGTAATCGACCAGACGACGATCGTAGACGTTGGGCACCCATTCGGGGGTCAGCGTGCCGGGGCGGTCGTCGCAAGCCACGACGGCAAAGCCCGCCGCCGTGAGCACCCGCGCCGTCGCAGCGCCCACGTGGCCACAGCCAAAGATGTAGGTCAGGCCCTCGGGGCAGAGCGTCTCGATGTGAGCCACGGGAATCTCGGAGGCGGCGTTGGTGTAGGTGACCTTACTCCCCTCCTCCACCAGCGAAAGCCCGGGGCAGCCCGCAATGGTGTGGCGCGATTCCTTGCCATGGCACTCGGCCACATCGCCCTCGAGCGCGCTCGCGATAAACGGCTCAAAGTCGATGACGAAGTCGCCGATGCGCCGATAGGCCAAGACGTCGGCTATTTCCTGGAACAACGACGCCTGAGTCGCATCCAGATGCAGGTAGCACAGGCAGATGGCTCCGCCGCAGATCATGCCGGTATCGGAGTTCTCGCCGCCCATGGTGTAGCGGACCAGACGCGACTGTCCCGCGCTCAGGAGCTCGCGCGCCTCATCCAGCGCAAAGAGCTCAATCTTGCCGCCGCCGATGGTGCCCGCCTGGCTGCCATCGGCAAAGACAGTCATCCAGGCGCCCACACCGCGCGGCGATGACCCCGCCGTACCGGCCACGACCACGAGCTCGCACGTCTCGCCAGCACGCAGGGCGGCAAGCGCCGCATTCACAACATCGAGCTTTTCCATTGCCGCCTTCTATCCTCTAAAGACATCGGTGAGCATGGCGAGTGCCTCGAGCACGCCGCCGCCGACCGACGTCGCCTTGTCCGAAATGTAGTTGATATAGCTGGCATCGCCGCGCGGATCGACATCGGCGCATTTAAAGCCCTCAGTCACCTGCACGCCGTTCGCCAAAAGTCCGCGCAGACAGCCATCGATCTGCGTGCACATGGGCGTATCGCCCGCGTAGCCAATCACGTTTCCGGCACTCACGATGTCGCCGATTGCGCGGTCGGACCGAAACACGCCGGCGGCGGGGCTGTGAATAACGCGCTCTTTGCCATAGCCGGCGATAATGCCTGGCACGCCCGTGTTGGGCTGGGGCGAACCCTGGGTGATGACGCGGCCCAGAAAATGCCCGCGCATGGTCTCGACCACGGCGTCGCAATCGACCGGCGCGGTAAAGCCCGGCCCCACGGCGATGACGACAGGAGCCATATCGCGCGTGGTGCCCAAGTTGCGCTTAGCCAGAATCGCGTCGACCACGGCAGCGGGTTTCAGCTCGCCGAGCATCTTGGCCTGGGGGTCCACCACAACGGCGACGTCTCCCGCTTGGGTAATCTCGAGCGCCTCTGCCGGCGTCTGCGCCAAGCGGGCGCGAATGCCCTCGACCTGGACCTCGCCCAGGCGAATGGCCTCGCAAAAACTGATTGTGCGGCGGATGCACGTGGGAACCGCGATATCGGCCATAACGACCGACACGCCAGCGCGCACCAAGCGAGCGGCGACGCCCGTGGCGATATCGCCGGCACCGCGAATATAAACGAGCATTCCCGGGGCACCTCCCTGTGCTACGGTTTGAGCAGAGCAAAAGCGGTTCGACCTCTACTCTGATGATTATTTATTATCACAGTATTATACGGCGGTGAACAGATGGAAACGACGAGCGGAAACCTTGCCTCCACGCTCAAGATCGAGCCGGGCATTACCGCAATTATCGGCAGTGGCGGCAAGTCGACCCTACTAAAGACGCTCGGCCTTGAGCTTATGCGCGCCGGCGGCCGCGTGCTCCTCTGTACCACCACGCACATGTTTCCCGTCGCCGGCGTGCCATGGGACGGGTCGAGCCGTCGCCTGGGCGCCGCGCCTTGGAAGCCGGGAGCTCTGCATGTTCCTGGCTGCACTTGCGAGGCATGCGCTGGCATGAGCCGCGGAAGTATCTGCCAGGCGGGTGTTTTGGACCCGGAGACAGGCAAGCTCTCCGCCCCCGCCGAGCCGCTCAACGAGCTGGCGCAGCGCTTTGACTACGTGTTGGCCGAGGCAGATGGCAGCAAGCGACTCCCGCTCAAGGCGCATGCCGCCTGGGAGCCGGTAATTCCCGACGCCACGGCAAACGTTGTCTGGGTCGTCGGCGCTTCGGGGCTGGGCAAGCCCGTCGCCGAGGCTGCCCACCGCCCCGAGCTCTTCTGCGAGCGCTGCGGCTGCGAGCCCACCGACGCTGCCACCCCAGAGCGCGTCGCCATGGTGCTCAATGCCGAGCTGCGAATGCTGAACCTCAACAATGCCCGCATCATGCTCAACCAAGTCGACACGCTTGCCGACCCAACGATGGCAGATTGCTTCGAGGCAGCCCTCGGCAGCCCCATCGTCGCCACCAGCCTCAAGGGGTAGCTAATTTGGGACGGGGCTCTTTTAGCTACCCCATGTTGAGAGAAAAATCATCAGGCAGGCAAGGGTAGCTAAAAGAGCCCCGTCCCAAATTAGCTACCCTGGCGGCCTTCCTGCTAGCGGGGGACGTAGCGGCCGGGTTGGGCTCCGGTGGGCTCGCCGTCGCGTGCCACCAGCACGCCGTTCACAAACACGACCTTGGCGCGGCCATGTGCCCCAAAACCCTCGAGCGGCGTGTAGTCCACAGCTTGATGCTGTGTCGCGGCACTGATTGTCCAGCGCGCTTTGGGATCCCACACGCACACATCGGCATCGGCGCCCTCGGCAAGACAGCCCTTGCGCGGGTACATGCCAAACACGCGCGCCGGGTTCTCGCTCATCAAGCGGCACAGATCCTCGGGGCCCAGCTGGCCCTCAAAGCTCGTGGCAATCGCGACGGGACGATGTTCCACGCCGGGCCCGCCGTTGGGAATCGCGCGGAAATCGTCGCGCCCGCGGTCCTTTTGCCCGTGCAGGTTAAAGCTGCAATGATCGGTCGCAATCGTATCGATCTCGCCGGCCACAAGCGCCTCGCGTAGCGCGGCACGGTCACCGGCATGGCGCAGCGGCGGGCTCATCACATACTTGGCACCCGCAAAGCCGTCCTCGCCCTGCTCCAAGTAGCAAGTATCGTCGAGCATCAGATACTGAGGGCAGGTCTCGACATAGATGTTCTTCTGCCCGCGCGCTTTGGCGGCGCGGATGGCCTCGAGCCCCAGCTTGGTCGAAAGGTGCACCACGTTGACCGGTGCGTCGCCGGCCAGGTGCGCCAGATACAGCAGACGGCTCACCGCCTCGGCCTCGCACACGTCCGGACGGCTGAGCGCATGGCCCTCGGGTCCATGAATCCCTCGCTCGTACACGCGCTTCTGCAGTTCATTCACCAGCGTGCCGTTCTCGCAATGCACGCACAGTATGCCGCCAATATGTTTGAGCTCCTCGAGCACCTCGAGTGTCTCGGCATCGTCCAAGCGCAGGTGGTCATAGGCAAAGTAGGTCTTAAACGACGACACGCCCGCCTCGCGCATGGCCGAAAGATCGGCGCGGTTGCGCTCGTTCCACTCGGCGAGTGCCATATGAAAGGCGTAGTTGGCCGTGCAGGTTCCGCCGGCGCGGCGATGCCACTCGGCCAAGGCATCGGGCATGGTCACGCCGCGATCGGCCGTCGCGTAGTCCACGATGGTCGTCGTGCCGCCGCAGGCAGCTGCGCGCGTGCCGGTCTCAAAGCTATCGGCTGTCCAATCCATGCCGGTCCAGCACTGCATGTGCGTGTGGCCGTCGATAAAGCCGGGAAACACCCAGCAGCCCGCGGCGTCCTCGACGGTATCGCCCTCGGCCGGCTCAATCGCCGCGGCGATCCGCACGATCTTATCGCCATCCATGGCAAGATCGGCGCGGCGAAGCCCCTGGGGCGTCACGAGCGCGCCGTTTTTGATGATGATCATAATTGCTCCTTATTGATTGATGCTGTTGGCCACGCGATCAAAATACGAGCAGGCGGCGATATGCTCCGTTATGCGTCGCTGTCCCTTGGCGGTATCGACGTCCCACAGCTCGTAGGCACGCGCCTCGACCAGCACCACGTCAATACGGTCCTTGAGGATCGAACCGCCGCCGTCCTTGCCCTCAAGACGCATGAGCGCATCGAACAGTTCCGCCGGAAAGAGCACCGGGCTCGAAGGCTCACCGTTGCACGCAAGACGCACCGGATGCTTGCGGCCACGTTCGTCAAATGCACGAACCATAGCCTCAAAAGAATCCGAACTCACGAGCGGCTGGTCGCCCGGCAAAAAGAGGCAACCTTTCCAGTTGCGTTCGACTCCCCACGAAAGGCCCGCACGGACGCTTTCGCTGCGCAGCTCGCCATCGTGCAGCACGCACGGGCAATGCTTGTCCTCGCAAATCTGAGCGACCTCGGGCCAACGCGTCGAAACCACGACGTCAAAGCCCCGGGGAACCGAATCGATGGTCCGGGCAATCAGCGGCTCGCCATAGATATCGGCAAGCATCTTGTTAGAGCCAAACCGCTTGCCCTCGCCCGAAGCCATAATGACGCATCCAAGTTTCATGGTGATACCTCCCCTGAAACCATCGTACCCATAACTCGCGCCGCGGGCATCTACATCGAAAGCGCTTATCCCGCACGCCCGCGATGCAAAAAGGGGCACCCCGCCGGTTGGCAGAGCGCCCCCTTTACATGGCTTACCTCAACCCGGCTTTAGGCCTGGAACCAACGGGCGGTGTTGCGCTCGTCGAGGGCCTTGAGGGTAGCGGCGGGATCGGCAACCTTCTGCAGGAACATCATGGCTGCGATGGCGTACGGCTTGTAGCTGGCCTCCTTGTACATGCCCACGCGGTGCATGTCGAAGACGTCGGCGTTGACCTCGCCGTGCTCGCAGGAGACACCGGAGATGTCGGCGGGCAGCGGGTGCATAAAGATGGTGTCCTGGCCGTTGGCAGTCTTCTCCATGAGCTCGGTCGTGGAGCACCAGTCCTGATGGGTGGCGTTCTGGGCAAGCAGCTCCTTCTCGAGCGCTGCGATGCCGGCGTCGTCGCCCTCGGCGTACAGGTTGGTACGCTTCTCCATGGCGGCAAACGGAGCCCAGCTCTTGGGGATCACGATGTCGGCGCCCTCGAAGGCCTCGGCCATGGTGTTGACCTGCTTAAAGGTGGTGCCGGACTCGGCGGCATAGCCCTTGGCGCGCTCGACGACCTCGGGCATGAGGTCGTAGCCCTCGGGGTGGGCCAAGGTGACGTCCATGCCAAAGCGGGGCAGCAGGCTGATCAGCGACTGCGGGCAGGACAGCGGCTTGCCGTAAGAGGGCGAATAGGCCCAGGTGACGGCAACCTTCTTGCCCTTGAGGTTCTCGAGGCCGCCAAACTCGTTGATGAGGTAGAGCATGTCGGCAGAGGACTGCGTGGGGTGGTCGGAATCGGACTGCAGGGAGATGAGCGTGGGACGGTGATCCAGAACGCCGTCCTCGTAGGCCTGCTGGACAGACTCGGAGACCTCGGCCATGTAGGCGTCGCCCTTGCCGATGTACATGTCGTCGCGGATGCCGATGACGTCGGCCATGAAGGAGATCATGGTAGCGGTCTCGCGGACGGTCTCGCCGTGAGCGATCTGGGACTTCTTCTCGTCCAGGTCCTGCAGCTCAAGGCCGAGCAGGTTGGCGGCCTTAGAGAAAGAGAAGCGCGTACGGGTGGAGTTGTCGCGGAACAGGGAGACGGCCAGGCCCGAGTCGAAGATCTTGGACGAGACGTTGTTCTCGCGCAGCTCGCGCAGGGCGTCGGCGACGATGTAGAGAGCCTTGAGCTCATCGGTGGTCTTGTCCCAGGTGTGCAGGAAGTCGCTGCCGTACATACCCTTAAAATCGAGGCCGTTCAGCTGCTCGACGAGCTCGGTAAACTTGGCGTCCATGGAAATGTCCTTTCTAAAGGTGAAACGATCACAATGAGTAGATGTGCTCCGGCATGCGCGTGTGGCTAGAACATGCAGAGCACCATGACGAGGACCCGCCACCGTTGAGGAAGCATGGGAGATAACGACCGCGGGCCCCAAGTCAACAGGGGGTGCCGGGGACACGAGCGGCCCCCGGCTCAACAAAATCGAGGAATGGGACTAATCGATCTTGTTGTTAGTCAGACCGGCACGGAACACGGTGGCGTCGCCATCGGCCTGGCTCGGATCGTAGAGGTTCAGGGCAGCCACGTACATGGCGGCAGCGGTGACCAGGTCGTCCTTGTAGGTGACCTCGTTGGGAGCGTGAGCCTGAGACTCGGCACCCGGGCCAAAGCCGACGCAGGGGATGCCATAGCGGCCCTGGATGGAAACGCAGTTCGTGGAGAAGGTCCACTTGTCGCACAGCGGACGGCCGGTGCGCTTGTCCATGCTGGGCCCGCAGCCGATGCGCTCGTCACCAAACATGGCCTTGTGGGCGTCGACGAGGGCCTTGACGTGTGGAGCGGTCTCCTTGTTGATCCACGTGGGGAAGTAAGCCTCGGTCTCGTAGACCTCGCCGGTCCAGGACGGACGGTCGTACATGTACATGGAAACCTTCACGTCGTCGCCGTACTTCTTGGCGGCCGGCAGGTTGCGGATCTCGTCCAGGCAGGACTCCCAGGTCTCGCCGGCGGTCATGCGACGGTCGATGGAGATGGCGCAGGAGTCAGCGACGGCGCAACGGCTGGGGCTGGTGTAGAAGATCTGGCTGACGGTGCAGGTGCCGCGGCCCAGGAAGCGGGCATCCTCGTAGTGCTCGGGGTTGTACTTGGGGTCGAGCATCTTGACGAGACCCTTGATGTCGGTCGACTCGTCGCAGCCGTTGTTGTTGAGGGCGCGGACGTCGGCGATGATGTCGGCCATCTTGTAGATGGCGTTGTCGCCGCGGTCGGGAGCGGAGCCGTGGCAGGAGGTGCCGTGAACGTCGACGCGGATCTCCATACGGCCGCGGTGACCGCGATAGATGCCGCCGTCGGTGGGCTCGGTGGAAATGACGAACTCGGGCTTAATGCCGTCCTTGTTGTAGATGTACTGCCAGCACATGCCATCGCAGTCCTCTTCCTGGACGGTGCCGACGACCATGATCTTGTAGCCCTCGGGGATGAGGCCCATGTCCTTCATCATCTTGGCAGCGTAGGTAGCAGAAGCCATGCCGCCCTCCTGGTCAGAGCCGCCGCGGCCGTAGATGATCTCGTCGGTCTCGTAGCCCTCGTAGGGATCGGCATCCCAGTTCTCGATGTTGCCGATGCCGACGGTGTCGATGTGGGAGTCGATGGCGATGATCTTGTCGCCCTCGCCCATAAAGCCCATGACGTTGCCCAGACCGTCGACCTTGACCTCGTCATAGCCAAGGCTCTCCATCTCGGCCTTGATGCAGGCGACAACCTCACCCTCCTCGCAGGACTCAGAGGGATGGCTAATCATTGCGCGAAGAAAACGCGTCATATCAGCACGGTGGGACTCAGCAGCGTTTTTAATTGCCTCGAAATCGAGTTCCTTAGTCATAACAGTCAACCTTTCTACAAGGGTTTACCTACAGGTGGATTTCTTTCAGATAGATCACTTGTGCCAAGCAGCGTGAGGTCGAGTACCCGGCAAGCAAGTAAACGTAGGGTGGCGGAGCATATGTTTGCTCCGTCGCGAGTTCCGCACGAGCCGGAGAGCACTTAATGTGCTCTCCGTGCGAGCAGGACTGTCCGAGCAGGGAGCAAACATATGCTCCGTCACCCGGACAGGTCATCCTGCTAGCAAGTGGGATACTCGCCCTCCCAGACGATGCGACGGTACTGATCCGGGTCCGTGTCGCCCTCGGTGGAGAAGCAGAGCACGGAGCTCGTCTTGTCCAGGCCGATGAGCTCCTTGAGCTCGGCGTACTCGGGATCGAGCATGAGGGTCTCGACCAGGCCGGTGGTCACAGCGCCGGACTCGCCGGAAATGACGCGCGGGTCGCCCTTCTCGGGAGCGCCCAGGGTGCGCATGCCGCGAGCGGTGACCCAGTCGGGGCAGGACACGAAGGCGGTGGTGTGGTTGCGCAGGATATCCCAGCCCAGAATGTTGGGCTCGCCGCAGCACAGACCGGCCATGATGGAAGGCATGTCGCCGTCCACGATACGCGGATCGCCATCGCCGGCGGCAGCGCCCTTGTACAGGCAGGCAGCAGGCGCGCACTCAACCACGACGAAGGTGGGCGGGTTATCGGGATACAGGTTGGTGAAGTAGCCCACCACGGCGCCGGCGAGCGAACCCACGCCAGCCTGGACAAACACGTGCGTCGGGCGGTTGATGGCCATCTCGCGCAGCTGCTCGGCAGCCTCGGAGGCCATGGTGCCGTAACCCTCCATGATCCAGGACGGGATCTTCTCGTAGCCCTCCCAGGCGGTGTCCTGAACGATGACGCCGCGCTCGCAGGCGTCGGCCTCGGCGGCGGCCATGCGCACGCACTCGTCGTAGTTGACCTCTTCGATGGTCACCGTGGCGCCCTCGGCGGCGATGTTATCGAAGCGGGGCTTGGTGGAACCCTTGGGCATGTGCACGACGGCCTTCTGCCCCAGCTTGTTGGCAGCCCATGCTACGCCGCGGCCATGGTTGCCGTCGGTGGCGGTAAAGAAGGTAGCCTGGCCAAAGTCCTTGGCAAGCTGATCGGAGGTCAGGTAATCGAAGGTGCAGTCGGCAACGTCCTTGCCGGTCTCGTCGGCAATGTAGTTGGCCATGGCAAACGAGCCGCCCAGGACCTTAAAGGCGTTGAGGCCAAAGCGATAGCTCTCGTCCTTAACGCACAGGTTGGACAAGCCCAGACGCGCGGCCTGGCCGTCCAGGCGGGCAAGCGGAGTGACGGTGTACTGGGGGAACGACTGGTGGAAGGCGCGGGCCTTCTTCACGTGGTCGAGACTCATGATTCCCAAGTGCTTGTCATCGCTCTTGGGCATCGCGTTGCTCGCCCACTGGATCTTATCGGCCATACGGTGAACTCCTTAAGTTCTCTCTTGCCGGCCCCCGCATACGCGTTTCAGCCCGATCCCATTCACACGGCTGAACTTTTATGTGGATGCCAAACAAAAAGTTTGTTAGTAATGTTCTATCACACTTTTTGATTGGCATACCTAACGAATTGTTTGTTGCCGTAATCGGTACTTTTTCGCCGCCGAACGGTCATGAATTGCCTTGTTGATGGATTTGTTTGCGAACAGATGTGGTTTATGGCAAAGTGTGCCCAAACTAATTTTTAGGAAGGCACCCATGACCCCCGCACAGATTGAGTTTTACAAGCGCCTCGCACACGGCCTGGCGCTCCAATTTGGCCCCAACTGCGAAGTCGTCGTCCACGATCTGGAGACCGAGGACGTGGACCACTCCATCGTAGTGATCGAAAACGGCCACGTCAGCGGGCGCAAACTGGGTGACGGCCCCAGCCATATTGTGTTTGAGTCCATGCACGAGGGCAGCACCGACGTACACGACCGCGAGCCGTACCTCACTAAAACCACCGATGGCAAGCTGCTCAAGTCCTCGACCATCTTTATCCGCAACGACGAAGGCAAGCCCGTCGGCATTTTGGGCATCAACTTTGACATTACGCTTATGAAGGCTTTTGAGCGTTCGCTCGACGCCTTTACCGGCACCGGCGGCACGGGCTATACCGAGCCCGAGCCCATTACCAAGAACATCGGCGACCTGCTCGAGGACCTGCTGCACGAGTGCGAGCAGTTTGTGGGCAAGCCCGCGGCACTCATGACCAAAGACGAGCGCATTCGTGCCATTGGCTACCTCGACCGTCGCGGCGCCTTCCTCATTTCCAAGTCGAGCGAGCGCGCCTGCGAGTTCTTTGGCATCTCCAAGTACAGCTTCTATAGCTACCTCAATGAGGCCAAGGCGGCGGCCGGCGACAAGTAGGCACTCGCCTGGATTGCCCCTCCCCTTTTGGGTGCGAGTTCTGGAAAGCACGAATCCAAGACCGGGCCGCTTGGGAAGTTCCATATAATCGATGTCATTAGTATTTCGAAAGGATGGAACAGAATGGCGTTGAGCAAGGCATCATGCACCGGTCGCGGATTGATTCCGGCAATTGGTGGACATGTGCACCGCATGTTCGATGAGGGTGAAGACGACCTGTTTTCGCTAAGCCTTGACGACGTGATGGATGATCGCCCGTGGACCGCCGACGAACTCATGGGCGGCGGGGATCGCCCGTCAAGCCCCGATCCCACACTTGCGCCTAAGCCCGCATCTGCGCCGACTCCTGCGCAGTCGCCTGTTTCGACGCCCGCGCCTACGCCCGCACCCACTTCGGCGTCCACGCCCGCTCCCCGCCCCGCAAGCGACCCGTCCGAGACGGCGGCATTTCTCGCTGCAGCGACGCAGGGCAAATCGGCCGACAGCACCGTTATGTACAGCGCCCAGCAGTTGCCTGTTCCTGCGGCACGCAAGCCTCCGGTCGCAAGGCTCGATGAGCCCGTTGCCCATCAGGTTGCCTACGATTCCTGGGCTGCAGCCGATCTGGATGAGACCTCTACCGGCATGCCGGCGCTCGACGTTCCAGTTAATCCGCTTTTTGCCGCCAACACGGGCGCCGCGGACTATGAGGGCGGTGCGGCATATTCCGATTATTCCGATGACTATGCTGGCAACGGTCGCATCGAGACAGAGGATTATGGCACCGCATCGAGCGATTATCTCAACGATCCGTACGCTGCCACGCCTGCACCGGAATATGACCCGGAGGCCGCGTCCGCACCGGCGTATACCAAAAGCACGGGCGAAGAGCGCTTCGCCGATTATTACGCCAAGGAAAAGGCGCTGCGTTTCTCGGAATTTCCGCAGGCAGTCAAGGTTGCCTTTATCGCCATTGTCATTGCCCTGCTCGGCGTCATTGCGTTTGAGGGATTCCAGCTGTTCCGCGGCCCCACCCAAGCGGAGTCGGAGACCCAGCAAAAAGAGGACGATAACCAGTACCTGGACATCAACACCCTCAAGGGCGACCCCAACGACGAGGACGACGAGTAGCGAGGGTTAAGGGAGGGCCGGAAGAGCCGGCGGCACATTACGGCTCCAAAAGCCCTGTCATAAAGATGGGTAGATACAGCACGTCACCATCGCGGTGAAGATTACATTCCGCAAGTACCAGGGCGCGATCGATTCCGTAGCCCTTCGTTGCCAGTGCGTTATCGAGCGCCGCGTGGGACTTAAAGCTCTTGCCCGATTTGACCTCGATAGCAAGCACTTCCCCATCGAGCGTCTCCTCAACAAAATCGAGCTCGCCGACCTTTTTAGACGTAAAGTAGCGCAATCTGAATCCGTGGGCCTTGAGCTCTTGCGCGACAAAGCCCTCGAATGCCGCCCCCATATTCATGCCAAAGGGGCCTTCTGCCTCTCCATCAAAAACTCCTTGGGCAACCTTCTTGGAATATGAGGACATGAGCATTCCGGTGTCCAAGTAAAACAGCTTAAACAGATTTCGCTGCTCCCCCATTAAAAGAGGCGCTACCGGAGCTGTCACGTTATACACGGGAAGCGCAACACCCGCCTCCGAAAGCCAAAGAAAATGGTCTGTCACCTGCGAAAAACGCTTAACACCGCTAATCGACGACAGCTTGAATCGCTTGTTTTTTGAACCGGCCTCGCTGGGAATCAAATCATAGATATCGCGAATAACCAAGCGTAGCTCGGGCGGAGCGTACTTTGCGATGTCATCGCGATACAGGGCGTGAAGATCGCGGTGGATGTTTCGAACCTCGTCGACATTGCGCGTCGCCAAGAAGGAATTGACCGCGTCGGGCATGCCTCCCACCACCACATACTGATGGAACAGATTGAGCAAGCGGTCATACAGGTAGCCGGGGAGCTCCTCCTCATCCTTTAGACAGCCCCTGAGCATGTCAAACACGCTGGCACCAACGCCATTTGCCCAGCAAAACTCTTCAAAGTCGAGCGGGTACATCTGGACCTGCTCGACATACCCCACCGGCAGGGAATCGATGCCCTCGAGCTCAACGCCAAGGAGCGATCCGGTAAGGATGTATCGAAAGTCGCCGCGCTGGACCAGGTATTTGATAAACGTCACCACGTTGGGGCATCGCTGCACCTCGTCGATAACCACGACGGTCTTGTTCGCAACCATCGGCTGCGTCGCAGCGATAGACATGCGCATAAGCAGGTCATCCGCACTTTTCGCCGCCAAAAACGAATCACGCACGGACGCGTCGGCGATAAGGTCGAACGTCACGACATTTTCGAACGATTCGTTTGCAAAGACGTTGACCAGATATGACTTTCCTACCTGTCGGGCGCCCTTGACCAAAAGAGCCTTGTTAGGCGACGAGGCAAGCCAAGATTCAAACTGTGCTTTCGCTTTTCTCTGCAGCATAAGTGCATCCCTTATTACGTGCTGTTTTAGCACTAGGATACACTTTTCCGCGGTTGTTAGGTGCTCATTTCGACACTTTTTCGAAGTTCTAAAGTGTGCATTACGACACTTTTCCGTACTTTTACACGGGATATTTCGACACTTTTTCGAATTTAAGCCTAACAGCAGCCGGCGAAATCAAGCGCCGCTTGCACGTCATTTCGCAGGCGGCGCTTGATTTCTGTCCGTACACGTTGATAGACTTTCTCTTGCCCGCAAGGAGCGGGCGCGTTTTATCCAGAGTCGGGGTAGAGAGTTGGCTCCACGATCCCGACGCCAACCGGCCAAGAGGCACGGTGGCCCTGCCAACATCGATGAAAGGAGTCCGTATGGACAATTTCTCCGTGCGCAGTGAGCGCAACTTCCACAACCTGGCAACCAAGCCAAAACGAATGCATCTTCTGGACGAGCCGAGCGGCTATGCCTCGGCCATGGTCAAGAGCAGCCTCTCCCACCAGATGCGCTTTACGGTGCAGGTGCTCGAGGAAGAGCTCTGTGCTGCTGGCGGCCCGCACGTACTACAGATTAAGCTGCCCAGAAACGACTCGCGTGAGCCGTCCAGCTGGAAACTCTTCGCCGACGGCGTGTGCGTTGCGGACGGATCCGGCACCTTTGTTATGGATGCTATCGACCAGGGCATGATACAAGCCTGTAAGACATGGGGAGATCACGACGTATTTGCCGACATCGCAGAGGCAATCGTTCTAAGCAAAGCTGCATTTGATATCAAGGAGCGCGCTTGTCAGACGCTTTCATAAATCGCATGGACAGTTGGTCGGTTCCACGCCCAGCACCTGATCGAGGGCATGGTCGCCGCCGGGGTAGACCCGATGCTGGAAGATCTTCTCAGCGCTCCCGCGTAGATTAATCGAGCGCTCTATCGACAAAGATGCATCTACCATAACGGCATGGGGCGTGCTCGCCTTGTACCGACCCCAACCAATCCCGTCGGCGCGACTGCAGTCTCAAACAACCACCGGCACCATCCATCCGCACACGAGAGGCGATGGGCACAGGCGAACCCCTCAACCTCGCTATTCGTAAACTTCATCAGTGTTTCCACATCCCCATCAAAAGAATCCGAAAGACATCCCCCGCTAAGAAAACGCTTCTGAACATCTCGCTTTGCAGGCAAAGCCGCACCGGAGTGATGCAGAGGCCTGCGCAGGGTTTCACGGGTCCCCTTGACGCTGCCTAGCGGAAGTGCCACCCGGCATCCCTTCCATAACGCACGGGTAAACAAAGGGAAATAGCGCCACCCACCGCGCAAGGAAGGACGCCACCATGGATCTCACGAAAACGGCTAGAGAAATTACCCGCCTCATGCTCCCCTACCTGACCACGCAGCAGAACCGCCAGCTCAAAAAGGTTTTATCGCACTGCCTTTTCGATGAAAACCAGTTAGCTGAGAACAGCGGCGACAGTGACAACAAATCATTCCTCGATCTTTTTCTGTCCGCGAAACGCCTCGAAGGTTGCTCGGATAGGACTGTCGCCTACTACGAAGCAACCATTAATAAACTGCTTGAATCGTTCGACACGCCAGCCTGCGACCTGGGAACCGAAGAGATTAGGTCCTATCTTTCCGACTATCAGCAAAAAGCCGGCGTCAGTCGCGTCACCGTCGACAATGTCCGAAGAATCATCTCAAGCTTCTACTCATGGCTCGAAGATGAAGACCATATCATCAAGAGTCCGGTTAGACGCATTAAAAGGGTCAAGGCCCCACAACCCATTAAGGAAACGTATAGCGATGAAGTCGTTGAGATTCTTTGTGATAACTGCGGGTCGCCCCGAAACCTTGCCCTGATCGACCTGTTGCGCTCCACGGGCATGCGTGTGGGCGAACTTGTCTCGTTGGACAGGAGCTCTGTCGACACCATCAATCGTGAGTGCATCGTACACAGCAAGGGAAATAAGGACCGCATCGTCTATTTTGACGCAAAGACTAAAGTCCATATCGAGAATTACCTGTCAACCCGAATGGACAGCTCGGAAGCACTCTTCGTGTCGAGCAAGGCGCCACACGAGAGGCTACAAATTGGCGGCGTCGAGGCGCTGCTTAGAAAACTGGGGCGCGAGCTTGATTTAGGAAGGGTCCACCCTCATAAGTTCAGAAGAACGCTTGCCACAAAGGCAATCGACAAAGGAATGCCCATCGAACAAGTCCAGGTGCTCCTTGGCCATAAAAAAATAGACACCACATTAAGGTACGCAATGGTCGACCAGCGCAATGTCAAAGCATCCCACCGCAGGTACCTAACTTAAATTTCGATTTGTCGACCTGGGCGACGAAGTCGGCGAACTCCTGTTGGAGCTCGAGCGGAGGAACCGGAACCGGCAGCCTTGCCAGCTGAGTTTTAGGGATGTTGACCATGGATTTTGCCGATCCGTGGGCCATGCCTTGAATTAAATCGAGGCCACGGTCACTTCTCATGTACGCAAGTAAATACAGCGCGTTGACATCCTTCGGTTTCATACGAAAGACGAGATCGGGAAACATAAGGCCCCTCACTTCGTTTGGAACATAAACGGTTGTGCCAACTAGCTCAGGCGTATTTTTGCGTGCAAACAAGAGGTCACCCTTTTCGACCTCTTTTATAGACATGAAGTTGTCTTTAGAAATCACTTTGTTTTCGGAGGCGACAAAAGTACCTGAAGATAGCGCGCTCAGCTTAAGGACCCCAAAACCACCAACTCCTCGTGGGCCTTCTCCGCAATTCATACTTTTACCGGTATCAATGGAATCAACGCACTCCGATAGGGGCTTGAAACCCCATTTCTCATCCCCAAACATTTCGACAAATTGTGATTTACAGACGCAGGATGTCTGAATGGGCGGCGATGCTCAGCTCATTTATCTCGGCAAATATGACGGTATAATCACAAGGGCTGTAATTTGTATTTTTGAGCTCATAGGTACCTGAATGACTGAAGAACCGATAAGTAAATCCGAGCTGGGAAACCACTTACTCGGAGCCTGCGATATCCTGCGTGGCCCCATCAACCAGGACGAGTACAAGAGCTACATCACACCGTTGCTCTTCTTCAAGCGCATCTCCGACGTCTACGACGAGGAGACCACCGAAGCTCTAGAGATGTCGGACGGAGACGAAGACTACGCCGCCCTGCCCGAAAACCACAGCTTCGCGGTGCCGGACGGCTGCCATTGGCAGGACGTGCGCAACACCGGCGCAAACGTCGGCAAGGCAATCGTAGACGCCATGGTAGGAATCGAACGAGCCAACCCCGATACCCTCAGCGGCCTCTTCAGTAGCTTCGACGATGCGAGCTGGACAGACAAAGGCAAGCTCTCCGACGAGCGCCTGAAGGACCTCGTCGAGCACTTCTCAGCAAAGAAGTTCGGCAACAGAAACTACAGCGCCGACATGATGGGCGACGCCTACGAATACCTGATCAAGAAGTTCGCCGACATGCAGAAGAAGAACGCCGGCGAGTTCTACACCCCGCGCGAAATCGTCAAGATGATGGTCTCCCTGCTTGAGCCGAAACCTGGCGAGACCGTCTATGACCCCGCCTGCGGCACGGGCGGTATGCTCATCGAAGCCGTGCGGCAGATGGACAACTCCAAGCTAGCTTACGGAAAGCTCTATGGCCAAGAGAAGAACCTCAGCACGTCCGCCATAGCGCGAATGAACCTGTATCTCCACGGCGCGAAGGACTTCCGCATCGCCCAGGGCGACACCCTGCGCGAGCCCACCTTCCTTGCCGGGAACACCCTCAGGTCGTTCGACTGCGTCCTCGCCAATCCACCCTTCTCCCTTAAGAACTGGGGATCCGCAGAGTTCTCCTCGGACCCATGGGGCCGCAACATCTGGGGTGTCCCCACCGACAAGTCGGCGGACTTCGCATGGGTGCAGCATATGGTCTGCTCCATGGACGAGAAGAGCGGTCGCTGCGCCGTAGTGCTGCCCCAGGGCGCACTGTTCCACGGCGGCAAGGAGGGTGCCATCCGCAAGGAGTTGCTCAAGTCAGACAAGGTCGAGGCAGTGATCTCGCTCGCGAGCGGCGTCTTCTACAGCACCGGCGTCTCCGCCTGCGTGCTGTTCCTCCGGAATGACAAGCCTCCGGCGCATCGGGGCCGCGTCTGCATCATCGACGGTACCGAGATCTTCACCGCCCAGCGCGCGCAGAACATGATCACGGAGGAGAACGCTCAGGAGATGCTCTCCCTCTATCAATCCTACGAACCCGTCGTAGAGAAGTGCGCCATCGCGACGCTCGATGATATAGAGCGCGAGGGTTACGTGCTCTCGGCGAACAATTACGTCGAAAGAAGGCGCGAGGAGATCGAGCCGCCGGCGGAAACCAGGAAACGTTTCTACGACCTCCTTCGCCAGACGAGGAAGTCCGAGGAGAAGCTCCTTGAGCTGCTCTCAAAGGGAGGCTATGTCGATGGAGAGTAGAATCCCCCAGGAAGAGCTGAACAACCATCTATGGAACGCGGCGGTTCTGCTGCGCACCTACATCGATGCCGGCTCGTACAAGCAGTACATATTCCCGCTGCTATTCTTCAAGCGCCTCTCAGATGTTTACGACGAGGAGACCGCCGAGGCATTGGAAGCCTCTGACGGAGATGCGGAGTTCGCCGCCCTTCCCGAGAATCACAGCTTCGCAATCCCGGACGGCGCCCACTGGTGCGATGTCCGCGAGGCCACGGAAAACATCGGTAAGGCCATCGTGGGCGCCTTCCGCGCCATCGAGACGGCCAACGGTTCCAAGCTGCGTGGTATCTTCGGCGACGCCGCCTGGACTAACAAGAAACGACTTCCCGACCGCCTGCTCAAGGACCTCATCGAGCACTTCAGCGCTATAACGCTCTCCATCGCCAATTGCCCCGAGGACGAGCTCGGCCAGGGCTACGAGTACCTCATCAAGAAGTTTGCGGACGATTCTGGACACACCGCTCAAGAGTTCTACACCAATCGCACGGTCGTCCACCTAATGACCGAAATCCTCCAGCCCAGGCCCGGCGAGTCCATCTACGACCCCACCTGCGGCAGCGCCGGCATGCTCATCTCCTCCATTGCCCACCTCAAACAGCACGGAGAGGAATGGCGCAATGTTCACGCCTAAGGACAGGAGATCAACCAGCTATCCTCCGCCATCGGACGCATGAACCTATTCCTGCACGGCGTCGAGGACTTCGAAATCGCAAACGACGACACGCTACGGCACCCAGCCTTCCTCGAGGCGGGAAAGCTGCGCACCTTCGATATGGTACTCGCTAACCCTCCCTACTCGATCAAACAATGGGACCGCGAGGCGTTCGCGTCGGACCCCTACGGCCGCAACTTCCTCGGCACCCCGCCGCAGGGACGAGCAGACTACGCCTTCATACAGCACATCCTCAAGAGTATGGACCCACACACAGGCAGGTGCTCCATTCTCCTCCCCCATGGCGTACTCTTCCGCAACGAGGAATCGGAGATGCGCGAAAGGCTCGTGAGAAGCGATCTCGTTGAGGCGGTCATCGGACTCGGCGCAAACCTCTTCTTCAACTCGCCCATGGAGGCCTGCATCCTCATCTGCCGCAGCGAGAAAGCGCCGAATCGAAGCAAGAAAATACTGTTCGTAGATGCCTCTGCCGAGGTAACCCGCAAGAACGCGCAAAGCTACCTTGAGCCTCAACACATCAAGAGAATCGTCGATGCCTACCGATCTGACGAGGACATCGAAGGGTTCTCATCCCACGCATCGTTTAGTGAGCTCGAGGGCAACGCCTTCTCGCTCTCCATCCCTCTGTACGTGAAGCCCTCCAATGATGAAAATGCTGACGACAGAAGCATCGAGGAGACGGTAGAAAGCTGGAGAGCCGCCTCCACAGAGGCCGCGTCCCTGCTCGATATTATTGCTGCGAAATTGCATGAAAACGATGGTGAGTAACATGACCCACGTTTGCCTGGGCGATGTGGCCCGCGAAATCAAACAGAAGGTCCCTGTAGACCAAGAACTGCCGACGGTCGGCCTTGAGCATCTGGACCCCGGCGAAGTCGAACTCGCCCATTGGGACGAAGGTGTCGAGACCACCTTCACTAAGGCTTTCTCAAAGGGGCAGGTGCTGTTCGGGCGTCGCAGGGCCTACCTGCGCAAAGCGGCCGTCGCCCCATTCGACGGAATCTGCTCTGGAGACATCACCGTCATCGCCCCCAAGGACAACCTCTCTCCGAGGCTGCTCCCGTTCATCATCCAGAACGACGCCCTATTCGAGCACGCCGTCACCAATTCGGCAGGCTCCCTCTCGCCAAGAGTCAAGTGGCAGAGCCTTTCGCAATTTGAATTCGAGCTTCCCAGCATCGCTAAGCAAGAAGATCTTGCCGACATACTCTGGACCGCACAAGAAACGAGGTCTCACTACAGGCAGCTGCTTACAGCCTGCGATGACGTCGTCAAATCACAATTTAGCGGCCGGAGGTGCGCAGCGTGACAAGGTATAGGTTCGACCAAATAGCAGAGAACAGCACCGCGAAGAAGAAACCCGAGGACAGCGACCGCGAGCGATATGTCGGCCTCGAGCACCTAGACCCCGGCACGCTCGAAGTGACCCGCTGGGGTGCCGAGGTGACGCCGAAGGGCGACAAGCTCCTCATGGAGAGGGGCGACGTGTTGTTCGGTCGTCGCAGGGCCTACCAGAAGAAGGTCGGCATCGCCCCGTTCGACGGCATCTTCTCGGCGCATGGCATGGTGCTGCGCCCGAGAACCGACGTTGTCGATCCGGACTTCTTCCCGTTCTTCATTAGCTCGGACGTGTTTCTCGATGAGGCCATCCGCGTCTCCGTGGGCTCGCTCTCGCCGACGGCGAACTGGAAGGACCTCAGGGTCCTGGAGTTCAGCCTGCCGACGTTGGATAAGCAACGCGAGCTTGCCGGCATCCTCTCTGAGGCCGAGCAGCTCAAGGGGTGTTACCGCGGCTTGCTTGCCACCTGCGACGACATCGTCAAATCACAATTTGTCGAGATGTTCGATAAGCCTGGCATTCCGATAAAACATCTTGAAGACATAGCTGATATTCAGGGCGGGATTACAAAGAACAAAAAACGAGAAGCCATGAAGTTGCAGCTTCCATACCTTCGTGTCGCCAATATTCTCCCCAATGAACTTGACCTAACGGAAGTGAAGACCATTGGACTGACGGAACAGGAGTATGAAGCCGTTAGGCTAATATCCGGCGACTTGTTAATTGTTGAGGGTAATGGCAGCGATACACAAATAGGAAGATCGGCAATTTGGAATGGTCAAATTGATCCTTGCGTCCATCAGAATCACCTAATCCGAGTTCGCCTAAGAGACGAGGCCCTCCCGCTTTATGTTCAAACTTTCTTGTCGTCCTCCGAAGGAAGGAGACAAATCATGGCTAAAGCGGTCAATACCTCAGGTTTACACACCTTAAGTACCAGGAAAATTCGATCAATTGAGATTCCTGTGCCTCCGTTTTCCCTCCAGAGAGAATTCGCTGACTTCGCCACTTCGATCGACAAATCGAAATTTGCCGTACAAAAGGCCCTCGATGAGCTAAACGCCACGACGAAGAAAATCTTGAACCAGGAGTTAGGGCTCGGAAATGTTTAACGAGGACAACACCATCGAGCAAATGAGCGTCGAGGCGCTTGCCAGCCTTGGCTGGAGATACGTGGCTGCCGAAGACCTCCCGCGCCGCCATGCCGACGTCATGGTCGAGCCCATGGTCAAGGACGCCCTCATCAGGCTTAACCCGGAGATTGCAGAAGACCCCGATCGCGCCGACGAGATCATCTACCGACTCAGGGCCCTCATTCAGTCCACAAGTCCGCAGAACCTGGTCTCCACCAACGAGCGGTTCAAAAAGCTCGTCATCGAGGAGAACTCATTCCCCTACGGCAAAGACGGCCGCATGGTCCCCATCCGCTTCTTTGGCACGGCGGCGGACGGCGATCTTGACAAAAACGAGTACATCGTCACCAACCAGTGGGTCTACCCCCAGGAACAGGGCGGCAAGCGCCTCGACCTCGTCCTTCTTGTCAATGGATTTCCGCTCGTCATCGGCGAGCTCAAGACGCCGGTGCGCGATTCGATAACCTGGCTCGACGGCGCTGGCGACATCGCTAAATATGAGAAGAGCATCCCGCAGATGTTCGTCTGTAGCGCCATCAACTTCGCCAGCGAAGGAAAATGCTATCGCTACGGGTCGGTGAACATGCCTCCCGAGATGTGGGGACCCTGGCATGAGGGCGACAAGAAGAGCGAGGGCACACTTGCCGACGTCAAGAGAAGCATGGCATCCATGCTCACCCCCTCAAACGTCATGGACATCTTCCAGTTCTTCACGCTCTTCGCCACCGACAAGAAGCATCGACGCATCAAGCTGATCTGTCGCTACCAACAGTTCGAGGGCGCGAACCTCATCGTGGACCGCGTCCGCGCAGGATACCCGAAGTGTGGCCTCATTTGGCATTTCCAGGGCTCAGGAAAGTCACTGCTCATGGTATTCGCCGCCCAGAAGCTGCGCATGGTCCCCGAACTCAAGAACCCGACCGTCGTCATCGTGGATGACCGAATCGACCTCGAGACCCAGATCACAGGGACCTTCAACGCATCCGATATCCCCAACCTCGCAAGCGCCGGCAGCAAGGAGGAGCTTGAGTCCTTCTTCAAGCAGGACATGAGAAAGGTCCTCATCACCACCATCTTCAAATTCGGCGAGGTTGCGGGGACGCTCAACGAGCGCGAGAACATCATCCTCATGGTCGACGAGGCGCACCGCACCCAAGAGGGCGACCTCGGCGAGAAGATGCGACTCGCCTTGCCAAACGCCTTCTTCTTCGGCTTGACCGGCACGCCCATCAACCGAACCGACAAGAACACGTTCCACACCTTCGGTGCCAAAGAGGACAAGTCCGGCTACATGAGCCGCTATTCCTTCGCCGACTCCATCCGCGACCACGCCACATTGCCGCTCCATTTTGAAACCGTTCCCGTCGAGCTCCACGTCAACCAAGAGGTCGTGAACGCCGCCTTTGACGAAATGACCCGAGACCTCAGCAAAGAGGACAAGGCGGAACTCACCAGGCGCGTCAAGATCGAAGCCGTCATGAAGGCCCCCGACCGCATTCACAAGGTGTGTGAACACATTGCCAAACACTTCAAATCGAAGGTTGAGCCCGACGGCTTCAAGGCGCAGGTAGTCTGCTACGACCGAGAGTGCTGCCTGCTGTATAAGGAGGAGCTCGACAAGCTCTTGGGCGCTAATGCAGTCACCATCGTCATGGACACGAACAACGACAAGGAGGACCGGTACAAGGCATATCGTCGCGATCGCGATGCCGAAGAAAAGCTCCTTGACCGTTTCCGCGACCCGGACGATCCACTCAAGATTCTCATCGTCACTGCAAAGCTGCTCACGGGGTTCGATGCGCCCATCCTGCAAACTCAGTACCTTGACAAGCCCTTGCGCGACCACACGCTGTTGCAGGCAATCTGTCGAACCAACCGCGTCTACAACGACAAGAAGACATTCGGTCTCATTGTCGACTATATCGGCCTCTTCGACAACGTCGCCAAGTCTCTGCACTTCGACGAGGCCGAGGTGCAGAAGGTTATAACCAACATCGACGAGGTAAAGGCCGAGCTACCCGGGCTTATGCATTGCTGTCTTGAGTACTTCTCAACGGTCAGAGACCGCCGCAGCGCGGATTGGGAGTCCCTTCTCGAAGCTCAACAATGCCTGCCAACGACAAAGGTGAAAGACCAGTTTGGGGCCGACTTCTCGGTCTTGAACAGAGCGTGGGAAGCCCTTTCGCCCGACGCATGTCTCAATCCCTACAAGCCCGATTTCATCTGGCTCTCGCAGGTCTACGATTCCGTGAGACCGGTAGACAATCGCGGGAAGCTCATCTGGGCAGCGCTCGGGCCCAAGACAATCGAGCTCGTGCACGAGAACATCACCGTCGAGAGAGTCCGAGACGATGACGACATCCTTGAGCTCGACGAGGACATGATCGAGCACTTCATCAACGACAAGAGCAATACCGAGAAGATCACGCGTAAGCTGGAGATAGATCTCGTCGCCCGAATCCGCAGGCACGATAAGAATGGCAAGTTCCAGAAGCTCGGCGAGCGCCTGGAGGACCTGAGGGAACGTCACGAGCAAGGTCTCATCAACAGCGTCGAGTTCCTCAAGATGCTCATCGACCTCGCCAAAGAAGCACGAGCCGCCGAAAAGGAAGTCGTGCCCGAGGAAGAGGAGGACAAGGGAAAGGCTGCTCTCACTGAGCTCTTTAACGGCATCAAGAACGGCGACACGCCTATCATCGTCGAGAACATCGTCAATGACATTGACGAGATCGTTAAGATAACTCGCTTCGACGGCTGGCAAGCTACCACGGCTGGCGTGAAAGAGGTTAAAAAACAGCTCCGTGCCATTCTGTGGATGCGCTATAAGCTCAAAGACCAGGCTCTTTTTGATAAGGCGTATTCGTATATCGAACTCTACTATTAGGTAACAGAAGACAGAGTTCTAGGGACGCTCCGCATTAACCATTTCATAGGATGTGGAGCGTCCCAATTTGAACGAGTAACGTCTTGCGATGGGCGAATGCTGCAGTCCCAATGGCTCGATAACCTTTTCTTAGTCTGGTGTTTAAGTCTTCACTAGAAGCCATCCACACTTTGTAGTTAATTGGTTCCTTCTTCACAGGCGAAACGACAATATTGTCTGCCCCGCCTACCTCCCCTCCGCCTTCAGCCTCAGCAGCAGGTCTCTCAGCTCGGGGCACTTGCTGGAAAGGCGCGTCTGGGGTCGCTCGCCCATCCCCCAACGCTGGCGGACTTCCTGGGCGTGCGGACTCACGCGGTAGTCCCCATCCATCATCTGCTTGAGCAGCTTGGCGGTCACGCGCGCATCGGCTAGGGCGCTGTGGGCGTGGCCCGTCGACTCGTCGAACTCGATACCAAACCACGTCGCCGCGTCACTCAAAGAGACGCACCCGTGGCTGCCCACGTCCATGATCGAGGTGTAAAACGCCTGCAGGTCGGCCCAGTCCGTAGGAAATGCGGCAAGGTCGATGTGTTTTGCCTGGCACTCGGTCAAAAGCTGTCGACGATCCGCCCCGCTCCAACGACCACCTGGGCGGAGTAGCGACCGATCCAATCGCTGAGCCTTTTGATCACCGCATAGAGCGGGTCGGCCATCGCGGTGTCCACGGCCGATATCCCCGTGAGCTCGCGGACGGGAAACGCAACGCCTTCGGTAAATTCTGTCTGCACAAACTGCGAGAACTCGCCTATAACGTTGCCGCGGTTATCGAGCTTGACGGCGCCGACCTCGATAATCTCATTGCGCAGTCCACGGCGCTGGCGCTGCTTTGGCACCGGCGCAAACTCAAAGTCCAGCACAATCTGGCGCGCAAAGTTCGTCGTATCGATAGCCGAGATACCCGGCGTCTTTTCAACTGACACGGTTAGGGCCTTTCTCCATTGCCTGCCGCTTGCTACATAGGCGGCTACATTGCCGTAAGGATAGGTGGCCGCGCGGACATGAAAGCTGGGCGCAATACCATGCGCCAGGCACACGTCATGCAGACGGCCCCAAGAGAGTTGCCCGCTCTATTCAAATGCATGAAAAAGATTTAGGCCCGGTGACTTGAATCAGCGGTCATCCCGGGCCCATCAGAGCTCGTAGAGCTCTTGGTTGCTTTGGTCTCGCTCTTCACGGCGCTTATCGAACTTTCCGAGGCACTCAAGCAGCATTCGAAGCATAACAAGTCGCTGCCATTAAGGCACTGACCTCTTGACCAAGCAACGGCGCTGCCCAGCTATCACCCTTGGGCTGCCGTCAACTTTATTCTATCCGCGAGCATCTGGTTTACCAAATGGATTTTCGGTAAAGGAAGCACGGCACGCCCGCAAAACCACTACGCCCCAAGTGCCGCCATGGGAATCACCGCCACGCCGTCGTCGCGTGTATAGGCAATGCTCCCCTTTCCAACCACGACCGCCAAAAACGCCGGCGCGGCATTCTGGGCGGCAGGATTGGAGAGCACTTTCCTCTCCAGCGCCTTGAGATTTCTCGCTCCATCGTCTGCTTTCGCATCACTCAGCTTGACCTCGATGGCTCCCCAGCGCCCGTCGTGCTCAACGATCAGATCGACCTCAAGGCCCTTCTCATCTCGGAAATAATGGACACTGTTGTCGACACCGCCGTAGGTGGAAAGGAACACGCGCACGTCGCGCAGGACGAGATTCTCAAAGAGCATCCCCAGCGTTTGCATATCGCCAAGCAGCCGCTCAGGGGTAGCCCCCAGCAACGCCGCCGCAAGTGACGGGTCACAGAAGTAGCGCTTGGGGCGCACGCGAACGCGGGCCTTCGAGCGCATGGGCGGCTCCCATCCGCACAGGTCCTCGGTCAGCTTGAGCCTGTTGAAAAGGTCCAAGTACGCAGCGATGGTCCTCTCGTCGGGGCCCGCCTCACCGTACGAGGCGTCCTTTACGAGCGTCTTGTACGTGACAGCCTGGCTCTCGTTCATGGCAAGAGCTCGCAAAAGGCCGTGTGCAAGCTCGGGCGACATGCCCTCGTCCAGCACGTTGACGTCGAGCACCGAGTGCACGTACTGGCTTGCCGTCTCTCGCGCAAGATCTTCCGAAAGCCCAAGATTTGCAGGCCAACCGCCCCTGCAGCACCAGCGGGCGACGTCATCCACCGTGCTCTCGCGACGCTGAGGGGCAAAATCCTCGCCCTTAAAGAGGCTTGCCAGTGACACGAGCGGCTCGCCGTCGCCCGACTCACACAGGGCCATGGGGCGCATTGACAGACGGGCGATCCTACCCGTGCCGGAATGACGAACATGGCTGCGCTCCTCGCTTTTGAGCGCGGTCGAGCCCGTGAGCAAAAGTGTCCCCCGTTCGTTGCCGCTCGCGTCCACGAAACGCCGGGCGGCATCCCAAACCTCGGGCACCTCCTGCCATTCATCGACCAGGTGTGGCGCATCGCCGATGAGCGCCAGGCTTGGGTCGACCTCTGCCGCCGCACGCTGCGCAGGCTCATCGAGCCTGGAGACGCTCGCCGAGCGAGAGAGCGCCGTCCAGGTCTTGCCGCACCATTTGGGGCCGTTGATCTCCACACAGCCAAACGCCCGCATAAGGGTGTCGAGGCGCTCCTCTATGAGCCGGGGCCTATATCCCTTTTGGGTCAATCTCTTTGGTGCATCCATAGACGGCCGTCCCTCTCTATCACGCTATATGCGAAATTACGCCATTCTCAATGCTGATTTTACGCTACTTTCAATGTAGTTTTTACGCCATGACAGATGTAGTTTTTACGCCATTTTCATTGAAGGTTTTACGCTTGGCATCCTTAGCGCGACCCATTCCGAGCATCACATCAGAGCGTGCTTGGTTATCTCCGCCCTCACATCTCGGCAAACGAGATCAGCTTGACGTCTCCCCTACTCTCCGCGGTATCCCGACATCCCTGCGTAAAGCCGTGCTTCGAGAAGATCGCATAGCTTTTGTGCTGCCGTCTAAAGAGCTCGCTTCGATGCACGAGCTTTTGCAGCACGTCTTCGCCCGCCGGTTCATTGCGCCATTTGCACTCCGCAAACAGCGCAGCGCCCTCGCCATCGTCAACAATCAAGTCGATTTCTTCCTGCGTATGCGTGCGATTGTCCGTCCCCCACCAGCGCCCGACACTCGCCGGAACCACATCGAGCTGGCCCGCGCGCGCGAGTTCGTACACGTATTGTCTGCATATAATCTCAAAGATCGTACCCATGTAATCCGATACGTGCGGCTCAATGCGCTCATACGCCATCTCGGCCATATCGTTTTGAATCAGCCCAATGTTCTGCGGCACAAACTTGTACCAGAACCTAAACATCTGATCGCTCAGCAGATACACGGCTCGCTTATTGCTCGTCTCGTTTAGGGGCAGCTCGCGCTCGACAATCCCAAGCGACGCCAGCTTATCCACATAGCTCTTTACGTTGCTCGCAGGGATTCCCGTAGAGCTCGCAATCTCTGAGATCTTCGAGCGCCCCTGAGCAATTGCTTGCACGATTGCATCATATTGCTCGGGATTGCGGCACTCTTGCAATAGCAGGTTGCTCGGCTCCTCAAAGAGATAGCCCGTAGGAGTAAGAAAAAGACGTTTGATGTTGTCCTTGAGCGGTGCGGCAGGATCGACTTTCTCGATATATGCAGGAATGCCACCCGTCATGCCATAGCAAACTGCAGCGTCTTCGCGACCCATGCTCTGCCACAACCCGAGGGTCGTCGTAAAATCGAGCGGCATGATCTTAAACTGGGCCGTACGCCTACCGTATAGTGGGCTCTCGTAGCCCAACACCTGTTCCTCCATAAACGAAAGCGACGACCCGCACAGGATAAGCATGAGCTTGGTCTCTTTGTACAGGTGATCGATCTTGTCTTGCAGCAACGAGCTGATCTCGGGATTCGATTGGGCGAGATAGGGATACTCGTCAATCACGACAACCAAACGTTCCGTGCGAGCCATGGTGGCCAATGCATCGAACGCTTCGTCAAAACTACGAAACGACACGCCTGCAGCACCAACCGAGCCTGCAAGTATCGCCTGGCTAAAGCCGTGCAGGTTTGCCTCCGCATTGGTACGACGAGCTTGAAAGTAAATAGCCTTCTTGCCTTGGATGAACTCTGTGATAAGGCGCGTTTTACCCACACGACGGCGGCCGTAAATCACAGGCATTTCAAAGGAGCCCGTGCCATACAGTCGATTGAGCTCGGACATTTCCACTGTTCTTCCGATAAACATAGGGCCATCCTTCCTTTGCGTTATAGCTAGCTATATTATACTTTCCTATAATATAGCTAGCTATAACGCAATTCGACAAGCGGCGCACGCAAAAGGGGCGGTACACCCCCGCACGTGGACCGTTCCGGAAAATGTATCCCGTTCTGGAGCCAAAAACTGGGCCGTAGTTTCCGCCAAACATGCCATCCGGAAAGCGTGTCCCGTTCTGAGCCTGAATTCTGGGATGCACTTTCCGCTGAAGCTTCTACCGGAAAGCGAATCCCATTCTGAGCGTCGAATCCGGGACGCAGTTTCCGGTTGAGGGCTGTTCCGGAAAGCTTGTCCCGTTCCGAGCGGCAATTCCGGGTCACAGTTTCCGCAGATACAAGGCGACAGTCCGCCGCCCTTATCACATGCCTTCAAATATGCGATCCAGAAACACAAAACAGCAGATAGAATGCTCTTTTTCAAAAAGTACACGTCCCGAAACTTACCAAGACTTCATATCCAGCTACCGTTCACGGTCGCCGATTACCGCCCACCGATTCAAACAAGAAATATGTCGCCAAAAGCAGGTCATCTACCTGCATGGTTAGATTTTGGTCAGCTTTTGGTCAGCTGAGCGGCAAGTTCCAGCTGATACGTTTTTGCTACCCAAAAGGAGGCGGTAGCTCATGACCCATTGCAATGACCAGCTCATCGACCAACTGCTCACTCAAGCCGAACAAGAGGGGCGCTGTCTGATTCCCCCGAGCACGGCGATCCGAAAAGCGCTCCTTCGGCGCACCGGCGGCACGGTTGTCTCGCCCATGCCGGGGTTGTTTGCGCGAAAAACGCGCTGGGATGAACTCAACCGAGCGCAACGCCATTGCGAAATCCTCCGCGCCCTTGCGATCATCCACCCCGATTGGACGTTCTGCTCGTTTTCGGCCGCCTGTCTGCTGGGGCTCGAGGTCTCGTGGCGACACCTGAATGTCGTGCATGTCTGCAGTGCCACCAAGCCGTCGGCTCGTCCGGGCGCACATATTCAGCGGCACCAGATTGAGCCGGCCGGAGCAATACGCAGAGCCGGCATATCGGTAACGCCGCCCATCCAAACGGTTACAGATTGCCTGTTGCAGACCGGTTTTGCCGACGGTATGCCCATTGCCGATTCGGCGATCTCAAAGCTCGTCCTTGTGCGGGAACAGTTGATGGAGGCCGTCGAGCAACGAGCAACCGCCCGCAATGGTCGCGCGATTCGTACGGCTCTCACAACGCTTCGATATGCCGACGCCCGCGCCGAGAGCGGCGGGGAATCGGTCGCCCGAGCCGTCATGATCGAGACGGGCTTTGCGCCCGATTGGCTTCAATACGAGCTGACGGACCCCTTCAATTCGGCCAAGCCCATACGAACGGACTTTGCCTGGGAGCGCCAGGCGCGCGAACTCACGCTGGGCGAGCTCGACGGGCTCATCAAATATACCAACCAGACCATGCTGGCAGGACGCACCACCGCCGAAGCGCTCGTTGCCGAACGACAGCGCGAGGCGCACCTATCGCTCTACGGTCACCCTCCGCTGCGCTTTACCATGAACGAGGTCCGCTCGGCAGGAATGCTCGCCAAAAAGCTGCAGACGGCAGGCATCCGGCAGACCGCGCTGCCGACATGGCTCAACGAGGTGGACCTGTAGGAGCTGCTAGGCCACGCATCGCCAGATCGCATCCCCCTATCTGGGCCGCGTTTTCCCAACGACCACGCCAACGGAAAGCGCGTCCTAGCCTGGACGCTCAAAACGGGATGCGCTTTCCGGATGGCGGGCCTGGCGGAAAGCGTGTCCCGGAATCCAGCCTCGGAACGGGACAGGCTTTCCGGTTGAGTCCTTCAGCGGAAACCGCATCCCGGAATAAACGCTCAAACTGGGATGCGGTTTCCAAACGGCCGGCCAGCGGAAAACACATCCCATTCTGAGGCACGATTCCGGGACGCAGTTTCCGCATGCGGCCCCGTTGGGAAAGTTCATCCCGTTCCGAAGCTGGATTCCGGGACACAGTTTCCGTATGCGGAGGCGCTCCAAACAAAAGGCCCCGGCTCGAGATGGAGCTGGGGCCAAAGGCACAGCATATGCAGTTGGTGCTGAGTGTGAACGGCCCATCAGCAATGGCTGTCCGCACCCTACCCTACCCGCGGCGACGGACGCGGCTGTATGGCGTATCCACCATGGGCAGATCGGGACGCAGCTTGCCGTCGAATGCGCGATAGGCGTTCTGCACGGCGGGCGCCGTGGGGATCGTTGCGATCTCGCCAATGCCCTTGCCGCCGTATGCCACGGGCAGCAGCTCGTCCTTCTCCACGTAGATGGCATGGATATCCGGAATCTCGGGCGCACGGAACAACCCGAGCGTACCGTACCTTGCCTGGGGCACACAGTCCTTGAGCGGCCAGTCCTCGGTAAGCGCATAGCCCATACCCATGAGCACTCCGCCTTCGATCTGACCCTGAATGGAGATGGGGTTGACCACCTTGCCGGAATCGTGCGCGGCATAGACCTCGCTCACGCGGCCGTCATCATCCAAAATGACCACATGCGTGGCAAAGCCGTAGCAGATGTGGCTCTTGGGGTTGGGAACGTCGGCGCCCAGCTTGTCGGTCGGCTCCAGGTACACGTAGCCAAACTCGCATCCCTCGAGCGCCTTGATGGCGGCCGTGGGATCCTGAGGATGCATACCTTGGCCGGCGACGAGCTCCTGCGTTCGAAGCTGGTAGGCGCGGCCGTCGTCGTACTCGATCTTGACGCCGTCGCCATGCGCACTCACGGGAGCGGTGGGCGCAGGCTTGCCGGCCTCGATGCCAAGCATGGCATCGCGCAGCAGGAAGGCGGCACCGCGCACGGCCTCGCCGGTCACGACCGTCTGACGCGAGCCAGACGTGGTGCCGGAGTCGGGAGCGTTCTCGGTGGAGCACTCGCCATTGGCAATGCAGCTCAGCGGCAGACCGCAGGCCTCGGCAACGTCCTGCAAAAAGACCGTGTTGCAGCCCTGGCCGATGTCGGACGTAGCGGCATAGACCACAGCCACGCCGTCCTCGATGCGAATCTTGCAGCGGCCGGCATCGGGCAGGCCAACGCCCACGCCGGCGTTCTTCATGGCGCAGGCGATACCGGCGTGTCCGGGATGCGCGTAGTAGGCATCCTTGACCTCGAGCAGCGTCTCCTTCAGTGCCGTGGAGCAATCGGCAATCTGGCCGTTGGGCAAAACCTCGCCCGGCTCGATGGCGTTACGGTAGCGGATCTCCCACGGATCCAGGCCGACCTTCTCGGCCAGCAGGTCGATCAGGCTCTCGAGCGCAAACTCGGACTGGCAAACGCCAAAGCCGCGGTACGCACCGGCGGGCGGGTTGTTGGTGTAGTAGCCAAAGCCGCGAATGTCGGTGTTCTGGTACTTGTAGGGGCCGACGGCATGCGTACAGGCGCGCTCGAGCACCGGGCCGCACAGCGACGCGTAGGCGCCGGTATCAAAGTTGATCTCGCAATCCAGGCCGGTAAAGTTGCCCTCGGCGTCGCAGCCCAGTGTAAAGGTGCCGTCCATGGCGTGACGCTTGGGATGGAAAGCGAGCGACTCGGCACGCGTGAGCTTACACTTCACAGGACGCTGGAACTTATATGCGGCGAGCGCGGCCAAGTGCTGGATGGACACGTCCTCCTTGCCGCCAAAGCCGCCACCCACGAGCATGGTCTCGACGACCACGCGCTCGGGCTCGCTATCCCAGCCAAACATGTGAGCGCACTCTTTGCGCGTGTCGTAGGCGCCCTGGTCGGTCGACTGCACCTTGACGCCGTTCTTATACGGGAACGCCACGGCGCACTCGGGCTCCAAGAAGGCATGCTCGGTAAAGGGCGTGGTAAAGCGCTGCGTCACGGTGAATGCGCTCTCCGCCAGCGCCTTGGCGGCGTCGCCGCGCGTCACGTGACGGCTCTGACACACATTGTCCTTGAGCTCCACCGTGTTGCCAAAGGCAAAGAAGCTGTCGTGCAGGCGTGGGGCGTCGGCAGCCCTGGCCTCGACAATGTTGCGCACGGGCTCCAGCGGCTCGTAATCGATCTTTACGAGCTTCTTGGCCTTCTCGAGCGTCGCTTCGTCCTCGGCAACCACCAGCACGATAGCGTCACCCACGCAGCGGGTGATATCGCCCTGGGCGATCATGACGTCCCAGTCCTGGATAAGGTGGCCGACCTGGTTGACCGGCACGTCCTCGGCGCGCAGGATGCCCACCACGCCGGGCAGGGCCTCGGCCTTGGAAGTATCGATGGAGAGCACACGGGCGCGCGGGTACTTGGAGCGCACGGCGCTGGCATAGGTCAGACCCGGCTGATCGAGCTCGTCGATGTCGTCGGGATACTTGCCCTCGCCGAGCACCTTCTTGCGCACGTCGATGCGGAAGGCGCGCTTGCCCACGCCGTAGTCGTCGCCGCACTCCAAATCCTCGTCGATCTGCTTTTCGCCACGGAGCACCGCAGCTGCCAGCGAAATGCCCTCGATAATCTTTTTGTAGCCGGTGCAGCGGCAGACATTGCCACGGATGGCGTACTTGATCTGCTCCTCGGTGGGCTCGGGGTCCTCGGCGATCAGCGCTGCACCCGCCATGACCATGCCGGGGATGCAAAAACCGCACTGCACGGCGCCCACGGCGCCAAAGGCGTACACAAAGGCCTCGCGCACGTCCTCGGGCAGGCCCTCGACGGTCACGATGTTACGGCCGGCGGCAAGAGCAGTGGTCAGTACGCACGCCTTGACGGCCGCACCGTCCACATGGATGGTGCAGGTGCCGCAGGCGCCCTCGGAGCAGCCGTCCTTGGCGGAGTGAATGTGCAGGTCGTCGCGCAGATAGCGCAGCAGTGGTTTATTCTCCGTCGTCGTGTGCTCGACACCGTTAACGGTAAAAGTGAATTCCTGTGCCATGGTGATTCCCTTCTACACGCCGGCGGCGATGCCGGTGCGGTCGTGGATGGCGCCATGCGGGCAGACGACGGCGCACATGCCGCACGACAGGCAGTCCACGCCGTCGATATGGGCGCAGTTGTCCTCGATGCGGATAGCGCCGGCAGGGCACTTTTTGGCGCACATACCGCAACCGATACAGCTCGTGTCGCAGACCTTGCGCGCAATGGCACCCTTATCGGTGTTGTTGCAGCGCACCAGAATGTTCTGGTAGCCGGGGACGAAGGCAATCACGCGCTGCGGGCACGCCACGCCGCACAGGCCACAGCCCGTGCACTTGGAGCGGTCCACGCGGGCGATGCCATCGACCAGCGCAATGGCGCCGTGGGGGCAGGCCGTGACGCAGGCGCCACAGCCAATGCAGCCTTCGCTGCAGCGGGCGTCGCCGCCTGCGGAGGCGCAACCGCTTCCGCAGGCAACGTAGGCCACGTTATGTTGAATGGATTTGGCCATAAGAGACTCGCCTATTTCTTAAGGAGATACGGATAGTTGTCGCGCACAGCCCTGATGGTCAGGCGGACGGCCTCGGGAAGGCCGGTGTTGACGGCATCGACCGAGACGGTGCGGACCGTGCCGGCGACGCGGACCTTAAAGTGGTCCTCGTCCACAGCCAGGAAGCCCTCGTTCTCGGAGTTCTCCATGTCCTGCTCGCTCCAGAACAGGGTGAGCTTGTCCTTGTAGGGACGGCCCTCCTGGTAGGGGCAGAACACAGCGCAGTTGCCGCACTCGTTGCACATGCCGTCGACGTGGACGACCTGATGCTTGGCGAGACCCGGCACCTTAATGGCAACGTTGGCGCGGTTGGGGCACACATCGCAGCAGACCTCGCACACCGAGCCGCAGCCCAGGCAGCGGGTTTTGGTGCAGTTGCGCTTGTCGCGGCACAGCGACCCCTTGCGCTCGTAGCAGGTGTCCTCGCGACCGGCCTGAGCATTCTGGTCGGCGTACTTGTTAAAGTCCACGCCGGCGATGGCACGGGCGACCTCGGCGGCGTCGGCAATAGCCTCAACCACGGTGGCAGGACCGCGACGGCAGTCGCCCGCAGCCCAGACGCCCTCGACACCGGTGGAAGTGGCGGCAAGGCGACCGCGACGGTCGTGCTCGACGCCCGCGGCATCGTACAGGCTGGCGTCGATGCCCTCGCCCACGGCGCAGATCACCGTGGTGGCGGGAAGTTCCACGGTCTCGCCCGTGGCGACGGGGCTGCGACGGCCGCTTGCATCCGGCTCGCCGAGCTCCATAACATCGCAGGTCAGCACGGCGCCGTTGAGTGCCTTGGGCGCCAGCAGCTCGCAGAACTCAACGCCGTCGGCAAGAGCAGGATCGAGCTCTTCCTCGTCGGCGGGCATCTGCTTCTTGGTGCGGCGATACACCAGGCGCACGTTCTTCACACCAGCCAGGCGCTTAGCCACGCGGGCCGCGTCCATGGCGGTGTTGCCGGCGCCAATGACTACGACGTCCTCGCCCAGCTCGAGCTTCTCGCCCCTCTTGGCGGCCTCGAGGAACTCCAGCACGTCGAGCTCGGCGCCCTCGCCCAGGCCGGCGGAACCGGGCATCCAGGCACCAGTGGCCACGACCACGTCGGTGAAGCCCTGGGCCTTGAGCTCGTCGATGGACTCCACGCGGGCGTTGAGCTGCACCTTGGCGCCAAAGGCCAGGCAGAGCTCTGCGTCGTGGGAGATATCGTCGCTCGCAATGCGGAACTCAGGAATCACGTGACGGACCACGCCGCCGAGCGAATCGCGAGCCTCAAAGATGGTGACGGGCACGCCGGCGCGCGTCAGGAAGAACGCCGTCGCCAGGCCGGCCGGACCGCCGCCGATAACGGCAACGTTGCGCTCGCCGTCGTTTGCGATGGCCTGGGCGCGTAGCTTGGGCAGCACGGCGGTCATGGCCTCGCGGGCGGCCTTGAGCTTGCTGGCGCGGATCTGGGCGCCCTCGGGCTCGTAGAACGCACGCTCGCAGGCACGGCCGCAGGGATGCGGGCAGATGGTGCCGGTAATGAACGGCAGGGCGTTGCGCTCGATGATGATGTTGAGCGCGTCCTCGTAGCGGCCCTCGTCAACAGCCGCCAGATAGGCGGGAATATCCTGCTGGATGGGGCAGCTCGTGCGGCACGGCGTGGTAAAGCAGTCGGAAAGCGGGCTCTTGCCGGCGACCTTGCGGTCGGGCAGCGGGCGCAGCGGCTTCTTGTAGAGCGGGTTGGTGAGCGAGTCGGTCTGGATTGCGGTCACGGCCTCGAGCGAGACGCCCGCGAACGGCTTGCCATCCAGGTCGGTAAACTCGCCGGCCATCTGGCTAAAGCGCTCGTAGCCACCGGGCTTGAGCACGTCGGTCGCCAGGGTAACGGGCCAAATGCCGGCATCGTACAGGGCGCGGATGTTGTAGACCGTGGCACCGCCGGAGTAGCTGATGCGCAGTTTGCCATCGAACTGCTCGGTAATGCGGCGGGCGGCCTCGATGGTCAGCGAGAACAGCGAACGGCCGGACATGTACATCTCGGTGGAGGGCAGCTCGTTTCTCGTCACGTCGACGGGGAACGTGTTGGTCAGCTTGACGCCGAACTCCAGGCCGCGCTCGGCGCACAGGGCAATCAGGCGCTCGAACATGGGCACGGCATCGGCCCACTGCAGGTCCTCGCGGAAGTGCGTGTCATCGAAGACGATGTAGTCAAAGCCCAGCTCGTTGAGGCGCTGACGTGCAAACTCATAGCCCAGCAGCGTGGGGTTGCACTTGATGTAGGTGTTGAGGCCCTTCTCGGTGATCAGATAGGTCGCGATGCGCTCGATCTCGGCCGGCGGGCAGCCGTGCAGGGTAGACTCGGTGATGGAGTTGGAGACGCGCGCCGGGATGGACTCGACAAACGCGGCGTCAACATGCTCAAACTTGTCCAGGTTAGCGAGCGCCCACGTGCGGCACTCATTCCAAACCTCGGAGCCGCTGGCGTCCTTCATGCCCTCGATGTAGGCGTCGACCTTGGGGCTCTTGATGCCCTCGAGGTCATAGCCCACGGACATGTTGAAGACAAAGCCGTCCGGGCTGCCCAGGCCGTACTCGCGAGCGATGAGGTGGCAGGCAAACCATGCCTTCACGTACTCGGCAAAGGCCTGCGGAACCTCGAGCTCGGTCGACCACTCGCAGTTGTAGCACTCGTCCTGCGCCACGATGCAGGGCTTGTTCACACACTTGGAGAGCTCCTCGCCGTCCATAACCTGAACGGTCTTGAGCTCAAAGAAGCGGGAACCGGCCACGTAGGATGCCACGATGTTCTGGGCAAGCTGCGTGTTGGGGCCGGCGGCCGGGCCAAACGGAGTCTCGATGCGCTCGTCAAAAATGGGAAGCGCGCCCTCCTGGTTGGTCGTGACCATCTTGCGCACGCCAAAGACGGCGCCCTGAGTCTTGTGCTCCTCGATGATCCAGTTCATCAGCTGCGAAAACGGGATCGGCCTCATGATGTCGCTCATAGTGAGCTCCTCTCTGTAACGCCCGGCGAGACCGCGCGGCGGGCGCAAATACGGTGTAGCGCTAGCACAGCGCCGGCGACCCCGCGGAGGTCGCCTATACGCGCGTCGGATGCGGCGAAACATCCGACGCGCGCGAATCTACTTGTAATTAGTAGGCGCGATCGTTGAGCGTGCTCCAGAGCTTCTTGGACTCGGCCATGGTCCACGCGTTGATCTTGTCCTCATCAATGCCAACGAACTCGCGATCCTTGTACAGGACGCGGCCGTTGATGATGGTGGTGCGGCAGTTTTTGCCCATCATGCCAAAGAGCATGTGGCCGTCGATGTTCTCCTCGCTCAACGGCGTAAAAGGCTTGTAGTCCATAACGATGACGTCGGCGGCAGCGCCGGCCTCGAGCACACCAAGCTTGCGATCGAAGTACTTGCTCGCCATCTTGGCATTGTTCTCGAACAGCATGGTCATGGCCTCGCACCAGCCCACGTTGGGCATAGCGGCGTTGTGGCGCTGAATGATCAGGAAGACCTTAAGGCTCTCGAGCATATCGTGAGTGTAGGCGTCGGTGCCCATGCACACGGGAATGCCGCGGCGGAAGAACTCGAGCACGGGGGCACAGCCCACGGCGTTGCCCATATTGGATTCGGGGTTGTTGACGAGCCAGGTGCCGGACTCCTTGACGATGTCCATCTCGGCAGGTGTCACGTGGATGCAGTGGCCGAGCATGGTGTCGGGACCGAGCAGGTTGTGCTGCAGCAGGCGCTCGACGGGGCTGATGCCGCCGCGGTTGAGGCGGGAGTCCCACACGTCATTCATGCCCTCGCACACATGGATGTGGAAACCGGTCAGGCCGTTGTTGGCCTCGGCCATCTTGTCCATGGTCTCGTCCGAAAGCGTAAAGGTGGCGTGACCGCCAAACATGGCGGCGATCATGTGGTTGTCGTTATCGCGACGCTCCTTGGCGGCCCACTGGGCAAACTCGGCGTTCTCGGCAATGGCCTGGTCGCATTTTTCCTGACCGCGGCGGTCGGAGACCTCGTAGCACAGGCACGAACGCATGCCCAGCTCCCGAGCGGCGTCCTTAATGGTAAAGAGGCTGCCCGGAATCTCGCAGAAGCTCGCATGGTGATCGAAGATCGTGGTGACGCCGTCGCGGATGGAATCCAGAATCGTGGCATAGGCGCTGGCCTTGGTGCCGTCGAGCGTCAGGTTGTCGTCGATCTTCCACCACTGCTGCTCAAGATTCTCCAGGAAGTTGGTGGGGTTGCAGCCCTTAATGGCAAGGCCGCGGGCCAGACCCGAGTAGATGTGGGTGTGGCAGTTGATAAGTCCGGGCATGATGAGGTTGCCCTGGGCGTCGACGTACTCGGCATCCGGGTACTTGGCCTTGAGCTCGCGCTCGGGGCCCACTTCGACGATCGTATCTCCGTCAATGGCGACCGCACCGTTGGGAATGAACGGAGTCTGAGCGTTGCGGGTAAAGACGGAACCGTTAGCGACCAGAAGCATAAATGCTCCCTTCAACATCAGGGGCGGGGTTTGACACCTCTGACATGGCGGAAGTGCGAAGCGCCGGCCTACACCGGAAACGGGCCCTCTCCCGTCAACGCTTCACCAAAGGGACGAGCCCTTTGAAGTGCGGCTTGGCGCCGCATGGCGCCGGCGGACGAGGCGATGCGTCCGCCGGCGAATAGCACCGAATTGGTTACTTCTTGCTCTCGGGCAGGACCAGATTCACAGCGGCATCCTTGGCGGCATCGATGTGCTGAGCCACGACCGGCGTCTGCGGAAGGATCAGGTTGAGCACGATGGCCATGATGGCGGTGGGGGTTACGGCGTTGGAGCCGATGACGGTGGACACCCAGGTGGGCATGCCCTCGCCGGCAAGGCAACCGCTGGCCATCCAGATACCCAAGCCAAAGACAACGGAGGTGCCGACGATGGTGGTGGTGCGCTGCGTGAGGCCCTCGCGGGTGAACATGCGCACACCGTTCATGGTGATGGTGCCAAAGACGCCGACGGTCGCGCCGCCGATAACAGGCTGCGGGATGGCGGAGAGCACGGCAGAGAGCTGCGGGAACAGACCGGCGATGGCAAAGACGGCCGCGATGATCACAAAGACCCACTTGTTGACGACCTTGTTGGAGCAGATGATGCCCACGTTCTGGCCAAGGGCGCTGGTGGGAAGACCGCCCAGCAGGCCGCCGACCATAGAAGTGAGGCCCTGGGACACGATAGCGCCGGAAAGCTCGCGCTCGGTGGGCATACGGTCGATGGAGCCCAGGCAGGCGGCGGAGACGTCACCGATAACCTGGATGGCAACCATGGGGAACACGACGGCGAGGGTAATGCAGACCTCGGGATCAAACTCGAGCGCGTAGGGCATGAGCTTGGGAAGAGCGAAGACCTGAGCGGTGGCGACGCTGGAGAAGTCGATCATGCCAAAGGGGATCGAAACGATCATGCCAACGATCATGCCAAAGAACACGGATCCCAGTTTGAGCGTGCCCTTTCCAAAGTTGGCGAGCGCGAAGACGACGGCGAAGGTGATAAGAGCGACGCACCATGCCTGCGGGGTGCCCCACAACGGCGTGCCCATGCCACCGGCCATGTATTTGACGGCCGTGGGATAGAGAGAGACGCCAATGGAGAAGATGACCGTGCCGGTCACGACGGGCGGGAACAGCCACTTAATCTTGCTGTAGGCCAGACCAAAGAGGACCGCGACGGCACCGCCAACGATCTCGCCGCCCAGCAGCGCGCCAAAACTAAAGCCCGAGGCGCCCATGGCCTGAAGGGCCGGCAGGAACGCGAACGAAACGCCCATGACGATGGGCAGGCCGCCGCCAATGCGACGGAAGGGAGCGAAGGCCTGAAGGGCCGTGTCGATCGCCGAAAGAATGAGTGCAACCTGAATGATGTCGGTGCTCTGCTGGCTATTAAAGCCGTAGACGCCGGCCATGATGACCGCCGGGGTAATGATGCCGGCAAACGATGCCAGTACATGCTGAAGGGCACACGGGATCATTTCCTTAACGGGCGGCATGCCTTCGCGAGTGAACAGGGCTTCAGTGCCGTTCGTAACCGTCTCCTGGGTCATTTGACCACCAATCCTCGAAATAGTTGTTTTCGCATCTAACGCTCTATTGTGACGCAGTGCGGGGTTGAGGTTGTGCCTTCGTTGCATATCGTATTAAAGATGATTCTCATTCTCAATAATAATTTTTTGTTATCAGACTATTCTTCAGCTGAGATAATGCATTTCCGCAGGTCAGGAAAGTGTCTGGTCAAAATGACATCTTACTTTTCTTTTGGTCAACCGTTTACCGCTAAATTCCTACCGTTCGTCTGTATTACGCAATGTACCTGCGGATATACGAGTCAATAGACACCGTGTTACCATGATAAAAAATTGTTATGAACACTTCGATAGAACCCAAAGGAGTTGCCCGTGAACGAGACCGTACGCCGCTTTTTGCCGATGGTCGATTTCCTGGAGCAGGTACTCGGTAAGAACAGCGAAATCGTGCTGCACGATTTCTCGGATCCCGACCACGCCATCGTCGATATTCGCAACGGCATCGTGAGCGGCCGTAAGGTCGGCGGTCCCGCCACCGATCTGGCACTCAAGATCATGCACGATGGTAAATATCGCGATCTGCCGTTCATTACGGGCTACGAAGGCCGCGGTGCCGGTGGCAAGACGCTGGAGTCGGCGACGTACTTCATTCGCGAGGACGGCGAGATCGTCGGCATGCTCTGCGTCAACACCGATCTTTCGGCCGTGCGCAACATCAGTGCCATGGCCCAGCAGCTTATGGCCTGCTTTGACGCCGCTCCCGCACGCACCGAGCCCTCCCCCATCGAGGTCGAAAGCCTTTCGGAGTCCACGCAGGAGCTCATCGACCGCAGTATTTCCGAGCTGCTGAGCGCTCGCGGGCTGGATGTGACGTCGCTTGGTCAAAGCGACCGCGTGGAAGTCATTCGCCACCTCAACGGCAACGGAGTGTTCATGCTCAAGGGCGCCGTAGCCTGCGCCGCCACCGCGCTGGGCATCTCGGAGCCCAGCGTCTACCGCTACCTGCAAAAAGTCCGCAAGGAAGGCTAACCCGCTGACTCCTTGGGGACGGAGGAAAACGGATCATTTTTGTCGCATCGCTTGACAAAAGACCCTGCAGTTCACACGCACTGCAGGGTCTTTTTGCATGTCATGTTTAGTTGTTGCCAACCCCTTAGAGAGCGGCGACGACCTCAATCTCAACCAGACCGCCGGCCGGAAGGGCGGCAACCTGGAAAGCGCTGCGCGCGGGGAACGGAGCCTCGAACTTGGAGGCGTAGATCTCGTTCACGGCAGCGAAGTCGGCAATGTCGGCCAGATAGACCGTGGTCTTAACGACATCGGCAAAGGTGGCGCCGGCAGCGGTCAGCAGGGCCTCGACGTTAGCAAGGGACTGCTTAGCCTGGGCCTCGACGCCCTCGGGCATCTTGCCGGTTGCGGGGTCGATGCCCAGCTGGCCGGACAGGAACACCATGTTGCCGGTCTGGATGCCGGGGGAATACGGGCCGATGGCTGCAGGTGCGTTATCGGAAGACACGACGGTCTTGCTCATGTTTTTCTCCTTACGATCAGATAGAGAGCGTGAGCGCGGCGTTCACACCGGGAGGCACAATTCGGTCTGAACACCGCGCTTGATTTGGGATAGTACTCAAGGTTTCCGCGCAATGCAAGATTATTATCACGTTGCGAGAATATTTTATCGCCCAACGGTTTCCCCGAACCGCTGAACGGTTCTCATGTGGAGCAGCCAGTCCAAGCTGCTGAAGACTTTATCCAGCTTGGAGCACGGGCGTCGCCCACCGCAGCGACGCCACTATACTTTTGAATATCTGAGCATTTTGAAAGGCAGGATATGACCGCAACCGCCAGTCGAACCACCAACCGCAGGCCCGAGCTTTTGGCCCCCGCCGGAGGCCCCGAGCCCTTTGCCGCCGCACTCGCTGCCGGGGCAGACGCCATCTACTGCGGCATGGGCAGCTTCAACGCCCGCCGCAAGGCAACCAACTTTACCGATGAGGCCTTTGAGCAGGCCTGCCGCGCCGCGCATCTGGCCGGCTCGCGCGTCTACGTCACGGTCAACATCGTCATCAAGCAGTCCGAGATGGGCGATGCGTTGCAACTCATCCACCGCTGCTCCACGCTGGGCGCCGATGCCTTCATTATCCAGGACTGGGGCCTGTTCTTTGAGGTCAAGCGCACCATGCCCGGCATCGAGACACACATCTCGACCCAGGCGAACATCCATGATGACCGTGGGACTATCTGGTGCCGCGAGCAGGGCGCCGACCGCGTGACCCTCTCGCGCGAGCTCTCCATCGACGAAATCGCTGCCATTCACAATGCCGCGCCCGACGTTGACCTTGAGGTCTTTAGCCACGGCGCCATCTGCTTTTGTTACTCGGGCCTGTGCCTGCTGTCGAGCTTTGCCATGGCGGGCCGCTCGGCCAACCGCGGCATGTGCGCTCAGCCCTGTCGCCTGCCTTACGAGCTGATTGACGAGAACGGCCGCTCGCTCTCCCCTGCCGGTCGCGAGCGCGCGCTGTGCCCGCGCGACACCAATACTTCGCAGCTCGTTCGCCGTCTGTATGACGCCGGCGCCGCATCGCTCAAGCTCGAAGGCCGCATGAAAGCCCCCGATTACGTATATTCCATCGTCAACGTGTATCGTCATCAGATTGATGACATGCTGGCCGGGGTCGCCGTAGATAAGGACGAGGACGCCGCCCGCCAGCGCCAGCTCAAACGCTGCTTCAACCGCGACTTTACGCACGCCTACCAAGACGGTACCTCGGGTGACGAGATGATGAGCTACGAGCGTTCCAACAACCGCGGCCAGATCGTGGGCACGGTGCTCGGCAGCCGCCTGTCCAACCGCGATGTGCGCGGGCTCAAGCCCGACGACCGCCGTCGCCGCGCTGCCATCGCCCGCATTGAGCTGTTTGAGCCCGTGGGCAAGGGTGACCTGCTGGAGCTTCGTCACGACGATGAGTTTGACCAGTTCCTGACCACCATTGCCGCCGAGGATGCCGCTGCCGGCGACATCATCGAGTGCCGCGTGCCCCGTAGCATGCCCGAGGGTTGCCGTGTACGCGTGATTCGAAGCCAGCGCGCTATCGACGCCGCCGGCGCCGCGCTCAAACGCGATGTGCTGCGCCGCCGCGCCGTAGACGTGACCGTCGTGGCGCGTCTGGGCGAGCCGTTTACCGTGACGCTCACCTGCTGCGACGACCCCACGCTCGCTGCCGCTGCGACCGGCTTTACCGTCGAGGCCGCCAAGACCCGCGCCGTCGAAGCGTCCGATCTGGTTGAGCATGTAGGCCGCATGGGCTCCTCGCCCTTTGAGGCCGCGAGCTTTGACGTTTCGCTCGACGCCGGCTGCGGTATGGGCTTCTCCGCCGTGCACAAGGTGCGCGCCGCCGCCTGTAAAGCATTGGAGGAGGCCATTCTGGCGCCGTACGAGGAGCGCGCGAAAACGCTTGAGTTGCCGGTACTCGACAAATGTACGCACGCCATGCCCGAGCATTACCGCGACGAGCCGCATATCTGCGCCACCGTCACCACGCTCGAAGCCGCCGAGGCAGCTCGCGCCGAGGGCGCCGCGCGCATCTATATGACCACCGACGCGCTCGAGACTGTCGGACTCTCCCCTGCCGATGCATTTGAGCAGGGTATCGTGCCCGTACTCGACGAGGTCTGCCGCACCGTCGACCACGAGCGCGTCGATCCCTGGATCAATGCCGGAGCCACCGTCGCCGTCGGCAATATCTCCGAGCTCGCCGTAGCCGCGCATGCCGGCGCCACGGCCGAGATTCGCTCTTGCCTGCCGGTGCACAACACGCCCTGCATGGAGGCGCTTGCCGAGCGCGGAGCCGGTGCGTTTTGGCTCTCGCCCGAGATCACGCTCGACGAGATTGTCTCGCTCGGCGCCACCGCGCCCGCGGCTCTGGGCATCACCGTCTTTGGCCGCCCGCGCGTCATGACGAGCGAGCATTGCATTCTGCAGGTTGCCAACGGCTGCATCCACGATTGTGCCAACTGCCGCCTGCGTGCCCGCAAGCTCTCGCTCAAGAATATCGACGGCAAGGTCATGCCCGTCCGCACCGACACTCACGGCCGCTCTCGCCTGTACGATGCCTACCCCATCGACCTCACGCCGCAGGTTGCTCAGCTGCTCGATGCCGGCGTGCGTCGTCTCATGGTGGACGGAACGCTGCTCGAGGCGGATGAGGTGGGCCGTGCCGTCGCCCGCGTCCGTCGTGCCGTCGAAGCAGCGCAGGCCGGCCGCAAGCCCGCCGCCCGCCTGCGCGGGGCGACCTCGGGCTGCATGTTTGTGGGAATCAGCTAACCGAAAGGCTTACACGTGAACGAAGAACCTCAAGTCCTTTACTGCGACGCCTGGCTCATGGCCATCGACAAGCCCGCCGGCATGATCGTCCACGGCGACGGCACCGGCGAGCGCACGCTCACCGACTACGCCAGCGACCTGCTGCTGGCGATGGGTGACGGCTTTGCCGCGACCGACATGCAGCCGCTCAACCGCCTGGACCGCAACACCACCGGCGTGGTGTTGTTTTCGCTCGACAAACAGACGCAGCCCGCCTTTGACCAGATGGTGATCGACCACGCCTTCGAAAAGCACTATCTGGCGCTGGCCGAGGGCAAGATCGACTGGAACGAGAAGCTCATCGACAAGCCCATCGCCCGCGACCGTCACGACAGCCGAAAGATGCGCGTCGGCGCCAGCGGCAAGCCGTCTCAAACTCGCGTGAAGGTGCTCAAACGTCTTAAGAGCCGTCGTGGCCTGCCCGCGCGCTCGTATATCGATGTCGAGTTGCTCACCGGCCGCAAGCACCAAATCCGTGTGCACCTGGCAAGCGAGCATCATCCCCTGGTTGGCGACGACCTGTACGGAACGCCGCGCCCCTGCGGCCTGATGCTCCACGCCCACAGCGTGTCCTTCACGCATCCCGTAACCGGCGAGCACATCCACATCGAAGCCCCCTGCCCCTGGGAGCCCTAAACCACCACAATGGGGACAGGCACCTTTGTGGTGGTTTTGCCGCAATGGTTCAACCGCGGTCCCAAAACGTCTCGATCTGTAACAGTTAGAACCCATTTTCCGGTCTATCTGTTACAGATCGAGACATTCAAATCCCCCTTAAGGGAAAATCTCAATCTGTAACAGTAGCTCGGCAAAATCAGTCCCAGATGTTACAGATTGAGACAAAGGGACGGCAAGGTTCGGAAGTATCTCAATCTGTAACACCTAGCCCACTTTTAACGGTCTAGTTGTTACAGATTTAGACAAAACGGCAGACAACAAAAGCGGCATCGCCCATCGAGGGTGTTGCCGCTTTTCTATTGAGGAACCTAAATGGTTTTGACCTTGCCCTGTCGCTAGACCGTGATGACGTTGTCCATCGACTGGTACTTGGCTGGCACCTCGCCCGCGGTAATAATCGTTGCGTCGCGGAAGTCCGCGAACTTGACGGGCGCCACCATGCCGAATTTGCTGGCGTCTGAGATTACGAAGCGTTTGGCGGTATGGCGCATCGAGATACGCTTGACTTGCGCTTCCTCGATATCCGGTGTGGTGAGACCTTGCTCGGCGGCGATGCCATTGGAACCCCAAAAGCCGCAGTTGAAGTTATAGCGGTCCAGGGTTGCCAAGGCATCGGGACCGACGAGCGCCTCGGTCTCGGGCTTGAGCTCGCCGCCCAGCACCACGGTGCGCATGCCGCGCAGAGCGAGATGCTGAGCATGGAGCACGGAGTCGGTCACATAGGTGACGCCCTCAAGGCGCGGAAGATGCTCGATGAGCCTAAGCGTCGTCGAACCTGAATCGATGTACACAAAGCTCTCGGGCTCCACAAGCGCCGCCGCACGGGCGCAGATGCGCTCCTTGTCATCGTTATGGAGATCACTGCGCTCGTTGATCGTCAGGTCGCGCGTCACGTGCGCACGCTCCAGACTCGTCGCGCCTCCGTGCACCTTGGCGATACGGTGTGCACGGTCGAGCGCCTGCAGGTCGCGCCGAATGGTAGACGCCGTCACGCCCAGGGCTTCAGCAAGCTCCGGCACGGTAACCGAGCCGGCCTGCTGCACCATCGTCACGATCGCGTTGAGCCTATCTTCCGCAAGCATCGCTTACTCCTCCTCGGGGTACACGACTCCCCAGTCGGCGCGGAGCTTGGTCATCAGCTCCATAACATCAGAAGCATAGCCCAGAAGCTCGCGCTTCGAATCATCGCCGGCAACGGCCTTCTCCAGGTCGGCCATCTCGTAGCACAGAGCGTATGCCTCGGTGCCAGCGTGGACCTCCTCACGGTGACCGTCCGCAGTCCACACGATGGTCGCATGGTCGGCACGCGGATACTCGTTGACCTCGATATAGCACTTGTCAAAGCTGATGACCGAGCGCTTGGGCTGCTTGGAGTGGAGCGTAAGGCTCACAACGCCCAGCTGCTGCTCAGCATTACGGCAGACAATGCCACCCGCGACGTCAACGCCGGTCTCGCAGGTATTGCCCAGAGACACGACCTCGGCTGGCTGGCTGGCCATAAACAGGCGCATGACGGACAGGGCGTATACGCCAATATCGAGCATGGCACCGCCAGCGAGGTTGCGATTATAGAAACGGTTGGTCAGGTCGCCGTACTCCTTGTAGCTACCAAAGTTGAGCTGAGCGAGGTTCATGCGGCCAAACTCGCCGGCATCCATGCGGCGGCGCAGCTCTTGATACAAGGGCATGTGGAGCACCGTGGTAGCGTCCATAAGGACCACGTTGTGTTCGGCGGCAATGGCGCGGGCCTCATCGAGCTCGGCGGAGTTGAGCGTGATGGCCTTCTCGCAGAGAACGTGCTTGCCGGCCGCCAGGGCGGCGCGCAGATAGGTGATATGGGTGTTGTGCGGGGTGGTGATGTAGACGGCGTCGATGTCAGGATCGGCGTAGAGATCCTCAACCGTGTCATAGACCTTCTCGACGCCGTACTGGTCGGCAAAAGTCTGAGCCTTGGTGAGTGTGCGGTTGGCAACGCCCGTAAGCTTGCGGCCGGCCAGGGCAAGGGACTGAGCCATCTGGTTGGCAATAACGCCGCACCCGATCACAGCCCAACAAAGCTCGGGAGCCGTAAAGATATCATCGGGGAATGGCTTACCCTGGACCGAAGCGAACGCTGCCTTTGCGGCTGCCGCGGCGTCGAGTGGAGCCTGCTTGGAATCTGCCATTATGTGTCTCCTGTGTCATAGAACGTCTTGCATTTCTGACAGCTCTATATTCGCACAAACACGCGCGTCTGTGCGCGTTTTTGCGTATTTCACCGTTAAACGGTCATTATTGCCCCGTAAACGGTGCATATATACGCATAGGTGCGTAATTAAACGCAATCTAACGCGCATAAACGCGCACACAAGCAATTTATACAGCACGACCCGCTCATTTATGCTTACCCAGTTAGGGTACTCATTTAAGTCTGTCCCCAATGAGTATCCCCAATGAGTAGGGATAGAAAAAGACCCGGGTGCCGTGGCATCCGGGCCTTTGCTAGCAACTTGATGTTGCGGGCAGCTTAGAACTTGTGGCCGCACTTCTTGCAGACGCGCAGCTTGTTCTTGCCGTCCTTCTCGTGACCGACGCGGGTAACCTTACCGCACTCGGGGCAGACGAGATTGACGTTGGAGGCGTCGATGGGAGCCTCCTGCGAAACGATGCCGCCCTGCTGGTTGGCAGCGTTGGGCTTGACGGCCTTCTTGACGACCGAAACGCCCTCGACAACGACCTTGTTCTCGGCGGGGAGAGCACGCAGGATAACGCCCTGCTTGCCGCGATCCTTACCAGAGAGAACCTGGACCTTATCGCCCTTCTTGATATACATATATCTCCCCTAACTACAGGGTCTCGGGAGCGAGCGAGACGATCTTCATGTACTTCTTGTCACGAAGCTCGCGAGCGACGGGCCCGAAGATACGGGTGCCGACGGGCGAACCATCGTTGTTGATGACAACGCAGGCGTTCTCATCAAAGCGAATGTAGGAGCCATCCTTGCGGCGGATCTCCTTAACGGTGCGAACGACGACGCAACGGACAACGTCCTTCTTCTTGACGTTGGCGCCAGGGGTAGCCTCCTGGACAGCACCGATGAACACATCGCCGATGCCTGCATAACGACGCTTGGAACCGCCAAGCACCTTGATGCAGCGAATCTTGCGAGCGCCGGAGTTGTCGGCGACGTTCAGCATGGTTTGCATCTGAATCATGGTAGATGTTCCTCCGAACTAAGAACCGAAGAGAGGTGCGCAGCCTTTATACGGCCCGTGGTATGCAAGCCAGGCATACGCACATCTTCGGAAACGTACAAGTCGTAAGAGCGACTGCTTATTTAGCGCGCTCGACGACCTCGATGAGGCGCCAACGCTTCATCTTGGACATAGGACGGGTCTCCATAACGCGGACGGTATCGCCCACGCCAGCCGTGCACTCCTCGTCGTGAGCGTGCAACTTCTTGGAGCTGGTCATCATCTTGCCGTACTTGGGGTGACGCTTGCGCTCGGTGATGGTGACAACAATGGTCTTGGCACCGGAGACGGAGGTAACGACACCCGTACGGACCTTACGCGAGTTACGCGAATCAGTCATGTTCTCTCCTTAGGTCCTACTCGGCGACAGCGGACTTCTCCGCTGCGATCTCGCGGGCGCGCTGCTCCGTGAGGACGCGAGCGATGTCCTTCTTCACGGTGTTGACGCGAGCGGTGTTGTCCAGCTGGCTGGTGGCCATCTGGAAACGAAGGTTAAAGAGCTCGGCGCGCATTTCCTTCAGCTTCTCAACGAGCTGAGCGTCCGAGAGCTCACGAATCTCTGCGGGCTTCATTAGTTCTCCTCCTTGGCGGCGGCGGCGTCCTCAGCAGCCCACTTGGCCTCGAGAGCGGCCTCCTCAGCCATCTCCTTCTCGATGCGCTGCTCAGCGTTCTTAGCAGCAACAATCTTGGTCTTGATGGGAAGCTTGTGCTGTGCAAGACGCAGAGCCTCGCGAGCGACCTCCTCGGGCACGCCCTTGACCTCGAACATGATGCGGCCGGGCTTGACGACGGCCACCCACTCCTCGGGGTTACCCTTACCAGAACCCATGCGAGTCTCGGCAGGCTTCTTGGTGATGGGCTTATCGGGGAAGATCGTGATGTAGACACGACCGCCACGCTTCATGTAGCGGGTCATGGCAATACGAGCGGCCTCGATCTGACGGTTGGTGATCCAATGGGCCTCGAGAGCCTGGATACCAAACTCGCCGAAATGCAGCTCGGTATTACCCTTGGCCTGGCCCTTCATGGAGCCACGCTGCACCTTGCGGTGAAGAATACGCTTAGGGGCAAGCACTACTGACCCCTCCTCTCGGAGTTACGACGACGAGGACGGGAAGAGCCCTCGAGTGCAGGGTTGGGAACGGGCTGACCCGGGAGCTTCTCGCCCAGGTAGATCCAGACCTTCACGCCGCAGGCACCCATGGTGGTGCTGGCGACAGCCGTGCCGTAGTCGATCTTGGCACGGAGGGTGTGCAGAGGCACGCGACCCTCGCGGTACCACTCACGACGGCCCATCTCGGCACCGCCGAGACGACCGGAGCACTGGATACGGATGCCCTTGGCGCCGGCCTTGCGGGCGGACTGGACAGCCTTGCGCATAGCGCGACGGAAGGCAACGCGGCCCTCGAGCTGCTCGGCGATGGACTGAGCAACGAGGTTGGCGTCGAGCTCGGGGCGCTTGATCTCGACAACGTCGACGGAGAGCTGGCCCTTGGAGACGCCAGCGACCTTCTCGAGCTCGGTGCGGAGGGTATCGATCTCGGCACCCTTCTTACCGATGACAACGCCGGGGCGAGCGGTCAGGATGATGACCTTCACCTTGTCGCCAGCGCGCTCGATCTCGACGCGGGAGACAGCTGCGCGGGAAAGACGCTTCTCGAGGTACTTGCGGATCTCGAGATCGTTACCGAGGGTCTTAGCGTAATTCTTCTCTGCGAACCAGCGGGAGCGCCAGTTCTCGGTGATGCCAAGACGGAAGCCGGTGGGGTAGACTTTCTGACCCATACAGCTTTACGCCTCCTTTCGAGGAGCAACGACGACGGTGATGTGGGAAGTACGCTTCAGAATGCGAGAAGCGGAACCCTTGGCGCGGGGACGGATGCGCTTAAGCGTCGGACCCTCGTCAACATAGGCAGCGGCGACAACCAGGTTGTCGGCACGCAGACCGTTGTTGTTCTCGGCGTTCGCAACGGCGGAACGGAGAACCTTCTCGACATCCACGGCGACGGCGCGGTCGCAGAAGTGGAGGATGTCGAAGGCCTGAGCGACAGGCTTGCGGCGGATCAGATCGACCACCAGGCGGGCCTTGCTGGGGGAAACACGCACGTACTTAGCGACGGCGCGAACCTCGGTGGCCTCAGTTTCAATAGACTTAGTTGCCATTTACGGTTAACCCCCTATTTGGCCTTGTGGCCACGGAACGTACGAGTCGGCGCGAACTCGCCGAGCTTGTGACCAACCATGGACTCGGTAACATACACGGGCACATGCTTGCGGCCGTCGTGGACGGCGATGGTGTGACCAACCATCTCGGGGAAGATGGTGGACGCGCGGGACCAGGTCTTCACGACGTCCTTCTTGCCAGCCTCGTTCATCGCGGTGATACGCGAGAGAAGGCGAGTCTCCACGAACGGGCCCTTTTTGAGACTTCTGCTCATAAGTGCTTTCTCCTAAAACTCGGTATCCGAAATTACTTCTTACGGCGACGAATGATGTGCTGGTTCGAGACCTTCTTCTTCTTGCGCGTACGAAGGCCCTTCGTCGGCTTACCCCAGGGGGTAACAGAGGGACGACCAGAGGTGTGGTTCTTGCCCTCGCCACCGCCGTGCGGGTGGTCGACAGGGTTCATGACGGTACCGCGGACGGTCGGGCGCACGTTCATGTGACGCTTACGGCCGGCCTTGCCGATGACGATGTTGGAGTGATCGGCGTTGCCGACCTCACCGACGGTGGCGCGGCAGGTAACGAGGATGCGGCGCATCTCGGAGGAAGGCATACGGACGATGGCGTACTTGCCCTCCTTACCCATCAGCTGGCAGGAGTTGCCGGCGGAACGGGCGATAGCAGCGCCCTTGCCCGGCTGGAACTCGACGGCGTGGATGAGCGTACCGACGGGGATGTCGGCGAGGGGCAGAGCGTTGCCCGGCTTGATGTCGGCGTCAGAACCGGACATGATGGTCTGACCGACCTCGAGACCCTTGGGGGCCAGGATGTAGCGCTTCTCACCGTCAGCGTAGTGCAGCAGAGCGATGCGAGCGGAACGGTTCGGATCGTACTCGATCGTGGCAACCTTGGCGGGCACGCCGTCCTTGTTGCGCTTGAAGTCGATCACGCGGTAACGACGCTTCACGCCGCCGCCCTGGTGGCGGGTGGTGATGCGGCCGTTGTTGTTACGACCGGCCTTCTTGGGCAGGGGCTCGAGAAGAGACTTCTCGGGCTTGGTGCAGGTGATCTCGGAGAAATCGGAGATCGTCTGCCAACGCCTACCAGCGGAGGTCGGCTTAAGGTGCTTTACAGCCATTACAATCCCTTTCAGTAGGAATCCGTTAGCCATCGCAGACAGGGATTCGAGGTTCTGCCTCGGGTGCGATGACACCGGACGTATACACGGTTCCGGGCGTGTCCATTTAATACGCCCAAAACCTTGAGCTCTCGCCTCCCCTATTTGGGAGGCATGAGCTCACTCAACAGCAGCGAGTCTTAGGCCTGGTTGCCAAAGACCTCGATGGTGTCGCCCTCAGCCAGCGTGACGATGGCCTTCTTCCAAGAACGGGTCTTGCCGGCGACATAGCGCACGCGCTTGGTCTTGGGCTTGACCGTCAGGGTGTTCACGCGAACGACCTTGACGCCGAAGATCTCCTCGACAGCGTCCTTGATCTGATACTTGTTAGCATCCTTGGCGACCTCGAACGTGTACTTGTTCTGCTCCATGCCGGAGAAGGAACGCTCGGACACGATCGGACGGATGATGATCTCGTGGGCGGTCATTTATGCAAGCACCTCCCCGAAGTGAGCGGCGATGTCGGCGGGCATCAGCACAGCGTTGTTGTTGACGAGATCGTAGGTGTTGGCCTCGTCGGCAGTGATGATGAACGTCTTGGGAATGTTGCGGAACGACAGGTAGGCGTTGACGTCCTCATCGCGAACGATGATAGTCAGACGCTTACCCTCAAGGCCGAGAGCCTTGAGCATGGCGACGGCAGCCTTGGTGGAAGGCTTCTCGAAGCCGTAGTCGTCGACGAGCACGAGCTCGCCATCGGCCAGCTTGGCGGACAGCGCGGAGCGCATAGCCAGCTTGACCTCCTTGTTGTTCATACGCTTAGCGTAGGAACGGGGCTTGGGGGCGAAGACAACGCCACCGTGACGCCACTGGGCAGCACGGATGGAACCCTGGCGGGCACGGCCGGTGCCCTTCTGACGCCAAGGCTTCTTGCCGCCACCGGAAACCTCAGAGCGGCCCTTAGCGGACTGGGTGCCCTGACGCCAAGAGGCCATCTGGCACTTGACGATGTGGTGCATAACGTGGATGTTCGGCTCGATGCCGTACACCTCAGCGGCGAGCTCGGCCTCGGCGACCTTCTTGCCCTCGCTGTTCTTTACTTCAAACTTTGCCATTTAAGTGTTCTCCTTGGTATGACGCTGGGCTAAATGGGCTGGGCCCTTAGGCCATACGGATGGCGACGAGACCATTCTTGGCACCCGGGACAGCGCCCTTGACCAAGATGAGGTTCTGCTCGGCATCGATGCGGACAACGGAAAGGTTCTTGACGGTAACGCGCTCGTTACCCATGTGACCGGCCATCTTGACGCCCTTGAGGACGCGCGCAGGATAGGCGCACTGACCGATAGAACCGGGGTGACGCTGGAAGTGAGAACCATGCGTCATAGGACCGCGGCGCTGACCCCAGCGCTTGATGCGACCCTGGAAGCCCTTACCCTTGGAGGTACCGATGACGTCGACCTTCTCGACATCAGCGAAATCAGCGACGGTGACGACCTCGCCGACCTTGTGCTCCTCGCCGTTCTCGACGCGGACCTCACGAAGGAAGCGGACAGGCTCGACGCCGGCCTTGGCGAAGTGACCAGCCATGGGCTTGTTCACGTTCTTGGCCTTGATGTCGCCGAAACCGATCTGGACGGCGTCATAGCCGTCGGTTGCCTGAGTTTTAACCTGCGAGACAGCGCAGGGGCCAGCCTGGATGACCGTGACGGGAACGACGTTGTCGTCCTCGTCCCAAACCTGGGTCATGCCAATCTTGCGGCCGAGAATCATGCTGATCAAGATATGATCCCAACTCTCGCGTGGTCTTGGGACAATGCGTACACCACCGAGCGTACGCCCCTAGAGGACCACTACTTACACGACGTGCTCTCCAGCCTTGTATTGCGTCCGAACTACCTGACAACCCTATTAAGCAGGCGTTTTGTCCAGCCAGAATACTCCCCTGGTTACACACAGCTGTCTAGTATACACGGCTGCGGGCGTATCCATCGAGATTCATATTTCACTCACATTGTTTACGCAGGTAAAGTGCGCGGAGTCGCCTGGGGCCGGCAGAGCGGCGGCGAAATATATTAAGGTTGCTGCTCTACAGTCCTGCGCAAGACGGAAAGCACATTAAGTGCTTTCCTTTGCGTGCGGAACTCGCGACAAACTTAATATATTTCGCCGCCCCTCTGCCAAGCTCGGGAGACAACACGTTGATGTCTGCTTAACTCTGCTCGCTCAGCTAATTACTTTGTTGGGGATCCACAATTTGTTGCAAGGTGAACTTGCATTGGGGCGTATCGTCCTCTTCTCGCGTATCGTCAAAATCGAAGATCATGATGGCGCAGTTGGGGAGTTTTGCTGGGAACTCGAAGCCCTCTGGGGCTGCGGCCTTGATGAATTGGCGGCTGGCGCTGCCGTGGCTTACTGCTAGGAGGGTTTCGATGCCCTCGGCGCCCATGATATTGGTGAGAGTGTCCACCATGCGTTCTTGCAGCGCGCGGCTTCCTTCTCCACCGAAGGGGACCAAATCCTCGCCGGGATCCCAGACGTCGGTAGGCAATGCGTCGTGGGGACCTTCCTCGAAGGTGCCGTAGCAGCGCTCGATGATGCCTTTGCAGGGCTCGGCTGCTGCGTCTGCGCCGAGGAGTTCGGTTGCGACGAGCTGAGCTGTGTCCATGGCTCGACCCAAAGGCGACGAGACTACTTTGTCGGGGACAACGCCGTGGGCCTTTAGCCATGCGGCTGCTGTCTGTGCCTGATGACGGCCCAGATCGGTGAGCGGTGAATCGCAGCGACCCTGGACGAGCTTTTTAACGTTGAATTCTGTCTGGCCGTGGCGGAGTAGATATAGACGCTTCATGCTCTCCCCTTCTATATAACTAGCTTTATCGGCGCGGCTCTACTCGTGGGTATGGCCTACATAGTCTTCGTCGATCGTGATCTTGGCAATCGACTTGGGATATTCGGATTCGACACGTTTCGCCAGCGCGTGCTTTAAGTCTTCGGCACTCATCTGCAGATCCGAGGGACGCACACAGTCAAAGATCACGTTGGTGTGCGTAGGACCCGGCACACAGCGCAGGTCGTGAATCGAAAGGCGGCTATCGATCTGTTGGGCCATGGCGTTAATGCGTAAACGCATGCTCGCCACCTTGGGATCGTCGGTCACGATGGGGTCGTAATGGAGCGTGACAATCATGCCGTCTTCGTTCCTAAACGACTGCTCGATGTTATCGAGCGTGTCGTGACTTTCCAGCGGGCTGGCCTCGGCTGCCATCTCGGCGTGAGCGCTTGCGAACTTCCTGCCCGGGCCGTAGTCGTGAACCATCAGATCGTGAACGCCCAAAACGCCGGGGTAGCTCATGATCTTGCTGCGGATATGCTCGACGAGCTTAGGATCGGGCGTCTGGCCCAAAAGCGGGCTCACCGTATCTTGGATAAGCTCAAAGCCGCTCCAGCCAATATAGGCGCCAACGGCAAGGCCGACCCACGCGTCAAGATTGATGTGCGTCACCTGCGAAACAATCGCGCACGCCAGCACGGCGCCCGTGGCTAGGACATCGTTCTTGGAATCCTGCGCGGTCGCATGCAGCGTCTCGGACTCAATGCGGTCACCGAGCTTTTGGTTGAGGGCCGCCATCCACAGCTTTACGACCATCGAAAGCACTAGAACTGCCACCAGGGCAAGCGAGAACTCGACAGGTTCGGGGTGGATGACGCGCTCGACCGAGGACTTCACCAGCTCAACGCCAATCAGCAGCACGAGCGCCGCCACGACCAGACCCGAGAGATACTCGTAGCGACCGTGGCCGTAAGGATGCTCGGGGTCGGCCGGCTTGCTCGCCAGCTTAAAGCCCAGCACGCTCACGATATTCGAGCTGGCATCGGACAGGTTGTTCATGGCATCCGCCACAATCGAAACCGATCCCGACAGCACGCCAATTACGCCCTTCGCAGCGCATAGTGCCACATTGGCGAGAATACACACCACGCCCGTCAACGTGCCCACGCGCGCACGGTCGCCCTGCGCACGCTTAACAATCCACTCGACCATCTACATCCGCCCCCACGGTACTACCTATATATCTATTGCTCAAACGGATTGTAGTGTAGCCACTTTGTCCCCCAGATACAAAAAAGGCCGCAACCCACACGGGCCACGGCCTTGGAATATGGCAAAGGAATCGTCCTTGCGTCGCACAGGTTTACGCGCTTGCTTCGGCCACGCTCTTCGAGGTTTCGGGTGAATCGGCTCCGTCCCCCGTCGTCTGTCCCTTCGCCGGCACCACGCCAAAGCAGTAGCTCAGCGCCGCAGACACCGCAAATGCCACACCGCCGGCAGCGCAGCACCACAGCAGGTTCGAGATGCCGCCCGTGGCAAAGCCAATGACCATGAGGACATTCGTCATGCCGATGGTATAGGCCGTAACGTGGCCCACGGCCGCAACAAGGCCTCCGACGGCGCCGCCAATGGCCATGCACGTCAGGCACCTGCCATATTTAAAGCCGCAACCGTACAGCGCCGGCTCGCTTACGCCGCCAAGAACACCCGAGATTGAATAGGCCAGCATGAGCGCCTTCTCGTCCTTATCTGCAACGCGAAGCGACGCGCCAAAGGGCATGCCCCAAACGGCGAACGTTGCCATCGTCGCGGCGATCAGGATGCACGAATCCGTTCCCACACTCATAAACTGCGCATAGGCGAGCGATAGGACAACGTTGCTGACGCCGGCGATCTTTAGGAACTCCCAGCCCGCGGCAAGCCCCATGAGCGTGAGCAGCGACACGATGCCACCGGAATTGCCAAGCATAAACATAAGCTGGCCCAACAGCATGCCCAGATAGCTGCCCGCCGGCGCCGTAATGCACAGCGAAACCGGAACCATGACAAGCATGGTTGCAAACGGAACGAACGAAAACGCCACGGCCTTAGGGATAACGCGCTTAAAGAAACACTCCACTCGCCATAGCACGGGCACCGAGATGAGAACCGGAATAACAGTCGTCGTGTAATCGTTGACCGGCGCGGGAAGCAGACCATACACGGAAGTCATCGATGCCCCCGTCGTCGATGCGGCATCGACGAGCTTGAGCAGATCGGGCGCAATCAATACGCCGCCCAGCATCATACCCAGCTGCTCCGAGCAACCGAGCTGGCGGGCGGCCGCCCAACCAAGATAGATGGGCAAAAAGTAGTAGCCGGCGTTATAGAGCCAACTGTAGAACAGGCGATAGATTTCGGAATCGGCAGACCACAGGCCCAGCATGCCTTCGCCCATAATGACGGCGACGGTGCGGAACAACGCCGCGCAGACAATAAACGGCAACGCCGACATCATGCTTTTGGACAGATAGTCCACCACGGCCATGGCGTTTGATGAAACCGTCGTTGCAAACGTGGTGTTAGAAACTTGTGACATGGAACGCCTTTCCCAATGTGACATGCGGGCTGCCCCTTTGTCACATCGTGCGGTACTGACCGATTGCGCGGTACTTTTCGTAGCGGAGGTTTGTGAGGGTCGCCTCGTCGAGCTGCCCAAGCGTATCGAAGGCATCAAATGCCGAGGACATGACGGCACCGGCGATCTCCTCATGCGACAGGCCCCTATCGTCAACAATGCCGTCGATGATGCCGAGCGCCAACAGATCGGGAGCCGTGAGCTTCAGCGCCTCGGCAGCCTCATTCGCGCGGTCGGTATCCTTCCACAGGATCGACGCACAGGCCTCGGGGCTCACGACCGAATAGGCCGAGCTCGAGAGCATCAGGATGCGGTCGGCCACGGATAGCGCCAGCGCGCCACCAGAGCCGCCCTCGCCTGTCACCACCGAGACAATCGGCGTCTTAAGGCCGCTCATCTCCATGAGATTCTGGGCAATCGCCTCGCCCTGGCCGCGCTCCTCGGCACCGATGCCGCAAAACGCGCCCGAAGTATCGACCAGGCACAGAACCGGTCGACCAAACTTTTCGGCCTGGCGCATCAGGCGACGCGCTTTGCGGTAGCCCTCGGGATGTGCCATACCAAAGTTGCGACGCATGCGCTCTTTGGTCGTGGTGCCGCGCTCGATGGCGATGACCGTTACGGGGCGTCCGTCTTTCCAGCCAATGCCAGCCACCACAGCAGCGTCGTCGCCAAAGTAGCGGTCGCCGTGCAGCTCCACAAATCCATCCAGGCCCAGCGAGATCATCTCGCCTGCCGTGGCGCGATCTGCCGAGCGGGTCTGCTTGACAATCTCGAACGCGGTTTTTGGTGCGGCCGAGCGCTTGAACAAGTGTCCCAGCTTTTTGCCGCGGCGACCCGTATGCACGATCTCATGCGGTGCCCCCAGGCCGGGCGCGTGCCCTTCGTGCAGCGCCAGCAGCTCGCCTACCGTGAGCGCAATCTCGCCACGCGGAACAACGGCATCGCAAAAGCCGTGCTCCAGCAAAAACTCGGAGCGCTGGAATCCCTTGGGCAGGCGCTTGTGCATGTTCTGCTCGATCACGCGCGGGCCGGCAAATGCCGTCAGGGCATCGGGCTCGGCCAGGATAATGTCGCCCTCCATGGCAAAGCTCGCGGTTACGCCTCCGGTCGTGGGGTCGGTGAGCACCGTGATATACAGGCCGCCCGCCTCGCTGTGGCGCCTAACCGCCGCAGAAATCTTGGCCATCTGCATAAGCGATGTCACGCCCTCTTGCATGCGCGCACCGCCCGAAACGGTAAAGCCGACAACTGGCAATCCAAGCTCGGTCGCTCGCTCAAATGTGCGACAGATCTTCTCGCCCACCACGGAACCCATCGAGCCCATCATAAAGTTGGCGTCCATAAAGAAGAGCGCGGTATCGCAACCGCAGATTTTGCCCCTGCCGCACACAACGGCATCGTGCTCGCCCGAACGCTCGCTCACGCTCTTGAGCTTGTCGGCATAGCCGGGAAACGAGAGGAAGTCCTCCGGCGCCAGACTGGCATCCCATTCCTCAAACGTGCCCTCGTCAATCGTCATGCGCATGCGGTCGCGCCCGCTCACGCGAAAGTGTTTGCCGCAACGAGGGCAGACCTCGAGGTTGTCGTGCAGGCGCGCCTCATCGATCACGCGGCGGCACTCCGGGCACTTGATAAACACGTGGCGCGCGGGAAACTCGGCGCACGACTCGGTCATCGGTCCCTCGAGGACGTTGACCGTCTTCGCTTTTCTATTCATCAGCATAGAGATGCCCCATCAGATCGGTGTGATACATGCCCGACAAGAACTCGTCGTTTGCCAGCACGTCGAGCTGAAGCTCGCTGTTTTCGCTCACGCCCTCAATCACGAGTTCGCCCAGGGCCGAGCGCATCTTGCGAATGGCGCCGTCACGCGTGGGCGCACACACGATGAGCTTGCCAAGCATGGAGTCGTAGTACGGCGGAACTTTCGCACCGGTAAACATGGCGGAATCCCAGCGCACGCGCGGACCACCCGGCACACGCAACGCGGTGACCGTTCCGCATGACGGCAGAAAGTCCGGCGTTTCGGCATTGATGCGGCACTCCATGGCGTGGTTGCGGACCGGCATGTCCTCCTGCTCAAAGGGCAGAGGCTGGCCGGCCGCCACGCGCAGCTGCCACTTGACCAAATCGGTATCGGTCACAAACTCCGTAACCGGATGCTCCACCTGCAAGCGCGTGTTCATTTCCATAAAGTAGAAATTGCCGTCGTCCGAATACAGGAACTCGATGGTACCGGCTCCTTCGTAGCCGACGGCACGAGCCAGGTCACGCGCTGCCTTGTGCATGCGAGCACGAATGTCGTCGTGTCCGTCGAGGCACGGCGCGGGGCTCTCCTCGATTAGCTTTTGGTTGCGCCGCTGCACCGAGCACTCGCGCTCGCCGAGCGAAAACACATGGCCCTGCTTATCGGCCATAATCTGTACCTCAACGTGATGCGCCGGCGCGACGAACTTCTCCATGTAGCACTCGCCGTCGCCAAAAACGGCCTCGCCCTCGGCGCGTGCTTCAATAAAGGCCTTTGCCGCATCTTCCACGCGCTCGACCTTACGAATACCGCGACCGCCGCCGCCCGCACGCGCCTTAATAAGCACGGGGCAGCCAATGCGCTCAGCCTCGGCCGTTGCCTCCTCGGGACTTTTGAGCAAATCGCAGCCCGGCACGATGGGCACGCCCGCCGCGGCAGCCGTTCGACGTGCGGCGTCCTTGTCGCCCATGCTGTCGATCACCTTGGCCGAAGGACCAACAAACGCCAGGCCATACTTGTCGCAGTCGCGCACGAAGCTCGCCTTCTCGGAGAAAAAGCCATAGCCGGGATGAATTGCCTTAGCTCCCGACTTTACGGCACAGGTGAGCACAGCATCGTCGTTGAGGTAGCTCTCGGCAAGACGCGGACCGCCGATGCAATACGCCTCGTCGGCAAGCTGCACGTGCAGCGCGTCCGCATCGGCCGTGGAATAAACGGCGACGGTCTTGATGCCCATATCGCGGCACGCGCGGATAACACGGACCGCGACTTCGCCGCGGTTGGCGATGAGCACTTTGTCGAACATGAAGCCTTCCTTAACTTTCGTGCATGAGTGCAAAAGACATATCGGCGCGGCAGCAAACCTCACCGTTGACGCTCGCAGTACCCGTCGCAAAGCGGAACGGCCCGCGCGCACGCGTGATGGTGCACACCAGATCAACCGTGTCGCCCGGGCGCACCGGACGCTTAAAGCGCACCTTGTCCAGACTCGTGTAGAACGGCGTCGCGCCGCGCGCTTCCTCATCGCCCATCAGCAGCACGCAACAGTTTTGGGCGAGCATCTCGCACTGAATCACGCCGGGGACCACCGGGTTTCCCGGAAAATGCCCCTGCAAAAAGTACTCGTCGCCCGTAATCGTGATCTTGCCGTGGGCCTCGTCGCCCACCAGCTCGGCCTCGTCGAGCAAAAGCATCGGTTCGCGATGCGGCAACAGTTCCTTAAGCTCTTCTTTGTCCATGGATATCACCTATCCGATCCTCATGAGGCAGCTGCCAAACTCCACGAGGTCGCCGTCGGCCACGCAGATCTCGAGCACCTCGCCGTCTGCCTCTGCCGTTACCTCGTTGAGAACCTTCATGGCCTCGATGATGCAGAGCGTCTCGCCGGCCTTGACCTTAGAGCCCACGTGCACAAACGGCTCGTCGCCCGGCGCCGGGGCAGCATAGAAAACGCCGACCATGGGAGCGGTCACCTCGGTGCCCTTGGGCTCCGGTGCGGCGGCAGGTGTCTGCGCGGCGGGCTCCGGTGCGGCAGGCGCGACTGTGGGAGCTGCAACTGGAGCGGCCATAGCGCTCGGCATGGGCATGGGCACGGCAACCGGCTGCGCGGCGCTCGCGCGCTCGAGTTCGACCGCGGTGCCATCGGGCTCCTCAACGCGTACGCGCGTGAGGCCGCGGTCCTCCATAACATCGGCTATCTCGGCAAGTCTTTTGGAATCCATGCTCTAGCTCCTCGTATATCTACGCAGCGCGATGGCGGCGTTGTGCCCGCCAAAGCCCAGGTTGGTCGAAAGCGCCCAGGTAAGGTCGGCGCGAACCGCACGATTGGGCGTGTAGTCAAGATCGCAGGCGGGATCGGGTGTGTGGTAGTTAACGGTCGGGGGCACCACGCCCTGCTCGAGCGCCATGGCGCAGGCCATGACCTCGATGGCACCCGTGGCGCCGATCATATGGCCGGTCATCGACTTGGTCGACGAGACGTGCGCGGCGCGCGCCGCGTCCTCGCCGAGCGCACGCTTAATGCCCGCCGTCTCGGACGAATCGTTGAGCTTGGTCGATGTGCCGTGGGCATTGATGTAGAGGCCCTCGGAAGGCCTGACGTCGCCCTCGGTCACCGCCAGCGATATCGCGCGGGCAATGCCGGCAGCCTCGGGATCAGGGCTCGTGATGTGATAGGCATCATCGGTGTTGCCGTAGCCCACGACCTCGGCATAAATGTGCGCACCGCGCGCCTGCGCATGTTCCATGCTCTCGAGCACGAGCACGCAGGCGCCCTCGCCCATCACAAAGCCGTCGCGGTCTGCATCGAACGGGCGGCAAGCCGTCGCGGGATCGGGGTTGGTGGTCAATGCGCGGCAGGACGTAAAGCCCGCAACGGCATCGGGGATAATGGCCGCCTCGGCGCCGCCCGCGAGAATCGCGTCGGCATAGCCGTGCTTGATGGCGCGGAACGCCTCGCCCACCGCATGGGCCGAGGTCGCGCACGCGGTCACCACGGGCAGGGTCGGGCCCTTTGCCTTGTGGCGGATCGCGATATTGCCCGATGCCATGTTGGGGATCATCATCGCGATCATATAGGGCGATGCGCGGCGGGGCCCACGGTCGGCAATCGTATGGACGTTGTCGACGAGTGTCTGCATGCCGCCCACACCCGAGCCCACGTAGACGCCCAGGCGCTCGCGATCGACGGCGCCTTCGACATCAAAGCCTGCATCGTGCATGGCCTCGTCCGAAGCCGCCAGTGCAAACTGAACGCAGGGGTCCAGGTGCTTGGCGTCACGCTTGCCAAAGTACTCGTTGCCGTCAAAGCCCTTGACCTCGGCCGCCACCTTGACGGTAAACGCATCGGTATCGAAGTGCGTGATCGGGCCGATGCCGCACGTGCCGGCGCACATGGCCGCCCAGGTGGCAAGCGCCGTGTTGCCGAGCGGCGATACGGCACCTATGCCGGTGATTGCAACTCTCTGTTCCATCATGGTCTCCTCATCCAAGCCGTTCTTCGGCCCTGGTTTCTACATCGCCATTCCGCCGTCGACACGCACGACCTCACCCGTAATGTAGGCAGCCGCATCGCTCGCCAAAAAGCGCACCACGCCGGCCACCTCCTCGGGGCACGCCATGCGCTTAAGGGGAATCTGTTCCTCGGTTGCCGCACGCACCTTTTCCGAGAGCTTTGCCGTCATATCCGTCTCGACAAACCCGGGGGCGACCGCGTTCACTCGTACGCCGCGGGGCGCAAGCTCGCGCGCAACTGCCTTGGTCAGACCGATGACGCCCGCCTTGGAGGCGGCATAGTTGGCCTGCCCGGCATTGCCCATCAGGCCCACAACCGAGCTCATGTTGATGACGCAACCGCCGCGCTTGCGCATAAAGGTCTTGGTGAGCGCGCGCGTCGTATTGAACGTGCCCTTGAGATTGACATCGAGTACGCGATCGAAGGCATCGTCACCCATACGCATGAGCAGGTCGTCGCGCGTGATGCCGGCGTTGTTGACGAGCGCCCAAATGGAGCCAAAGTCGTTGAGGACCGCTTCCACGCATGCGTTGACGGCAGCGGGGTCGGCCACGTCGCATTGATATGAGCGCGCCGTGGCGCCAGCCGCCTCGCAGGCGTCGCACGTCTCGCGCGCCGCATCGACGCTGCCGGCATAGACGACGGCGATATCGTAGCCATCCTCCGCCAGACCGATAGCGCAGGCGCGGCCGATACCCCGCGAGCCGCCCGTGACCAGTGCCACGCGACGTGAGTCGTTGCGCTCGAGCGCGCCATTGTTCAAGTTGCCCATGTCATTCCTTTCGGGTTACAGCCCTGTGGACTATGCGAGCTCGTCGGCAATAGCTGCGACCTGCTCGGGCGTCTCGCACGAATACACACGAACGTCGCTCAACGTACGCTTGACCAGGCCGGACAGCGTTTTGCCGGGGCCGACCTCAATAAATGTGTCGATGCCTTGATCCTGCAGAGCATGCAGCGTATCGACCCAGCGTACGGCATGGCTCACCTGATTGGCCAAGACATCCGATGCCGTCTGGGGGTCCGCCGGATAGGGCGCCGCTGTCATATTTGCCAAAACAGGAATGAGCAACGGGGACGGCGCGTGACCGGCCTCAATATATGCGGCAAGGCCACAGGTCGCCTCGGCCATATAGGGGCTATGAAATGCACCCGACACCGCGACCTTCATGGCGCGGCCGCCAGCCTCTTTTACTAGGACGTCGAGCTCCTGCAGCGCCTCGGGCGCTCCGGCCACAACCGTCTGCTGTGGGCTGTTGTAGTTGACTGGCCAGCAGTCCTCGCCGGCCTGTTTTGCCAGGCCCTCGACTTGCGCCGCATCGAGCTTGATGACGGCGCGCATGCCGCCCGGATGGCGCTCGGCAGCCGCGGCCATCAGCGCCGCGCGCTCGCACACGAGCTCAAAGCCCGCTCGCGTATCGAACGCCCCCGCAAAGGTGAGCGCGGCGACCTCGCCCAGCGAGAATCCCGCACAGGCGGCAGGTACCACGCCGCGCTCACGCAGGGCGGCAGCCGCTGCCAGGTCGTGCACGAACACGCAAGGCTGCGTGTTCTCGGTCTGCGAGAGCTCCTCCTTGGAGGCGCTCCGGCACTGCTCGCTCGTCCCCGGGCGCACCTCATCGGCAATGGCGAACACCTCGGCAGCCGCCGGCGATGTCTCGATCAAGTCGACGCCCATCGCGGGGTGCTGGGCACCCTGGCCGGCAAATAAAAACGCTACGCCACCCATGCGCACGCACCCTTCAGGACGTGCTCGGCGCCATCGACCAGGTCGTCAACGATTTCGCGTGCGCTCTGGCGCTCGTTGACCATGCCGGCAATCTGTCCACACAAAAACGAACCCTCTTCGTAGTTGCCGTCCTTGGCGGCCTTACGCAGCGCACCGGTTCCCATAGCACCGAGCTCCTCGGCACTCGCGCCGGAACCCTCGCTCTTGGCATAGGCGTTGGTGAAGGGGCTCTTGAGGGCGCGCACTGGATGTCCCGTCGAGCGACCGGTCGCACGCGTCGAAGTGTCGTTGGCCTTCAGGACCATCTCTTTGTACTGCTCCGAGACGGTGCACTCGTCTGCGACCAGAAAGCGCGTACCCACTTGCACGCCTTCGGCGCCCAGCATAAAGGCGGCCGCCACGCCGCGGCCGTCGGCAATACCGCCGGCGGCCACAACGGGAATGTCGACCGCATCGACGACCTGCGGCACCAGTGCCATCGTCGAGGTCTCGCCAATATGGCCGCCCGATTCGGTACCCTCGGCAACAACCGCCGTGGCCCCGCGACGCGCCACGAGACGCGCCAGCGCCACCGAGGCAACGACCGGGATGACCTTGATGCCCGCCTCGTTCCACGCCTTCATGTACTTGGCGGGATTGCCGGCGCCCGTCACGACGACCGGCACTCGCTCGTCAATCACGACCTGCGCGACCTCGTCGGCAAACGGGCTCATGAGCATGACGTTGACGCCAAAGGGCTTATCCGTCTTGGCGCGCAGCTCATGAATCTGGTCGCGAAGCCAGTTGGCGTCGGCGTTCATGGCCGCGATGATGCCTAAGCCACCCGCCTCGGACACTGCGGACGCCAGCGAGGCATCGGCAATCCAGGCCATACCGCCCTGGAACACGGGCTTTTCGATGCCGAGCAGATCGCAGAGAGGAGTCTTGAGCATCTCTACTTCTCCAATGCCGCCTCGACCGTATCGGCGAACTCGCCGACCGTCTTGGGGTTCTCCTCGGTATCGAGCTGGATGCCAAACTCGTCCTCGACGGCGACGAGGATCTCGACGGTGCCCAGGCTGTCGAGACCAATCTCCTCGAGCGTGGACTCGGGCTTCATCTCGACATCGTCAAGACCGGCGGTCTCGCGGATAACGTCGCAAACGCGCTCGAAGGTCTTCTGATCTGCCATGGTAGTTCTCCTTTGTTTGTGCCCTAGGGGCGTTTTTTCCTATGTGCAACTACTTCCAACGAAGCAGATAGCCACCTATATCCAGGCCGGCGCCAAATCCAACGAGGGCGATGGTGTCGCCCGCATTCAGTGCGTCGGTGCGTGCCAGACGGTCAAGCGCAAAGGGAATGCAGGCGCTCGAAATGTTGCCGGTCTCGCGCAGCGTTCGAACCACGCGCTCATCTGGCACGCCGAGGCGCTTGACCGCCTGACTCAGGATTCGTTCGTTAGCCTGATGGAATACAAAATGGTCGATGTCTTCGACCGAAATGCCCGCATCGCCCGCAAGCTTATGGACCGTGTCGCAGATGGCGTTGACGCCGAACTTGAACACGCGGCGGCCATTCATGGACAGCACGCTCACGCTATCTGCGGAAGCCTTAAACGGCGAGGTACCGACCAGACCGGGAACGCGCAACGTCTCGACGTCGGGCGCCGTCGAAAGCTCAACGGCAAGGGGGTTGTCTCCCCCAGCTTCAATCACTGCGGCGCCTGCCCCATCGCCAAAAAGCACGCAGGTGGCACGGTCGGTCCAGTCGAGCGCGCGCGTCATCTGCTCGGCAGCAACAACAAGCACGCGCTCGGCACGGCTGCGGGCGATATAGCCCTCGGCGACATCGAGCGCAAATACGAAGCCGGCACAAGCCGCCGAGACATCGAAGGCAGGGCACGTCGCGCCTAGTCGCTCAGCAACGGCACACGCCTCAGCGGGAACAAGGTGGTCACCCGTCGTCGTCGAGCAGACGATCAGATCCAGCTGGCTCGCGTCGATTCCGGACACCTGGAGTGCCCGCTCGCTCGCCGCTACGGCAAGGTCGTCAAGTGACTCGGTGGTGCAGACGTGACGGCTCTTGATACCGGTGCGAGTAAAAATCCACTCATCCGAGGTATCGAGGAACTCAGACAGCTCGTCATTGGAAACACTGCGCTCAGGAAGTGCCGAACCTGTTCCAAGAATCGTGAAACCCATCACTAACCTCCTTTGAGTTGTTGACGTGTTTACATCGACCAAGAGAGGATAACGCATTTCAGTCTTTGTTGACGTGTTAACATTAAATTGTCCAAATGCGACAAAGGCTTCACATTGTGTCTATCTCTCGACACCATTACGCGATTGCCTTATTACCTTAGGAGGTACCAGCTGTTATGGATTTACGTTTAACAGTGGTCGACGTAACCGGATCGACCAACGATGACCTGCTCGAAGCAGGAAAACAGGGGGCGCCGCACGGCACAGGACTTGCCGCCCGGGCTCAGACAGCAGGACGCGGTCGGCGCGGGCACAAGTGGGACTCAACCGCCGGCAACCTATTGCTTTCGATTGTCCTGCGTCCATGCGTTAATCCCGCAAAGTACTCTGGTCTTGCCGCTGTCAGCGGCCTAGCGGTGCTCGAAGCACTCGAAAAGCAGGGTCTTGCAAACGAGATTGGCCTCAAATGGCCCAACGACCTGGTCGCGAGTGGACGCAAACTCGGCGGCATTCTGGTCGAGGCCGCACGCGATAACGAAGGCAGCCCCTTTGCGGTCTGTGGCATCGGCGTCAACGTGAACTATGTGCCCGCGGAGGTTCCCGATGGCGGCCTGCCCGCAATCGGTCTCTCGTATCTCAACGAGAACGTTCCCGCCGTCGATGTGCTACTCAAACAGGTCTATCACGCAGTCGTGAACGCTGTAGATGCGTGGGCAGAACGCCTCAACGCCATGGAAGAAGACGCCGGACCGCTCGCGCCCGTCCACGATGATTATGTAGCTCACCTCAATTGGATAGGGGAAACCGTTATCGCCCGTTCCCCTGTCGGTGACGAGCTGGCGCGTGGCATCTTTAAAACGGTCGATGGCTTTGGTCGCGCGTGCATCGAAACGGAAGACGGCTTTCGATCTTTCCATTTTGAGGAGGCATCGCTGCGTCCCATGAGCGAATAGGGCGCCGCAACCACCTACTCGGCAGCATTACCCCGCAGTCCAAACCATCATTCAAAACAAAAGGGCCCCACTGCCGTTACGGCAGCGGGGCCCTTTAAGCTATGAGCGATATCGCTTAGAGCTTGATGTCGATGTCGACGCCAGCGGGGAGGTCGAGACGCATGAGCGAATCAACGGTGCCCGAGGTGGGGTCGAGGATGTCGATGAGGCGCTTGTGGGTGCGCATCTCGAACTGCTCACGGGAGTCCTTGTTCACGTGCGGCGAGCGGATAACCGTGTACAGGTTGCGCTCGGTGGGCAGGGGGACAGGACCGGAAACGCGAGCGCCGGTCTTCTGAGCGGTCTCGACGATGAGCTTCGCGGACTGATCGACGACCTCGTGATCATAGCCCTTGAGGCGAATGCGGATCTTCTGGGTAGCCAACTTAAACCTCCAAAGAGTGCGAGAGATGTTCTCGCGGATTACGTAACAGGGAGCTCGAACTTAGGCGTTCTTGCTCATGACCTCGTCCACGATGGACTTGGGCGCGGGCTCATAAGAGTCGAACTGCATCGTGTAGGATGCACGGCCCTGGGTCTGGGAGCGAAGGTCGGTAGCGTAACCGAACATCTCGCCCAGCGGCACCTTGGCACGGATGAGCTTGCTGTTCTTGCGATCCTCCATGCCCTCGATCTTGCCGCGGCGACCGGAGAGGTTGCCCATAACGTCGCCCATGTACTGCTCGGGGGTCTCGACCTCGACAGCCATGATCGGCTCGAGCAGCTGCGGATCGGACTTCTTGAGGGCGTCCTTGATAGCCATGGAACCGGCGATCTTGAAGGCGGCCTCGGAGGAGTCGACCTCGTGGTAAGAACCGTCGAACAGGGTGACCTTAACGTCGAGGACCGGGAAGCCGGCGATAACACCGGTGTTCAGGGCCTCCTGGATGCCCTTGTCGATGGACGGGATGTACTCCTTGGGCACGACGCCGCCGACGATAGCGTTGACGAACTCGTAGCCGAAGCCCTCCTCCATCTTCTCGAGCTTGATGACGGCATGGCCGTACTGACCGCGACCGCCGGACTGACGGACGAACTTGCCCTCAGCCTTCTCGACGTCGTGACCAGCGGTCTCGCGGTAGGCAACCTGGGGCTTACCAACGTTAGCGTCAACCTTGAACTCACGGAGCAGACGGTCGACGATGATCTCGAGGTGCAGCTCGCCCATGCCGGCGATGATGGTCTGGCCGGTCTCGTGGTTGGTGGACACCTGGAAGGTCGGGTCCTCCTCGGCGAGCTTGGTCAGAGCCAGGGACATCTTGTCCTGCTCGGCCTTGGTCTTGGGCTCGATGGCAACGTCGATAACGGGCTTAGCGAACTCGATCTTCTCGAGGACGATCTCCTTGCCCTCGGCGCACAGGGTGTCGCCGGTGGTGGAGTTCTTGAAGCCGACGCAAGCGACGATGTCGCCGGCGGCAGCGTCGTCACGGTCGATACGCTCGGCGGCGTTCATCTCGAGGATGCGGCCGAGGCGCTCGCGCTGACCGTTGGAAGCGTTGACAACGTAGGAGCCGGACTCGGCGCGGCCGGAGTAAACGCGGACGTAGGTGAGCTTACCGACGAACGGGTCGGTCATGATCTTAAAGACCAGGCCGGAGAAGGGCTCGTCGAAGGAAGGATGACGCTGGATCTCCTCGCCGGTGTCCGGATCGGTACCGGTGACGGCCTCGACGTCGAGAGGGCTGGGCAGGTAGTCGACGACAGCGTCGAGCAGCTCCTGAACGCCCTTGTTCTTGTAGGCGGAGCCCACGAAGACGAGGTTGAGCTCGTTGGCCAGAACACCCTTGCGCAGAGCAGCCTTGAGCTCCTCGACGGTGAAGTCCTCCTCCATGAGGATCTTCTCCATGAGCTCGTCGTCAAAGCTGGCAGCAGCGTCGAGGAGCTCCTCGCGCTTGGTGGCAGCGATGTCGGCAAACTCAGCCGGGATCTCGTCCATCGGCTCGGGGTAGGTCATACCCTTCTCGTCGGCCTTGAAGTCCCATGCAGTCATGGTGACCAGGTCGATGACGCCCCAGAAGTTGTCCTCGGCGCCCATCGGGACCTGAGCGGCCACGGCGTTGGCGTCGAGACGATCCTTCATAGTCTCGATAGCGTTGAAGAAGTCAGCGCCCACGCGGTCATACTTGTTGATGAAGGCGATGCGGGGGACGTTGAAGGTAGAAGCCTGACGCCAAACGGTCTCAGACTGGGGCTGAACGCCGGCAACAGCGTCGAAGACGGCGACAGCGCCATCGAGGACGCGCAGGCAGCGCTCGACCTCGGCGGTGAAGTCAACGTGGCCCGGGGTGTCGATGATCTGGATGCGGTAGTCCTTACCGTCCTTGTTCCAGAAGCACGTGGTAGCAGCGGAGGTAATGGTTACGCCGCGCTCCTGCTCCTGAACCATCCAGTCCATGGTGGCAGCGCCCTCATGGACCTCACCGATCTTGTGGGTCTTACCGGTGTAGTAAAGAATACGCTCGGTCGTGGTGGTCTTACCGGCATCGATGTGGGCCATGATGCCGATGTTACGGGTATCGGAAAGCTTGTACTTAGGCTTAGCCATGTTAGTTCCTTACCTTAACTTACCAACGATAGTGAGAGAACGCGCGGTTGGCCTCGGCCATCTTGAAGACGTCCTCACGCTTCTTGACGGAAGCGCCCAGGCCGTTGGAAGCGTCGAGGATCTCGTTGGCGAGACGCTCGGCCATGGTCTTCTCCTTGCGAGCGCGGGAGAAGTTGACGATCCAGCGGATACCCAGAGCGGTGGAACGACGGGAGTTGACCTCCATCGGGACCTGATAGGTAGCGCCACCGACACGCTTGGGCTTAACCTCGAGCGTGGGCTTGACGTTGTCCATAGCCTTCTTGAAGGTAGCGAGAGCGTCGCCACCCTCAGACTTCTCGGCAACGATCTCGAAAGCGGTGTAAACGATGCGCTCAGCGGTGGCCTTCTTGCCGTCAAGAAGGACCTTGTTGATGAGCTGAGTCACCAAGCGGTTGTTGTAAACGGCGTCAGGCTGAACCTCACGACGATTAGCTGCTGCACGACGCGGCATGTGAAATCTCCTTAAGTGTCTACCGTGCGGCGCTTAGGCGGCACACGGCGAAAGTATCAAAACGTTATCTGGCTTATTTGGCCTTGGGGCGCTTAGCACCGTACTTGGAACGGGCCTGCATACGGTTCTGGACCGGAGCAGCGTCGTAGGCGCCACGGATGACGTGATAACGGACACCAGGGAGGTCACGGACACGACCGCCGCGGACGAGCACGATGGAGTGCTCCTGCAGGTTGTGGCCCTCACCCGGGATGTAAGCAGTAACTTCGATGCCGTTGACAAGGCGAACACGGGCAACCTTACGAAGAGCCGAGTTCGGCTTCTTGGGGCTCGTGGTGAAGACGCGGGTGCACACGCCGCGCTTCTGGGAGTTGTGCTGCAGAGCAGCGTTCTTGGACTTCTTGGGCACGGAACGACGGCCCTGGCGAACCAGCTGGTTAATAGTAGGCAAAGCGTACTCCTTCTCGAATGATTCCAGCTTTCTGTAAAGTGCAACGGCTTGAATCGAGGGGTCAGCATCCCCCTACGAAACACGCAGCTCGATAGGATACATGGCGTTAGCTGTGCCGTCAACAGACCACGCCGCCGGGCGTATCCCAAAATTGGCACATTTCCGCAAAGCCTACACAAAAGGAATCCCTTTCTGTGCGCGGGGGTGGATTCCCGGACCGGGCGGCGCGGGGGTTAAGTTTGCTGCTCTACAGTCCTGACTCGCACGGAGAGCACATTAAGTGCTCTCCGGCTCGTGCGGAACTCGCGACAAACTTAAGCCGCCGGCCGCCCGGGCCGGGAATCCGACGTGCTCGGCGGGGCAACGCTACCCGCCAAAAAGGGACAGGTTTATTTTGTTCGGTTTTATCTGGTGAAACGTCGCGCTCCAGCGGTAATCTGCTCTCATCTGACGCATGGAAATCGGCGGCGTTTCCATTTAACGCAAAAGAGGCCGCTTCCCCTAGTAGGAAGCGGCCTCAGACCTTACGAATAGACGATGGTAAAGGGTACTTTTGTTTCGGTCTCCCCTGTTGACGTGCACCTCGTGCCCTCAAGCGTTACTGAGACCACTTGTTCGACATCAATCAACTTCGTTGGCACCCAGATGTTCTCTCCGCTATTGCGCCCATAAGAAAAATATAAGTTGAACACCCCTGCGTCGTCATCTTCGATAATCTGCTCCGATCCATCCTTGTAGCTGACGGTCAGCTTATTATCAACTGCTTCATAGCCCAAATCATCGATGTGCGTCTGGATGGAAAACGGGCTAATCTCAAGAGGCGAGTCACCGGAGCGGAGTTCCTTTGTATCGACGTACGCTCCAATATTGAACTCGGGTGTCGACGCCTCAAACCGCCTCGCACTCTCACCTTCACCCTCGGTCCAGTGGATATTCCAGGTGACCGCATGTTGCAAATCTCGCTCGCGATCCATAGCGGCAAAGTACATCGTGCCATTAATGACAGTATCGCTTGATGTGTCCTTATCAATTGTGCTGCGTGTGTCAGGCCATTCCTCGCCGAACTTCATATCGGGCGTGCCGATGCCCTGTTCTTCTTCACCATAGAGAACAAGTTCGCCAATCTCTGCTGCTGGCTTGTAGTAGTTAACTCCATTTGGATTGGACAACGTAAACGTCACGGCTCCGCAGCCGTTTTGGTCGATTGCCATCTCATGGATATCAAGCGTATAGCCGTTACCCTCGACGGACAGATTAACCTTCTGGACTGTGCCCTCCAGGCTTTGGGGCGCGATGCCATCGCCAAACTCTCTGGTGTAGGTATATTTAGTTCCCGATGAGCCGCCGTTGGTCCAGGTAATGGAATCCCCGTTGCCGTGGTTTCCCCAGGCTGAGGCAAAATAGCTGGAATTGACAACGGCGTAGGCGACCCCTCCGGTCGCCAACACTCCGGCAAGACATCCGATAACCGCAACATAGAGGGGCTTAGCATGACCCCTTTTGCGAAGCGGCTCGCCTTCAGCTGCATTAAGAACGCGATCTGCAAGATTGCTATCGGCTTGGATGGACTCGAAGGCCTGCTTGATTTGATTGGATTTCACGGTCGCCCTCCTCTAGGATGAATTTGAGCTTCGATCGACCGCGAGCTAAACGCGTTCGAACGGTCGCGGCTGGTACATGCAACAACTCGGCAATCTCTGAGGTCGAAAAGCCTAGATAGTAATAGAGCACGATGGGAACACGGAATCGTTCCGGAAGTCGCATAACGTCTGACAGGACCACCTTGGTCTCATCCTGCGCTGCCGAGAGTGAATCGGCCAAGTTCTCAATATCCTCTATGCGCCTCCATGGCTTTCGAAAGAGCGATTTGCATTCATTGATCGTGACCCGAATAAGCCAGCGACGAAGATGCTCCCAACTTTCAAAGTGTCCATCGCTTTTGAGCAACTTAAGAAAGACATCTTGGGCAACATCGTCGGCATCGGCACGATCGCGTAGGTACGTCAATGCGATCCGAAACACGACATCCCGGTAATCTTCGACCGCCTGTCTAAATGCTTGTTCTTCCATAATCACCTCCCGGTGATGCTGATGTTTCTTGCTGAGGCCCTCACCATAGATACGCTTTGACCGAACGAAATGTTTCAAATTCAAGCAGGAATAACCTACCAAAATAAACCTGTCCCTTTTTGGTAGGTTTTCTTCAACAAAAAAGACCCGCTCCCCTGTTGGGAAGCGGGTCTTTGGAAGGACGGTTAACGTACTAGGAAATTACTCCTCGTCGTTGTCCTTGGCCTCTTCGGCGTCGTCGGTGTCCACAAGCTGGTTGAGCAGCTCGTCGAGGGAAGCCATGTCCTCGTTGATCGCGCCGTTGGCGGGAGCCTTCTTGTCGTCGATCGGGGCGCCCAGGAGCTCCTCGTCGGCGTCGGCGTGATGCGTCGGAGCGGAGGTACCCAGCAGGATATCGTCCGGACCGTCGGGGCTAAAGACCATCTGCAGCAGCTGCGAGAGGTCTTCCTCGTCGGCAACGTCGTCGTTGTTCTCGAGGATGTAGAGCAGGTCGTGGGCCTCCAGGCCGTCACGAAGCTCCTCGATCGCCTTGGCACCGATACCATCGATGCGCAGCAGATCCTCCTCGGACTTGCCGACCAGGTCGCCGACCGTCTCGATGCCGACCTCGCTGAACTTGTTGGTCCAGCGCTGCGACACGCCCAGGTCGTCGAACAGGTACAGGCGAGCCTTCTCGGCGGAGATGGTGTGGCCGTTGCGGGTGAACGAACCGTCAGCACCACCGAACTCGTCGTACCCGGCCCAGTCGAGCTGCTGCGGGAGCTGCTCGTCCAGGTCCTTGAGCTCCACAGGAGCCCACTCGGGCAGCGACTTGGCGTTGGGCGAAGCCGGGCCGTCGATGTCCACGTAGCCGTCGGCCGTACGATACGTCAGCTTGGCGTTGGCGTACGGCTTGAGGCCGGTACCGGCCGGGATCTTCTTACCGACGATGACGTTGGACTTAAGGTCGAGCAGGTGGTCGACCTTGCCCTCGATGGCAGCCTCGGTAAGGACGCCGGCGGTACGGATGAACGAAGCGCTCGACAGCCAGGAGTCGATGTTGGACGCGACCTTGAGCGTACCCAGGATGACGGGCTCGGCCACAGGAGCCTGACCGCCCAGACGGGCAACGCGCTCGACCTCGTCAGCAAACTCGTAGCGGTCCTCGTACTGACCAAGCAGGTACTTGGAGTCACCGGGGTTGGTGATCTGAACGCGACGCAGCATCTGACGTGCGAGCACCTCGATGTGCTTGTCGTTCAGGTCGACGCCCTGGCTGGTGTAGACGTCCTTGACGCTCTCGACGAAGGTGTGCATCGTCGACTCGATGTCGGTCAGCTTGCGCAGGTTGCGGAAGTTGACGAAGCCCTTGGTGATCTGGTCGCCGGCGCGAACCTCGCAGCCGTCCTCGATCTCGGGCATAAAGCGCACCGAAGCGGGGACGCGACGCTCGTCGAGAACACGGGTGTGGTCCTCGGAGTCGGTGAGCGTCAGCACGTACTCGGACTTCTCGGGCTTAATCGAGAGGTGACCGGAGTACGGAGCCAGCTCGGCCTCGCGACCCAGGATCTTCTCGTTGACGTTGCCGACGATATCGAACATACGGCTGACCGTAGGCAGGCCCTGCGTAATATCGTCGACGCCAGCGACGCCGCCGGAGTGAATGGTACGCATCGTAAGCTGCGTACCGGGCTCACCGATGGACTGGGCGGCAATAATGCCGACCGCGGTACCGATGGCGACCGGACGACGGGTGGAAAGATCCCAGCCGTAGCACTTCTGGCACACGCCGTACTTGGAGCGGCAGGTGAGCAGCGCGCGAAGCTTGACCTTCTTGAGGCCCGCATCGACCATCTTCTGGATGTCGGCGACCTTCTCGATGTAGCCGTCCTGCTCAAAGAGCACGGTGCCATCGGGAGCCACGACGTCCTCAATGAAGCAACGGCCGACGAGGTCGGTGTTGAGGTCGGTGGTGCCGGGGATGATGAGGTTGTAGGTGACGCCCTCGTGCGTACCGCAGTCCTCCTCGCGGACGATGACGTCCTGGGCCACGTCGACCAGACGACGGGTCAGGTAACCAGAGTCCGAGGTGTGGGATGCGGTATCGACCAGGCCCTTACGGGCGCCGTAGGTCGAAATGAAGTACTCGAGCGGCAGCAGGCCCTCGCGGAAGTTCGCCTTAATGGGAAGGTCGATCGTCTCGCCGGACATGTCTGCCATCAGGCCACGCATGCCGCCGAGCTGACGCAGCTGGGTCTTAGAACCACGGGCGCCGGAGTCGGCCATCATATAGAGCGGGTTCTCCTCGTCGAACAAGTCGAGCATGAGCGCTGCAACCTTGTCGGTACAAGCGGTCCACTCGTTAACGACTTCGATGTGGCGCTCCGTCTCGTTGATGAAGCCCTCCTCGAAGTACTCGTTGATCTGGTCGACGTTGGCCTGGGCGCGATCGAGCAGCTCCTGCTTCTCGGCAGGGATGAGAGCGTCCCACACCGAGATGGTGAGGCCGGCGCGGGTAGCGTAGTGGAAGCCGGAGTACTTGATGGCGTCGAGGATCGGGCCGACCTTGGCCTCGGGGTAACGATCGCAGCAGTCGGCAACCAGCTTGGCCACATCGCCCTTGACCATCTTGTAGTTCATGAACTCGTAGTCTTCGGGCAGGCACTGGCGGTTGAAGATGATGCGGCCGATAGAGGTCTCGAAGCGCGCGGTCTTGTTGCCGGTGACGTCGTAGTCGACGAACTCGTTCTTGCCGTTCTTGACGCGGAAGATACGGGTGCCGTCCTCGTTGATGACGTTGGCGTTCTCGGCGGACACGCGAACCTGGATCTTGGCCTGCATGTCGACCTCGGAGCGGCAGTCATAGGCGTGCAGCGCGTCGTCGAAGCTGGCGAACACGTGGTTCTCGCCGGGCAGGCCGTCGCGGACCTGGGTGAGGTAGTACACACCGATGATCATGTCCTGCGAAGGGATGTTAACCGGCTTGCCGGATGCCGGCGAGCGCAGGTTGTTCGCAGAGAGCATGAGCACGCGAGCCTCGGCCTGAGCCTGGCTGGACAGCGGCACGTGGACAGACATCTGGTCGCCGTCGAAGTCGGCGTTGAAGGGCGAGCAGACCAGCGGGTGCAGGTGGATAGCCTTGCCCTCGACCAGCACCGGCTCAAAGGCCTGGATGGACAGACGGTGCAGGGTCGGTGCACGGTTGAGCAGCACGACGCGACCGTCGATGACCTCTTCGAGGATATCCCACACAAAGGTGGCACCGCGGTCGATAGCGCGCTTGGCGCCCTTGATGTTCTCGACCTTGCCGAGCTCGACCAGGCGCTTCATGACGAAGGGCTTGAAGAGCTCCAGCGCCATGGTCTTGGGCAGACCGCACTGGTGCAGCAGCAGCTTGGGGTCGGTAACGATTACCGAACGGCCGGAGTAGTCGACACGCTTGCCCAGCAGGTTCTGACGGAAACGACCCTGCTTGCCCTTGAGGGCCTCAGCGAGCGACTTGAGCGGGCGACCGCCACGGCCAGAGACCGGGCGACCACGACGGCCGTTGTCGAACAGGGCATCCACGGACTCCTGGAGCATGCGCTTCTCGTTGTTCACGATGATCGCAGGGGCGTCCAGGTCGAGCAGGCGCTTGAGTCGGTTGTTACGGTTGATCACGCGACGATACAGGTCGTTGAGGTCGGACGCGGCGAAGCGGCCGCCGTCGAGCTGGACCATCGGGCGCAGATCGGGCGGAATGACCGGGATGACATCCAGGATCATGTTCGCGGGGCTGTTGCCGCCCTTCAGGAAGGCGTCAACGACCTCGAGGCGCTTAACGGCCTTCTCGCGCTTCTGCTTCTGGGAATCCTCGTCGGCGATGATGGCCTTGAGCTTCTCGGCCTCGGAGGGGAGGTCGATGGCAGCGAGCAGGTCGCGGACGGCCTCGGCACCCATACCACCCTTGAAGTACATGGAGTAGTAACGGGTCATCTCGCGGAACAGCGGCTCATCGGAGATGAGGTCGCGCTCGGTGAGCTTCATGAAGGCGTTGAAGGCGTCCGTGCGGAGCTGCTTCTCGTCCTTGCACTCTTCCTCGATGTCGACGATGCCAGAGGCGATCTCCTCGGGGGTCAGCGGCTCCTCGTCGGAGAACTCGTCAAAGTTCTCGGGGTTGCCCTGCTCCTTGAGGGACTCGATCTGGCGGGCGCACTCGGCATCGATCTCTTCCAGATCGGCGGCGAGCTCCTCGCGCAGGTCGTCAGCGTCGGCCTCGCGAGCCTCGTAGTCGACCTCGGTGATGATGTAGCTGGCAAAGTACAGAACCTTCTCGAGGTCCTTGGACTTGATGTCGAGCATACGGCTCATCGGGAAGCTCGTGGGGCTCTTGAAGTACCAGATGTGGGACACGGGAGCGGCGAGCTCGATGTGACCCATGCGCTCGCGACGAACCTTGGCCGAGGTGACCTCGACGCCGCAGCGCTCGCAGACGATGCCCTTAAAGCGGATGCCCTTGTACTTGCCGCAGGAGCACTCCCAGTCCTTGGCGGGACCGAAGATCTTCTCGCAGAACAGGCCGTCCTTCTCGGGCTTGAGGGTACGGTAATTGATGGTCTCCGGCTTCTTGACCTCACCGTGCGACCAGGAACGGATCTGGTCGGCGGAGGCAAGGGAGATCTTTACCGAGTCAAAATCAGTAGCTTCGAAATCTGCCACAGTCAACTACTCCTTATCAGTGGTCGTGGCGGCGACAGCCTCGGGTGCCTCGGCGGTCTCGGCATCCTGGGCCTCGACGTCGGTGTCAACGCCGGCGAGCGCAGCCAGGTCGTCGAGAGCAGAGGTCTCCTCGGCGGTCACAGGGGCGGAGGCGTCCTCGTCGGCATCGTGCATGGGCTCGATGTCCAGTGCGAGGGAACGGATCTCCTTGACGAGAACCTTGAAGGACTCGGGGATACCCGGAACCGGGACGTTCTCGCCCTTGACGATGGACTCGTAGGTCTTGACGCGGCCCACGGTATCGTCGGACTTGACGGTCAGGATCTCCTGCAGGACGTTGGCAGCACCGTATGCGTACAGTGCCCAAACTTCCATCTCGCCGAAGCGCTGGCCGCCGAACTGAGCCTTGCCGCCCAGCGGTTGCTGGGTAACCAGGCTGTAAGGGCCGGTCGAACGGGCGTGGATCTTGTCGTCGACCATGTGGCCGAGCTTGAGGATGTAGGACGTACCCACGGTAATGGGCTCGCGGAACTCCTCGCCGGTGCGGCCGTCGAACAGGCGGGTCTTGCCGCGCTCGTCAAGCTGGGTGACAAACTCGGGGCGCATGTGATCGCCAAAGGCAGCGGTGGCCTTGTTGAGCATGTTCTTGTTGGCGCGACGGATGACCTCGGCGATCTCGTCCTCCTTGGCGCCGTCGAAGACGGGCGTCGAGACGAAGAACGGACCGGGGACATACTTGTCGGAGTCGGCATCCTCGGTATCCCAACCGCAGGCAGCAGCCCAGCCAAGGTGGCACTCGAGCAGCTGGCCGACGTTCATACGCGAAGGAACGCCCAGCGGGTTGAGGATAACGTCGATCGGGGTACCGTCAGCCATGTAGGGCATGTCCTCGACCGGCAGAACGTTACAGATAACGCCCTTGTTGCCGTGGCGACCGGCGATCTTATCGCCCTGCTGGATCTTACGACGCTGGGCGACGTAGACGCGCACCTGCTCGTTGACGCCGGGGGCCAGGTCGTCGCCGTTCTCGCGGCTAAAGCGGACGACGTCGATGACGCGGCCATAAGCGCCGTGAGGCATCTTAAGGGAGGTGTCGCGAACATCGTGAGCCTTGGCACCGAAGATGGCGCGCAGCAGGCGCTCCTCGGCGGTCAGAGCGCTCTCGCCCTTAGGCGTGACCTTGCCGACCAGGATGTCGCCAGGGCCGACCTCGGCGCCGATGCGGATGATGCCGTCCTCGTCGAGGTTGGCAAGCATGTCCTCGGAGAGGTTCGGGATCTCGCGAGTGATCTCCTCGGGACCGAGCTTGGTGTCGCGGGCGTCGATCTCGTGACGGGTGATATTGATGGTCGTCAGCAGGTCCTCGGCCACCAGGCGCTCGGACACGACGATACCGTCCTCGTAGTTGAAGCCTTCCCACGGCATGTATGCCACGGTGAGGTTCTGGCCCAGTGCGAGCTCGCCATGATCGGTCGAAGGACCGTCGGCCAGAGGCTCGCCCTGCTCAACGGTGTCACCGACGCGCACGAGCGGACGGTGGTTGATGCAGGTGGACTGGTTGGAGCGCTGGTACTTGGCCAGGTGATACTCGTCCATGCCGCCGGCATGCTTGACGATAATCTTGGAGGCGTCGGCATAGATGACCTCGCCGGCGTTCTTGGCCAGGGTAACCTCGCCGGAGTCCAGGGCGGCGCGACGCTCCATGCCGGTACCGACATAGGGAGCGGCGGGGTGAACCAGCGGCACGGCCTGACGCTGCATGTTGGCGCCCATCAGCGTACGCTTGGCGTCGTCGTGCTCGAGGAACGGAATCAGCGTGGCTGCGACGGAGAGCATCTGACGCGGCGAGACGTCCATGTAGTCGACGTCCTCGACAGGCACGTCGGCGGGAGCGCCGAAGGAGCCGTCGAAGTCGCGGGTACGGGCGATCACGGTATGTGGACGAACGATCTTGCCCTCGGCATCGGTCGTGATGAACTCGTTGGTCTTGGGATCGAGCGGCGTGTTGGCCGGCGCGATGACGTGCTTCTCTTCCTCGTCAGCGGTCATCCAGTCGATCTGGTCGGTGGCAACGCCGTTCTCGACGCGACGGAACGGGGCCTCGATGAAGCCATACTCGTTGACGCGGGCGTAGAGGGCGAGCGAGCCGATCAGGCCGATGTTGGGACCTTCGGGGGTCTCGATCGGGCACATGCGGCTGTAGTGCGAGTTGTGAACGTCGCGGACGGCCGTCGGCACGTTGGTGCGGCGGCTGGAGCCCGACTTGTGGCCGGCAAGACCGCCGGGGCCGAGTGCGGACAGACGGCGCTTGTGGGTCAGACCGGTCAGGGGGTTTGCCTGGTCCATGAACTGCGAGAGCTGCGAGGAACCGAAGAACTCCTTGATAGAGGCCACGATCGGACGGATGTTGATGAGCGACTGCGGGGTGATCTCGTCGATGTCCTGGGAGCTCATGCGCTCACGGACGACGCGCTCCATACGGCTCATGCCGATACGGAACTGGTTGGCGACGAGCTCGCCGACGGTGCGAATGCGGCGGTTGCCAAAGTGGTCGATGTCGTCGACCTTGAAGCCCTGCTCGCCAGCAGCGAGGGACAGCAGGTAGCGCAGCGTAGCGACGATATCCTCGTCGGTGAGCACCGTGACCTCTTCCTCGGTGGTGAGGTTGAGCTTCTTGTTGACCTTGTAGCGACCGACGCGGGCCAGATCGTAGCGCTGCGGGTTGAAGAGCAGGCCCTCGAGCAGGCTGCGGGAAGCATCCACGGTGGGAGGCTCGCCCGGGCGCAGGCGACGGTAGATCTCGATAAGAGCATCCTCGCGGGTAAGGGCGGTATCGCGCTCGAGGGTGCGCTTGATCACATCGGAGTTGCCGAGCAGCTCGATGATATCGTCGTTGGTGACGGCGATGCCAAGGGCGCGCAGGAACATCGTGGCGCTCTGCTTGCGCTTACGGTCGATGGAGACCATGAGCTGGTCGCGCTTGTCGACCTCAAACTCGAGCCAGGCACCGCGGGACGGGATGATCTGAGCCTTGTAGATCTGCTTGCCCGAATCCATCTCGGAGCTGTAGTACACACCCGGGGAACGGACGAGCTGCGAGACGACGATACGCTCGGTACCGTTGATGATGAAGGTGCCCTGATCGGTCATCATGGGGAAGTCGCCCATAAAGACGAGCTGCTCCTTGATCTCGCCGGTCTCCTTGTTGGTGAGACGGACGTCGGTCAGAAGCGGGGCCTGATAGGTCATGTCCTTCTCGCGGCACTCCTCGACGGTGTGCGCGGGGTCGCCGAACTGATGCTCGCCGAAGGTAACCTCGAGAACATGGTTCTGGCTCTGGATGGGGCTGGATTCCTTGAACGCCTCACGAAGGCCCTCGTCCTTAAAACGCTCAAAGGATTCCCTTTGAACAGAGATAAGGTTGGGGAGCTCCATGGCCTCCGGGATTTTCCCGAAGCTGACGCGCTTGCGCTCAGTGGCAGTGTATGCGTAGGTCACCAGGTTTTTCCTCCTTCACGGAAATGCTCGGTGGGTTGGCGAGGCATAGCTTCGCCAGTTATCGCAACCTAATAGTTTATCAGGTACCGACCGTTGGGCAAGAAAAGCCTTGACGCGATTGAGTTTTTGGAGTAGCAAAGTTTTTCGACAGAAAACACGCAGGTAGATGTATGTGTATCGAACATCTGTTCATATATTTTCTGTGAACAGAGAGCCGGCAATCGCAGCTCTTATAAAAAACGGGCGCGAACCGAGGTCCGCGCCCGTAAATGTCGATGCCCGAAGGCTTACTTGCGCATCAATCCGCCGCGCTCGTCGATGGCATCCCAGAAGGCATCGGCAAAGCGGGGGTCGCTTGCGGCCATGAGGGCGTTGGTGGCCATCCAGCCAGAGGGAGTGCCGCTGTCGTAGCCCGACAGCGGGTCAATGACGACGGCATACATGGCCTCGCGGTCGAGCGAACGGGCCATGGCGTCGGTGAGCTGGATCTCGCCGCCCTTGCCGGCCTGCTGATCTGCCAGCAGGTCCATGACCAGCGGGCTCAGCAGGTAGCGACCGACGATGTACAGATTGGACGGAGCCGCCTCGGGAGCGGGCTTCTCGACCAGACCGCCGATGCGCCAGACAGCGCCCGGCTCTGCATCGGCAACGTCCTCGGCACCCTCGAGCGAACCGACGCGCTCACCGGCGATAACGCCGTAGCGGCTGACTTCCTCGGGCGAGCAAGCAGCGACGGCGATAACCGAAGCGCCACCGTGCTCCTTGGAAACGGCGAGCATCTTGTCGCAGATGTCGCGGTTAGGCACAACGTAGTCGCCCAGAAGAACCAGGAAGTTCTCCCCTGCCACGGCGTCGGCAGCAGAGCGAATAGCATGGCCGAGGCCCTTGGGCTCGTACTGATAGCGGAAGTCGACCGGCATACCGCCAGCGTGGGCGACGGCATCGGCATAGGCGTTCTTGCCGCGCTCGCGCAGCAGGTTCTCGAGCGAGCGATCGGGCTGGAAGTAGTTCAGTAGCTCGGGCTTACCGGGAGAAGTAACGATGATGGCGTCGTCGACTTCCTCGGGGTCGAGCGCCTCCTCGACGACGTACTGAATGACGGGCTTGTCGAGCACCGGCAGCATCTCTTTGGGCGTGCACTTGGTGCCAGGCAGAAAACGCGTGCCAAGACCGGCGGCGGGGATGATTGCCTTCATGTTATTCAAAGATCCTTTCGCAGGCGCAAAAGCGCCCCATGCGTGCGGCACACAGCCGCAGACCAAATTGCGATACCTAAGCATCTTACCGCTGGAACTATATGTCGCTACAAGGCAGAGACAATTCTTCAGCAGGTCAACGCAAATTATTGCTCGAATGGTGCAATTTTATTGCCCAACGGCAGGGTGCCCGATACGACGCAAATCACAGAACATGGCAGTTTGAGCTACCGATGTCGAGGGACCGAAAAACAAAAAAGACGGGGCTCGCAATGCGAACCCCGTCTGCAAAGAAATCTGGCGAGAAAGCCTGATTACTTGAGGGTGACAGCAGCGCCAGCAGCCTCGAGCTTCTCCTTGGCAGCCTCGGCGTCCTCCTTCTTGGCACCCTCGAGAACAGCCTTGGGAGCGCCCTCGACGACCTCCTTGGCCTCCTTCAGGCCAAGGTTGGTGAGCTCACGGACGGCCTTGATGACCTGAATCTTGTTGTCGCCGAAGCCCTCGAGCACGACGTCAAACTCGGTCTTCTCCTCGGCCTCAGCAGCGCCAGCAGCGGGAGCGGCGACAACAGCGGCAGGAGCAGCGGCGGAAACGCCGAAGGTGTCCTCGATAGCCTTGACGAGCTCGGAAGCCTCGAGAAGGGTCATTTCCTTAAGAGCATCGATGATCTCATCGGTGGTAAGCTTAGCCATTTCTAAGTCCTTTCGGTTTCCGTGCGGATGCACGGAGATCAGTTAAAACACGACGCGAATGCGCCAGGGGTGCGGCGTTGCCGCCGCGGGTGAAAACAGCAACTAGGCTGCCTTCTGCTCGGAGACCTGCTGGATCGAACGAGCGAGACCAGAGGAAACGCCGTTGACGCAGACAGCGATGTCGCGAGCGAAACCGGAGATGAGACCGGCGATCTGGCCGAGAAGCTGATCCTTGGTGGGCAGCTCGGCGATAGCCTTAACATCATCAGCGGAAACGGCCTTGCCGTCGGAGATACCGCCCTTGATCTCAAGGACGCCCTTGGACTTAGCGGAGAAGTCCTTAAGGGCCTTAGCGGCCTCGACCGGCTCGGACTCGTAGAACACATAAGCGACGGGGCCGGCGAGGATCTCGTCGAGCTCGGGCTGCTCCTGGTTCTTGAGAGCGATCTTGACCAGGTTGTTCTTGTAGACCTTCATCTCGGCGCCGCACTCGCGAAGCTGATGACGCAGCTCCTGAGCCTGCTTAACCGTCAGACCGTTGTAGTTGACGACGAACAGACCGGCGTTCTCGGCGATACGGGACTCGATCTCTACAACCTTGTCGATTTTGTACTGCTGGGGCATGAATTACACCTCCTCGAATTCTTTCCGGGCACGGTCCGCCACAAGGACGTGACGGGGGCATGTCCAAAAAGAAAGCCCCCGCGCTGCATGAGCGACGGGGGCGAGAAGACATATCTACTCGACCACCTCGGCTGGCGGGAAGTCCCATTAAGCTCGCGGGTAAGACCCGTTTGCGCCGGCTGTCTCTGGCAGCGGATTCGTGCGTGAACCGAAAGTATTATGGCGGGGACCCCGGCGTCGGTCAACGGAAAACCGGGCTGCACACAATTCCACCATCCGGCCGCGCCGCCGAAGGCCAGGCGCAAGGTTTTCGCTCGGTCAGGTCCTGGGCTCGCACGAAGAGCACATTAAGTGCTCTTCGGCTCGTGCGGAATCTACGAAAACCTTGCGCCTGGCCTTCGGCGGCGCGGCCTGCGGTGACTTTGGGGCAGCCCGGTTTCCCGTTGGCCGACGCCCCCACTCATAAGCCTTAAGTCGGTGGGCTGATGTGTTGCATCCCTGAGGGCTACAAGGTTGAAATGAAGGTGGACAGGCGGCGGAGGCCTTCGTCCAGGTTTTCGTCGGAGACGCAGTAGCTTAGGCGGATGTGGCCTTCGGTTCCGAAACAGTCGCCCGGGACTAGGGCTACGTTTGCCTCTTTGATGGCTTTGATGCAGAAGTCTTCGCTGGTTAGGCCGAACTTTTTGATGCTCGGGAAAGTGTAGAAGGCTCCTGCGGGCTCTACTACGTCGAGGCCCATGGCGTCTAAGGCTGCGAGTACGCGTTCGCGACGGGCTCGGTAGACTTCGAGCATGGGAGTTGGGTCGACGGTGAGGGCTCGGGCTGCGGCGTCCATTTCGAAGGAGACGGCGCTCGATACTAAGTATTGGTGGGCCTTTGCGATCTCGGCGATGACGGGGGCTGCGGCTGCGAGCCAGCCCAAACGCCAGCCGGTCATGGCCCAGGGTTTGGAGAAGCTCTCGATGACTACCGTCTGCTCGCGTAGCTCCGGGTGGCGCTGGGCAAAGCGCTCGTAGCCGTCCACGTAGACCAGGCGGTTGTATACATCGTCGCAGACCACGTAGATGCCCGCCTCCTCCGCCACGCGCGCCACGGCGTCGAGCGACGCCGTGTTGAGGATGCAACCCGTAGGATTGTTGGGCGAGCAGATGACGATGGCCTTGGTCGCCGGCGTCACGTAAGCACGAAGTGCGTCCTCGTCAATCTGGAATTGCGCAGGCTCCGTATCCAAAAAGACCGCCTTGGCGTGATTGGCCACGACGATGCTCTCGTACAGGCCAAAGGCCGGCGTGGGAATAATGACCTCGTCGCCTGGGTTGAGCATAGCCATGAATGCTGCCGACAGGGCCTCGGTCGCACCGTCGGTCAGAATGACCTCGTCCGCCGAAAACGTAAGGCCCGCATCCCCCATGTAGGCAGATAACGCCTCACGCAGGGCGGGGCGACCGTTGTTGGGCGGATAGTGCGTGTCGCCGCGGTCCAGTGCGGCGGTCACCTCGGCGCTAATCACATCGGGCGTGGGAAAATCGGGCTCGCCGAGCGCGAGCGCGATGCACCCCGGATGCTGGGCGGCGAGCGCGTTAATCCGACGGATGCCGGAGGGCTTGAGCGTGGCAAGCGAGGTATTCATGGGCAGACGCATGGCGTTCCTTTCGTAAGGGTTGCACTAGGATAGCGCGGCGGGGCGCCACCAGACGGTGTAACCTAAACGGAAACCAACCGGAAAGGAGGCAGCATGGAGACGACCGCACGCGGCGATGTACCAAAAACACTGCAAACCATTGCGTATATCAGCATTCCCAATAGCGACGATCTTGAGTTTTTGCTCTGGGACCTGCAGGATGCCATCACCGCCTATGCACAGCTTTCCGGCACCGCACTCCCCCACCCGGTCGACTTGAAGGCAAATGACGCCGGCAGCGTTGCCGATGGCATCGTGCTGGCCATTGAAGATGTGGCTGACGATAAGACGTTGACAGCCATCGAGCAGGCGCTTGAGCGCTTTGGCGGTACGGGAACGCGTGTCTACGCCGCGATTCGAGCCGCACAACAGGGCACTGAGCAGGCGCGTGAGACCGCCGTTCGCCTGCACAAGGCATGTGAGCGCCATAACCAATTGTGGTGTGGCGGCGTTGCCATCTGCGCTGGCAGCGGCATTGCGGCGCTTCGTCGCTCCCCGCGCATGGGACTCTTGCGGCGACCGTTTTCGGAGGCCATGGACAAGCTCGTGGGCGCCGTTCGTATGGGGTGTTCCGTCGAACACGCGCAGAAGCTCAGTGGCGCCGCAACGGGCGGCGTCGACACCGACGGCATGGTGCGCGCCACGCCTGCACTGCCCACACCGATCTGGCACGCCGTTATGAGGCATCTTGCCGAGCACTCAAACTGCTAAATCGAAAAAGCCTGCCAATCAGCGGCGCCGCTCCAACGCTCGACAAGGCGTTCCAGACGCCACGCCGCATTGGCGGGACTTGTCGACGGCAGAACGATGGCCGGCAGCCCGGTGCGCTCTTGTAGATAGCGCTTGTAGAGCCGGCCAGCTGTACCACCGTTGCATATCACCTGCTCAATGGGAGCTGCGCCGGTAATGCGCTCGATATGTGCCGGCACAACGTTGCGGATGCTCGCGTCGCTCGAGCCCTTAATGTCGCAGCTCTCGATTGCATCCCACAGGGCCACGCCGCCGTTCAGCAGCATGGCCCGCTTGGCGGCAATGGAGGCATCGAGCGTCGCGGGCTCACCGCTTGCCAAAGGATCGCCCTCGTTGGGCGGCACAGGCATACCGAGGCACGTGGCCATCACACGCCAAAAGCGATTCTGAGGGTTGCCGTAATAAAAGGCATTGGCGCGCGAAAGCACCGAGGGAAACGACCCGAGCACCAAAACGCGCGAGTGCTCGTCAAACACGGGCTCAAACCCATGCTCAATATGTTGATAGCCCTCGTCAGACACGGCCATGGGCTAGGCCCTCAGCAGATAACGCACCTCGTAGGGTGCAAGCTCAAGGGTGCCCGTCAGCTCGACCGTGGGCGCATCGTCGGCAAGCAGATCGACGAAGGAGCCGTTGAGCTCGCCGGTGCCAAAGGTGTAAGGCTCGTCCACGGCGTTCACCGCCACGAGCACCGTCGCACCGTCACAAGCGCGTTCGAACAGCAGCTGCTTATTCTGGATCACCACGTTGCGATAGGCACCGTAGTTGAGAGCACGGGCAGCCGCGTCGTCGGCCGAGCGAAGGTGCGCAAGCTGCGTGATGAACGCCGTCAGCTCGTTGGGCGCAGGCTCATTGAGCGCAGGTCGCAGCGCCCAGTCGCCATCGGGGCCACCCTTTTCGCCGGCAATTCCCCACTCGCTGCCATAGTAGACGCACGGGATGCCCGGCATGCCAAAGAGCATGCCGTAGGCGGGACGCAGGCAGGATTTGTCGGTGAGGATACTTGCCAGGCGCGGCACATCGTGGTTGTCGACAAACGACAGCAGATGTTTGCCGCGGTAGATGCACCACGGATCGCCGCCAAACTGGCGGTGCAGCGAATGGGCGATCTCGAACATGTTGACCGAGTTAAAGCTGGAGTACAGGCCCTTGTAGCACTCGTAGTTGGTGCAGGAGTCGAGCATCTCGTCGTTGACGATTTGGTTGTAGTCGCCGTGGAGCGTCTCGCCGATCAGCACAAAGTCGGGCTTGAGCTCACGGGTAAAGGCGTGCAGGCGGCGCATAAAGTCGCGGTCGAGCATATAGGCAACGTCCAGGTGCAGGCCGTCGACGCCAAAGACCTCGGCCCAGCGGCGCACGGACTCGAGCAGGTAATCGACCACAGCGGGATTTTGCAGGTTGAGCTTCACAAGCTCAAAATGGCCTTCCCAGCCCTCGTACCAAAAGCCATCGCCATAGCAGGAATCGCCGTCAAAGCTAATGTGGAACCAGTCCTTGTACGGCGAGTCCCACTTGCGCTCCTGCACATCGCGGAAGGCCCAAAAACCGCGGCCGACGTGGTTGAAGACGGCATCGAGCACCACGCGGATGCCATGGGCATGCAGCGTGTCGCATACGGCGGCAAAGTCGGCGTCCCCACCCAGGCGACGGTCGATATGGCGCAGGCTGCGTGTATCGTAGCTGTGGCTATCAGATTCGAGCGGTGGGTTGATGAGCACAGCGCCAACGCCGAGTTCCTGCATGTAGTCGGCCCACTTGGCGATTTTCATAATGGGAGCATCGGGGTTAGGAGCAACGTTGACGGCCTGGGCAAGCTCGTCCTCGGCAACGGGTGCGGCGTTTTCGCGCGGAGCCCCGCAAAAGCCCAGCGGATAGATCTGATAGAACGTCGTCTCGTATGCCCACATAGCAACCTCCCGGTAAGCTCAACACAACGACATCCATTGTATGCCCAGCTTGTATCCTCTCCCCCAAAATAAGTTGCGGTGGAATAGTTCCTGTCTGGGCCTTCAGAAGCCTTAAACAGGAACTATTCCACCGCAACTGATGAGGGGACGTGATTAGGCGACGGGCTTGGCGCGGCGGATGGCCGGAAACAGCACGGTGATGGCGAGGATGACGCCCACGACGGCAATCGCCCCGCCCGCGAAGCCGATCCAAGCGATACCGGGACCCGAAACCACGGCGCCGCCGATTGCGGTGCCCGTGCCGATACCGAGGTTAAACAGGCCCGAGAAGATCGACATGGCGACGGCTGACGAATCTGCCGGCGTGTGCTTGATGAGCTCGGCCTGGAACGCCACATTGAAGGCCGTGGCGCAGCAGCCCCACAGTGCGCAGACGGCAAGCACTGTCACGAGCGACGATGCGGCCGGCCCCATGAGCAGCAGGGCCGCCGGCACGCCGGAGAGCGTGATAGCCAAGAACGGGAAGCGATGCCCATCGAACAGGCGGCCAAACAGCCAGCTTCCGAGCAAACCAGAGCAGCCAAACGCCGTCAGCGTCATGGTGATGGCGCCCGCATCGACGTGCGCGACCTGCGCCAGGAAGGGCTCGATATAGCTGTAGCTTGCGTAATAGCCGGTCGCCATGAAGACCGTGACTGCGTAGAGCGCGATGAGGAGCGGGTTCTTGAGCAGCTCGGGCAGCTGTTTGACGGTAAAGCGCTCACCCGCCGGCATGGCCGGGAACACCGCTGCCTGGTAGACGACCGCGATGGCTGAGAGGCCCCCGACCACGGCAAACGTCATGCGCCAGCCCACGGCCAAGCCAATGGCGCGACCGAGAGGCAGGCCAAAGATCTGCGCGATGGACGAGCCCGTGGCGATCATGCTGATGGCGAGCGCGCCGTGGCGAGTGTCGACCAGGCGCGAGGCCATAATCGAGGCGACTGACCAGAACACGGCATGTGCGCAAGCGACCACCAGGCGCGCGCAGACCAGGATGGGATAGGTCGGCGCCACAGCGGACAGGAACTGACCGAGCGAGAACACGGCCAGCACGCCCAGCAGCATCCGCTTGAACTCGAAGCGCGAGGCAAACACCATGAGCGGCAACGACAGCAGCATGACGCCCCAGGCATAGACCGAGATCATGATGCCCGCCTGGGCCTCGGTGAGCGAGAACGACGCGGCGATATCAGTCAAAAGGCCGATGGGCATAAACTCCGACGTGTTGAACACGAACGCACAGCAGGTGAGCCCGACGAGTGGGAGCCACTGCTTGAGCGTGATGCCGTCTTGCCTTGTCTGAGTCATATATAACGTCTCCAATCGTTTTGAGCGGAGGCGATTATATAGCAACGGCCCCGCATCCGTCAGTACAGATGCGGGGCCGAAAACAATTCGATACACAGAGGTTGCGCCGTCAATTCATAACTAAGCCAACCCCAGCAATATGCCCGCCGAATGCACGACAAACGCCACGATCCAGGCAACGGCGACCTGAAACGCGAATACGGCCACGGCATAGCGCGCGCCCAACTCGCTCTTGACGGCGCCGATTGCCGCCACACAAGGCGGGTACAGCAACGTAAAGACCAAGAACACGTAGGCGGTAAACGGCGAAAACATGGTCGACAGCGCCGCGGGCGACGTTGCGCCCAAAAGCACCGTGAGCGTCGAGATGACGCTCTCCTTGGCAATGAGCCCCGTGACGAGCGCCGTCGAGGCGCGCCAGTCGCCAAAACCGAGCGGGGCCAACACCGGCGCGATGATGCTACCCAGACCGGCAAGCAGGCTTTGCGACTGGTCGGCGACCACATTAAAGCGGATATCGAACGTCTGAAGGAACCAGATGACCACGGTCGCGGCAAAGATAATGGTAAAAGCCTTGGTGATAAAGTCCTTGGCCTTATCCCACGCTAGCATCACCGTCGTCTTAATACTCGGCAGGCGGTAATTGGGAAGCTCCATGATAAACGGCACCGGGTCGCCCTTAAATGCCGTGCGGTTGAGCACCAAAGCCGCGATGCAGCCGACCATGATACCGATCAGATAGAGCGAGACCATGGCGGGAACCGTCGCCTGCGGGAAAAACGCCCCGCACAGCAAGCCGTAAACCGGCAACTTGGCTGAGCAGCTCATAAACGGCGTGAGCATGACCGTCATCTTGCGGTCGTGCTCGGATGGGAGCGTACGGGTCGACATGATAGCCGGCACGGTGCAGCCAAAACCGACGAGCATGGGCACAAAGCTGCGGCCCGACAGGCCGAAGCGACGCAGGACTTTGTCCATGACAAAGGCTACGCGTGCCATGTAGCCGGAGTCTTCCAGAATGGAGAGGAACAAGAAGAGCACGACGATAATCGGCAGAAAGGTCAGCACGCTGCCCACGCCCGTAAGCACGCCGTCGACAGCCAGCGAGCGCACTACGTCGTTGGTACCGAACGCCTTGAGGCCCGCATCGGCCGAGGCGATGATGGCAGCGATACCGTCCTCCATAAGTCCCTGCAACGCCGCGCCGATCACGCCAAACGTCAGCCAAAAGACGAGGCCCATAATCACCAGGAACGCCGGAATGGCTGTGTAACGACCTGTCAGGATGCGGTCAATCTTGACGGAGCGCACGTGCTCGCGGCTCTCGTGCGGCTTGACGACGCAACGCCCACACACGTCGCCGATAAAGCTAAAGCGCATATCGGCCAGCGCGGACAGGCGGTCGATGCCAGCCTCGCCCTCCATCTGGGTAATGATGTGCTCGATGGCGTCGAGCTCGTTGCGGTCCAGGTGAAGCGCCTCGGTTACCAGCTCATCGCCCTCGACCAGCTTGGTCGCCGCAAAACGCACGGGGATGTGCGCCGTCGCGGCATGGTCCTCGATAAGGTTGGCAATGCCGTGGATGCAGCGATGCAGCGCACCGCCGTCCGGACCGTCGGGCGCACAAAAGTCCAGGCGACCAGGGCGCTCGCGAAAGCGCGCCACGTGCAGGGCATGATCCACCAGCTCGCCGATGCCCTCGTTGCGGGCAGCGCTAATGGGGACAACGGGCACGCCCAGCAGGCTCTCGAGCAGGTTGACGTCCACGGCGCCGCCGTTGGCCGTCACCTCATCCATCATGTTGAGCGCGATGACCATGGGGCGGTCGAGCTCCATGAGCTGCAGTGTCAGGTACAGGTTGCGCTCGATGTTGGTGGCGTCAATGTTGTCGATGATGGCGTCCGGGCTCTCGTCTAGGATGAACTGACGGCTCACGACCTCTTCGCCTGTGTACGGCGACAGGGAGTAATTGCCAGGCAGGTCGGTAACGCTCGCCTCGGGATGGTTACGGATGGTGCCATCTTTGCGGTCGACCGTCACGCCGGGAAAGTTACCGACGTGCTGGTTGGAGCCCGTCAGCTGGTTGAATAACGTGGTCTTGCCGCAGTTTTGGTTGCCGGCGAGGGCAAAGTGCAGCGGCGCGCCCTCGGGCACGGCCGTCTTTGCCGCACGGGGCGAATACGTCCCCTCGCCCAGAGCCGGATGCTCCGTCGTGCCGATTGCGGCGTTAGCGCGCGGACCCGTATCGGTGTCGTGAATACCCACGAGCTCGATGCGAGCGGCATCGTCCTTGCGCAGCGTCAACTCGTAGCCACGTAGGCGGATCTCGAGCGGGTCACCCATGGGGGCGTACTTCATCATGGTGACTTCGGTGCCCGGCGTTAGACCCATGTCCAAAATATGCTGTCGGAGTGCCTGATCGTCCGATGCCACCGATGCGACAACGGCGTCCTTTCCAATCTCGAGTGTATCGAGCTTCACGTCCGTGTTCCTCCCCCGGCGCCCACAGGGCGTTGTATTTATGTTCACCATGGCTAACCGTTTGCCATGGCTAACCAATTGTAACCATGCATGATAGCGTGAACACACAACGACGTTCAATCAGCAGATTGGCGCAATGGGGACAGGCAGGAGAGTTCAGGGCCATAGTTTCCCGATGAGGCCTCTCGGGGAAACTACATCCCAGAATTCTGGCTCGAAACGGGATATGGTTTCCCAAACAGGCCTCTTACGGAAAATGCATCCCGGAATCCCCACTCGAAACGGGACGCACTTTCCCAGTCGAGGCCCTATGGGAAACTGCGTCCCACCTTGAAAGGCAAAACTGGGACGCAGTTTCCGGGCGGGGCATCAAAAACGAAGTTGCGGTGGAATAGTTCCTGGATGGACTGGTTGATGCCCCAGATAGGAACTATTTCACCGCAAGTTATTGAAGGGCTGGGATGCCGAGACTCTTACAGATGGCGCTCCAGGAAGCGGAAGGCTAGGCGAATCCAAGGGCGGACCGCCACCTGTTTGTCCTCGTTGTCGACCGCGGTGTTGGCGTTGCCGAGTGAAAGGCCGTGACCTCCCTGGTCAAAGACGTGCATCTCGCAAGCGACGCCCTCCTCCGCCATGCGTTGGGCAAACGGGTAGACCTGCGCAATCGGCGCCGTCTTGTCGTCGGACACGCCCCACACAAAGGTCGGTGGCATCTGACGCGAAACATGCGTGGTGGGGCAGATGTCGGCCAGATGCTCGTCAGTTGCCTCGCCGCCCGTCACCATCGACAGGTAGTCGTTGAGCAAATCGCGCCCCGTCTTGCCGCCCGTCTTTGGCACACGCAAGTCAATGCGCGGATCGCGCGTCTGTATGTCGCGCACATAGGCAAAGTCGAGCAATGGATAGCCCAGCACCACGGCATCGGGACGAATGTCGTCCGGACGCGCCCCGGCAAGTGCCGCAAAGGGGCCGGTCTTCCACTGTGTTGCCAGCGAGGCGCAAATCATGCCACCAGCAGAAAAGCCCACGACGCACACGCGCTTAGGATCGACATGCCACTCGTCGGCGTTGGCGCGCACCGTGGCGACCATCTTGGCAAGATCTGCCTGGGGGTGCGGAAAGCTCACGTCACCCGTAGAACTCGTGACATAGTTGAGCACAAAGGCCTGGTAGCCGCGGTCCAAAAATGCAAACGCCACCGGGTCCTGCTCGTGCGGAGCGATATGTGTAAACCCGCCTCCGCCACAGATAATCACCGCGGGGCGGCGGCCATTCGGTTTATCGGGCAACGGCTCGGCACCCAAATACGTAAACGTCGCCGGATAATCCTCGGTCGGCTCCTCGCCCCACAGCGCATGGTTCTCGACAATCATATGTGCTCCCTTCGCGCAAATTATGCGCCCTTGTTTTTCGCCTTCAAGCGTACCCCACTTGAACCCGTGGCGCAGAAACACTCCGGCAATAAGTTTCCCTCCAACTGATATATCACATAATCCCAGCTCAGAGGTATCGCGAGCAGCGTAGAATAGGGGGCGTTGACCAAGCCGCGAAACACATATGAAACGTTTCCGGCAAACCAAACGCGCGATATGCGCCTATTTAAGTTGGAGGCAACTATGGGTCTGCTCGATTCGCTTAAGTCCACCTTCACCTCGACCGGCGAGGCGTCCGTTCCGCCCGCAGCAAGCTTCGCCACCCGCGAAGGCGTCATCTATGCCCCCGTCAACGGCGTGCTCGTCAACCTGAACGAGGTTCCCGACGAGACGATCGCCTCGGGCATGCTTGGCCAGGGCTATGGCATCGAGCCCATTACCGGCACCATCTATGCGCCCGCCAACGGCCGCATCGGCGCCACCACCGTCACCAACCACTCCATCGGCATGATTACCGAGGACGGCCTGCGCGTGTTCATCCATGTTGGCCTGGGCACCGTGGAAATGAACGGCAAGGGTTTTGCCCGCTTTGTCGAGATGGGCGATGTGGTCAAGGCAGGCCAGCCGCTCATCAGCTTCGACCGCGAGGCCATTAAGGCCGCTGGTCACGAGGACATCGTGACCGTCATCGTCTCCGAGCTCGATCGTCTTAAGAGCATCGACCATGTCGGCGAGTCTGGAACGCTTATCGGCGGCAACCCGCTCGTCAAGCTTGGCGACCCGCTGCTGGTTGCCAAGACCAAGTAGCCAGGCCCCGCGCCACACAGCCAAAAGGCACCTCGTCAAGCGCCCGCGACCATTTGGCCGCGGGCGCTTTTCGTTTGAAAAACCATCCCGCCAATGCTTTATCTGTATAGCCCAAATGAGCCGAGCTGCTAGAATATCGAACTGTATGGATAACTATCATTCAACCGTTATGGGAGGATACGTGAACCGCACCAAAATCGCGCAGCTCTATGCCGATGCCGAGTCGCTCGGCGGCCAGACCGTCACCGTCGCCGGCTGGGTCAAGTCCGTCCGCGACATGAAGAACTTTGGCTTTGTTACGCTCAACGACGGCAGCTGCTTCCGCGACCTGCAGGTCGTCATGAACCGCGAGGCACTCGACAACTACGACGAGATCGCCCATCAAAACGTCTCGGCCGCACTCATTTGCACCGGCACCGTCAAACTGACCCCCGATGCGCCCCAGCCTTTCGAGCTTTCTGCCACTTCCATCGAGGTCGAGGGCACGAGCGCCCCGGATTACCCGCTGCAGAAGAAGCGCGCAACCGTCGAGTTCCTGCGCACCCAGCAGCACCTGCGCCCGCGCACCAACCTGTTCCGCGCCGTGTTCCGCATCCGCTCTGTCGCGGCTGCCGCCATCCACCGCTTCTTCCAGGAGCAGGGTTTTGTCTACGTCAACACCCCCATCATCACCACGAGTGACTGCGAGGGCGCCGGCGAGATGTTCCGCGTGACCACACTCGACCCCAAAAATCCGCCCCTCACCGAGTCCGGCGAGGTCGACTGGAGCCAGGACTTCTTTGGCAAGCATGCGAGCCTCACCGTGTCCGGCCAGCTCAATGCCGAGAACTTTGCCATGACCTTTGGCGACGTGTACACCTTTGGCCCCACTTTCCGTGCCGAGAACTCCAACACCACGCGCCACGCCGCCGAGTTTTGGATGATCGAGCCCGAGATGGCCTTCGCCGACCTTAACGACTACATGGATAACGCCGAGGCCATGCTCAAGTATGTCCTCAAGGACGTCATGGCAACTTGCCCCGACGAGCTCAATATGCTCAACAAGTTTGTGGACAAGGGTCTGCTCGAGCGCCTGGACCATGTCGCCAACTCCGACTTTGCCCGCGTTACCTACACCGAGGCCGTCGAGATCCTGGAGCAGGCAGTCGCTGCTGGCCACCAGTTTGATTACCCCGTCAGCTGGGGCATCGACTTGCAGACCGAGCACGAGCGCTTCCTGACCGAGGAGCACTTTAAGCGCCCGACCTTCGTGACCGACTACCCGGCCGAGATCAAGGCGTTCTACATGCGCATGAACGAGGACGGCAAGACCGTCGCCGCCGCCGACTGCCTGGTTCCCGGTATCGGCGAGATTATCGGCGGCTCCCAGCGCGAGGAGCGCCTAGATCTGCTCGAGGCCCGCATCAAGGACCTGGGCATGAATCCCGAGCAGTACAAGTACTACCTTGACCTGCGCCGCTACGGTTCCTGCAAGCACGCCGGCTACGGTCTGGGCTTCGAGCGCTTGGTCATGTATCTGACCGGCGTGGGCAACATCCGCGACGTCCTGCCGCACCCGCGCACCGTGGGCAACGCCGACTTCTAATCGTCGGACGCTAGCTCGCGTCGCCACACGCCAACGCTCATCGCATAAGCGTCTCTCGACATCGGTCGAGAGACGCTTTTTTTCAACAGCATCCGTCAAGCTTTTGGCAAGTTTTTGGTCAGTTGAGCAGGGCTGTTGAAAACTCGACCCACCGTTTGCCGACGACTACCGACCGCCCAGAGCGCCCTGCGCCCCTGGGAAAGCCCCACGTCCTAGGCTCCATACCGTCGCCACCCAAAACGGAAAGGACGTGGGCACGATGACCGAAGCCGCTGTTGAAACCTACGACACCACGACGAGGGGCGCCGCCTCGATGGCAGCCTATCGCGCCGTTCGCATCCTGCAACTATTAAGCGAAAACACCGGCGAGGACAAGGCCATGCTTTCCGATGAGTTGATCCGGCGCCTCGCCCATCCCGACGACCCCGCCCGCATGCCCATCTCGGCGGCGCGGCGCAGCATCTACACCGCCATCTCCGCGCTTCGCCATGCCGGATATGAGATTGAATACAAGCGCGGCGTGGGGTATCGGCTCTTGACCCGTCCACTCACCGACGAGGAGATCATCCGGCTTCACGGCATGGTCATGCGCAACCGCTCCACGCCTATCGCCATCCGCAAGAGCATGGCGCAGCACTTAGTTGCCATGGCGAGTGCCGACGTTCGCGGCTATCTCGATACACCCGAACCTGCTCCAAGCGCAGGCAGCAAGGCTACCAAGGCAACACGCACGCCCATCAAGCGCATCGACACGTGCGAGCTCGTCGAGCAGGCCATCGACCACGGAACCACGGTGAGTTTTGATATTTCGAGCGTCACGACGCGTGGCGAAACCGAAGCAGCACGGATGACACTCCGTCCCTTTGCCATCAGGCAGCGCGATGGCATCTCGTATCTGCTGGGAACGGTCTACGACGCCCGAGGCGCCGATGACACGTTGCGTACCGTAGAGATTGGCCGAATGAGAAACGTCACCACACGTCTCCTCGACGGCAAGAAGCTCTTCGCCGCCCTAGACGAGGACGACGCCTCCTCCGCCGCATAAGACCCTCCGCCGCCCATTCGACTACCCGTACCGCCCATCCGATTCTGTATTAAAAAACCCGCCAGGCTGTTGTAAAAATGGACATCAGCGCTACTATAGTTCCACTTGCACTTTGTCCCAGTGCAGTGTTTCCAGCCATTTTTATACTGGGGGTAATGATATGAAGGACATCACCATCAGCCGCAGGAGCCTTCTGGTCTCCGCCGGCCTGCTCGCGCTCGCCCCGCTCGCCGGATGCGGCGGCAACTCTGGCTCCGGCTCTGCTGCCGCCGGTTCCGACTACACCATCGGCGTTCTGCAGCTCACCGAGCACTCCGCACTCGATGCCGCCAACGACGGCTTTGTCAAGGCCATCAAGGAGAGCGGCCTTAAGGTCAAGATCGACCAGAAGAACGCCCAGAACGACCAGTCCACGTGTAAGTCCATTGCCGACAAGTTTGTGGGCGACAACGTCAACCTGATTTATGCCATCGCCACGCCCGCCGCGCAGGCTGCCGCCGGTGCCACGGCCGATATCCCCATCGTGGGCTGCGCCATCACCGACTACGCCGCCTCCGGCCTGGTCCAGGACAACGACAAGCCCGGCACCAACGTCACGGGCGCTTCCGACCTCACCCCGGTCGCCGAGCAGCTCGAGATGATGCAGAAGGTCCTGCCCGACGTTAAAAAGGTCGGCCTGCTCTACTGCACCGCCGAGTCCAACTCCGACGTCCAGATCAAGGCCGCCAAGAAGGAGCTCGACAAGCTGGGCCTCGAGTACACTGACTTCACCGTCTCGAGCTCCAACGAGATTCAGTCCGTCGTCGAGTCTGCCGTGGGCAAGGTCGACGCGCTGTACTCCCCCACCGACAACACCATCGCCGCGGGTGCCTCGCAGGTCGGCCAGATCTGCAAGGAAAACAAGCTTCCCTTCGTGACTGGCGAGGAGGGTATGTGCATGGCCGGCGGCCTGTTCACCCTCTCCATCAATTACGAGGATCTGGGCTACGCCGCGGGCGAGATGGCCGTCAAGATTCTGAAGGGCGAGGCCAAGCCCGAAGACATGCCTATCAAGCACCTCTCGAGCAAGGACCTGGTCGTCGTCAAGAACGACGAGATGGCCGAGGCCCTGGGCATCGACCTTTCCGCTCTGGACGCGTAATGCTATACGCGGCATGCGTCTAGAGCCCGTGCTCGCGCTTTAGCTGCGTTATTCAATATCTGAGCCACAGGGGCGGGCGCTGTAGACCGGCGTCCGCCCTGCTTGTTTCAGGTAAAACAAAACGTCTGTCCGCAGCTCTTCTATGCATTGTTACCGCTATTATGGTGAATCACGTGTCCACCCTATCCTAGGAGGTATGAAGCATGCTCATTGCATTGCAGGGCGCCGTTTCGCAGGGCGTCCTCTGGGGCATTATGGTGCTTGGCGTGTTTATCACGTTCCGCCTGCTCGACATTCCCGATATGACCTGCGACGGCAGCTTTGCCCTCGGCGGCTGCGTCTGCGCTGTGCTCATCGTCAATAACAACGTCGACCCGCTGCTCGCCGTGCTGGCCGGTATGTGCGCCGGCGCCATCGCGGGTGCCGTCACGGGCATTTTGACCACCGTCTTCGAGATTCCCGCGATCCTCGCCGGAATCCTCACCCAGATCAGCCTGTGGTCCATCAACCTGCGCATCATGGGCAAGTCCAATACGCCAATTCTTGCCAAGGGCACCGTGTTCTCCGCCGTCAGCAATATGACCGGCCTGCCGCAGTCCACCGTTGCCATCATCTTGGGCATCCTGCTCGCCGTGGCTATCGTTGCCATCCTGTATTGGTTCTTTGGCACCGAGATTGGCTCGGCGCTGCGCGCCACCGGCAACAACGAGTACATGATCCGCGCCCTGGGCGTCAACACCAACTCCACCAAGGTGATCGCCCTTGTGCTCTCCAACGCCCTCATCGGCCTTTCGGGCGCGCTCATCTGCCAGAGCCAAAAGTATGCCGACATTGGTATGGGCACCGGTGCCATCGTTATCGGTCTTGCCGCCATTGTTATCGGTGAGGTGCTCGGCCGTCTGCTGCCCGGCGGCCTCACGCAGTTTAGCGTCCGTCTTGCCTCCGCCGTCTTTGGCTCCGTGGTGTACCTCCTTATCCGCGCCATCGTGCTGCAGTTGGGTATGGACGCCAACGACATGAAGCTGCTCTCCGCCGTGATTGTCGCTGTGGCCCTGTGCGTGCCCGTGGTTTGGGAGCGCTATAAGCTCCGCAGCTCCTACACGAAGGGGGATGAGGCAGATGCTTAAGCTCTCGCACGTCAAGAAGACCTTTAACAAGGGCACCGTCACCGAGAAGCGCGCGCTCACCGGCGTCGACCTCACCCTGAATGACGGCGACTTTGTAACCGTGATCGGCGGCAACGGCGCCGGCAAGTCCACGCTGCTCAACATGATCGCCGGCGTGTACCCGCTCGATTCGGGCGTTATTGAGCTCGACGGCACCGACATCTCGCGCCTGAGCGAGTCGCAGCGCGCCAAGTACCTGGGCCGCGTGTTTCAGGACCCCATGCGCGGTACCGCTGCCGACATGCAGATCGCCGAGAACCTGGCCCTCGCCAAGCGTCGCGGCCAGCGTCGCGGCCTTTCGTGGGGCGTCACCAAGGCCGAGAAAGATGAGTACGTTGAGCTGCTCAAGCGCCTGGACCTTGGTCTGGACACGCGTCTCAACGCCAAGGTCGGCCTGCTCTCGGGCGGCCAGCGCCAGGCACTCACCCTGCTGATGGCCACGCTCACCAGGCCGCGCCTGCTGCTGCTCGACGAGCACACCGCGGCCCTCGACCCCAAGACGGCCTCTAAGGTGCTCAACCTGACCGAGGAGATCGTCGACGAGAACCACCTGACCACGCTCATGGTCACGCACAACATGAACGACGCCATCCGTCTGGGCAACCGTCTGATCATGATGCACGAGGGCCATGTGATCTACGACGTGGCCGGCGACGAGAAGAAGTCGCTCACCGTGGCCGACCTGCTGCAGAAGTTCGAGGAGGTCTCGGGCGGCGAGCTCGCCAACGACCGCATGCTGCTAAGCTAAAACCTGCCAAAAAGGGACAGGTTTATTTTGGTAGGTTTTATCTGCGCAAACGCCAAAACCGCCGCAAAGGGACAGAGGCCCTTGCGGCGGTTTTCGCATATTATGTCGATAATCCAGCGTCAGCAGGAACTACTGGTTAAGGACTAAGGAAACTGCCACGAGAAGCTCTCTTCCCCGTCTCGCCTTGACCGCCGCACTCCTTGCCGGCGTGCTCGCCGGCGCCCCAGCTTACGCCACCGCGGCCACCCCATCTCAAGTTATCGGCCCGTCCGATGTGATCGGACGGGCTTCTTGGTGGGTATCATGGTTGGACGATTATTAGGAGGTTTTCCCTACATGGAATTGTTTGAGCCGATTCTTCATTTCTTTGAGCAACGGTGGGTCCACAACATCATCTGGGCCGTCATCTTGGCGATAGGCACCGCCGTCGCCGCCAAGGTCGTATCCAAGACCCTGAACCATCTGCTTAACCGAGACGATAACCCGCTTCCGGCATCGAGTATCTTCATCAACATCGCGCGCGCCGTCATTTGGATGATCGGCGGCAGTTTTATCCTCGACAACTGCTTTGGCATTAACGCAAACGCGCTCGTCGCCGCTCTTGGCGTCGGCGGCATCGCCATCTCGCTCGGCTTTCAGGACACGCTGTCAAACCTTATCGGCGGCATGCAAGTGACCTTTATGGGCATCATCAAACCCGGCGACAATATCGAGGTCGGCGGCGTATCCGGCGTGGTCCAAGACATCACTTGGCGCCATACAACGATTGAGGATGCCTGTGGACAGACCATCATTGTGCCCAACTCCAACATCTCCAAGAACACGCTCGTGCATTTGATGCCCTTTGGGCGCGTGGCCGTGCCCGTTGCCGTAAAGGACACGTCCAAGTGGGCTTCCCTTGACGCGCTGGCAGACGAGCTCACCGATGCCACCAAGGCCGCCGTGCTTCCCATCTCGGGCTTTGACAAAGAGCCCTACGTGCTCTTTAGCGAAATCGGCGACTTTGGCATCAAAGGAAAGATCATCTTTATCGTCAGCGACGACAGCACTACTTTCACGGCAGCCGACGCCTGCATCCGCGCCATCGCCCCTATCATCGCCTAAACCACCGCAAAGGGGACAGGCATCTTTGTAGTGGCTTTCATTCGTGCTACCATGGTTTATATCGTTGTTTAAACGACTAAGGGAGTAGACACCATGGAAGAGGCTTATCGTCAAGCACGCAAGCGCGGCGAGCAGGGACGCCGTCGCGCTATCAGCCAAAGCGAGCATCCATACCTTACGGACCTCGATAGCTTGGTTGCTCAGCTCCCCTTAGGTCAGCGAGAGAATGTCGGCCTGCGGGATATTCCGCTCGAAATGGTCGTCGGCACGGTCACCAAGGGCCGTCAGTCCGCCTTTTCGTGTAACTATATGCCCCTGCTTCCGTTTAGCACCGAGTTCGCCCGCAAGTGGTCCAACCTCTACGACATCCAGGTGACCGAGGGCTATCGCGACCCCGTCATCGTCACCGAGTTCATGCATCGGTTCTATGTCCAAGAAGGCAACAAACGCGTCAGTGTCCTCAAATTCCTAGACGCCCCGACGGTTTCGGCCAAGGTCACCCGTCTCTACCCCAGCACATGGGATTCCGTCGAAAGCCGCCTGTACGGCGAGTTCTGCGCGTTTTGGCGCGTCTGCCCCCTATACGAGATCGAGTTCTCGCGTGAGGGAAGCTACGAAACGCTCGCGAAGATGCTCGGTCAGAACCTTATCGAAAAATGGCCGCAGAAAAAGGTCGACTACCTGCGCCACACTTTCCTGCTCTTTAAGCGTGCCTACCTTCGCGCAGGCGGCGATCACCTGGACATTACGCCCGCCGACGCCATGCTCGTCTACCTCAATGTGTACAACCAGGACCGCCTGCTGGATACGCCGACGGATATCGTCGTAAACCGCCTGTGCAAGATCTGGCGCGAGCTGGTCATTGCCGGCAAAAATGACGAGGACAAGGTCGATCTTGTCGAAGCACCGAGCGTCGACGAGGAGGAGACGCCCGCCAAGTCCACCTCTGGCGTGCTCAACTTCTTTATGGGCAAGACCGTCTACTCGACGGCCAACCCCCTGTGCATCGCCTTTATCCATGAGTTCCCCTGTGCGACGTCGAGCTGGGACAGCCTGCACGACCAAGGGCGTCAGTATCTCGATGAGCACTTTGGCGGTATCGTGCGCACCGAGGCGTTCGAGGACTCTCACGATCCGGATGTGTTCTACGCCGCCGTGGAAACGGCTGTCAAACATGGAGCAAACGTCATCTTCTCGACCTCGCACCGCCTGATGGAATACACGCTCAGGGCTGCCGTTGAGTATCCCCGGGTTCGGTTCCTCAACTGCTCTATCGGCCTTCCCCATCAAAGCGTCCGTTCGTACTTTGGCAAGATGTACGAGGCCAAGTTTCTGCTGGGCGCCCTTGCGGCCAGCATGGCGGACAACCACCGCATCGGTTACCACGCGTCGGTCTTCGCCTCGGGCGCACTCAGCGAGATCAACGCCTTTGCGATTGGCGCCTCGCTGCTCGACCCGCGCGCGCAGGTCATCCTCACCTGGGGCGATGTTCCCGCCGGTGGTCTTGCCGAAGCCATGTGCCGCGAAGGCGTAAGCGTCATGACCGGAGCTGACATGTCAAAGTCGCTCGAAGACCCAACGGCCTACGGGCTTCACCGCTTGGTCGACGGCAAAGTCACCGGCATCGCCATGCCCGTATGGAACTGGGGCCGTTACTACGAGCTCATCGTTCGCAGCCTTCTTCACGGCACGTGGGACGAGACCAGCGACGACAACCAAGTGCGCGCTGTCAACTACTGGTATGGCATGAGCTCCGGCGTTATCGACATCCGTTACGCTCCGGGCCTACCCTACCAAACGCGCAAACTCGTGCAGTTGCTCCGCAACGGCATTGTTGAGGGATCCATCAACCCCTTTGGCGGCGAGCTCCACAGCCAGAACGGCGTGGTACAGATAGAAGGCTTCCCTCCGCTGCCGAGCACGCAGATTGTCGAGATGAATTGGCTGGCGGACAACGTGGTAGGCACCATTCCGCAGCTCGACGATGAGCCGAAAGTCCCTGCCCAATGAAAATCCTTGCCATAGCCGATACCGAAGAACGATGCCTTTGGGAGTGCTTTCGCAAGGAACGCTTTGAGGGAGTCGACCTGATTTTGTCCGCCGGCGATCTGGACCCGGACTATCTTGAGTTTTTGGTTACGGTCATCAACAAACCGCTCATCTACGTGCGCGGCAATCACGATGACCGCTACGCACGTCATGCACCGGGCGGATGTATCTGCGTAGAAGACAGCGTGTACACGTACCGAGGGATTCGCATTGCAGGCCTTGGCGGGTCCATGCGTTATCGCGACGGCGCCAACATGTACACCGAACGCGAGATGTCCAAACGCATGCGTAAGTTGTCGCGTAAGGTTAGGATGGTCGGCGGGTGCGACATTCTGCTTACCCATGCACCAGCCGCCGGTATGGGTGATCTGGACGATCTGCCGCATCGAGGGTTTGAGTGCTTTAACACGGCGCTTGAGTCCTGGGGGCCCGACTATATGGTGCATGGGCATGTACACCAAAGCTACGGTTACGATTTTCAGCGCGAGCGGCAGCATGTGTGTGGAACAACGATCATCAACGCCTGCGGCTATACACAGTTTGAGCTCGACCAGACGCGCTACCCCATCCGTGGCTGGCAGGCAGCCTGGCTCAATTCGCAAACCATGCGCCGCGAGCTCAAACGCCACGAAGCCATCGAGTCTTCAACAGCCAGAACACCCTGGTAACCACCATAAAGGGGACACTGTCCCCTTTATGGTGCTTTTGACGCGATAACAAGAAACCCGGTCCTGCACAAGGCAGAACCGGGTTTCTTTAGCAATGCTTGCTGTACTCAGGCAGTAACTAGCAGTTACTCAGCCAGGAAGTCACGCTGGACAGCGGGATCGACCTTGACGCCAGGGCCCATGGTGGAAGACACGGAGATGGACTTGACGTACTTGCCCTTAGCAGAAGAGGGCTTGACGCGCAGAATCTCGGTGTACAGGGCAGCGTAGTTCTCGACGAGCTGCTGCTCAGAGAAGGACTTCTTGCCCAGGGGCACGTGGCAGATGCCGTAGCGGTCGGCGCGGTACTCAACGCGGCCAGCCTTGAGCTCGGAGACCATCTTGGCGACGTCCATGGTCACGGTGCCGAGCTTGGGGTTCGGCATGAGGCCACGGGGACCAAGGATCTTACCGATGCGGCCAACCTTGGCCATCATGTTCGGCGTAGCGATAGCGGCGTCGAAGTTGATCTCGCCCTTCTGAATCTGGGCGACGAGCTCGTCGGAACCGATGATGTCGGCGCCGGCAGCCTCAGCCTCACGAGCCTTCTCGCCCTCGGCGAAGACGGCAACACGAACGGTCTTGCCGGTGCCGTGGGGCAGGGAGATGGAACCACGGATGTTCTGGTCAGCCTTACGAGTATCGATGCCCAGACGGAAGTGAGCCTCGACGGTCTCGTCGAACTTGGCGGTGTCGAGCTCCTTGATGAGCTTGGCAGCCTGAAGGGGGGTGTAGAGCGTGGCGCGGTCGATCTTCTCGGCAGCGGCGTTATAGCTCTTACCATGCTTAGCCATGTGCATTACCTCCTGTGGTTAAACGGGCGTGAGCCCTCCCACATCGTATCGTGTGCCCTATTGCACACATTTAACGGGCGCCCCGGTCGGAGCACCCGCCGTTACCATAAGAAATCGCTACTCAGCGATGGTGACGCCCATGGAACGGGCGGTACCGGCGATGATCTTCTTGGCGGCGTCAATGTCGTTGGCATTGAGGTCCGGCATCTTGATCTCGGCGATCTTGGTGAGCTGCTCCTGGGAGAGCTGACCAACCTTGTCAGCCTGGGGCTTAGCGGAACCAGACTTGAGGTTCAGCTCCTTCTTGATAAGGTGAGCCGCCGGCGGGGTCTTGGTGATGAAGGAGAAGGACTTGTCCTCGTAGACAGAGATCTCAACGGGGATGATGTCACCCTTCTTGTCCTGCGTCTCGGCGTTAAAGGCCTGGCAGAACTGCATGATGTTCACGCCAGCAGCGCCCAGGGCGGGGCCGACGGGAGGAGCAGGGTTTGCTGCACCAGCAGGAATCTGGAGCTTAATGACGTTGGCAACCTTCTTCTCAGCCATGGTCATTCCTTTCGAATCACGAGTGTGAAGTACTTGCTATATCGTAAGCACGCACGTGTTAGAAGCACTCCTGAGATGAGCAGTCACAGAAGAAGCACGCTCGCGCGAACGGACGAAAACTTAAGCGATGACAGCGACCTGGTTAAAGTCGAGCTCGACCGGCGTCTCGCGGCCAAAGATCATCAGCGTGACCTTGAGCTTGCCAGCCTCGGTGTTAACCTCGGAGACCTTGCCATCAAAGTCGGTAAGCGGGCCATCGGTGACGCGGACGGACGTACCGACCTCAATATCAACCGAGGTGCGCTTGGGCGAATCGCCCTTACCGGGACGACGAGTCATCTTGTTGTACTCGTCGCGGGAAAGCGGAGCGGGCTTGCCGTTGCCGCCTAGGAAACCGGTGACGCCTGGCGTGTTACGAACACACGTCCAAGCATCGTCATCCATCTCCATGCGGACCAGGACATAACCCGGGAAGATCTTGGAATCCTTGGTCTCACGCTTGCCACCCTCTTTAATCTCGGTGACGCGCTCCATAGGAATCTCGATATCAAAGATACGGTCCTGCATGCCCATAGTCTCGATGCGATGCTCGAGATCGGACTTAACGCGGTTCTCGTATCCAGAGTAAGTGTGAACGACGTACCAACGCTTAGACATGGTTTAGCCCCTCAATCCAGAGAACAGAGCAAGAGCCTCGCCAAAGCCAGCATCGAGCAGAGCGATGACGACGCCGACGACGATCAGAGAAGCGCAAACAACAACCGAGTAGTTCACGAGCTCCTTCTTATCGGGCCACGTGACACGCTTCATCTCGGACTTGACCGAAGCGAAATACTTCTTGGTGCGGGCGAAGAAACCAGGCTTCTCGTTCTTCTTGGACTTCGCAGCCTTCTCGTTCTTCTTGGCAACGGCCTTCTTGGCCTCAACCTTGGAGTTGGCGGCAGCTTTGTTGGCAGGTGCCGGCTGCTGAGCCTTCTTCTTGTTCTTCTTGTTGGCCATTTGGGTTACCTCCGCGCAATGCGCTTATACATGAGTAAACCGTAAGCCCCCAAGTGGGAGCTTACGGAATAATGACTGGCACGCCAGGAAGGACTCGAACCCTCAACACTCGGTTTTGGAGACCGATGCTCTACCAATTGAACTACTGGCGTATGTGACTAGAGACTAGCGAGTCTCTTTGTGCAGCGTGTGGTGACGGCACCAGGGGCAATACTTCTTGATCTCCATACGATCAGGCATGGTCGACTTGTTCTTGGTGGTCGTATAGTTGCGGCGCTTGCACTCAGTGCACGCAAGAGTAACTAGAGTACGCATGTATCCTGAACCTTTCATTTCCGCCCCGTACGGGCACGAGTTGTTACTTTATCAGCTCCACGTAAGTGCTGTCAATGAAAACCTCGAGTCAATTGGTTCTCGGTGGATCCATTCATATTTGGAACACATCAATGAAGCCATCGAGAGCTAATCGACGGTGCATCCAGGACCATTATCGATCCTCTCGACACCAGCAACGGCTCAATATCCATTGCAGAAAAGAACCCGGCACCCATATAAGTGCCGGGTTCTCTAAGTCAGCTATATCAAAGAGCTAATTTACTCAATGATCGTGGAGACGATGCCCGAACCGACGGTGTGGCCACCCTCGCGGATAGCGAAGCGCAGGCCCTCCTCCATGGCGATCGGGTGGATGAGGTCGCCCTCGATGGTGATGTGGTCACCAGGCATAGCCATCTCGGTGCCCTCGGGGAGCTTGACCGTACCGGTAACGTCGGTGGTACGGAAGTAGAACTGAGGACGATAACCATCGAAGAACGGGGTGTGACGGCCGCCCTCCTCCTTGGTCAGAACGTAGATCTCGCCGGTGAACTTGGTGTGCGGGGTAACCGAACCGGGCTTGCAGAGAACCTGGCCGCGCTCGATGTCCTCACGCTTGATGCCGCGGAGCAGCAGACCGACGTTGTCGCCAGCCTCGCAGAAGTCCATGGACTTACGGAACATCTCGATACCGGTAACGACGGTGTTCTGGGTATCCTTGATGCCGACGATCTCGACGGGCTCGTTGAGCTTGAGCTCACCGCGCTCGACACGGCCAGTAGCAACGGTACCACGGCCGGAGATGGTCATAACGTCCTCAACGGCCATCAGGAACGGGAGGTCGTTGTTACGAGCAGGCGTCGGGATGTACTCGTCGACGGCCTTCATGAGCTCGCGAATGGCGTCCATCCACTTGGCGTCGCCCTCGAGAGCGCCCAGAGCGGAGCCACGGATGACGGGGATGTCGTCGCCGGGGAAATCGTACTCGGAGAGGAGCTCACGGGTCTCCATCTCGACGAGGTCGATGAGCTCGTCATCGTCGACCATGTCGCACTTGTTCAGGAAGACGACGATGTAGGGAACGCCGACCTGACGGGCGAGCAGGATGTGCTCGCGGGTCTGAGCCATGGGGCCGTCGGTAGCAGCGATGACCAGGATAGCGCCGTCCATCTGAGCAGCGCCGGAGATCATGTTCTTGACGTAGTCAGCGTGGCCCGGGCAGTCAACGTGAGCGTAGTGACGGGCAGCGGTCTCGTACTCAACGTGGGAGACGGAAATCGTAATGCCGCGCTCGCGCTCCTCGGGAGCCTTGTCGATGTTCTCGAACGCAGTGAAGTCAGCCTTGCAGCCCTCGGTCTCGGAGAGAACCTTGGTGATGGCAGCGGTCAGCGTGGTCTTGCCGTGGTCGACGTGACCAATGGTGCCGATGTTAACATGCGGCTTAGTGCGCTCAAACTTCTCTTTGGCCATAAAGCCCTCCTCTTAACAGGTCGTCCCCGGACGGGACTTTGCCTTTATACCATAGTGGCCTCTCAACATACTATTGAGAAGCCACCGTGTTACCTATGGTAGCGGTGACTGGATTCGAACCAGTGACGCCACGGGTATGAACCGTGTGCTCTAACCAACTGAGCTACACCGCCGGATGGAGCCTGCAACCAGACTTGAACTGGTGACCTCTTCGTTACCAACGAAGTGCTCTACCGACTGAGCTATACAGGCACTTGACGGGTGGGAGCTATAGGATTCGAACCTATGTAGGCAGAGCCAACGGGTTTACAGCCCGTCCCCATTAACCACTCGGGCAAACTCCCAATCGTTCAAGTATCCGCAGGTCCTTTGGTCTTTTGGACCGCCGCCCCCGCGAACGAAAAAGATAATACGATGCCACCTTGGGGGCTGTCAACGAAAACCTCTAGATACACGGTGCCGGGCGTATCTATATAGCCGTGACCTGCGGTTTTATTGAGTTTGGATATGAAGGACAGTGGTTTTGGATACTGAGGTGACGTTTCCCAAGGTAACACTTTGCTGTAGTGGAGTACACCTTCAGTATCGAACTTCGATACCAGCTTATTTGCACCTATATATAGGTCGAGATCGGGGCTGCCCAGACAGAAGATTGCTCTTCCCAGGCAAAATCGAGCGTGGATTTTCTTCCGTTTGAAATCGAGCGTGGATAATCTCCCACTTTGCCGTGCCATCGAATCCAAAGTGGCAGATTATCCACGCTCATTCACTAGGCGGAAGATTTTCCACGCTTGTGTGTCCGATAATCCACGCTCGATGACGATGACCAACCTCGCCCCGGCCTATGTCTCGACCTGTAACAGTAAGAGGGTTATTCCTCCCCTATCTGTTACAGATCGAGATGTTTCGCAGAAACCCCCGCTTACGTCTCATTCTGTAACAGTAAGAACGGTTTTCAGCCTCTTCGTGTTACGGATCGAGATGTTATCGGCCTTCCCTTGGCAATGTTTCGATCTGTAACTATAAGGAGGGTCTTCAGCCCACTCGTGTTACGGATCGAGACAAACCTGAAGCTTGGTTGGCGCCAAACACGCTGACTTATCGACATAAATAGAAACGGGCCCTGTCCCACAAGGAAACAGAGCCCGAAACTCTCATGGAGCCAGTGACAGGAATCGAACCTGCAACCCACTGATTACAAATCAGTTGCGCTACCGTTGCGCCACACTGGCACACTTGGCGCTTTCACGCGAAGCGAGTTAAGAATAAAGGAATTGCGGACGGGGCGCAACAGGCCGCACGGCGTTATACAAATATGCAAAATCCAGCAACAACGCGTACCAGGCCCGTTCATTTCTGTCAGTGCGCCCTCAATCTTAAAACCATTCGCCAGAACGAATAGTTTTAATTACAATTGCTATATATAAAACTATTCGTTCTGGCGAAGGGTTTCGCGATGCTTACTACCAAAGAAGCCGCCGAGCTGCTCGGCATCACTCCGCGCAGGGTGCAGGAGCTCATAAAAAACGGAGCACTTGAGGCCCGCAAGGCTTCTGGTGTATGGCTCATCGACAAAGACAGCGTCGACACGCGACTCCGCTCTGTGACCAAAACGGGGGGACGTCCCCGCCGCGGCCACGGTAAGAGCGAGATCGCGTTCACCCTCATGAACCGCACGTACGAAGTCGCTCAGCTGGTCTACAGTACATCGCGAAAAGACTTTACCCACATCGGTGCCGACATCGATTACGCCCACGCCCCTATTGGAGTATTTGGCCCTAATAGCCCCATATCGCTAGACTCCTTCCGCATCTGGTGGCGCGGCCGCGGTATCCCGCTCGCACGCATTGGGCTAGCCTCCCTGCTTGCAGAAGCCGCAGTCGATGTTCCCGATGAACTCGTCCAGCGAAATCTCGGCCTCTCCTTATCCGACCAGTATTGGATTAGGCCCCAAGGTTCCGGTCTCACCTGGGAGGATATCAACTTCTTCAATAACGCCTTTGATGACGTCTCGCTATCCATTGCACCCTTTGCCCCAGAGGGAAAAGCGGCTGCCGCAAAGCCCGATAACACCTCGGACGGCAATCTTCAAAAGTACTGGACGTGCGAGGGCGAACGTCGAATTCTGCATAAGGCAGGAGCGCACCTGGACCAGGAACCTTATAACGAGCTGGTGGCGACCGCGCTCCACCGTCGCATCCTAAACGCCTGCGATTATGTGCCTTACTCGCTCGAGGGCACGGGCACTTCCGCCCTGAGCACATGCGATGTCTTCTTAACTGATGAAGAAGAGTATGTCCCTGCGTTCTATGTAAACCAGCACGCAAACGCAGATGAACGGCTAACCGACTACGAGCGATATGTAGCAAACTGCGAGGAGCTCGGGGTGACAGGCGTCAAGGATGCCCTTGACCGCATGATCGTATGTGACGACATCATTGCCAACTACGATCGTCATTGGCGCAACTTCGGCCTCGTGCGAAACGTAAACACGCAAGCTTGCAGACCTGCCCCCATCTTCGATTCGGGCTCATCGCTCTGGTGCAACATATCACTAGAGGAGCTTAGGGCGGGAGAGCACAGTTTTACCAGCGCACAATTTCATTCAAGCCCCGCCAAACAAATGTTGCTCGTCGAGGACATGGGCTGGTTTGACCGCGACAAACTCGAAGGCTTCGTTGACGAGGCAATCGAGATTCTGTCTAAAAACGATGCTCTAGCAGCGAGACTACCTTATCTAAAAGAGGCGCTAACGTGGCGCCTCGAAAGAATGATCGACATCGCTGAATGGAGTTAGCAAGGCAGCATTGCCCCGCCAACTCCCCTACCGTCCGCGCAACGCCTTGAGCTTGGCCAGGGTATCGGGGCTCAGGCGGCTGCCCAGAGTCATCTTGATCTGCGGAGCTTCCTCTGCCTCGTGAACGTCGTTATCGATCTGTTTGATCTCGTCCACCAGCATACGGCTCGAGATGCGCGTGACGCCCTTGCCCATGACGACGGCCTGTATTGTGCCGTCACTCGATACCACGGAGCACGCGCGGCCTTCCTCGCGCGCCTCGATGCAGAGCTTCTGCACCACGGTATCGGCAGAGACGCCCGTCGGTGAGAACTCGATACGCACGCCGCGGGCCGGCAGGTTGGGGCGCTCGCTGGAGATATTGCCCGCGCCGTCGAACACGATCACGGCCTCGTAGCGGCCCTGGGCAAAGGCGGCGACGTCGTTGATGAGGGCGGTGCGCGCCATATCGTGAACGTCGCTGGAATACGGATCGTCGGAATGGTCGTATACGAGCTTTTCGTAGCGCGGCGTGCAGTGTATCACGTTGTAGCCGTCGACCACCAACAGCTCGGGCTTATTGGAATGCACCGTCGAGACCGGATCGGCGATGGCCTGCGCAAACGCATTGCCGCCCACACCATAGGTCGCGGCCGAAACAATCGGCTTGGCCGAGCCTTCGCCAAAACGCTTGGCCTTGGACTTGGCGCGGTTCTTCTTGGACATGCGCTACTCCTCCCCCATGAGCTCGCCGGCGTTGCGACGTAACCACTCAAAGCATAGCGCCGTCGTTGCCTGGGCAACGTTGAGGCTCTCGGTCATGCCGCGCTGGGGAAGCTTGGTCAAGAAGTCACATTTCTCGAGCACCAGACGCGAGATGCCGTCGCCCTCGGACCCCATGACGAGCGCCACGCGGCCCTCGAAGGGAGCATCCCAGCAACTGCCTTCGGCGTGCTCGGAGGCACCGCCCACCCAAAAGCCAGCAGCCTTAAGATCGTCAAGCGCACGAGCGATATTGGGAACCTGCGCGATGGGCAGATGCATGACGGCGCCGGCAGAAGTCTTGTAGCTGCCCACGGTCACACCGGCGGCACGCTTGTTGGCAATGATGACGCCCACCGCGCCCACGACCTCGGCGGAGCGCACGATGGCGCCAAAGTTACCGTCGTCGGTCACGTGGTCGAGCACCACGACAAGCGCCGGACCGTCGCCCGCGCGGTCGAGAATATCGGCAACATCGGCATAGGGGAAGTTGCCTACCTCGAGTGCGATGCCCTGGTGAGCGCCATGGCTCGACAGCGCATCGAGCTGTGCACGCGGCACGTACTTAATGCGGACACCCGAAGCGTTGAGGTCATCGACCAAACGCGACAGGGCAGCATCGCGCTCCCCGCCCTCGGCGATGAGCGCGCACTTGATGGGAAAACCGGTGCGTAGCGCCTCGGCGGCAGCACGACGGCCTTCGATAAACTCGCCCTTGGGAGCCTGAACGTTGTCGCGGCCACGCTCGCGCTGCGGACGCGCTGCTTGGGTGCGCTCGCGCTGCCCCTTGGAAGCGGCAGCGCGGTCGTTACGGCGAATCGGACGCGAGCCAGAAGCAGCCTGCTTGCCTCCACGCGGTGCACGCTTGCGATTGTCGGCCATAAAGCGGCCTCCTTTAAATACTTTTCAAACAGGACAAAAGAAGCGACCGCTTAAGACGAATAGCTCAAGCGGTCGGTACGGGTTTTCCAAGTGCCCGAGATTGCCGTGAAAGAGGAGCGACGCGTACTTGAGTACGCGAGCGACGGTTTGAACGGCAAGGTCGGGTGCTTGGGAAACCCGCGGGGATTAGAGAGATTTGATACGGGTGCCGGCGGCGGTATCCTCAATGGTGAGGCCCAGGTCCTTGAGCTGGTCGCGGATGGCGTCGGCCAGATCCCAGTTCTTGGCGGCACGGGCCTCGGCGCGGGCCTCGAGAATCTTGGCAGCAGCCTCGTCCACGTCGTCGCCCGTGTAGGCGACCAGGCCGGCGGCAACGCCTAGCAGACCCAGCGGCAGCTCTACCTTGGGCTCGGGGAGCTCAACGCCAAACGTATCGAGCAGCTCGGCCAGCGTGTCGGCGGCGGCAAGCGCGGCGGCCTTGTCGGCAGCATCGCCCGCCTGCTCCAGGTACTGGTTGCACTCGGTCACAAAGCCAAAGACGGCACCCATGGCACCGGCGGTGTTAAAGTCGTCGTCCATGCACTCCTTAAAGGCGGCGCGGGTCTCGGCGGCCTTGGCGGCAAACGCCTCGGCGGCAGCCGCATCGGCATCGGCCGTCGCATGGTTCGCGGCCCAACGCAGGTTCTCGACCGTACCGGCGATACGCGTGAGCGAGTTCTCGGCACCCTCCAGGCGCTCCCAAGAAAAGTCGAGAGGTGAGCGATAGCTCGTCTGCAGCATCAGCAAACGCAGGGCGGCAGCGGAGTGCTGCTCGAGGACCTCGGCCAGCGTAAAGAAGTTGCCGAGCGACTTGGACATCTTCTCGCCGTCTACCAGCAGCATGCCCGTGTGCATCCAGGTGTTGGAGAAGCCCTGGTGCCAGGCGCAGGTGGCCTGGGCGCACTCGTTCTCATGATGCGGGAAGGCAAGGTCGGAGCCACCGCCGTGGATGTCAATCGGGGTGCCCAGGTAGCGGTGCACCATGGCGGCGCACTCGGTGTGCCAACCGGGACGCCCCTCGCCCCAGGGGCTCGGCCAGCTGGGCTCGCCGGGCTTGGCGGCCTTCCACAGGGCAAAGTCGAGCGGGTCGTTCTTGTCCTCGTTCTCCTCGATGCGCGCGCCAACCATAAGGTCGTCGATGTTGCGGCCCGAGACCTGACCATAGTTGGGATCGCTGCGCACGGCAAAGTACACGTCGCCGTTATCGGCGGCGTAGGCGTGGCCCTGCTCGATGAGCGTCTTGATCATGGCGATCATGGGGCCGATCTCCTTGGTGGCGCGAGGACGCACATCGGGATCGAGCACGTTGGCGGCGCGCATAACGCCGATAAACTTGTCAGAGAACTCCGTCGCGACCTCGGCGGCAGTGCGGCCCTGCTCGTTGGCGCGCTTGATGATCTTGTCATCGACATCGGTGAGGTTCTGGGCAAACGTGACCTCGTAGCCGCTCGCGATGAGCCAGCGACGAATCACGTCAAAGCTGATGAACGTGCGGGCATTGCCGATGTGGATGTTGTCGTAGACCGTGGGGCCGCACACGTACATGCGGACCTTGCCGGACTCGATGGGCTGGAACTCTTCCTTTTTATGGGTAGCGCTGTTATAGATACGCATTCGTTACTCCTTAACGGTTTTCTGTAGCAGGCAGACAGCCCAGGCGCCGATTCCCTCGCCCTGGCCTTCCCAACCGAGCTTTTCGGTCGTAGTGGCGGCGACGCCCACGTTTTCGACGTCAACGCCCAGGGCATGGGCAAGGTTGGCGCGCATGGCATCGCGGTGCGGGGTGATCTTGGGTTGTTGACAGGCAATGGTGCAATCGGCATCGACAAACTCGAAGCCCAGCTCGCGCGCATAGCCCATCACGCGAGCGAGCAGCACCATCGAATCAGCACCCTCATAGGCGGGGTCGGTATCGGGGAATAGCTTGCCGATGTCTCCCCCGCGGCAGGCGCCCAGAATGGCGTCGGCCAAGGCGTGCGCGAGCACATCGGCATCCGAGTGGCCCAGCAGGCCGCGCTCGTAGGGAATGTCGACACCGCCGATGATACATCGACGCCCCTCCACCAGACGGTGGACGTCGTAGCCATGGCCAATGCGCAGGTTACTGAACATGGGGAAGGTCCTCTCCCTCGGCCATGCGGCCAAGCAGAATCGCGGTTACGGGACGCAGGTCCTCGGGCACCGTCACCTTAAGGTTATCGCGCGGACTCTGGACGCAGCGGACGCGCCCACCCATGCGCTCGACCAGCGACGAATCATCGGTGCCGATAAAGCCCTCGGCAATGGCTGCAGCATGGGCGCGCTTCATAGCATCGACGCTAAAGATCTGCGGCGTCTGCGCTGCCCAGTAGAGCTCACGCGGCGGCGTCTCGACGATATTGTCGCCATCGACGATCTTGAGCGTGTCGATCGCGGGCTGGCCGCACACGACACCGTCGAGCGAGCGGTCGCTCACCAGCACGTCGATAGCGTGGTCGATGGCCTCGGTCGTAATGAGCGGACGGGCGCCGTCGTGGATAGCGACATATTCGAAACCCGCCGGCACCGCGTGCACGCCGGCGCGGGTGGAATCCTGACGAGTATCGCCGGCATCGGCAAAGCTGATGGGCGTGTCATAGTCAAACGGGTCGATAGCCAAGCGGCGCATCTCGGCACGGCGCTCGGCAGGGCAAACCACGACGATATGGCCGACCTTGTCGCTACGATCGAACGCGCGGATGGACCAGCTCATGAGCGGACGGCCCGCCACGTTAACGAGCTGCTTGCCGCCGGGATTTCCAAAGCGCTGGCCGCTGCCGCCGGCAACGACCACGGCGCATACGGGCGCCATTATGCGTTCCCCTGTTTGGTGCCCTTCATGCGGTACAGCGAGTCCGCAAGAATGGCAGGGTTGTTGACGCCAAAGTCGCCCAAGCGCTCCGGATCCTCGCTGATGTCATCCATGAGCTCCTGCAGCGAGCCGTACTCGTCGACGATCTTCTCGGCCACGCCGTCGCGCACGACGGACACGCGCGAAAGCGTGCGCAGGCCCAGCGGCGTCATGACGGAGTCCTCGTCCAAGTCGTCATAGCCCAGAACTGCCGCCACGTGCTGCGGGTCGGACAGGTCCTTAGGCGTCATACGGGCAAGCTCAGCGCGAATCTTCTCGGCGTTGGCCTCAGAGGAATCGCTTGCGTAGTCGCGGATCATCAAGTCGTATTCGGTATCCATGCTGGAGCCCGCGAGCTGCTCGAGCTGCATCTGCACGAGCTTGCCCTGGTTACCCAGCTTGACGATGCAATCCTTAAGCTCGGTCTTTGCCTGTTGCATGATCTCGAAACTCGAGAAGATGCCGGTGATGTCGGCGAGCGTGACGTAGTCGTCGAGCTCAAGGGCCGTCAGGCGCAGCAGGGAGCGATCGAGCGACTGACGGGTAGTCTGGAGCGTGGCGACGAGCTGGTTGACCGAGCTCATGATGGTGGTGACGGGCTGGATCTCGTAGCTCTTGCCGTGGACGTACACGTTGACGACGGCACGACGAGCCGAAACCGAGATCACGATGGCGTCGGTGAGCACCGACATGCGAGCGGCAGTACGGTGACGCATGCCCGTCTCACTCGTGGCGAGCGAGGGATCGGGATTGAGGTGGAAGTTGGCACGCAGGATCTGGGTGAGGTCGCCATCGATAACGATGGCACCGTCCATCTTGGAGAGCTCGAACAGGCGGTTCGAGGTAAACGAAATGTTGAGCGGGAAGCCGTCGTTACCGGCGGCGAGCACGTTTTCGGTGTCGCCGACGCAGATAAGGGCGCCCAGGTGACCGGCAATGATCATGTCGAGGGCGGTGCGGATCGGCTGACCGGGGGCAGTCAGGCGGATGGCCTGTTCCATACGCTTTTGCAGCTCGTTTTTATCCAAGGCATCGCTCCCATCGTATACGCTCCATAAACGTCAATAAGTTTCTCACGGTTTGCCCCTGTGACGCCCGCAAAATCCGATGCTTACAGAATGAGCGAACACAGCTGAGAGCCCCAATCCAAATGAGCTGCTTATGTGGTAGCATCGGGATTCGCATAAATGAGGGAGTAGTCGCGTGATCGGGTTCGCCTCCGGTGGCGCGGCAAGTCAACACACTGGCCGATGCGGCCTGGCTTGCCTTAATGAACGAGACTCGTGGCTGTGCGCGCAACGCGTACGCCACGAGTCTTTTTTGTTACTCCCCCAAGAGGTACACGCGGGCCCGCCCGCAGAGAGGGAGCCAGACTATGGGACTCGCAGAGCTCGTGTTGCTCGCCGTTGGCCTTTCGATGGACGCCTTTGCCGTATCCATCTGCAAGGGCCTTGGCATGAAGAAGATCAACCTTAAGGTCGCCGTAGTGCTCGGCCTGTTCTTTGGCGGCTTCCAGGCAGGCATGCCCGTGATCGGATGGGCGCTTGGCAGTCAATTCATGAGCATCATCGGCCCCATCGACCACTGGATCGCCTTTATCCTTTTGGCCTTCATCGGCAGCAAAATGCTGTGGGAAGCCTTTACCGAAGACGAGGATGAAGACGACGGCAAGGATGCCGAGAAGATTGAACTGGGCGAGTACCTGATCCTCGCCATCGCCACCTCAATCGACGCCCTGGCCGTGGGCATCTCGTTTGCCGCGCTCTCGGTTGACATCGTGCCCGCTGTATCGCTTATCGGCGTCACAACGTTTATCTTCTCCGTCGCCGGCGTAGCGATCGGCCACACCTTTGGCGCGCGCTACGAAAAACCCGCCACCATCGTGGGCGGCGTTGTGCTTATCCTTATCGGGCTTAAGATCTTGCTGGAGCACCTGGGGATTTTGGTGCTGTAAAACACCCTTCATAACTAAACGTCCGTATAAGGCCTCATGCAGAGTTTTGCATGAGGCCTTTTCATGCAGACTTTTGCATGTCATACTAGGATGCAAAAGCCTGCACGTTAGGAGATAGCCGTGGATACCCTTCCCATCACCACACCACGCCAAGCTGGCATCTACGTGCGCCAGGCACGCGAGACTCAGGGTCTCACCCGTGCCACCCTCGCCAAAAAGGCCGGTGTTTCGGAGCGCCTGCTTGCATCGCTCGAGCTAGGAGACGCCACCGGCATTCGGCTCGACAAGCTGCTGGCAGTTTTCGGTGCTCTTGGACTGGCGCTCGCCGCTCAAGGGGATATAGGCGAAACGAAAAATGAGCAACCAGTCGACGCCCCGCATGCTGATCAACCTTGCAGCACCTCCAGACGCCATCACGCCCAACGTCTTCATCATCGCAACCGTCGCAGCACAACCATTCCGGCTCTTGCAGATACCCCCTTTACATCCGCACTCTACGACGAGGTCTTCGCCGATTTCGCCATGTCCAATCTCGGAGTCTCGATTGCCACAAACGCATCTAGCCAAGCCATGCCCGAAGGGAAATAGCCAATGGCCAGAACATCACTTCGGACCATTATTTGCGGCGTGCCTGCTGGAACGCTCACGCAAGATGAGAACGGTCTTATCAGCTTTACCTACGATCATGACTATGACGGGCCAGCCCTATCGACCAACATACCCGTATCGAATCGCACATACGGACAACAGGTCATGAATCCGTACCTGTTTGGCCTTCTACCCGACAGCGAGGACCAACGAAAAGCGATTGCCGCCGAATTCGACGTTAGGCCCAACAATCCCGTTGCGTTGCTCAGCCATATCGGACTCGACTGTCCGGGCGGCGTGCAGTTTTGTGCCGAAGAAGATACCGACGCCGTCCTGCATCGCGCTGGCGAATACCGCCCTATAGACAACCACGAAATTGCTCTTCGTCTCAAGTCGATCAGAGATGACCGCGATGCATCGTGGATGGGTCTAGATGAAAGTTGGTCACTTGGAGGCAACCAGGGCAAGTTCGCGCTCGCGTTCATAAACGGCCGCTGGTGCGAATGCATGGGCTCCTCGCCCACGACGCATATTTTCAAAAATGGCGTTATCGGATTTAAACTCGAGGCTCTCAATGAGTTTGTCTGCATGAAAAGCGCCCAGCGCGCCGGTATCGCAACGGCAAACGTCGAATATCGTATGTTTGAGGACGAACCCGCCCTCATTGTTGAGCGCTATGACCGCATGAAAGTCAAAGACGGGACAATCAGGCGTCTACATCAAGAAGACCTCTGTCAGGCACTTGGGGTGATGCCCGCCCAAAAGTACACGGCAGACGGCGGCCCGACCACACGCGACATTCAAGAGCTCCTCGTAAATACGAGCCACCATCAACTTAACCTGTATCTGTTTACGCAGATACTGTTCTTCAACGCCATTATCGGCGCACCGGATGCGCACGCGAAAAACTATTCCCTGCTCCTTGGAAACGACGGCACAGCCATGATGGCTCGAATGTACGATGTCGCGTCGGGTTTGGCGTATGAGCGCATGCGCCGCCGGGCGCGCCTCGCCATGAGCGTTGGCGGCGAAAATCGTGTGGGGCGAATCGGTCCAGGCGCTATCCGCCGATACCACGGTATGGGCGATCCCGCGCTGGAGGCGGCGCTTACCGATGCCGGGCTATCCGAGAAGTTTTGCTTTGCGACCATGATGGACCTCGCCTACGAGGTACCCATTTGCATGGAAGAGGTCATGGACGAATACGCCGACCTGCCCGGCATGGCGGACCTGCGCGAGCATATGCTCGGCCCCGTCCGCGAAAACTGCCAGCGCGCCCTCGACCTCATCAGGGCAGAAATGGACTAGGTGGCCGTAATTTCGCAATTATCAAACAAAAGAGAGGGGGCACCCGTCGCAAAAGACCGGGTGCCCCCTCTCATAATGTCATTTGCAATCCGCTAGCACGTGACTCGGACTGCTGCTAGCGCAACCTTTACGCAGCGAGGCGCTTGAGGACGTCGATGAGCAGCTCGTAGAAGCGCTCGGCAGAAGCGAGCTCCATGCTCTCGTCCGGGGTATGGACATCGGAGAGCGTCGGGCCCACGGCGATGGCGTCCAGGCCGTGCAGAGCCTCGGCAAACAGGCCGCACTCAAGGCCGGCGTGAATGGACTCGATGCGCAGCTCGGAGCCAAAGAGCTCTCGATAGCTCTCGACAAAGACTTCGCGGACCGGCGAATGCTCGGCATAGCTCCAGCCGGGATACTCAAACTCAAACTTGGCGTCGAAGCCCAGGACATCGGCCAGCGTCTGCAGACGGTCCTTGAACTCGTTCTGCAGCGAGGTGATCGAAGAGCGCGGGGACAGCATAATCTTGACCTCGTCATCGGAGGTGGCGACCACGCCGATGTTGGAGGAAACCTCGACGGAGCCGTCGGTGGCGACGTTGCGGCGAATCACGCCGTTAGGGGCAAGGCGCAGGGCGCGGATGAGGGCAAGCGCGGACTTCTGGTCCATGGCCTCAACCTCGGCGTCGTCGGCAATCTCGACGGTGCAAGTAAAGCCGGGGTCGAAGACCTCGAGCTCGGCAGTGACGTCGGCGATGATGCCCTTTGCGATCTGGGCCGCGGCCTCGGCGGCAGCGTGGTCGGCGTAGACCAGAACAGCCTTGCACTCACGGTTGATGGCGTTGTCCTTGGTGCCGCCGTTAAAGCTAACGATGGCGGGCTCGCCGGCAACCATCAGGCGGTCGATGATGCGGGCCATGATGAGGTTGCCGTTGCCGCGCTCCAGGTTGATATCGCTGCCGGAGTGGCCGCCCAGCAGGCCGGAGATGTCGAGCGTGAGGGTGCTACCGGTCTTGTGCTCGCGCGCGATCGGGCAGGTGTAGGTAACGACGACGCCGCCGGCACAGCTGACGGTGGCAACGCCCTCTTCCTCGGAGTCAAGGTTGATCATGGTGCGGGCGCTAATCTGGGACTTGTCGAGCGTCTCGGCGCCGACCAGGCCAGTCTCCTCGTCGGTGGTGAACACGCACTCGAGGGCCGGATGGGTAATCGAATCGTCGTTGAGCACGGTAAGCATAAGCGCGACGGCAATACCGTTGTCGGCGCCCAGAGTGGTGCCGTTAGCGGTGAGGACGCCGTCCTTGACGACCAGGTCGATACCATCGGTCGTAAAGTCGTGCTCAACGGAGCCCAACTTGTCGCACACCATATCGATGTGGCCCTGCAGCATCACGGTCGGGGCATTCTCGGCACCGGCAGATGCGGGTTTGCGAATGATGACGTTGTAGACCTCGTCCTGGTACACATCGAGACCGCGCTCCTTGGCAAACGCAACCAGGAAATCGCTGATGCCCTTCTCGTTGCTAGACCCACGGGGGATCGCGCTGACCTCCTCAAAGAAATGGAACAGCTGGGCGGGCTCGTAGCCGGTAATCTTGTAGTCCATGGTGCCTCCTTGGCGCAACTGGTTAGACAGTAAGACATGCGACTTGTATATTCCCAGACTTTGCGTGCATAAACCAGTCGAAAACGCCGAGCGCCCTCGCATCATCGGCTAACGGTGGACCGTATAGCGTAACGGTCACAACTTCCGCAGCTCTACAAATCGAGGCGCCCTTTCCGGAGCGCCTCGATTGCGCGTATCAAATTGTCGCCACGCCCTACAGCGCGCCGGAACCGGCTTGCATCATGCCGCCGGGGCCCGAGGTCACGCCGCCGCTCACGGGCGCGGCGTTGCCGGTGTGCGGTACCGCCGGGGCGGTATCGCCACCAAGCGTGCCCGCCGGACGCGGTGCCGGGATCTCGCCCGTGCCGCGGCTAAAGACAAACTTGCCATCGGCCACGTCGCACAGGACGGTATCGCCCTCGCCCCACTCGCCAGCCAGCAGTTCCTCGGACAGCGGATCCTCGATGAGCTTTTGGATGGCACGACGCAGCGGACGCGCGCCGTTGGTGAGGTCGGTACCCTCCGCCACAATCTTGTCGTAGGCCGCATCGGTAAGCTTGATGTTCATGCCGTTTGCGATCAGGCGCTGGCGCAGATCGTCCACCAGCAGGTGCGCAATCTTGGTGAGATTCTCGCCCGAGAGCTTCTGGAACACCACAATATCGTCGATACGATTGAGCAGCTCGGGGCGGAACAGGCGCTTGAGCTCGCCCATCGCACGGCCGCGGATCTCGCTCGACGTGAGACCCTGCTCACCGGTGGTGCCAAAACCGACGCTCGCATCCTGCGCGATCTCGCGGGCGCCCACGTTGGACGTCATGATGATCACGGTGTTGCGGAAGTCAACCGTCTTGCCCTGGCTATCGGTCAGACGACCCTCCTCCAGCACCTGCAGCAGGATGTTGAAGATGTCGGGATGCGCCTTCTCGATCTCGTCGAACAGCACGACCGAGTACGGGTGGCGACGAACGGCCTTGGTAAGCTGGCCGCCCTCGTCGTGGCCCACATAGCCCGGGGGGCTACCGATGAGCTTGGAGACCTCGAACTCACTGCCAAACTCCGACATATCGAAGCTGATGAGCGCGTCCTTGCTGCCAAAGAGATACTCGGCGAGCGTCTTGGCGAGCTCGGTTTTGCCCGTGCCGGTGGGGCCCAGGAAGATAAAGCTGCCGCCGGGGCGACGCGGGTCCTTGAGCGGCGAGCGGCTGCGGCGCACGGCCTTGGCAACGGCCTCGACGGCCTCGTCCTGACCGATGATGCGCGTCTTGAGCACGCTTTCGGCCTGCAGCAGGCGGCGGCTCTCGCTCTCGGTGAGCGAGGACACCGGCACGCCCGAGGTCACGGACACGATGTCGGCAATCTGGGAGACATCGATGGTGAGCGGGCTGGCGTCGAGCTCGGCCGTCCAGGCAGCCTTGGCCTCGGCGAGCTCAATCTCGGCAGCCTTTTGCTGCTCGGTGATCTCGGCGGCCTTGTTCATGTCGTCGCTCTCGGTGGCCTCCTGCGCGGCGGCCTTAAGCTCCTCCACGCGATGCTCGGCCTCGCGCACCGGCTCGGGCGCGCGGTTGGCGGCGATGCGGGCGCGGGCGCCGGCCTCGTCAATGAGGTCGATGGCCTTATCGGGCAGGAAGCGATCCTGGATGTAGCGGTCGGAGAGGTTCGCGGCGGCCTCGATAGCACCCTGCGTATAGCGCACATGGTGGTGCTCCTCGTAGCGCGGCTTGAGCGCGGTCAGGATCTTGACCGTGTCCTCGACGCTCGGCTCCTCGACATCGATGGTCTGGAAGCGACGCTCGAAGGCCGGGTCCTTGGTGAGGTACTTGCGGAATTCCTCGGCCGTGGTGGCACCGATAATCTGGAAGGCACCGCGCGCGAGCACGGGCTTGAGCATGGAGCTCGCGTCGATGGAGCCCTCAGCAGAACCGGCACCGATGATGGTGTGCATCTCGTCAATAAACAGGATGACGTCGTCAGCTTCGGTGGCCTCCTGGATCACGTTCTTGAGGCGCTCCTCAAACTCACCGCGATACTTGGCGCCCGCAACGAGGCCCGGCAGGTCGAGCGTCCAGATGTTCTGGTTCATAAGGTTCTCGGGCACGTTGCCAGCTGCAATCTGCTGAGCCAGACCCTCGACGATGGCCGTCTTGCCCACGCCGGGGTCGCCCAAGATAAGCGGATTGTTCTTGGTGCGACGCGAAAGGATCTCCATCATACGCTGGACTTCCTTTTCGCGACCAATTACAGGGTCGAGCTCGCCGTCGCGCGCCTTCTGCGTAAGGTTGGTGGCGAACTGCTTAAGCGTATCGGTGCCGCTCCCCTTTTGCTGCGACGCGTCCGAGCCGCTAAAGAACGGCAGGCCCGCACCGGGACGCCCGGCACCGGCGCCGGCGAGCGGACGCTTCTTGTCCTGGTCCTTGGCGGTAAGTTTCTCGATAGCCTTTTTGATGGAGGCGGACGACACACCCAGGCGCATGAGGATGTCCATGGCCATGCCGTTACCCTCTTCGACGATGCCAATCAGCAAGTGCTCGGTCGACACGTAGGTCTGGTTGTTCTCACGTGCCACGCGGAAGGAGCGCTCCATCACGCTAATGACGAGCGGCGTAAAGGCAAGCTTGGCAGCCTCGGTCTCCTCGCTGGGCTCGGGAACCGTGGTCTGGACCTCCTTGAGGGTGTCCATGATGTCGTCGTAGGAGATATCAAGCGAGCGCAGCGCCTCGGCAGCGATGCCCTCGTCCTCCTTGGCGAGTGCGAGCAGCAGGTGCTCGGTGCCCACCTTATTTGAGTGCAGATCGAGCGCCTCCTGTTTGGCCATCGACATGACCTTGCGCGCTCGATCGGTAAATCTATCTAACATGCTCGTTTCCTTACATGAGTTCATCGAAATCAAAACGCCCGCCCGTCGGCGGCGCTTTTGTCTCTTTACCCACAGGTTGTCTATGTTAACAGCTGGAGGAATATCTATAAACCCGGCTCACATGAATGCAGGTTATGACCGCATCGCGGGACTCACCGCGCGATGCGCGACAGGCGCCCCGCAAGAGAAACCCTAGGCGTCTTTCACCACGTCGGGACTCGTCGCACGCGATGCGCGATAGGCATCGGCCTCCTTGGAGACGCGTTCGAGCAGCTCGGATGTATCGACGCCCTCGACTTGCGCGACCGTTTCCACCGTCTGCATGGCGACCGCCCTCAGGTACGCGCACGCGCTGTCCCCCAGCTGCTCGAGGTCTATCTCCTCGCCGCCCTCCCGGGCAAAGCCGACCGCCATCACAAAGCCCATGATGCCCGAGACCAGAAAGCCCACCGCAAAGCTCGAATCTGCCTTGAGCTCTTCTCCGTCGGGGTGGACGATCTCTCTCACGCGGTCGATGATGATCGTATGGATGCCCTGCACGACCTGCTCGGCGGCACCCGCCCTCATGGTGATGACGATGCGCCGCAGCAGACAGCGGACGTCGCGCCGGTCGAACGCCGAAAGGTCGCCCTCGCTCGAAAAATGCCAGAGGGCATCGGTGATGAGCTCGTTATCCTGCAGCAGCTGGGCTATGGCGATGGCGACGAGTTCATCGAAATCGTGAAAATAGTAGTAAAACGTTCCGCGATTGCACTGGGCGGCGCGGGTCACCTCGCCAACCGACAGCTCGAAGATGCTGTTGTTCTCGATGAGCTCCCAAAACGCCTCGATGATACGGGTGCGTGCATCGGGCGCATCGGCGTCCTTACGCGGTCTCGCCATGCGTCTCACCGCACCCCTGCGCCTTGGCGTTCATGATGAGCATCTGAAGACGGTTCTCCACGTTGGCGAAGCTCACGTCGGGATCGTAGTCGAGCGGCAGGAACTGCGCCGTGGGATACTGCTCCTTGAGCGCATGGATGAGCCCGCGCCCCACGACATGGTTGGGCAGACACCCGAACGGCTGCAGGATCACGAAGTTGCGGCAGCCGCGCTTGGCGTGCTCGAGGATCTCCGCCGGAATCAGCACGCCCTCGCCCGCATCGAACGTATGGTGCAGGATCTTATCGCTCGCGCGCACGAGCTCGGGCATGCGCGTCGGCGGCTCGTAGAGCGGGCTCGCCGCGCCCAGGCGGTCGCAACGGTCGTGCGCGAGCTCGAACAGGTTGTCCGCCGTGGCGTACCAGGCCTTTTCGGGCAGCGACAGGTCGACGTGGAACTCGCGCGACTGCGCATGCTTGTAGAAATAGGTCTTGCGGATCACGTCGGTCATGCGCGCCTCGATGACCTCGAGCCCGTTGTCCTCGAGGTAGCGCTCGATCTCGTGGTTGGCGCCGAGATGGAAATTGAGCAGGTACTCGCCCACGATGAGAACGGTCGGATGCGGGTTCGAGCGGTCGTACGGAACGGCGTCCATGATCGCAAGCGCGCGTTTGAAGCCCGTCGCCTGGCCTCTCAGCCCGGAGCGCTCCATGCCCTCGATAACCTCATCGAGCGCGCGGTCGAACGCAGCGTCCGCCGCGCCCTTCTCGAGCTCGTAGGGACGGATGCGCCTAAGCATGGCCTCGAGGGCATCGATCATGGGAAGACCGTAGGCGATCTGGATGCTCGGGCCAAGGCCGAGCTTGAAGCCCGGATGCGCATTGTGGGCATCGACGTCGTCGTTGGTGAGCACCGGGACATAGTCGTATCCCGCGTCGTCGAGCGCGCGGCGCAGCAGGGGCATGTAGTGCGTCAGGCGGCAGTCGCCGATATACTTGCCAGTCACCACGGCGACGTCGTGCGGGTCGTACTTACCGCTCTCGAGTGCCGCGAGCGCCTCGCCGATCACGATTTGCGCGGGGAAGCAGATGTCGTTGTGCACATAGCGTTTGCCCAGGCGGATGGCATCCTCGCGCCCGATATCAAGGGCCTCGGCGCGCACGCCCTGATTGCGCATCGCCGCGGTCATGAGCCTGCAGAACGCATGGGAGGTGTTGGGGACCAGCGCGATCTTGTCGTGCCGGTCGCGCTTGGTGTACTTGACCTTATACGGGTCGTCGAGCGGATGGACCGCGTGCACCCGGGCGCCCTCGGCACGCTCCTCCGCGCGACGACGGTTGACCGACTCGATAAACGAACGCACGCGAATGCCCATGGGACCGGCGACGTCGCTCTCATCGAGCTTGATCATCATCGGAACCTTGGAGCCCATCTCGCCCATCATGCGCGCGATCTCGTCGGTGAGATACGCATCGTGGCCGCAGCCGAAGCTGCCCATCTGCACGAGCTCGAGCTCGGGCGTCGATGCGACGATGACCGCGCACGACAGCATGCGCGCATGGTAGTTGTTCACGATGTCGATGCGGCTGTTGGAAAGATCGACGTTGCAGACCCCCGGCACCGCATCGGGCGTCAGCACGGGGATGCCGCGCTCAGAGAAGAGCTTGGGCAGCCCGTGGTTGACCAGCGGGTCGTTGTGGTACGGGCGCGAAGCGATCACCACCGCGTAGCCGCCGTCCTCGCGCACGTTCTCGAGCACCTGCCTGCCGCGCAGCTGCAGCTGGTTCTCAAACGTCTGCTGCGCGCGGTCCGCCTGCTCGGTCGCCTTGGCAACCAGGTCGGCATCGATATCGAAGGTCTCCTTGCACCACGCCTTGAGCTGGCGGTTTCGGTCGCCCTCGTCGTACCAGTGGAACAGCGGCGTATCGAACGGAACGCCGAAACGCTCCTCCGGGTTATCGGAATTGCGCATCACGTAGGGGTATCCCTTTACGACGGCGCACATCCACTCGCTGGTAGAGGCGGTGTTTTCGGTGGGCACCGTCGTGATGATGGGCATGAAGATGCGGTCGACGCCGGCGTCGACGAGATTGCGGATGTGCCCGTGGACGAGCTTGGCCGGGAAGCACACGGTGTCGGATGTGACGTGCGCCAGACCGCGCTCGTACATCGCCTTGGTGCTGCGTCCCGAGACGCGCACCTTAAAGCCGAGCGTGCTGAAGAACGTCGACCAGAACGGCATGGTGTCCCAGAACTCGAGCACACGGGGAATGCCGATCGTGACATCGCGCCCCCCGCAGACGGGAACCGTGGGGCACGACTCGAACAGCAGCTTCTCGCGGTCGACAAAGAGATTGGGGGCAGCCGCGGTCCGGTCGCGCCCCGTGCCGGGTGCCTGTGCCTCGCAAGCACCCTGCGGACGCAGCTCCTCCGCCGCGGGAACCTCGCGCACGAGCTCATCCCATGAGATGGCGCCGCCGCGCGGGCAGCGATTGCCCGTGACGTAAAGCGAGCCGTCGCCAAATGCCACGACCGCGCGCTGGCAGCGGTTGTTGCACCGACGGCAGGTAACGCCGCCGAACTCGCGATGCTCGAAGCGCTCCACGGCATCGAGCCCGATAAACGACGTGCCGGCGTCGCCCTTGCGGCATTCCTCGCGCGCGAGCAGGGCGATACCGATAGCGCCCATCAGCCCCGGGTGGGGTGCACGCGTGACGGGTTTGCCCAGATACTGCTCGAATGCGCGCAGCACCGCGTCGTTTCGGAACGTGCCGCCCTGGACGACGACTTTGTCGCCCAGACGGTTGAGATTTGAAACGCGAATGACCTTGGTGAACACGTTCTCGATAATCGAACGGCAGAGACCGGCCATGATGTCGCCCGGACCCTTACCGCGCCGCTGCTCGGAAACGACGCTGCTGTTCATGAACACCGTGCAGCGGCTGCCGAGAACGGCGGGGGCTTTGGACGAAAATGCCTCGGTCGCGATATCCTCAACGGCTATTTCAAGGTTTTTGGCAAAACCCTCGAGGAACGAGCCGCAGCCCGCAGAGCACGCCTCGTTGACGACGATATCGGTCAGCACGCCGCGGTTGAGCCAGATGGCCTTCATATCCTGTCCGCCGATGTCGAGCACGAAGGTCGCATCGGGAACGCATGCGCACGCGGCGCGGGCGTGCGCGACCGTCTCGACCGTATGGTAGTCGGCGTGGAACGCGCGCGCGAAAAGCTCCTCGCCGTATCCCGTGGTGCCCACGGCATCGATCGCAAGCGTGACTCCCGCTGTCTCCCAGCGGTTCTTCAAGCTGACAAGACCCTGTTGGGCGACGTCGAGCGGTCTGCCGTTATTAGACGCGTAGAACGAATCGACAAGCTCACCTGCCTCATCGACCAGGGCGAACTTGGTCGTCGTGCTCCCCGAATCGATACCGAGCGCCACACGCGCCGTCTCTCCGGGCGCATACGCATCCGGACCCTTTGCCGGCGTCTCTTTGCCATGGCGTGCCGTAAAATCCGCCTGCTCGGCAGGTGTGGCAAAAAAGGGCTGGGCAAGACGTCCCTCCCCGCTTGCGGGCGCGACCGTCTCGAGCTTATCCAGCCGGACAAAAGCGTCGGGAAGGTCGATCGGTTGGGACGATGCGAACATGTCGGTCAGCGACAGGGCGGCACCGCGCGCGACCATGATCTGCGGATCGCGCGGGACGATAACCTGATCGTCCGATAGATTCAGTTGCTCCCGGAACACGCGGACCAGTGTGGGGTTGTAGGCGAGCGTACCGCCCTCGAAGATTACCGGCGGCTCGATGTCGATACCCTGGGCCAGACCGCCGATCGTTTGGCGGGCGACCGCGTGAAGCGCCGAAAGCGCCAGGTCGGTGGTAGGAATGCCCTCGTTGAGCAGCGGCTGGATATCGGTCTTTGCGTACACGCCGCAGCGGCCCGAGACCTCGTGGACGGTCGTTCCCCGGCTTGCGAGCTGCTCGAACTCGCCCGATTCGGTGCCGACCCCCATGAGCTTTGCCATCTCGTCGATAAATGCACCGGTACCGCCTGCGCACGAGCCGTTCATGCGCATGTCGGCAACCTCGATGTCTCCCTTATCGTTGGTGCGGAAGAAGATCATCTTGGCGTCTTGGCCGCCCAGCTCGATGGCGCAGCGCGTCTGCGGATAGAACCTGCTGATCGCGAGCGCGTTGGCGACCACCTCCTGAACGTACGAGGCGCCCAGCGCGGTCGCGATATCGCGCGCACCCGAGCCGGTCACCGCAACGCGCAGTGACTCATGGGGAAAGCGCTCGGCGAGCTCGCCGAGCATGGCGCGCACGCTCGCTGTCTGACACGCCCCGTGGCGGCGATATCCCCACCACGCCTCGGTCATATCCTCGTGCATCGCGTAAACTTTGGTCGTCGTCGACCCTACGTCCAGTCCTACTAGCAACGCCATAATGCTCCGTCTCTCGCATTTTTCCCGCTAGAGATATACCACTCTACGTAATACAACAGACTGTTGTATTTAAACTCCGTATAAAAAGCGGCTGCCGAAACGCTTCAGCAGCCGCCGAATGCACCAACAGATTGTTCTGCGCGCTAGCACGTCGGGCAACGGAGCAGCACGGGCCCTCCGGTCATGCGCACCGCTCACGCCCGCGATGTCGCCGAGAGAGCTATCCACGCTTAGGGCTCCAACCAAGCAAGTCGCCCGCGCTCAGCAGATCCCTAAGCGAGCTACTCGCACTCAGGAGCCATAGCCTGCTCCAAGAGCTCGGCATGCTCCTCCTCGAAAACCGTCCCCACAGGGAAGGCGCGACGGAAGACGAAGCGGGAAATCGGACCGGCTACCAAAAGGTTCCACGGCAGCGCCATCACAAAATTATGCGGGATGTTGATCATCCAGATCGCGGGCACGGAATACAGGTTCGCAAGGATGCCGCCGGGCATGTGCGTCAGACCCTCACAGGCACCGTACAGCGACATGATGATGACCATGGGAACGACCATGCAGGAGCTGACGGCGAGCGTCATGGCAAGTGGCGAGCTCTTGCCCGGCGTGACCAAGTACTTAAAGGCGAAACCCTTGGCGAGCGGGCTGGCGACGAACCAGTCGCAGCACATGGCAAAAATGTAGGCAACGGGGAAGCCGAGCCACGCAGTGGCAACGACCTCGCCGTTGATGGCCCCGTGCTGCAGGGCAACGTTGTAGATGCTCATCCAGAGCACCATGCAAAAGCACATGATAAAGGTGAACAGCAGGCTCTCTCGTCTGTTGATAGGCATAAAGGGCATGGTCCTTTCCGTGTTACGCCGCGGCATCACGCAACAAAAACGGGCGGGCAAGATGGAGCTGTTGGAACTTCATCTCGCCCGCCCGTGGTACGCGCGTCTGCGACTACTTATGTGGTGGAACCAGCCTAGCACGAAACGCATGCGCTTCGTAAGCGTTGAGTTTATGAAGATGCAGGGCACCGATAATCCCCCGACCCCATAAGTTGCGGTGGAATACGGACTGTTTTGACCCTTTAAGCAGCAATTCAGTCCCTATTTCACCGCAACTCATTTGGTGCAAAGTAACCTGTCCCCCTTGTACCAATTAGCTGGTGTGGCGCCAGCGAGGGTCGGTGAGCGTACGCGCCACACCCAGTCCAACGGGCAGAAACGCTACGATGAGCACTGTGCGCACAAACCAGCCGAGCATATTGACCGTGTCGAAGGTGCACATGTAATACATCGAGCGATACAGATACAAGCCCGGCACCATAATGACAATCGAAGGCACCGTGAGGGCGATGCGCGGGTAGGTGAGCTTGACTTCAGCCAAGCTTGCGAGCAGCCCCGATACCAGCGCGCCGATAAACGCTGCTGCCTCGGGAGGCATTCCCGTGCTGAGGCCCAGGAAGGGAATCATCGTCGGCGCATCGACAAGGGTCAGACGCAGGGTATTGGACACGGCGCCGATCAACCCAGCTGCCGCGGCCATCTTTACCGGGCTGTTGAACATCACCGAGAAGCCGAATACGCCAACGAAGCTCATCACCACGCGCAGGAGCGTAAGGGCAAGCGGCGAAAGGCCCAGTGGGGCAAAGTCGTCCGGCGCCAGGCCAACACACTCGGCAACCATCCAACCTACGAGGGTCGCCATCACAATAATCGATACGGCATATGAAAGGCGCTCGATACCGCTTCGCATGTCGAGCTTAGCGATGTCGAGGCCTGCCGTAATGAGTGGAAAGCCGGGAATCACAAAGAGCATGGCGCCGATATAGCCTTCTTGGTGCGACATTGCCCCCGGTATGACCTGGCCAAGGCCGAGCAATGCCAGCAGATACGAAACGCAAGCGAGCGCAACGCCGGTCGTCAGCGCGCTGAACTGACCAAGGCCTTGCTTGAGAATATGGGAGCGGGCAAAGTTGCCGACACCCGCGCCCACGAACGCGCAGGCCATCTCGATAGGGCCGCCGCCGAGCAAAAAAACGAAGGCGCCACAGGCGCAGGCCGCCGCAAGGCCCTGTTGCCAAGGCGCGTAATCAGGTTTTGAACTCTCAACGGTCTTGAGCATCTCGTGATACTCGTGCACCGTGAAGCGACGACCATAGGTCTCGATTTCCTTGAGGAAACTCTCCATCATCCAAATGCGATGGGTATTGACGCCCGTTGTGGGCAAGCTGACGACCTCATTAAAGCAGTGACCATCTTCGATGCAGGTGCACTCAAACGACAGAAGACTTAAGTCAACGTGGATGGTGACACCGAGTACGGCGGCAACACGATTCATGGTATCGCGCACGCGCCAGGCACCCGTTCCGCTTGCCAGCATAAGCATGCCGGTGCGGCAGATGATGGATGATTTATCGGTGAGCGGCGCATCGACGGCAAGCTCATCGCCTGCCGTCACGATCTGGTGCCAGTCAGTTTTCATATGGAGCGCGCCGGCACGAACGCCGTGGTGCATGGGGGCTCTCGAAAGCAGCGAGTTAAGGCGCGAAGGCTGTGAGGGCTCCGCCGATTCGCCCTCGTCCTCGTCGGGCTCTTCATCGACCAGATCAAAGGAATCAAGCGGCGCTGGCTCGCGACGGTCGATCAGCTCCTCGTCCTCATCATCAAAGTAGTTGAACTGATCGAGCATGTCCTCTTCGATTGCGCGCTCGCTCGCGTCGTCCATCCCGGTGCTCCCTTCCTATCGACTAACCCCCATCCTAGACAGCGACGGCTAAAGGAAACATAAAAGAGACGGCTGTCATGCATGGAAGGCGCAAACCCCCAATGCGTCGGTAGACCCCCAACGACTAGGACTGTCCCCAAGTGCCGGCACAAAAGGAACGTCCCTAAGTGCCGGCACAAGAGGAACGTCCCTAAGTGCCAGCCAGAGCAACGCCGCAGGTAGAGGACGGACAGCGAGCGACGTCCAGGGCGAACAAGTTGGCATGAAAAAGGCAAGGCATAGACCTTCTGGTCATGCCTTGCCTTTTGAATGACAAATTGTCGCCCTGGACGTCGCGCAGCGTCGAGCCGTTACGCGGTTCGTAGAACCGCGTAACTAGTTAGTACATCTTTGCGCCGGCGGGGATGGAGGCGTCGAGCTGGATCAGGTTGAGGCGCTCCTCACCATCCTCCTCGTGGATGGCACTGATGAGCATGCCGCAGCTGGGGATGCCCATCATCTTGCGCGGAGGCAGGTTGGTGATGGCGAGCAAGGTCTTGCCGACCAGGTCCTCGGGCTCGTAATAAGCGTGAATACCGGAGAGGATGGTGCGGTCGGTACCGGTACCGTCGTCGAGCGTAAAGTTCAGCAGCTTCTTGGACTTCTTGACGGCCTCGCATGCCTTGACCTTCACAGCGCGGAAATCGCTCTTGGAGAAGGTATCAAAGTCGACGAACTCCTCAAACAGCGGCTCAACGGCGATCTTGGAGTAATCGAGCGTGGGCTTAAGCGACTTAACGAATGGGCTCGCGGCGTTGCCGGCCTCTGCAGCCTTGGCGGCAGCGGCACCGGACTGGAAACCCTTCTCGGGCTTCATGTGCGGGAACAGCAGGACGTCGCGGATAGAAGCCTGGTTAGTAAGCAGCATGACCACGCGGTCGATACCAATGCCAATGCCGCCCGCGGGAGGCATACCGTACTCGAGGGCGCGCACGTAGTCCTCGTCATACTCCATAGCCTCATCGTCGCCGCCGGCCTTCTCGGCCATCTGGGCAGCAAAGCGCTCAGCCTGGTCGACCGGGTCGTTGAGCTCGGAGAATGCGTTGGCGTACTCGTGGCCGGCGATGACCAGCTCAAAGCGGTGAGTCAAACGCGGGTCGTCCTCAAAACGCTTAGCGAGCGGGCTGACCTCGATGGGGTAATCGCACACGAAGGTCGGGTTGACGATGGTGTCCTCGCCCAGCTCATCGTAAATCTCGGCGATGATCTTGCCGGCAGTCCACTCGGGCTTGATCTCCAGGCCCTTCTCGCGCGCGGCGGCAGCAAGCTCCTCGACCGGCGTGTCGATGGTGACCTGCTTGCCGAGCACGTCGGAGACGATGTCGGTCATGGGACGGCTGGCCCACTCACCAGAAAGGTCGATGGTCTGGCCCTGGTACTCGATGACCTCGGGGTTGCCGATGGCCTTGTTAGCCGCCTTAATGACACCCTGGGCGAGCGCCTTCATGCCCTCGAGGTCTGAGAAGGCACGGTAGGCCTCCATCGTGGTGAACTCGGGGTTGTGGGTAAGGTCCATGCCCTCGTTACGGAAGATGCGGCCGATCTCGAACACGCGCTCAAAACCACCGACGATGCAGCGCTTGAGGTGCAGCTCGGTGGCAATACGCAGGTAGCACTCCTGATCGAGCGCGTTGAAGTGGGTAATGAACGGCTTGGCGGTAGCGCCGCCCTGGATGGTCTGCAGGATGGGGGTCTCGACCTCCATGTAACCGTCGGACTCCATAAAGCGACGGAAGGTAGAGAGAATCTGCGAACGCTTACGGAAGGTCTCGCGAACGTCGTCGTTGGCGATCAGATCGACATAGCGCTGGCGATAGCGGGTCTCCTTGTCGGAAAGACCGTGGAACTTCTCGGGCAGCGGACGAACGGCCTTGGAAAGCAGGGTCGCGCTCTTAGGGGCAACGGAAAGCTGGCCGCGCTGGGTGCGCACGACCACGCCGGTCACGCCCAGGATGTCGCCCAGGTCGAGGGCCTTGAGCGTATTCCAGGCGGCCTCGTCCATGTCGTTGATGCGGCAGAACAGCTGAATCTCGGCAGTCGCATCGCGCACGACGATGAACATGATCTTGCCCTGACCGCGCTTGGCGACCACGCGGCCGGCGATCTTCACGACGTCCTCGGTGTCCTCGCCATCGGCAAGCTCGGCGTACTTAGCCTCGATATCGGCGACGTAGTCCTCAAGCTCAGAGTGCTCGGGATAGGGGTTCTGGCCCGCCTCGAACAGGGCGGCGCGCTTGGCCAGGCGGGTGGCGCGCTCGTCGTTGAGCGTCGATGCCTGATCGGCGGCGTTCTGGTTCTCTGCCATAAGTTAGCTCCTCAAACTAAAACGCTCCCCAGGATTCGGTCCCAGGGAGCGAAAACATACCTTTACGCGGGACCGTGGTCTAGCGTGCGATCTTGGCGATGGTGTAGACGCGAGTCTTGCCGGAAGGCGTAACGACCTCGACGGAATCACCCTCGCCGTGACCGATGATGGCGTGACCGACCGGAGACTCGTTGGAGATCTTGTGCTCGAGCGAGTTGGTCTCGGTGGTACCAACGAGCGTGACTTCCATGACCTCGCCGTTGGGATCAATCAGCGAAACGGTGGAACCGATGGAGACGGTCAGATCGCCCGTGGTGGCAGCAACCTGAGCGTTGGCAAGAATGGCCTGGATCTCGGCGATACGAGCAGCATTCTGGGCCTGCTTGTCCTTGGCGGCATCGTACTCGGAGTTCTCCGAAAGGTCGCCGAACGCGCGGGCTTCCTTGATGTCCTCGACGATCTCCTTGGCGTAATCGCCCTCACGCCAGGCGAGCTCCTCGACGAGCTTCTGGCGGCCCTCAGCGGTCAGTACGATCTGGCTTGCGTCCATACGGATATCTCCCCAACTCTGATCAAACAATCAACTGTCAACAAAACGAAAAAGACCGGCTAGCCTGCGGGCAAGCCGGTCAGGTGCTCACCCCAAAGGGATGGGACTACTCTGCGTCCGCGTCGCTGTCCTCTGCCTGCTTCTTCTTGGCAGCAGCGAGCTTGGCCTCGAGCTCAGCGATCTCCTTGTCCTCCTCGGACTGCTCGACCACGACCTCCTCGGCCTGCTTGGTCTCGGCCTTATCGTCGCCCTCCATACCCTCGCGGATATTCTTGACGGTAGAGCCGAGGGACTTGCCGAGCTTCGGCAGGTTCTTGGGCCCGAAGATAATCAGGACAACGACGAGAATAATGATGAGCTCAGGAGCCCTCAGTCCAAACATGTAGACCTCCACAATACAGCGAGACAAGCTCGAATGAGTATACCGCGGGTATCGCGGTATCACAACACTAGCTAAAAAAAGGGACCGCAAGAAGCGGTCCCTCCTCATGCTCTGGTCGGGTTGACTGGATTTGAACCAGCGACCCCTGCGTCCCGAACGCAGTGCTCTACCAAACTGAGCCACAACCCGTTAGCTCGACTATATTAACAAAGATTTTCGCCGCGTGCTAGAGAAATTTTTATTTCTTTGGCGCGTCGATTTGAACCGTGTTGGAAATAAGCTCAGTCGCGCAGGCCCACCAGCCATTTTGCTGGGCAGCATCGGCAAGCCTTTCGGCCGTGGCAGCGGTGTCGCAAATGGCAAACGAGCAGGCACCCGATCCGCACACATCTACAGCAACGGTTCCGTCCTGTTTACGCAGCCAGTCGAGGACCGTTTGAATCTGCGACTCCATCTGTGCGGAAATGACACCAAGGTTGTTATGGATGAGTGCATATGCCGTCTCGGCATCACCAGCACGCAAGGCAGAAGCTATCGCGCCGGGCTTGTCCGCAGGCACCGGGGCCTCGTCAAAACGTCGATAGGCTTCAATTGTCGAAACGCTTGCCTCGCGCGGCTTGACCAGCACGACGGGCGTCGCGGGCAGCGCGGGGTACTCAGTTGCCAGCACGTCTCCCCCACCTACGTAGAACGCAGGACTCGCGTGCAAAAAGAACGGGACGTCGGCACCAATACCCCGCGCAATATCGTCGAGCGCTGGGTCGGTGCGATCAATGCCCCAGAGCTCCGCCAAGGCGACAATGACCGCGGCCGCATCCGTCGAGGGGCCGCCCAAGCCAGCGCACAATGGAATGCGCTTCTCAATCGTCACGCAGATGTTTGCCTCGCGACCATAATGCTCGGCCATAGCAACCGCAGCCCGATACGCCGTATTCTTTTGCATGGGAAAATCTGATGCTGGAACCGTCTGGACGGTCAGCGCCTGCGCCGGCGTGACCGTCACGGTATCGGAAAGACCGACGGCCGCCATCAGGGAATCGACCCTGTGGTAGCCGCGGTCATCGCGCTCGGTATGAACCCCCAGGTAGAGGTTAATCTTTGCCGGCGCGGAAAGAGTCAGGGACCGATCGGTCACCGTTAATGCTCCTCGAGCTGATTGCCGAGCGGGGTAAAGATGTGCTCGCCGCTCTCGGGGTCGAACAGCTCGACCTGACCGGTGAGGACATCGATATACTGGTAGGACTGACGCGACTTGCGGCCGCGACGCTCGTCAACCTCGACGATAAAGACGGCGGGGTGGACGCTCTTGATGGTGCCCATGCGCTCGACGACGCGGGTACGGCCCATGTTGGCCTTCACCTTGACGCGATCGCCCACCATATCGGTCAGCTTCTCGTGGATGTCGTCGACGTGATTGACTTCCATCTCTTCCATGAACAGGGCCTCCAGAAGGTGCAATTCAAAAAGGGGATAATACCCCTAAGATAGACAAAACTCTAATACTATAGCACCCTGTTGTGGCCATACGCAAGTAGCTAAAAAAGCCCGGTCTCGAATACGTACCAGACGACAACCTCGCATGACCAGTTGTTACGCGGTTTGGTAAAACCGCGTAACCTAAAGGTTGTCGGTGTCCAAGACGATGGTGAATGGGCCGTCGTTGACCAGGTCGACCTTCATGTCGGCGCCAAAGATACCGTGCGCCACATGCTCAACGTCCTCGTGCACAAGCGTCAGGAAGTACTCGTAGAGCTCGTTGGCAACATCGGGTGCGCCGGCATCCGTAAACGATGGGCGGCGACCGTGGCGGCAGTCGGCGAACAGCGTGAACTGCGACACCACGAGCACCTCGCCGTCGACATCGGCAAGTGCCAGATTGGTCTTGCCGTTCTCGTCCTCGTTGATACGCAGCCCGCGGAGCTTGCCCCACAGCTTGTCGGCCTCGGCACGCGTATCGCCATGGCCCACACCCAGCAGCACCAGGTAGCCGCGTCCAATGCGGCCCACGCACTCGCCGTCGACCGTCACGCCGGCGTTGAGCACGCGCTGCACCACCGCACGCATGGCCTACTCCTCGCCCGTCAGCTTGGCGGACAGATGCTCGAGCGCGTGGAAACGATGGCTGATGGCGTTCTTCTCGTCAGCCGTCAGCTCGGCCATGGTCTTGCCCGGCGTGTCGACCGGCAGGAACAGCGGGTCATAGCCAAAACCATGGTCGCCGCGGCCCTCGTGCGCGATAACGCCCTCGCAGGCGCCCTCGCCATAGGTAACCAGACCGTCCGTGTCGATGAGCGCAACGACGCTCATAAAGCGTGCGGTGCGGTCCTCATCTGCCACGCCTTCCAGGTTAACGAGAAGCTTGGCGTTGTTGGCGGCATCGTCGCCGTGCACGCCCGCATAGCGCGCGCTATACACACCGGGATCACCGTCCAGCGCGTCGACGACCAAGCCCGAATCGTCGGCAATGGCCATAAGGCCCGTCTCCTCAACCGCGGCTTGGGCCTTGATGATGGCGTTCTCCAAAAACGTCGTGCCGTTTTCCTCGGGATCCTCAAAATCACCCAGCTGGCCGAGCGCCACAAAGCGCACCTCGGGCATGACCTTGCCCAAAATGGCCTCGATCTCGGTGAGCTTATGGGCGTTGCCCGTTGCCACGACGATGGTCGCCGCCGGGTCGAGGGTGTCGATGTCAATCTTCTCAAGTGCCATGACTGGCCTCCTTGTCTCTATAGCAAGCCGCGTGAGGGGCGTTTGGGCACTTGACCTCTCCCCTCTCAGGCGATCGGACCTTTCAACGCAGCATTTCAGCAGATAAAACCTACCAAAATAAACCTGTCCCTTTTGGCAGGTTAGGCGATGGCTTGGCGCTGAAGCTCGATGAGCTCGGCGATACCCTTGTCGCCCAGGTCGAGCAGGGCGTTGAGGCGTTTGCGGTCAAAGGGCGCCTGCTCGCCGGTGCCCTGGAGCTCGATCATCTCGCCGGTGTCGGTGGCGACGAGGTTCATGTCGACCTCGGCATGGCTGTCCTCGGAATAATCGAGGTCAAGCAGCGTATTGCCGTCGACAACGCCCATGGAGATGGCAGCCACCTGGCCGATAAGCGGGATGCGCTCGATCTTGCCCGCCTCGACCCACATGGCGAGGGCGTCGTGCAGCGCCACCCAGGCGCCGGTGATGCTCGCTGTACGCGTGCCGCCATCGGCCTGAATCACATCGCAGTCGACGGTGACGGTGTACTCGCCGAGCGCCTTCATGTTGACGACGGTACGCAGGCTGCGGCCAATGAGGCGCTCGATCTCCATGGAGCGACCCTTGCGGTTGGCGTGCTCGCGCTTGCAGCGCTTGCCGGTCGACGCCGGCAGCATGGCGTATTCCGCGGTCACCCAGCCGGCCTTAGCTCCCTTTCGCCAGCCCGGCACGCCCTCCTCGATAGTGGCGGCGCACAGCACGCGCGTGTCACCGAACTCGGCCAAACACGAGCCGTGGGCGTGCTTCATGACGCCACGGGTGAGCTTAACGGGGCGCAACTCGTTGGCGGCGCGGCCGTTGGCGCGGTTGACCTGCATGTACTCCATAGAAATATCCTTTCGGCAAAATATGTGGCGAAGGCTTTGGCGGCTGCCTTACATCTATTTCAGCTCATCGATATCGATATGTTCGATGCTCTTGAGCGGCTGACCAAAGATAAAGCTGCCCGCCACCGCAAACTCGGCAATGTTATCGGCCGTCGTGGCAAAACGATGCTGCGGCTCGGCGGCGTCGCCCGCCAGCTGCTCGCGGCGCGTGAGGATATCGGTCAGCTCGCGTGTGGTCTCCTCGGCGGAACTCACGACGCGCACCCCAGGCCCCAGCGCATGCCGGATAGGTCCCACCAACAGCGGGAAATGCGTACAGCCGAGCACCACGGTATCGATACCGTGGTCGCGCAGCGGCTCAACCGTGGCACCCACCAGCGCACGCACGGCAGGCGTATCGAAGATGTCCTCGTTCTCAAGCCACTGTTCCTGCAGATGTGCACCCGAGGCGAGCTCGTGTTCGACAACCTCGACAAAGCTCGAGGCAGGACAGCCGTATACATCGACGCCGGCATCTAGATCCTGAATGGCGCGCGTGTAGGCGCCCGAGCGAATAGTGAGGTTGGTAGCGAGCACGCCCACGCGACGCGTACGCGTGCTGTTGATTGCTGCACGGGCACCCGGCGCGATCACGCCGATCACGGGAACGTCGAGCACCTGCTGGGCCAAACGCAAGGCCGCAGCGGTCGCCGTGTTGCAGGCGATGACCATAATCTTGACGTCGTGCTTCGAAAGCCAACGACCCGCCTGCAGCGCAAACGAGCGCACTTCATCCTCGGTGCGCGTGCCGTAGGGGCAGCGCTTGGTGTCGCCAAAGTAGTAGACGGACTCGTGCGGCAGCGCCGTCGCAATCGCGCGCGCAACCGTCAGACCGCCCAAACCAGAATCGAACACGCCAATCGGGCGCGTGTCGCCTGCCGGATTCTCGATATCGGACATTACCTCACCAGTCTCTCTCGAAAAGACATGTCCAAGTGCAGCGACGCCGCGCTACGAACGCGCCGCGACCAGCAGCTCTGCCGTCGCCGCCCAACCGTCGACAATTTTGCCGCGCGTAACGAAAGCGTTCTCGCAGGCAGCCAGGAACTCGGGCGCGCCGGCGCTCGTCAGGCCATTCTCGACCAGGCAGAACGTGCCCACGTGATCGGCCATGTAGAAGTCGGACTCGGAATCGCCGAGCGCGAGCGTCTCCTCGCGCTCGATCCCCAGGTGCTCGCAGAAGCGCGCAATGGCGACGCCTTTGTTGAGGCCCGCGGGGTTGATATTGAATGCGCGACCGTCCTCGACGCGATCGAGCTCGAGCGTCGTCGGCTTGGACAGATGCGTCAGATGGCCGTTGCAAGCCCAGATCAGACCGCAGCCGGCCTCGTCCAGGATGGCCTGAACCTCATCGTCGGGCACATCGCCGCGCATGCCGACGGTGACCTCACGGTACTTGTAGCCGGTCGACATGTCGTTGTGATACTCGATCTTGTGCGGCCAGCGGGCGAGGATCTTCTCGCACACGCCGGTCTGCTCGATCACCTGGTGCGGCGTGAGGCCGCAAGAGGGGTCGTAGGGCATGTCGCCGGTCAGATACTCCCAATCGTTGGCCTTGAGGTCGTACATAACCAGGCCGCCCATCTCACCAATGTAGGAGTTGAGGCCGAGCACGCGCGCGTCCTCGTGGATCATGGTACGGTTGCGGCCCGAGGTGGGAACCACCTGAATACCAGCGCGAGCGAGCGCCACGACGGCCTCGACGAGTTTGGTCGAGGGGTTGCCGTCGTTGTCGCGCAGCACGCACGAGCCGGGTGCGAGCATCGTGGCATCCAGGTCGGTAAAGACGTACTTGACCTTGGCCAAGCGCTCGCGCATCTCGCCCGAAAGCTCAGCGACGGTCGGCAGGGTATTGTGGGACATGGTTACTCCGTTTACGTAGAAGGGTTTGGACTTGGACGGCATGTTTTGATTGAGGGAACACGCTTATGGCGACAGCGCACTCAGGGCGCCGCCGCCATCATGGTTCATTAGTCAAACTGGGTAACATCGATCAGGCGATTGGCCAGCGAAAGGTCGCTCTCGATGGGCACGAACTCGTCGCCCACGTGCATGAGCTCCTCGTCACCCTTTGCCAGCAGCAAGACAATGGTGGGAGCATCGGGGTTGACGTACTCCTCGCGCGCCGCCTTGAACGCCGCATGCACAGCGGCTTCGCGGTCGAGGATGATCTTGTTCGGCGTATCGTCGGGAACATGCTCGGCAAGCTCGCGACAGACCTTCATCGGGTCCTCGTGAGCTGGATCCTCGTTGGCAAAGATCATCAGGTCGGAATACGGCGCGGCCTCGCGCGGAAGCTGCTCGCGGCGCTCCTGCGCCTTGCCGCCGGCAGCGCCAAACAGCGCAATGACGGGGCTAGCGGGAAACGCGCGCTTGACCGACGAGAAAAGCGAACGGAACGAAAGCTGGTTGTGCGCGTAGTCGACGACACAAATCACGCGGCCGTCCTTCGACTCCACGACCTCCATACGGCCCGGCACACGCAGTTTGGAGAGGCCCTTCTTGATAGCCTCGATACCGATGCCGATCTCGCGCGCAGCGGCGATAGCGACCAGCGCGTTTTCCACGTTAAAGTCTCCCGCGATACCCAGCAGGACCTTCTCCCCCGCCTCGGACTCGTCGGCACACAGGCCATGCAAGTTGAACTCGATGCTAAAGCCGACCATGCGTACGTCGCTCGCCCACAGGCTTGCCTCGGGATGCTCGACGCCAACGGTCACCAAGCGCTCGGCCGTCGACGCTGCCTCCAGCACACGGTCGACCTCTTCGGTGCCCAGATTCACCACGGCGGTCTTTGCCTGGTCAAAAATCCTGAGCTTGCTCTCAAAATAATCCTCAAACGTGGGGTGTTCGATCGGCGAGATGTGGTCGCGGCCGATGTTGAGGAAGCACGCCACGTCAAACGGCAGATTCTCGACGCGTTGGTACTTGAGCGCCTGGCTCGAGACCTCCATGACCATGGACTGGCGACCGGACGTGCGGCAGTTGGCGATATGGCGCCAGACCTCGGGGGCCTCGGGCGTAGTATTGGTGCTCTCATAGCACTCGATGCCATCGTCGGTACTCACCGAGCCGATCATGCCGCAGGACTCGCCCGCTGCTTTGATGATGGACTGGAGCATAAAAGCGGCCGTGGTCTTTCCCTTGGTACCGGTGATCCCCACGATCTTAACGTCGTGGTCGGGGCGGTTGTAGACCTCCGGCGGCAGCAGGGCCATGGCCGTGCGCACGCTATCAACAACCAGCATCGCAGCACCGCTCTCCTGCGCCAGCGGCTCCAGAGACTCGACCAGCGGCTCCTCGCACACAAATGCGACGGCGCCCGCATCGAGCGCCATGCTCAAAAACGCGGGCTTAAAGGCAGCACCTTTGCAGAAGAACACGTCACCTGCCGAGACCGCGCGCGAATCAAACGAGCAGCCGGTCACGGCACGCCCGTCAACCTGCTCTGATGCGCGCAGCTCGCCGCACACATCGAGCAGCTTGGCAAGCGTATCGACCGTGGTCACGGTCGCGGAATCCGAATGGTGCATCTTTCACCTTTCTCAGCCATTTGGCAGGGACGGTTTTATAGTAACTGAAACGCACCCACGCAAAAACGGCTCCCGGAGGAGCCGTTACGCGCAGGCGTTCGTAAGCCGAGGCTAGGCAGCCTGAACAGCGGGCTGGTCCTCGTCGATAAAGAAGCGCTTGTACCACACTAGGAACACGAGCGGCGTATAGATCTTGCGCTGGAAATCGCCCTTGCCCGCAAAGTGCAGATCGAGCAGGTGCATGAGCTCGTCGGTATTGAAGAACTCGCTTGCCCACGGCGCGGTGAAGTACTCCTTGACATAGTCGTACCACTTTTGCTCGCGCAGCCAGTAGACAATCGGCACCGGGAAGCCCACCTTGGGACGGGTGGCCCACTCATCGGGCAGCGACTTATTGGCAGCGTGGCGGAGTACCTGCTTGTTGCCGTTCTCGTTGATGCGGTAGCGATCGGGAATGTGCTCGGCGAACTCCATGACTTTGCGGTCCAGGAAGGGCACGCGCAGCTCCAGCGAGTGCGCCATGCACATCTTGTCGGCCTTGAGCAGAATGTCGCCCGGGAGCCACATGTTCATGTCCAGGTACTGCTTCTTGACCAGTTCGGGCTGACCCTTCACGCGTGCGTAGATGGGTGCAGCGAGCTCAAAGGCGCCATCGCCGGTGTTGTACTCGGGCTTGAGCACGCCGTCGACCTCGCGCTCCGGCCATACCAGAGCCTGTCCCAGGAACGACTTCTCGGGGATCTCGGCACCCTTGACCAGGAAGTTATGTCCCTTGAAGTACGGCATATGCAGCGCCAGGTTACCGAGCGCGCGACGGATGGGCAGCGGCACCATCTTTTTGTACTTGCGCACCGGGACCGTGTCCTCGTAGTAGGCGTAGCCGCCAAAGAGCTCGTCGGCGCCTTCGCCCGAAAGCACGACGGTAACGTCCTTGCGGGCCATCTCGGCCAAGAACCACAGCGGCACGGAAGACAGGTTGGACTGCGGCTCGTCCATGTGATACTGGATGTCCTCGAGCGCACCGAAGAACTCGTCGGCGGTAATCATCTTGCGAACGTTCTCGACGCCGAGCTTATCGGAAAGTTCCTTGGCGTAGTTGGTCTCGTTGAAGTTCTTGTAGTCAAAGCCCACCGAGAAGGTCTTGTCGGGCATGAGGCAAGCGGCGATGTAGCTGGAGTCGACGCCACCGGAGAGGAACGACGCGACCTTGACGTCGGCGATGCGATGGGCCTCGACACTCTCGTGCACGACCTCGTCCAGCTCATCGACATACTCTTCGAACGGCTTCTCGACGGCAGAGTAATCGCAATCCCAGTAGCGCTCGATGTTCATCTTGCCGGTCGGGATATCGACGGTAAAGTAGTGCGCCGGCGGCAGCTTGTAGACACCCTCGAAGAAGGTCTCCTCAGTCGCCGAATACTGCAGCGTCATGTACGGACGCAGAGCCTTTTTGTTGACCGCCTTGTGGAAGTGCGGGTAGTCCAGGAAGCTCTTGATCTCGGAACCAAAGAGCACGCCCGGAGCGCCGTCGCCCGCATCGGCCATGGGATAGTAGTAGAGCGGCTTGATGCCAAAGATGTCGCGGGCGCCAAAAAGCTTGTTCTTCTTTTTGTCCCAGATGACGAAGGCGTACATACCGCGCAGACGATCGAGTACGGCCTCGCCCCACTCCTCGTAGCCGTGCAGGAGGCTCTCGGTGTCGGCGCCGCAGTGGAACTTGTAGCCCTTGGCCTCGAGCTCGGAACGGAGTTCTTGGAAGTTGTAGATCTCGCCGTTGAAGACAATGACGACGCTGCCGTCCTCATTGGCCATGGGCTGAGCGCCGGCCTCGGTCAGGTCGAGGATCGACAGGCGGCGGAAGCCGAGGGCAACGCGGCCGTCGATAAACTGACCGCCCATGTCGGGACCGCGATGGACGATGCGGTCCATCATCTTGGTGAGCACCTCGGATTGGTTATCCGTCCCACCGACAAAACCGACAAAACCGCACATATACTATCCCCTCTGCTGTTGCTGGGCATCAAATCGAATCAGTAGCTTTTGAGTATACCCGAGGGCGTAAAGAGGGGCGGAATGTTCAGGCAATCTCAACTGAATCAGCTCCGCTGTGACACGCGCGAGTTACCTTTAATGGATATGAGGTGAATGAGGCGATTGTTTTGCTATACTCTCTCCGCACGGGCGATTGGCGCAACGGTTAGCGCAGGTGCTTTACACGCACAAGGCTGGGGGTTCGAATCCCTCATCGCCCACCATTGAATTGGAAACGGTCCTCGAAAGGGGACCGTTTTTGTTTGGGCCCATTTCATGGGATTCGAACCCGCAAGGGTGCGGAGCTGAGGAAACGCGAAGCGTTTTCCAGCGCAGCACGCGAGGAGCGAAGCGACGAAGCGGATGCGGGCGGCGGAGCCGCACGCGGACATCCCTCATCGCCCACCACTGATTTGATAGGCTCCCAGCAATGGGAGCCTTTCTTTTTTGGGCCCAGCGCATGGGATTCGAACCCGCCAGCACGTCTGTCACAAAGGCCGTGGCCAAATAATGGCAAAAATGAGTACTGCTACTTTGCTTGCAACATATAAACAGATAGTGTTTGCTTAGGTTACGCAACATATGTCCATTATAAGGACTAACAGTCAGATCAAAATCGTGTATTCATCGCCATTTCGACGGTAGCGCGCAGAGATGTGGTGTAAGAGGCGGGGCATGCCCCGCCCCCTCCCTTTCTTGAAAGGGAGGGGACACCGCCTAGAATTCGTCGTTGGAGTAA
>JAGZBF010000032.1:0-7835 GCA_018370025.1 Collinsella sp. | reverse complement strand
ATTGCCGCCGTTCGCATCCAGGCATCTGGAAGTTTCCGCTTCGTAGAAGCCGCTCTTGGGATTCTCGGATTTCATGGCGTTGCTGTCCTTGGAGCAGATACCATACACTTTGACCGCCAGTTCATTACACCGGGTCTCGCCCACATCGCAGGTATTCAGCGTGTTCGCCACATCTGAGGCTTTCCACTGCTGTCCTTCATCGGAAGTGTGGGGACGGGTACCTTTCACGAACGGCACGAATATCGTCTGGTCGTTGTTGCAGCCAAGAGTAGCGGATTTGTTATCCTGGATCAGCGCACCTTTGCCGCCGCCCTCACAGCCAGAGCGGATCTTCAGCGTCTTGGGTGTCTCCACCACAAAGGGCTGGTTGTTTCCGCCTGTGCCATAGGTAGACATGACCGTGGGGGCTGTCTCCAGCGGGCCGGTGTATCTGGTGTCCTGGCTATGGTTTTCATAAACCGCCGCCGGCACCGTACCGGCACGGAGGGTGGGCGAGGTTTATTTCTCATACCCGATGCCCCTGGCCTGTGCGGAATGCTCTGTACAGAAACCGGCTGCCCCCATCACACATGGAGGATGCCCGTGGTTTTCCGCACGGAGCGTTGCCACAACGTCCTCCGTCACATCCATGCGGCTGCCGCCCTGGTCGTTTAAGCAGACGCAGCCTGACGCTCCAGCGCCTTCCGCAAAAGTTCCGGCAGCTCCTTGCCACGGGCGGAAGCCCTGCGGAGTATACCCAGACACGCCTTCGGACTCAAATAGTATTTTTCCGGCACTCCCGTCTGCAAAATCTGCGACAAGGTAGATACGTTTTCTGCGCTGGGGGACTCCCCAGTACTGCGCATCAAATACCCGCCATGCGAGACTGAAATCGTCTGCCACGATTTCCCCGGCGTTTGCCCATCTCTCAGGTCGAGGAGTATGAATTTCGTATCCTTTGACCGAGCAGACCTCTTCGAGGACGGACTGGAAGTCCGCGCCCTTGTTGGAACTGAACGCGCCAGGGACGTTCTCCCAGACGATATACCTCGGATATTTTCCATCGGTTGCACACCTCATTTCTTTTACAATCCGTATTGCCTCATAAAAGAGGTTACTCCGTGAGCCGCCAAGTCCGGCTCTTTTCCCGGCAATGCTCATATCCTGGCAGGGAGAGCCGAAGGTGATGATATCTACTGGCTCGATCTTCCCACCATCCATCCGGGAAACATCGCCGTAATGCTTCATAAACGGCAGCCGCTTTGTGGTCACCCGGATGGGGAATGGTTCAATCTCTGATGCCCACACCGGAGTAATACCGGAAAGCAAGCCGCCCAGGGGGAAGCCGCCGGAGCCGTCAAAGAGGCTGCCGAGGGTCAGTTTGTCATGGAGCATTGACAACACCCCCATCCCAGAAATCAAAAAATGCGCTGTTCTGCGAGAGTTCCGCATAACGCGCACATTTTCCAGCGACTTTTCTTTCAATCCAATCCGGTGCTTTTCCAGTATCGTTATATCTCCCATACTGTCCAAACATACAAAGCATTCCAATATTCCGCGCTTTTACTGCATCTTCAAAGGTATCAAAATAGCCAAGGTGTATCTCTTGCTGGCAGATTTTTATTCTTGCCCGGAATTTGCGCCTTGGCGGATAATAACTCACGCCACTGACACCGGAAGTATTATTTTTCTGAAGCGGCTGGTTCATCTGGTTCTGCTGATGTGTACAATAACGGATATTGCACCTGCGATTGTCAAATGTGTCCAGATTTATATGGTCTATTTCATAGCCCGGCCTGTGTTCAAACAGATAATCATGGAGGGTTCGTCCCTTACAGTCAATCACATAATATTGGCTGCCATTTCCTTTGCTGCCCAGATAAAATTTAACTGTACGAATCTTTTCGACCATATCGGCATCTATCACAAAAATCTGACCGCTTGCCAGTTCCCCATAGGCTACAAGGCCGTCTTCAGAAAACCGATATTTTACATTACTCATCTGCAATTACCTCCGCCATATCAAGTGCCTGTTCGTAGGTATGTTCCTTTCCATCCCGGATCAACAGCACACCATCCGCACTGTTGCCATGCTGGTTCATGTAACGCATAACTGCCACATCTACAAACTTTGGTTCCAGTTCCACCCCATAACAGATCCGCCCGATCTGGTCACAGGCAATCAGCGTGGATGCTGAACCCAGAAACCCATCCAGTACGATTCCATTTACCTGTGTGCTTTGCTGTATCAGATACGCAATGAGAGGAACAGGTTTACTGGAAGGATGACCATGTCCGTCCTCTTTTGAATTCTTGATTCCATCAAATTCAAAGACGGCTTTCTGTTTCTGGTCTCCATACCACTTGTGCTTTCCATCCTTTCTCCAGCCAAAGATGATCGGTTCCATGTTGAACTTCCAGTCTGTCCGCATCAGCGGAGCCCTGGGCTTTTTCCAGATGAGTCCGGCGCCGACCTTGAACCCGGCATCCTCAAAGGCGTCATAAAACACACGCGCTTTCATAGTGGCGTAAAATTCATAGATAGAAGCGTCAATGGCCATGGCATCTTTGAAGTTCGTAAATGCTTTCATGAGGAACTCGTAGGCCTGGGCATCCTCCAGATCGTCGTTTGCGATCCGCCCGGACTGGCTCTCCAGTTTAACAAAATACGGGGCGTCCGTGCAGACCAGGTTGACCTTCGTGTCTCTAAGAAGCAAACGGAACGTCTCCGGGTCTGTGGAATCCCCGCAGATGACGGTATGTTTTCCAAGCCGCCAGATGTCACCTGCTTTGGAAAAGCAGGGCTTCTCCAGTTCCGCTTCCACATCGAAGTCATCTTCCTTCGCCTCATCATCTGTACCAAACAGGTCTGCCAGTTCCTTTTCATCAAAACCGGTCAGCAGGGGATCAAAGTCCATACCCTGCAAGGACTCAATCTCCACCCGCAGAAGTTCCTCATCCCATCCGGCATCCATCGCCATGCGGTTGTCCGCAATGATATAGGCTTTCTTCTGCGCTTCCGTCATTTCATCCACAAAAACGCACGGAACTTCTTTGTATCCTTCTGCCTTTGCGCCGATAAGACGTCCGTGTCCTGCCAGAACGTTGTAATCTCTATCAACAATAATCGGATTTACAAATCCAAACTCCCGTAAAGAAGCCCGAAGCTTGTTTATCTGCTCCGGGCTGTGTGTCCTTGCATTATTGATATATGGGACAAGCCGATTAATATCAACCAACTGGAATTCTGTAATTGTTTTATGTTCCATGCTGCACCTCCTTCGGCAGAATTGTACGGATTCTTTGGACGATTTTTGAAATAGTCGAATGTGAAACATTATTTATCCGCCCTAATTCGCACATAGACATTCCGAAATGCTCATACAGAATATATAATGTGAGCCAGTCTGCTAACGGTATGGCTAATTCATGTTTGGCGGCATGCGGATCAAACAATCCCGTACTAATCGCATGAGCATTATTTTCAGCAACTGTACACCATTCGAGATTTGAGAGGGCATTATTCTGTTTGTTGCCATCTTTATGGTTTACTACAAGATTTTGCCTTTCTCCAATCCACGCATTTAGCATCATTCTATGTGCCTTAAGATGTTTTTTGATTCCATCTATCGTGATGCGATACGTAACATAGCCATACTTATCGATTGATCCGTTTAGTTTCATTATCCTGTATTTTTCAACTAAATTTCCTGCCTTGGAATACTGTCTGTGACAAATTGAATAGAAGTTCCCGTAGCGATCACAAACATAACAATCGTTCTCTGGGCAAAAATGATAATCATCCACACCGAGAGTCTTCATCTGTTCATCAACCCAAATTAATGCTCCTTCCGAATGAGATGTAGTTTTCATCGCACCAGCCCCCATTCCGCAAATTTCTCAAAACCGCCAAGGCTCTGGATATATCTCCGGGCAGTCTCCACGATCTCAGCGTAGGGAACACCGTCCACTGTATCATCCCCGATGGCGCAGACAAGCTGCACTGGCTTTCCCGTTTCCTGCGCCTTCAGCCATGCGTAAATATTGACAGACACATCCGCTTTGGAGAGATCCTTCCCATGCAGACCGCCGCCCGTCACCGAATCGGCCATATCTGAGCCGAGCTTACGATTGGTCACGCCGGAGTCCACATCCGTGCCGCCCGACCAGTCACCCAGAGGATTGACCTCGGCGGTGGGATACATCTTTTGCAGCTTGGCGGCAGGGGCATGGCTCTGGCAGAGGGTCAGCCTTGCTTCATCAATGATGTACTTCCCATCTGTGGGGTAAGTGTGATACACACTTTTTGCAATCTCACAGAGAACTTTCTGCTCCTCCGTGACCGGCATCCCCTTAAAGATACCGTTGTCGCCGCAGCGGATTCCTTCCGCCTGGTTATCGGCGAGGCGTCCGTCCTGCGGTACTTCCACATAGTCTGTGTGGAGATCCCCAGCGATGCGCTTCACAATAGCATCCACCTCATCCAGTGAAATGTGTACGGAACTCTCCGCAATGATGTGGCAGACGCCGTGGCCGATGAGGACTTCCACGGCGATCCTGGGATTTTCCTCTTTCCTATACGCCGCATCCACCAGAGCGCCGGCGATACGGTCCGCCACCTTATCCGGGTGGCACGGATTTACTTTTTCAAACATAGGTTTCACCCCTTCCTTGCGCGGAGCAGGCGCTCCATCAGATCGTCCTGGGGAGAAACCTCCCCGTAATCGGTGCTGCAGTTTTCTTTCACGATTTGGAAAATCTCGTTCCAGAGCCGCACCGCCTGGTTCATATAGTTGATGCCGATATTGATGAACGGAGACGGAATCGGCTTCTGGGTAGTTGGGTGCTTGGAGAGAAATCCCATGCGGTTGGTCATCTCCTCGCACTGAATCCAGCGGGCGCTGCACATGGCATACCTCTCCAATAGCTGGGGAGACACCTTCGCCGCACAGCCCACCTTTTTCAGCCACTCCCAGGTTTCCGTGTATATTTCTTCCGCCTGGAGCGTGCTTCCGTCACGCTGCTCGGCAGAGAGGAATTCATGGGGCTTTGGCATATCGACACCCTCGACTTCGGGAATGTCCAGCACTTCCAGTCTGCGTCCGCCCGGATTGCCGTTTTCGGCTTTCTCCCTGACAGCGGATTTCTTCCTTCCCGCACCGGGTCTCGCACCGCCGCGCCCGCCTGTGTTATTGGATTTTGTCGGCATTTTCTCACCCCTTTCCTCGAAAAAATAAGCAGCCGTAGCCGGCCGCCCTTAATTACCCTTTTGATTTCGCCTTTTTCGCACGCAAGACCCCGCGCCCGTTCCCACGGGGCAGAGCCGTAGAGATTTTGACCGCCCCTGGGTCTTTAGTGATTGTGCCAGCGATCCCCACGTTCTGCATGAATCTTCGCATGACAAGAAGAACATAAGGACATTAGATTATTTTCGCTGTGATCACCGCCCTCTGCCAGAGGCTTGATGTGATGCACCTGCTCCGCTTTTACGAGCCTGCCTTCCCGTTGGCACCGCTCACAAAGTGGATGTGCATTCATGTACCGGTCGCGGATGCGTTTCCATGCCCGTCCGTACCTGCGCTTGACTGCCGGGTCCCGGTCGTACTTTTCGTACCGTTGATTCTCCAGCTTCTGATGTTCCTCACAGAACCTGCCATCCGTCAGCTTGGGACAGCCGGGGTAAGAACACGGCCGCTTTGGTTTCCTTGGCATCGGCTCACCTCCTCCAGCCATAAAGAAAGCCCCACAGGATTTCTCCCATGAGGCTGGCTGTCTTTATGCAGTTTTCGATGTTACTATCGTACCATGTCCAATTGGGAACTTCATCTCACAAAGTGGACATCAGGCTTTTCCAAACAGGAGGGTGGTCAAACGCTCCAGCGCCCGGTTCTTTCTGCGGTATGCGGAAGCCCGTTCAATCTGGAAATAGTCCGCCACATCGTCAGCGGCATTACTTCCGTACTGGTTGTCCTCACCATAGAACGCTTCCAGCACATACCGTTCATCCTCCGTCAGTTCTTCCCAGGCTGGGACGAACCACGCCATGTATTCCACCGCCTGCCGGTATCGCTCCTTCAAAACATCAATCTCCTCAATACCCTTGACGATCCTCTCCTCTGAAGCCTGCGGATTATAGCTGTGGGGCATACCGTCAAGCTGCGGGCTGCTTACGCCTTCCATCTTCTCATAGGCGCTTTTGATTTCGTCATCCGTGTGGCCAATAATAAATTTCATGCTGCCGTAATCCTTCAAGGCGTCCACAGCAGCCGACCGTTTATCAAGATACTTCCAGATAATGCTCATACCCGGCACCTCCAATCAAAGATTTTTTATTTCCCCCGGATTTTCACAGATTGTCTTTGATTGGCTCTTGTTTTCATGACTTGGCTCAGATTTTCAAATCAGCTTTTACGGCTTCGATCAACGCAGCCTGTGTGGTGTCCTTTTCCGACAGGGCTTTCATGATCCGCTCGTCAATCGTACCTTTCGTGATGATATGCTGCACCACCACGGTATCGGACTGCTGCCCCTGCCGCCAGAGGCGGGCATTGGTCTGCTGGTAAAGTTCCAGGGACCAGGTCAGTCCAAACCACACAAGGGTGGAACCCCCGCTTTGAAGGTTCAGCCCGTGTCCCGCCGATGCCGGGTGAATCAGTGCCACTGGAAGTTCCCCTGCATTCCATCTACGGATGCTTTCCGAAGAATCCAGCCTGGAAAACGGGATCTTCAGCTTATGGAGCCGTTCCGTGATCCGTTCCAGGTCGTGCCGGAACCAGTAAGCTACCAGGAGCGGTTTCCCTCCCATACTCTCGATGATGTCCTCCAGGGCATCCAGTTTCCGGTCATGAATGGCGATGGTCTCTCCATCATCCGTGTATACTGCACCGTTCGCCATCTGGGAGAGCTTCCCGGAGAGGGCTGCGGCATTGGCGGCGGTGATTTCCCCGTCCGGGAGCTGCAGCAGAAGATCCCGCTTGAAGGAAACATAGCGTTGCGTTTCCTCCTCAGAGAGATACACCTCATAGCCGGAGGAAACGAACTGTGGCATCTGCAGGTAATCTGTGGATTTCATGGAGATCGTGATGTCGGAGATCAGCCGGTAGATCTGTTCCTCCGCCCCTGGAAGGGGCTTGTAGGAAAACACCACCTGCCCATTGCGCTTGTCCGGCAGGAAGAACCGGGTGCGGTACTGCCCAATAAACCTCCCAAGCCGCTGCCCCATGTCCAGCAGCTTGAACTCAGCCCACAGGTCCATCAGTCCGTTGCTGCTGGGCGTCCCGGTCAGTCCCACGATCCGTCCCACCTTCGGCCGCACCTTCATCATGGCACGGAACCGCTTGGACTGGTGATTCTTGAAAGAGGATAACTCATCAACCACCACCATATCGTAATCAAAGGGGATGCCGCTTGCCTCCACCAGCCACTGCACGTTCTCCCGGTTGATGATGTAAATATCTGCCTGCCGTCTCAGCGCCGCCAGCCGCTCCGCCTCTGTTCCCACAGCCACGGAATAGATCAGGCTGCCCAGGTGATCCCATTTCTCAATCTCTGCCGGCCAGGTATCCCGTGCCACACGCAGGGGTGCGATCACGATGGCATTGTGGATCTCAAAGCTATCAAACAGCAGGTCGTTCAAAGCGGTCAGGGTAATGCTTGTCTTGCCAAGCCCCATCGACAAAAGCACCGCCGCAACAGGGTGTGTCTCGATATACTCCGTGGCATATCTCTGATACTCATGAGGACTGTATTTCATCAATGATCCCTCCAATCTGCCCCTCGTCATCCAGCACATACACCTTAAAGCCCAATCGCCGAAGGAGCCTGTGCCTGGAAAGCTGCAGGGGCCTCGGTTTTTC
>JAGZBF010000031.1:0-7916 GCA_018370025.1 Collinsella sp. | reverse complement strand
CGCCTATGGCACTTCAACATCATTGTCGCAGCCCCGACCCGCGGTCACGAGCGGGGGCTCCTATCTTTTTAGTGCCCTCGGATTGGGTCATAGTGTCTGAACAGTCGATTGGTTTGACGTATGACGACTTCTTATAAAACGATGGTGGTAAAGATCGGTTCGTCCACGGTGGTGGGCGCCGACGGCAAGGTCAACCGCGCCTTTATCGGCGGGCTTGCCGATCAGGCCGCAGCGCTGCGCAAGCTTGGCTGGCGTCTGGTCGTGGTGAGCTCGGGCGCTATCGCCTGTGGCTATCCCGTGCTGGGCTTCGACCGTAAGCCGGTCGGCGACCTGCCGAGCCTGCAGGCCTGCGCTTCGGCCGGCCAGTGCATTATCTCGTCGGCCTACGACGAGGAGTTTCATGCGCGCGACCTGCTCACCTCGCTCGTGCTGCTCACGCGTCACGACACGGCGCGCCGTACGTCCTACCTGCACGCGCGCGACGCCCTGCTGCGCCTGGTGAAGCTTGGCGTGGTGCCGGTCGTCAACGAGAACGATACCGTTACCGTCGATGAGATCAAGTTCGGCGACAACGACACACTGGCGGCGCTTGTGAGCTGCCTGGTTTCTGCCGATCTGTGCGTGACGCTCTCGGACATCGATGGCCTCTATACTGCCAATCCGCATGAGGACCCCACGGCCGAGTTTGTTCCTGTCGTGCATAAGATCGATGCCAAGATTATTGCCTCGGCGGGCGATTCTTCCACATCGGTGGGCACGGGCGGCATGATTACCAAGATTCGCGCGAGCCGCATCCTGATGACGGCGGGCATTCAGAGCGTGATTTGCTCGGGCGAGGAGCCCGATGCGCTCGTGCGCCTCGCCCGCGGCGAGAGCGTGGGCACGCTGTTCGATCCGCCGGCGGAGCGTCTGGACATCGCACCCCGCAAGCTGTGGATCGCACTGGGCGACAAGGCGCATGGCTCGGTGACGGTCGATGATGGTGCTGCGAAGGCGCTGGTCAGCCGTGGCTCTTCCCTGCTTGCGGTGGGTATTCGCGAGGTCGATGGCCAGTTTGCCGAGGGCGATGTGCTCGACGTGTGCGACCCGAGCGGTATGGTTGTCGCCCGCGGTATCGCCGAGGCCGATTCGGACGTGCTGGAACTTGCTGCCGGTCGCCGCCAGGACCAGATCGCCAGCAACCGCCTGCTCGCTAACCTGGCCGAGAAGCCGGCGATACACAGGGATAACTTGATCGTATTTGCATAAAGAAAGACAGCGCTGCGGATCGTTTCCCGCAGCGCTGTCTTTCTCGTGCCGGCACCTGGGGACGTTTCTTTTGTGCCGGCAGGTGGGGACACTCCTTTGCTAGAAGATTCGGCGCAGGTCTCCGCGGTTGAGGGCCTCGTCGAAGAGGTGCTTGAATACCACGCTGCCGTGCAGGCCGTCGTGCTCGAACTCGTTGGTCACCCAGGCATGCGAGTTGCCCACGCGGCTGAGCGTATCAAGCTGCAGGCCCGAATCCACGTACATGTCGTCGAAATACACCGCGGCCTGCAGGGGCACCTCGTTGCACGCCAGTCGCTGCGGGTCGTAGATCTTGTCCCAGCTGGTGTCTTCCATCAGCAGGTCCATGGCGGGCTTGAAGGGCTTGAGCTCGGGCATCTGCTCGAACATCCACGGGAACATGGCCTCGCCGGTAAACATGAGCGGGCGCGCGAGTGTGTCGAACTCGGCACGATGGGCCTTCTCCTCTGCTGCGGCCCAGCGAATGGGCATGGTGTCGCCGTCGGCGTAGATAAACTCCTGCAGTGTCCAGTACAGCGGGTTCGTGCGTGTGTTGGTGCGCTCGAAGGCGCGCATCAAAAAGCTGTCGGATACCGAGGAGCCGCAGCTCAGCGTACCGTCGTCAGTAACAAAAGCGTGATCGATAGTCCAATGCATGCGCTCAAAGCTCGGCTTCATGCCAAAGTCGCTGCCCATGAGCTGTAGGCGCTCGACCGTCATCGGCGAGCCGTCGGGCAGCACGGGCTTCTGTGCCTCGAGCGCATCGGCCAGGGCTGCCACGCGCTCGACGTCGGCGGGGTAGCGGTCGTAATACTGCTGCGTCTTGGCGGCCATGCGCGGGAAGGTGTGCGCGTAGACCTCGCTGGCGCTCGCCGGCACGTGGGGGATGCCGCCGCAGGTAAAGCTCGCCGCCACGCCCTCGGGGAAGAGCGACAGATAACTCAACGTCAAAAAGCCGCCGTAGCTCTGGCCGAGCGTGACCCAGGGCTTGCCGCCAAAGCCCACCAGACGCAGGTACTCAAAATCGCGCACGATGGAGCTGGCGAGGTGGCGCTTGAGGAAGTCGGCCTGCGAGCGTGCTGTATCGGCGCCGGCGGCCGTTGCGCGATCGCCCAGTGCCTTGATCGTGCGTCCGTCCACGCAGCTACTGCGTCCGGTGCCGCGCTGGTCGGGAAGGACCACGCGGAAGTGCTTGACGGCCTCCTCGATCCAGCCGTCGCTTGTAGGCGACAGCGGACGCGGGCTCTCGCCGCCGGGGCCGCCCTGCAAAAACAGGAGCAGCGGCAGATCGTCGTTGATGCGGTCAGGCGCGCAAACCACGCGGTAGAAGAGCTTGATGCTCTCGGGCGCGCCGGCGATTGGTGCCGGCATAGCGCCGCGGCGCATGGTGCTGCCGACGGCCAGGAGCATCGGCTCCAGGCCGCGCCAGTCAAGGGGGACGTCGATGCTGTGGTCCTCGACATAAAGGCCGGGGACGTGGTACGAAGTGATGAGGGCCATGTGAGTCTTCCGTTCGTTGCGGTGTTTCGGGTTGACCAATTCTACCGCCGCGGGCGAGGCCATGCGCAAATCGGCTACCATGGTTGCAAACTTCTAGGAGAAAGGGCCGCCCATGTCGGTCGATATAGCCACGTATGTCCACGATCTTGCCGTTGCCGCCAAGGCAGCGTCGGCCTCGCTTGCCACGGCGAGCGATGAGCAGCGTCAGGAGGCCGTGCGCGCCATGGCCGCAGCACTGCGCAACGGTGTTGACTCCATCGTCGCCGCTAACGAGCTCGATATGTCCGCCGCACGCGATGCGGGCACTTCGGCCGGTCTGCTCGACCGTCTGCTGCTGACGCCTGAGCGCGTCGAGGGCATGGCCGCCGGCCTGGAAAAGCTCGCCGAGCTGCCCGATCCCGTCGGCCGCGTGCTCGACCACCGCGTGCTTGCGAGCGGTGTGGACCTGACCCGCGTGAGCGTGCCGTTGGGCCTGGTCGCCATGGTCTACGAGGCGCGCCCCAACGTGACGGCCGACGCCGCAGGCATCTGCATCCGTACCGGCAACGCCTGCATTCTACGCGGCGGCTCGCTGGCCTATCACTCGTGTGCCATGATCGCCGAGCTGCTGGCCGATGCGCTCGAGGCCAAGGGCTTCCCGCGCGAGGCCGTGTCGATGATCGAGTCCACCGACCGCGAGGCCACCGGCGAGCTCATGAAGCTCCGCGGTATTGTCGACGTACTCATTCCGCGCGGAGGTGCAGGCCTGATCCAGCGCTGCGTGCGCGAGTCGCTTGTGCCGGTGATCGAGACGGGCACGGGCAACTGCCACATCTACGTGCATGAATCCGCCGACTTTGATAAGGCGCTCAACATTATCGTTAATGCCAAGACCCAGCGCGTAGGCGTGTGCAATGCCGCCGAGTCGCTGCTGGTCGACCGTGCTGTGGCCGATGCGTTTTTGCCCGCGGTCGTGACCGTGCTGCATGACCACAGCGTGCTCATTCACGGCGACGAGGCAACCTGCGCCGCATGCGCCGATGCCGGGCTTGCCGAGGGTGATGACTACGTTGCCGCGACTGAGGAGGACTGGGGTCGCGAGTATCTGGCGCTCGAGATGAGCGTGAAGGTCGTGGCGAGCGAGGACGAGGCCATCGCACACATCAACCGCTACGGCACGATGCACTCCGAGGCCATCGTTGCCGAGGACACGGATGCTTGCGAGCGCTTCCTGGATGCGGTCGATGCCTCGGCCGTGTACGCCAACGCCAGCACGCGCTTCACCGACGGCGGCGAGTTTGGCCTGGGCGCCGAGATCGGCATCTCGACCCAAAAACTCCACGCCCGTGGCCCCTTTGCCGCCGAGGCCCTCACCACCTACAAATACAAGCTCCGCGGCACCGGCCAGGTCCGCCCCTAAACCCCTCGTAAACGAAAACCACCACAAAGATGCCTGTCCCCTTCGTGGTGGTTTTAGGTGGCGTGGGCGGTTAGGCCTAGAAGGTATCGCGGTCGGGGGCGAAGGACTGCATGGCCGCGATGGTGCGGTCAAAGAGCTCGGGGAGCTCCCAGCCCAACATCTCGGCGCCCTGCGAAATCACGTCGCGCGAGCAGCCGGCGGCAAAGCACTTGTCCTTGAACTTCTTCTTGAGCGACTTGGTCGTAAAGTCCATAACGCTCTTGCTCGGGCGCATGATGACTGCAGCGCCGATCAGGCCGGTGAGCTCATCGCAGGCAAACAGGATCTTTTCCATCTGCAGCTCGGGCTTGGGCAGCGAGGTGTTGAAGTCGGACGTGTGCGTCTGGATGGCGCGAATGAGCTCTGGAGACGCACCTTCGCCCTTAAGAATCTCGGCAGCATAGATGGTGTGGTTCATGGGGTCGTCCTCATGCTCCTCCCAATCCAGGTCGTGCAGCAGACCGACGATGCCCCAAAACTCCTCGTTCTCGGGGTCGAACTCGCGCGCAAAGTAGCGCATAGTGCCCTCGACCGTCTCGCCATGGGTGATATGGAACGGGTCCTTGTTGTGCTCGTTGAGCAGTTCGAACGCGCGGTCGCGGGTGATTCCGGCGGTAAGCGGCTCTGCCATAGGAGACTCCTTGTGCTCGTGGGTATCGATAAGAATGAATACTACTAGAACAAGAAAACCACCACAAAGGTGTCTGTCCCCTTTGTGGTGGTTTTGGCGCGGTTGGGTTAGTTGAGGGCGGCTTGGGCTAGGCGGGCTTCGGCGGCCTCCTCGGTGACGCCCAAGGCCACGGCGAACTCCTCGATGGAGCGGCGCTTGGCTTCCTTGAGTACGCGCATGTAGTAGGAGCTGGGCTTTTTATCAGCTTCCTCGGCCTGGCGAATGCGGTACATCATGGTCTTTGCCACGCGGACCGTCTCGGGCGCGCCCAGCTTGAGCTGCTGCTTAAAGTGCGTCTCCTCAAGCGAGCTGTTGCGCTCGGTAAAGGTGTCGCACTCCAGCTCGTCATAGTGGCTCAGCAGGTGCTCGGCATCTTGCTGCGAGATGGCGGCGTGCAAACGGTCGGCCTGCGCCACGGGGTACATGAGGATCGTCTGCGCATGTCCCTGCTTGGTCTCGAGCAGCAGCATGGGCTGCGGTGTGTCGTCCCTAAAACCGACGACGGTGCAGACTCCCTGGCCCGGATGAATGACGTGTTGACCGATTGAGAACATGCTACCTCCAACTTATACGAATTTACGTATGTCTAGAATAACACGCTGACGTGCGCAAACCCTTACTTTATGCAGGAAAAGCACACAACTCTGATAGGTAAGAGTATTCGATAACAGACGCAGCTCATTCACACCTTTATGCATTTTCAACGCCTGCATAATCTGCAGGCAGACCGGCATCTTTGAGTGACTCCATACAAGCTGTAGTCAATTTTGTGCATATGCAATATCGATTGGCTTTACCCTGCGACAGTGCCCGTCGCTTGTGATAGAGTGCTACAAACTCTGGCTTTTGCCCTACGAGTGACCAAGAGCTCGGGGGCTTTAACACAAGGAGGATCTATGCCCGAGAAGATTGAAGAGCTGGTACGCGCTGCGCTTGCTGCGGCCCAGGAGGCCGGCGACCTTTCCGCATTTGAACTTGACGATTGCGCTATCGAGCGACCGGCTGACACTTCTCATGGCGAGTGGACCTCTACCATGGCCCTGAAGTCCGCCAAGCTGGCCCACTGCGCCCCGCGCAAGATCGCCGAGGCCATCGTTGCCCATATGCCCGAGGACCCCGCGATCGAGAAGGTCGAGATCGCAGGCCCCGGCTTCATCAACTTCTACCTCTCCGTTGCCGTCAAGAATGCCATCTTTGGCGAGGCTCGCGAGAAGGGTATGGACTTCGCTAAGTCCAACGTCGGTGGTGGCCTGAAGACCCAGGTCGAGTTCGTTTCCGCCAACCCCGTCGGCCCCATGCACATCGGCCACGGCCGCTGGGCCGCGCTGGGCGACTCGCTCTGCCGTGTTATGGACCACGCCGGTTACGACATCCAGCGTGAGTTCTACATCAACGACCACGGCTCTCAGATGAACACCTTCGGCAACTCCATCAGCACGCGCTATATGCAGCTTGCCGACATCATCGCCAAGCAGGGCGTGGATATCGACGAGGCTCACAAGCTGCTGATCGCCGACCGCGACGCTTTCGTTGCCGACGAGAACGACGAGCATCCCGAGACCCATCCGTACCAGGATAACTTTGCCGAGACCCTGGGCAAGGACTCCTACGGCGGCGACTACATCATCGACGAGGCCGCCGAGTTCTGGCGCACCGACGGCGATAAGTGGGTCAACGCCGATCCGCAGGAGCGCATGGAGGGCTTCCGCGAGCGCGGCTATGTAAAGATGGTCGACAACATGCGCGACCTTTGCCATGCCGTTAACTGCGACTTCGATCGTTGGTTCTCCGAGCGCTCGCTGTATGTGAAGGACACCGAGGGCGAGACCGCCGGCACCTCCGCCGTCGACCGCGCTTTTGAGAAGCTCGACAAGATGGGCTACCTCTACACCAAGGACGGCGCCCTGTGGTTCCGCTCCACCGACCTGGGCGATGACAAGGACCGCGTCCTGATCAAGTCCGACGGCGAGTACACCTACTTCGCCTCCGACGTTGCCTATCACTGGGATAAGTTCCAGCGCGTCGACCACGTCATCGACATCTGGGGCGCCGACCACCACGGCTACATCGAGCGCGTCCGCTGCGTCTGCGACGCTCTTGGCTATCCCGGCAAGTTCGAGGTTCTGCTGGGCCAGCTCGTCAACCTGCTGCGCAACGGCAAGCCCGTCCGTATGTCCAAGCGCAAGGGCACCATGGTGACCCTGCAGGAGCTCGTCGACGAGGTCGGCTCCGATGCCGCTCGCTACACGCTCATCTCCAAGAGCTCCAACCAGATGGTCGACTTCGATATTGAGGCCGTTAAGAAACGCGACAACTCCAACCCGGTGTACTACGTGCAGTACGCTCACGCCCGTGTGTGCTCCATCCTGCGCCGTGCCGCTGACGTTACGCCCGAGCAGGCTGACGAGATGGGCATGAAGGCCGTCGCCGCCAAGGCCATCGGTGAGAACGTCGATTACTCGCTGCTGACCGACCCGACCGAGCTCGCCCTTTCGCGTAAGCTCAACGAGCTCACCGACCTCATCGCCAGCTGCGCTCGCGACCGCGCCCCGTTCCGTCTGACGCACTTTGCTGAGGAACTCGCCGGCGACTTCCACAGCTTCTACGCTGCCTGCCAGGTTCTGCCGAGCGAGGGCCGTCCCGTCGACCCCGAGCTTTCGCGTGCCCGTCTGGCCGCTTGCGACGCCGTCCGCGTGACGCTCGCCCTGGTGCTCACCCTTGTTGGCGTTTCCGCGCCCGAGCAGATGTAATCTGCGAGTCATTTGACCGTACAGACTTGGTTTAACTAAGCCTTGAAAGCCCGATCTCCCACGGAGGTCGGGCTTTTTGCAAACGCCGACGTATTGACGAATTTGGAACTGCTGGAAATACGAAACTATGCCGGTTTACTACGATGAAATGAGAAATTCCAACCACGCCGGCTTTTCGCAAAAAGTGCAAGGCATCTACCTGCACTGATAATTGTTCTCGGGGGAAGCGGGCACTGCGGGGCGCGGCAACGGCGCGCGATTTCCGCGTCGCAGCGCTACCCTGATGCTGAAT
>JAGZBF010000030.1:0-8188 GCA_018370025.1 Collinsella sp. | reverse complement strand
AACTCGTCGATGGAGTGCTTGCGGATGAATTTTCCGATCCTGGTGACACGGGGGTCCTCCCTCATCTTGAACATGGCGCCGGCGATCTCGTTCTGCTCCTTGAGATCTGCCAGGCGCTCGTCGGCGTTCTTGTACATGGAGCGGAACTTCCACATGCGGAAGGTGGACAGGCTGCCGTCGGGGCGGGTCTGGCCCACGCGGATCTGGCTGTAGAAGGGGTTGCCCTCGCTCTCAAGGCGGATAGCGGCGGCACGATGTCAAAGGCGCGCTTAACGGCCCGATAGGCCAGACGCGAACGATCCCAGTCCATGATGGACTGCATGGCCTTGTAGCGGCCGGCGCCCTCGCGCCGGTCCATGGCCTGGGCAATCAGTGCCGCCCCCGCAGGCGCACAGCTCATTGTTACTTCTTTAGCAGCCACAGTCAAACCTACGTCCCCGTTACCCACGGATCTCCCAATCGTTAAATTCAAAAATGCGAACGAATTGCCAGTGCGACGTCTCCCTTACGTTTTGCTGGGAACGTCGAGCGGTAGCAGCTCCCTAAATGTGGAGTCACCCTCGCCCACGTCTACCAGGCACCAGCGCTTATGACGGTCGATCTTTTTAACACGGGCCTCTTGCCCCACCAAGGGACCCTGTTCTATGTGCAGTACGCCGTCTTCTATGCGCGCTACGCTGTTGCGCACCACGCCGTCGTCATCCAGCACGCTGCGGTACCAGTCCTGCGCATCGTCCGGCATGGGCATATACGCCCGCTCCCTACTGCCGGCGATGCGACAGCCAAAGCTCAACTGAGCCAAAGCCCTATCGAGCGCGGCAGCATCGTGCGTGGCGACGAAGAAATATTCCTTGTACATGGGTTTGGTTTGGAGCGACCAGGCGCCGTCCCGCTTAAACCAGAACTCCTTTTGCATCACAAAAGCGTCCTGCATCAGCTCGTGCGGGATAATGCAGCGGACCTTTTCGCAGGTCTCGCGCTCTTTTCCCTGGGGGGTGTGAACCAGATACCAGCGGACGCGGCCATGCTGGCTGTTGGTGGTGGCGCCGTTAAATGCGCCTGGCAGCTGCTCTTGGCGCCGTGCCGTCTGTTCCATGTTCTCGCCCCCTCTTTTGGCTTTGCGATGCACGCAAATGCAGGGGCGTTTAGAACAGGCTTCTCGCTCGCAGCTAGGCGCAGTCGCAAAAGTACAGGTTTTTGTATATTTCGACTGATGACATTATACGAGCAATAAAACAGCGTTTGCCCAGATTACGCAAAATGTACTGCTAGTAGGTACATCTCCATACCCCTCTACAAAAACCTGTACCTTTTTGTGCAACAAAAAAAGCCGCTCAACCAGCGGCTTTTCTTATTTTGGTAAGAAAAAAGGCGACCGCCCTTTATGGACGGTCGCCTTTGTTAATTGTTGTGTAGTTTGCCTTAAGCGCGAGTCTTGATCTCCTGGGTCACCTTGGCAACAAACTCGTCAACGCTCATCTGAACGGTCTCGTTGGAGCGATCGCGGACGGAGATGTTGCCGGCCTCGACCTCCTTCTCGCCCAGGATGAGCATATAGGGCACGCGGTCAATGGAGCGGGCCTCGCGGATCTTGTAGCCGATCTTCTCGTCGCGGTCGTCGCAGACCACACGAATGCCGGCCTCCTCCAGCTTGGCGCACACCTTGTGGGCGTAGTCGCGGCTCTTCTCCGAGACGGGAAGCGCCTTAACCTGAACGGGAGCCAGCCAGGTGGGGAACTTGCCCGCAAAGTGCTCGATCAGAATACCAATAAAGCGCTCGATGGAGCCAAAGCACACGCGATGCAGCATGATGGGGCGCTTCTTGGTGCCGTCGGCGTCCACGTACTCCAGATCAAAGTTGAGCGGCATCTGGAAGTCGAGCTGGACGGTACCGCACTGCCAGGTACGACCGAGCGAGTCCTCCAGGTGGAAGTCGATCTTGGGGCCGTAGAAGGCGCCATCGCCCTCATTGACCTCGTAGTCCATGTGCAGCTGCTCCAGAGCGGTGCGCAAGCCCTCCTCGGCGCGCGCCCAGTCCTCGTCGGAGCCCATGGAGTCCTCGGGGCGGGTGGAAAGCTCGACGTGGTACTTAAAGCCAAACTTTTGGTACACGGAGTCGATGAGGTTGACCACGCCCACGATCTCGTCGGTCAGCTGGTCGGGACGCACAAACAGGTGCGCGTCGTCCTGGTTAAAGCAGCGCACGCGGAACAGGCCGTGCAGGGCACCGCGCAGCTCGTGGCGGTGCACCAGGCCAATCTCGCCGGCGCGAATGGGCAGCTCGCGATAGGAGTGCGGCTTGGAGGCGTACACCAGAACGCCGCCCGGGCAGTTCATAGGCTTAATGCAGTACTCTTCGTCGTCGATGACGGTGGAGTACATGTTGTCCTTGTAGTGGTCCCAGTGGCCCGAGGTCTTCCACAGCTGCTTGTTCATGATGAGCGGCGTGGAGATCTCCACGTAGCCGGCCTTGTGGTGGATCTCGCGCCAGTAGTCCAGCAGCGTGTTCTTAAGGATCATGCCGTTGGGCAGGAAGAACGGGAAGCCGGGGGCCTCGTCGCGCATCATAAAGAGGTCCATCTCGCGGCCGATCTTGCGGTGGTCGCGCTTCTTGGCCTCCTCCAGCATGTGCATGTGCTCGTCGAGCTCTTCCTTGGTGGCAAAGGCGACGCCGTTGATGCGAGTGAGCATCTTGTTGTCCTTGTCGCCCTTCCAGTAGGCGCCCGAGACGCCGGTGAGCTTAAAGGCCTTGAGCGCCTTGGTGTAGCAGATGTGAGGGCCGACGCACATGTCGATGTAGTCGCCCTGCTGGTAGAAGGTGATGCGGGCGTCGTCGTCCAGTTCGCCGATGTGCTCGACCTTGTACTTCTCGCCGCGCTCCTCCATAAGGGCGATGGCCTCGGCGCGGGGCTTCTCGTACACGGAAAACTTGAGGTTCTCCTTGACGATCTTTTTCATCTCGGCCTCGATCGCGGGGAAGTCGTCCTCGCTGATCTTGACGCCCTCGGGCAGGTCGACGTCGTAGTAGAAGCCGTTGTCGGTCGCGGGACCGTAGGCAAAGTCGGCCTCGGGGTACAGGCGCTTGATGGCCTGCGCCATGATGTGCGCGGCAGAGTGGCGGATGACGTGCGTGACCTCGTCCTGCGGGAGCTCGGCCACCGAACCGTCATTGTAGAGTGCCTTCATGGGTATGTTTTCTCCTCTCGGATGCCTGATGCAAGTGCGTGCGATGCGCTCGGCGTTTTTGACTTGCATCATTATAGGCAGGTTGCCTTGGTATACAAGCGCCCGCCGCACCTTAATGGCGCGGCGGGCGATTTTCTACGCATGCTTCATCGCGTGGGGCGGGGTGTGGAGCGCGCGTGCAGCTTACGCGTGACGCGCAGGGCCCGTGGTTTGCGGCCGGCCTGGCGATGGATGCGTTACTGGATGCGAGTTCGGCAGTAGGGGCAGACCTTCCAGTGCGCGTCGAGCGGGCGATGGCAGCTGGGGCAAACGTTGCGAACCTGAGTATCGCACACCGGGCAGACGACGAAGTCCTTCTCGATGGGCGCGCCGCACTGCGGGCAGGTGCCGTACTGGGCAAGCTGGCGCTCGCGCAGGGCCATGTCCAGCTCCTGCTCCTCGCGGTCGGACGCGTAGGAGTGCGGGCGCAGGACCAGGTAGGCGATGAGGCCTACAAACGGGATGAGGGCGATGATGCCCCATGCCACGTAGGCGCTGGCGCCGCGGCGGCGAGCGTCGATGAACACATAGACGACCGACAGCACGTACAGGGCGATGATAAAGCCAACAAAGGCATAGACGACGCCCATGAGCTGCGGCGACATGAGCTCGGAGATGTACTTGGACATTACGGGTACCTTTCGGAATATTAACAGTCCGGTCAAGTTTACCACGGGGTTTGTTTATATGGGACCACGGCTAGGGGCGGGGCTGGCGCGGACACAAACATCTCAATCTGTAACAGGTGGGAGCGGAATCCGGGTCTAGATGTTACAGATCGAGACAAACGGAAACTTCCAGACCCAATGTCTCAATCTGTAACAGTTACTCAGCTTAAACAGGTCCAGATGTTACAGATTTAGACTGAGGAATCTCTCCCCGACTTCAATCTCAATCTGTAACATCTACGACCCAAATCATCAGCTAACTGTTACAGATTGAGACAAAGGAAAACGTCCAGACCGAATGTCTCAATCTGTAACAGCTACTCTGCAAAACCAGCCCCAGATGTTACAGATCGAGACAAATCTCCGACACGAGGGACGGCAGACGAGGTTGTCGACGTTGCCGGGTCTCCCCTCGCCTGCCGTTGGCGGCAGTTGCGGGACTGTTCGCCGCATTGCCGTCGTGCTGGGGGCACGTAGACCGTAGGATAGTTTTATTGACGGCCTGTCAACTCGTCTGGGAGGCACCGTGACAGAAACGTTTGATATCGCGATTGTGGGTGCGGGCATTACCGGGTGCACCATCGCGCGGCAGCTCGCGCGCTATGACCTATCCATTTGCGTGGTCGAGGCGGCAAACGATATTGCGCTGGGCGCATCGAAGGCCAACGGAGGCCTGGTGCACGCAGGCTACGATCCGACGCCGGGCACGGTAAAGGCGCAGGTCAACGCCCGCGGATGCGAACTCTACGGTACGTGGGCGCAGGAGCTGGGCTTTTTGTTCCGCCGCACCGGGTCGATGGTGCTGGGCTTTAACGACCAGGACCGCGCGCATCTGGAGCAGCTGCGGCGCAACGGCTTGGCGAACGGCGTGCCCGAGCTGTCGATCATCGGGCCCGAGCGCATCCACGAGTTGGAGCCGCGCGCGAGCGCCGAGGCAACATGCGCGCTGTGGTGCCCCTCGACCGGTTTTGTCGACCCATTTGAGGTTGCCATCGCCGCGCTGGAAAACGCTGTCGCCAACGGGGTGACGTTTATGCGATCCACGCCGGTGGAGTCGATTGAGGTTGCCAACCAAGGCGCTGAGGCCGTGCGCTTTACGCTGACGACGCCCGCCGGCGATGTGCGCTGCCGCTACCTCATTAACGCCGCGGGCAACGGCGCCGCAGACATCTCGCATATGGCGGGCGCCGAGGAGTTCCAGATGGTCTGGCGCCAGGGCAACATCGTGGTGCTGGACAAGGAGCCGCGCACACTCATGCCGCTCTACCCCGTGCCGACGCCGGTGTCGAAGGGCGTCATCGTCACGGGCACCGTGCACGGAAACACAGTGATCACCGCGACGGCCGCCATTCGCGAGCCGGGCGACACGCAGACCTACGCGGGCGATGTGAACGCACTGCTAACCGGCGCGCGCAAGCTGGTGCCCGATCTGGACACGCGCCGCGTGGTGCGCGCATTTGCCGGCGAGCGTCCGGTCATTAAGGGGACGAACGACTTCTTTATAGGGCAGTCGACCGTAGTGCCGGGGCTGTTCCAAGCGGTAGGCATTCAGTCGCCGGGCGTGGCGAGTGCACCGGCCATTGCCGAGCACACGGAGCAGGTGATGCGCGAGACTGGTGTGGAGCTGCGCGAACGGGCCGACTGGAATCCGATTCGCCGCGCACCGGACGACTTTGACCGTGCGCCGCTTGCGCGCAAGGAGGAGCTGATCGAGTCCGACCCCGCGTGGGGACAAATCGTCTGCCGCTGCGAGACGGTGCCCGAGGCCGAGATTGTCGCCGCCATTCGACGCCACCCAGGCGCAGTTTCGGTCGAGGGCGTCAAACGCCGCTGCCGTGCGGGTATGGGTCGATGCCAGAGCGGTTTTTGCCAGAGCCGCGTGGTGGCGATTATGGCGCGCGAGCTGGACTGCGAGCCCAGCGAGGTATTGCTGGAGGATGCCGGTTCTTGGCTGGTCGAGGGACCTTTGAAGGGGGTGCGCTAGGATGGCGACGGATATCGAGATGGACGCTGAACGCGACGCCGAGATTGCTGCCGCGGGCGCCGTGCCGACGCAGGCCTTCGACGTGGTCGTTATCGGCGGCGGACCTGCCGGTATGGCAGCCGCGCTTGCCGCTCACAAGGCCGGCGCGCGGGTGGCCATTGTGGAGCGCGAGCGGCACATGGGCGGCATCCTCCGCCAGTGCATCCACCCCGGTTTTGGCCTTTCGCACTTTAAGCAGGAACTCACCGGCCCCGAATACGCGCAGCGCTTTATCGACCAGGTGCGCGAAGCCGACATTGCGCTGTTCTTGGACAGCATGGTGATTGGGGTTGACGGGGGTTCAGGCGCAGCGGACGCAGGCAACGCCGCGATCCACACCGTCATGCTCATGAGCGCCACCGGCATGTTGCAACTCACCGGGCGCGCGGTCGTCCTTGCCATGGGTTGCCGTGAGCGCACCCGCAGCGAGATCAAGATTCCCGGCAGCCGGCCCGCCGGCGTGTTTACGGCAGGCTTGGCGCAGCGATACATCAATATCGAAAACCTCAAACCTGGCTCGCGCGCCGTCATTTTAGGCTCGGGTGACATCGGGCTGATCATGGCGCGCCGCTGCACGCTCGAGGGGATTTCGGTCGAGGGCGTGTACGAACTCATGCCGTACGCCAACGGCCTGCGCCGCAACGTTAAGAACTGCCTGGACGACTTTGGCATTCCGCTGCATCTGTCGACCACCGTTACGCGCGTGATCGGGCACGATCGCGTGGAGGCCGTCGAAGTGAGCCAAGTCGACGAACGTCTTGCACCCATTCCGGAGACCGAGCGCGTTGTTCCGTGCGACACGCTACTGCTTTCGGTGGGCCTGATTCCCGAGAACGAGCTTTCAGTGGGCGCGGGCGTTGAGCTTGACCCGCGCACGCGTGGCGCCGTGGTGGATCAGAGCCTGCAGACGGGCGTGCCGGGCATATTTGCCTGCGGCAACGTGCTGCACGTACACGACCTAGCAGACAATGTGACGACCGAGTCCGAACGTGCCGGTACGGCTGCGGCGGCGTACGCGCTGCGTGGCAGTGCGGCGGGGGTGTCGGATGCCGGCTGCCAGCTCACGGTCTCCCCCGCCGGCATCGCGGGCTACGCACTGCCGGGCCACATTACGACCGTCGGGCTCACTAAACTCAACTTCCGCGTACGCCGACCCGTCGACGCCGCTCGCGTACGTATTCTGGCAGGCGACGAGGAACTGTTTGCAGGCAAGGTCCGCCCGTTTAAACCGAGCGTCATGGAGAGCTTCCCGCTACCGGCAAAGGTGATTCAGCGCGCACTCGACCTGGGTGTCAGCGAGATTGTCCTGTCTGTCGACCCCGTTGAGGAGGCGTAAGACCATGAGCATAAACGCGATCGAAACGCTGCAGTTCAACTGCACCACCTGCCCATCCGAGTGCCTCCTGACCGTGGAGGTAGAGCGTGACGCGGACGGCGCCGTGGCAGAGGTGCGCTCCGTGACAGGAAACAACTGCCCGCGTGGCGATACGTTCGCGCATCAGGAGCTCACCTGCCCCATGCGCGTGCTTACCACCACCGTGGCCGTATCCGGCGGCGACGAAGCGCTGCTGCCCGTGCGCACGGCCGAAGCCATCCCGCTGGCACTCCACGCCCAAGCCATGGACCTCATCCGCGGCCTGGTCATCGACGCCCCCATCCGCATGGGCAACGTAGTCCTCCCCAACCTCCTAGACACCGGTACCGACCTCATAGCCAGCATGGACATCGACCCTGCCTAGGTAGCTCATTTGGGATGGAGCCCTTTAGCTACCCCGCCATCCACCCCGCCCCTCCTCAATTGCGGTGGAATAGTTCCTGATTTCCGCCAAAACCCCGGCATCCAGGAACTATTCCACCGCAACTATCCTTGGAATCGGTATTTAGCCTGTGCCTACTTTAGTGCCATTTCAGAACTATGCTGGATTACGGGGCTGATTCGGAGACCCCCATCCATACCGGCAATTTTCGATTTTTGATAAGCCGTCTACCTGCGGTTTTAATTTCGCGATTATTCCCATGGTCAAGTAATACAGGTCCAGCCCCGTAATCCGCCATACTTTTGAAACCAGCCCATTTGGGACGGGCCTCTTATGACCACTTTTGCCCAAACATTCGCTCAAATGTTTTTTCTGGGACGGGGATTAAATAATCATTCGGCGCCCAATGATTATTTAAGGCTCTGTTAGACCAGGATTGACATTCCGCCCCGTCATCTTCTTGCGATTGCACAATGGTCGCCCCTTGTCGAATCTGAATCCGGCAAGGGGCGATG
>JAGZBF010000013.1:0-165535 GCA_018370025.1 Collinsella sp. | reverse complement strand
ATTCAGCATCAGGGTAGCGCTGCGACGCGGAAATCGCGCGCCGTTGCCGCGCCCCGCAGTGCCCGCTTCCCCCGAGAACAATTATCAGTGCAGGTAGATAGCTTGCCGTTTTTCAAAAAATGAAGGTATGGATGAGGGCCCCGACTTTAGCCCCGTAATCCGGCATAGTTTTGAAATGGCGCCATATCCGTAACAGCCTTTGATCTCCCGTGGGCAGAGGGAAACGGATCATTTTGGCCTTGCGAGGGCTGCCACGTGACCCGTCTGCCACGAAATGGGCCCATCTACTACGTTTAGGTGGCAGCCCTCGACCACAGCAAGTAATGCGAAATGAAAACCGCAGGTAGAACGCCTGCGGTTTTTCATGAAAAGCGGTTATGGTCGGGGGTATCGAGTCAAACGTAGTAGATGGGCCGATTTCGTGGCAGGCGCCGTCGGCCGATCCCCGTGGGCGGAGGAAAACGGATCATTTTGGTCCCGCGAGGCTTGCGGGGGCACTCGTGTAGGGCCGCCCGAACAAAACTATGCCGGTTTACTACGATGAATCCGAGATTCCTGACCACACCCGCATTTTTGCAAATATCGCAAGTGTTCTACCTGCGGTTTTGTAAGTGCGCAATTTGCCGTGGTCGGAGATATGCGGTTCATCGTAGTAAACCGGCATAGTTTTGAAATGGCATCAAATTGGCGGCAGCCAGCGGCTAGCCTCGTAGATAGGCGATGGCGATTTGGGTGCGGTTGCGTAGCCCCATTTTGGCTAGGATTGAGCTGATGTGGTTGCGCACGGTGCCTTCGCCCATATAGGCGGTGGCAGCGATCTCCTTGTTGTCGAGGCCGCGGGCGATGAGCTCGGCGACTTCGAACTCGCGGTCGGTCAGGCCGGCAAAGGCGGCGGGCCGGCGGGTCGCGCCGGCCTCGACGTCCGCCCCATCAAAGTTGATATCTTCGATCGCCTTGCCCTCGAGCACGCGTTTGCCGTCCATGACCTGCGCCAACGCCGGCGGAATGGCAGCGACATCGGTCTTGATCAGGTAGCCGCGGGCGCCCAGCTTGAGCGCCGACACAATGTACTCGTCATCCAAGAATGTCGTCAGAAACACCACGCGCGCCGCAGGGTCGTGCTCAAGGATCTCGCGCGCGGCCGAAAGGCCGTCGCGTCCCGGCATCTGGATGTCGAGCAGCGCGATATCGGGTGCGTGCTCAGCGTAGAGCGCCACCGCATCGTTGCCGTTGGCACCGGTGCCCACCACTTCGATCTGCGGCTGGGCGCCCAAGATAATCTTGAGCGAATCGACCACCAAGCGGTCGTCGTCGACAACGATGAGCCTCATCGGCCCTCATCTCCTTGCTGTTTGGGAACGGTGGCAAACACACGCCAGCCGCCGGCGCCGGCACGCGGGCCGGCGGTGAAGGTGCCGCCAAGCGCCTCGATGCGCTCGCGCATGGAGGTAAGCCCCATGCCCTCCGCGGTGCCGCGGCCGCTTGCTTGGACCTCACCCACGCCATCGTCGGTAACAATGAGCTGGTAAAACGACGGATGCTCCATGCACCGTACGGTGACGGTCTGGGCGCAAGCGTGGCGCATGGTATTGGAGAGCGCTTCGCGCAGGACCGCTGCAAAGCAGTTGGCGACGTTTGCGGGCGCATGTTCGGCCATAACTTCAAGCTCAATCTGCGGGCCGCCGTCCGAGCGTGTGCCTTCGACAATGCGTTCGAGCTGCACGGAAAGGTCGACGGCGTTGTCGTTGAGCGCGTGGACGCTGGTGCGCACAAGCTGGAGCGCCTCGTCAACCGTGCGTTTAACGTCGGCGAAATCGGCGGCGACGCCAGGCTCGTCGGCGTGGACCACGCGTAGGGCTTCGGCCTGCAGTGAGGCGCGCGTGAGCTGGTGCCCGACGTTATCGTGGATCTCGCGCGCGATGCGGGCGCGTTCGGCGAGCGTCGCGAGCTCGACTTCGTAGTCCTGGCGGTCGGCGAGGTCGCGGTTGCGTGCCTCGAGTGCCAGGGCGCGTTCTTGCAGCTTGTCGCGGGTGCGACGCATGCGTTCCTGTTCGCGCTCCAGCTGCGCGGTGCGCAGCGACAGCAACGTGGCGGCGACCGAAAGGATGGCGGTTAACAGCAGCGTTCGGGTGGTGAGCACGCCACCACGAAGGTCCGCGACAAGCGCGCAGACAAGCACGGCGCCAATCGCCAGCGCGGGCCAGATTCGTTCACGGTGAACGCGTCGCGCGATGTCATAGAGAGCGAGAGGCGCAAACGGCACAAACGGCGGCACGAAGACGGCCGCGATGATGTAAGCGTAACTCGCGGCCTTGCCCGCACGGCGGGCGCGGTTTCCCTGTGCGACCTCGGCCAGCGAAGTGGCAATAACGCCAAGGCAAAACGCCGCAACCAGACGAGCGTCCACGGCAAGACCCATGGCGGCCGCAATACAGCACGCCAGCACGATCGATTTGTCGAAAAGCCTGTTCATACGGGTATTGTACGCGAAGCTGCGCGTGGTGGAGGGGCCGCCTAGCGCAACCGTGACATTCCTCCCGCGCGGCAAAGCGGCGTCGATCGCTCGCGCGAGCGGGGGTTTCACCTCTGCCCCCTCGCACTCGTGACAAAGCTCACTGGTGCGCGTCGGCGGCTCCTGCGATGATGCAATCGTACCGGGCCGCAATCAACAGAAGGGCCGCCTCATGACAGACATCGTCCACGTCGAAAACCTCGTCAAGCGCTACGACGATCTTATTGCGCTCGACCACTTTAACCTGAGCATCGCCCCCGGCGAGATCTTTGGCCTGCTGGGCCCCAACGGCTCGGGCAAGACCACGTCCATCAACTGCATCCTGCAGCTGCTCGCCTACGACAAGGGCACCATCGAACTGTTCGGCGAGCCCATGACGCCCGCCCGCTACGACCTCAAGCGCCGCATCGGCGTGGTGCCGCAGCAGGTGGCGGTGTTCGACGAGCTTACGGTGCGCGAGAACATCGACTATTTCTGCAGCCTCTACGTCAACGACCGCAAGCGCCGCCGCGCGCTGGTCGACGAGGCCATCGACTTTGTCGGCCTGGGCGACTTTGCCAAGTTCCGCCCCGGCAAGCTCTCGGGCGGCCTGGCGCGACGCCTCAACATCGCCTGCGGCATCGCGCACAAGCCCGAGCTCATCTTTTTTGACGGGCCCACGGTGGCGGTCGACCCGCAGAGCCGCAACGCCATCCTGGAGGGCATCTGCCGCCTGCGCGACGAGGGCGCCACGGTGGTGTATACCAGCCATTACATGGAGGAAGTCGAGCAGATCTGCAGCCGCATCATGATCATGGACGGCGGCCGCGTGCTGGCGCAGGGCACCAACGACGAGCTCAAGCGCATGATTCAGATGGGCGAGCGCGTGGCCGTCGAGGTAGGCGCCGTCGAGCCCGCCACGGTCGAGCGGTTGCGCGCCCTCGAGCACGTGCTCAGCGTCGATCTGTCCGGCGGCGAACTCGTCTGCACCTGCGAGGCGAGTTCGCACAACCTGGTCGACATCCTCGACACATTGCGCGCCGCCGACGTTGCGCTCGGCCGCGTGTGGAGCGAGCCGCCGACCCTCAACGACGTGTTCCTCGAGATCACCGGCCGCGAGCTGCGCGACTAGGGGGCGGCCATGTTCAACACCATCATCACCACGGTCAAGACGCTGCTGCGCCGGCCGAGTACGTGGGTTTGGGGCGCGGTCTTTCCCGTCGCGCTTTCCACGATGTTCATGTTTATGTTTGCGAACCTGAGCTCCGACGGCACGGTCGACCCGGTGCCGGTTGCCGTCGTGGCGGACGAGGCCTGGGACGCCTCAACCTTTAAGGACGTGGCGACGTCGCTTGCCAAGGCAGGCGACGACCAGCTGCTCGATGTGAGCGAGTACGAAGACTTGGCTGCCGCGCGCAAAGCACTCAAGGCCGGCGAGGTCGCGGGCATTTACACGGTGGATGCCGCGGGCACGCCCAAACTCACGTTGCTTTCGAGCTATGACAACTCGCGTGCGTCGTCGGTGCTCACTGACCGCAGCATCCTTGAGACGGTGGCAAGCTCGTATACACAAAATGCCGAGCTCATGTCCCAGATTGTCCAAGACAACCCGGCGGCGCTCGCCGACCCGGAGGCGGTTGCGCGCGCCCTGTCGCTCGAGGGTGGCACCCGCCGCGTAAGTCTGACACGCACCACGCCCGATGGTACGGTCATCTACTACTGCGCGCTCTTTGGCCTGGTCGCGATGATGTCTGCCGAGTTTGCCGCCTTGAGTGTCGTCGACCTGCAGCCCAATCTGTCGGGCCTTGGTGCGCGTCGCTGTGTGGGCGGTCTTTCCAAGACGGCGTCGCTAGCCGGTATCTTTGTGGGCTCGTGGCTGGTTTCCTTTGCCTCGATGACGATTGCGATCGGCTACGTGCGCGTGGTCGTGGGCGTCGACTTTGGCGGGCGCGAGGGGCTGTGTCTGGTGGGCGGTGCCGCTTCCGCGCTTGCCGCCACGGGCTTGGGGCTCTTTGTGGGCACGCTTCCCGTTAAGGGCGGCAAGGCGTCCAAGTCGGGCATCCTCACGGGCTTCGCCACCACGTGCGCCCTGTTTGCCGGCCTCTACGGCGAGCCGGCGATGGCGCTTGCCGACGACGTCGCCCGCGCCTGCCCGGCCGAGTGCTGGTTCAACCCCGTCAAGCTTATCTGCGACATGTTCAATCGCCTGTATTTCTTTGAGGACCTGGGCCCCTTTGCCGTTCGCGCCGGCGCGCTCGTCCTGATGGCCCTGGCGTTTGTCGCCGCCGCCACGCTGATCTTTGGAAGGAGCCGCTATGAGCACCTTTAAGACCGCGCTTCGTATGGCGCTGGCGCACCCGTTCTACCTGCTCATCTATACGGTGTTCATCTCGCTCATGGGCGTATTCATCGCGGCCTCGGTGAGCTGGAACTCGTCGCAGCTCACCGAGTACAAGCCCTACGATGCCAACGTGATCATGGTCGACCGCGACGACAGCGACCTTTCGCGTGCGCTTACCAAGCATCTGGGTTCGCGTTTTGAGCTGGTCACGGGCATCGGCGACGATACGTACGATCTTGCGGACGCGCTCTCCAAGAGCAACAGCGCCAAGGGCAGCGCCGACTGCGTGTTCTTTATCCCGGAGGGGTTTGAGGACGACCTCGTTGCAGCCACCCGTGCGGGGGAGTCTCTGCCCAAGCTCGATGTGACCTACGGTGCCGGCACCATGGCGGCGGCGCTCTCGTCTGCCGAGGCCTCGCGCTGGATCTCGCTCGCGGGTGCTGCGGCGGCACTTGAACCCACTGCCTCTAACGGTGACGTTGCCAAGGCCGCTGAGCATGCTGCCGCGAAGCGCGCGGAGGTCGAGATCGAGCAGGTCAAGGTTGACTCGACGGCCGCCGCCACGCTCGAGTCGTACTTCAACTTTGGCGCGTACGCGATTATCTCGTCGGTCATCGTGTCGGTGGGACTGGTATTCTCGGGCATGAACGAGCCCGGGCGCGTGCGTCGTATGGATGCCGGCCCAATCTCCGGGCGCCAGCGCTCGCTTGCCGTGTTCGCGGCCGCCGCGGTGCTCACCGTCTGTATCTGGTTTGTGTCGAGCATGATGGGCGTCGTGGGCTTTGCCGGCGCGGTTGCCGAAGTCGGCGTGGGCCGTGTGTGCCTGGCGCTGGCGGCGACGTTTGCGCTGGCGTGCACGCCGCTGGCCGTTGGCTTTGCGCTTTCGAGCCTGGGCGCGCGCGAGGAGCTGCTCAACGGTGTGGGCAACCTGCTCGGCATGCTCATGACGTTTTTGGGCGGCGCCTGGATGCCGCTGTCGCTGATGGGCCCGGCCGTGCAGACCGTGGCGCACTTTGTGCCGACATATTGGGTGAACGACGCGATCGGCAAGGCGCTCGCCGCGGACCTGACGTCCACCGTGCTGGGCGACATCGCCTGCGACCTAGGCGTCACGGCGCTCTTTGCCGTGGCCATCGCCGCCGTAGGCCTAGCCCTCGCCCACAACAAATCCCACGCCTAGCCACCTAGTCACTGGGTACTCATTGGGGACAGACTTAAACGACCAAGAGTGGCCATTGGGGACAGACTTAAACGACTAGTCATTGGGGACAGTCTTTGCCGAACCGCCGGCTTGCCGGCCGGGTTGCCAAGGGCTGTCCCCAACTGCCGGTAGGAAAGGAACGTCCCCAACTGCCGGGCGGCGAAAGAGTGTCCCCAGCGACTAGTCATTTAAGAACGTCCCCAATGACTAGTCTGAAATAAATTTCAGGCCTCGCCCAAAAATAGTTCGCCAAGGTTTACTATTACGTTCATAAAGTAGTACGAGGCTAACAATGGGGGATAGCATGGCGACGAAGCAAGCCTATGCCCAGGTTAAGGATCTCAAAAAGCACTACGGCGATGGAGATGCGCGCCTGACGGTGCTCGACGGCATCGACACGTCCATCAACCGCGGCGAGATCTGCGTCATGCTGGGGCCCTCGGGTTCGGGCAAGTCGACCTTTCTCAACCTGATCGGCGGCCTGGAGAATGCCGACGCCGGCTCCATCATGGTGGACGGCTGCGACCTCACGGTGCTCAAGCCTACCGACCTGGGCGAGTATCGCCGCCGTGAGCTGGGCTTTGTCTTTCAGTTCTACAACCTGGTGCCCGACCTCACCATCAAGGAGAACATCGAGGTCACGGCGCACCTGTCCAAAAACCCGCTCAATGTCGACGACCTGCTGCGCTCGCTGGGCCTCTATGAGCACCGCAACAAGTTCCCGCGCCAGGTCTCGGGTGGCCAGCAGCAGCGCTGTGCCATCGGCCGCGCGCTCGTCAAAAACCCGGGCCTGCTGCTGTGCGACGAGCCCACGGGCGCGCTCGACTATAAGACGTCCAAGGAAATCTTGCAGCTCATGGAGGATGTAAACCGCACCTACGGCTGCACCATCATCATCGTCACCCACAACGCCGCCATCGCGCGCATGGCCAATCGCGTGCTGCGCCTGCGCGACGGTCGCATTGTCGAGGATGAACTCAACGAGTCGCCCGTCGCGGCCGCCGAGCTCGATTGGTAGGCGGCACCATGACACCTCTCGCAAAACGTCTCCCGCGCGAGCTGTGCCGCAATATCGGCGAGTACCTGGGCATCTTTTTGCTTATGTGCGGAAGCATCGCTCTCACCTCGGGCTTTTTGCTCGCGGCGCATTCCATCGGTTGCCTTATCGACGACATGCGCGATGCGTACACGATTGAGGACGGCCGCGTGACCACCTCCTTCGAGGCTACCGACGATCAGCTCGAGGCCGCCGAGGACGCGGCCGACGACGTCGGCGGCGTCACGCTCTACAAGAATTTCTCCATCGACGCCATCATCAAAAAGACCGCCGGCGACGACGGCACCAAGCGCACGCTGCGCACCTATGCGCATCGCACCAAGGTCGATATCGCGTCCTACTGTGAGGGCAGGCAGCCCAAGACGGACGATGAGGTGGCAATCGACCGCGTCTTCGCCACCAACAACGACCTCGCCGTGGGCGATAAGGTCGAGCTCGAGGGCCGCACCTACACCATCTGCGGCATCATGACCCAGCCCGATAGCCAGGCGCTGTTCCTCAACAATTCGGACTTTACGGTGAACACCATCACCTATGGCGTGGCCGAGGTCACCGACGCCGGCTTTGCCGCGCTTGAGGACGCCGGCGGCGCACCCGCCTACACCTACTCCTTCACCTTTGCCGACCGCGATCTCTCCACCGCGGACCGCATCGATGCCGAGCAGGATATGGTCGAGGCGCTGACCGACGCCGATGCGCGCGTGGACGACCTGACCGATGCCGATTCCAACCAGGGTATTGGCTACGCGCGCGACGACGTAGACGGCGACTCCATGATGTGGATGACGCTGCTCGACATCATCATCGTGATTATGGCGTTCGTCTTTGTGGTCCTTACCGACGCCACCATCGAGGAGGAGAGCGCCATCATCGGCACGCTGCTCGCCAGCGGCTATCGTCGACGCGAGATCGTCCTGCACTACCTGGCACTTCCCGCCATCGTGGGCGTGGTCGCGGCGTTTTTGGGCACTGCGCTCGGCGTTGTGTTCTTTACCGAGCCCATGCGCGGCCTCTATTACGGCTCGTACAGCCTGCCGCCCTTCCAGGTGTACTGGAGCTGGGGGATCTTTGTGAAGTGCGCCGTGGTTCCCGCCGCCGCGCTCATCCTCATCACGCTGGTGGGCCTGCTTCGCAAAATGGGCAAGACGCCGTTGCAGTTCCTTCGTCACGAGGCGAGCGGCAAATCGGGCACCAAGCGCGGCTTGCAGCTGCCGGAGCGCATGGGTTTTGTCTCGCGCTTTCGCCTGCGCATTTTCCTGCGCAACCTGGGCAACTTCGCCACGCTCTTCGTGGGCATTGCGTTTGCCTCGCTGCTGCTGCTCTTTGGCCTGGCGATTCTGCCCACGATGACGCACTACGCGGACAACCTTGAGACGAGCCTGGTCGCCGAGCACCAGTACACGCTCAAGGCTCCGCTGGAGCTCGAGGGCACTACCGAGGAGCGTGAGCAGCGGTCAGCACTCGAGCGCTTGCAGTCGGTTGACGGCGCGCTGCTTTCCGCCGCCCAGGATGCCGATGACGAGCTTGACGACGCGGCCGATGCGGCGCAGACGGCAGTCGATGCCGCGACCGCATCTCCGTCTGCCGAGAGCCTGACCGCAGCGCAGGATGCGCTTGCCAAGGTCCAGGACAAGAAGGATGCGCTCTACGCGCGCCTCGACGATCTTGCCGATGCCCTCGGCTGCGACCGCGATGAGGCCATCGGCCTGATCGGCAAGGCCTCCAAGATTGACGCTGACAACGACGATATCCACCCGGTCAATACGACCGACAACGGCGTGGGCGCAATTGCACAGACCGAGAAATACGCCGTTTACCAGCTGCAATACGACCGCGGCGACGGAAACGGCGAGGAGACGATTTCCGTCTACGGCATTTCATCCGATTCGCGCTATTGGAAAGACCTCAACGTCGGCGATGGGCGCGTCGTCTTTGGCGGTGGTCTGCTCGATAAGTTTGGCTGGAGCGAGGGCCAGAAGGTCACGCTCAGCGACAAGTACGAGGGTGAGCATTATTCCCTTGAGTACGCGGGCAAGGACTGCGCCTGGGGCTCCAAGTCGGACATGAATATTTATATGAGTATCGACGACTTTAATGAGCTGTTCGACAACGACGCCGCCTACTTTAACGGCTATGTGAGCAACGAGAAGCTCGACCTCGACGCGCGCTACTTTGCCGGCGACACTACGCCCGACGACATGCGCGCCGTGGGCGACCAGTTCATCGGCATGATGAGCAAAATGATCGGCATGATGGTCGGGCTCGCGGTGTTTATCTTCCTGCTGTTTATGTATCTGCTGACCAAGGCTGTGATCGATCACAGCGCCCGTTCGATCAGCTACATGAAAGTCTTTGGCTATCGCGATAGCGAGATCTCGCATCTGTACATCCGCTCGATCACGCTGTGCGTGGCGGCGTCGCTCGTGTTGAGCCTGCCGGTCATTATTGGCTCGCTCACGGCCATCTTCCGCTCGATGCTGCTCGCCTACAACGGCAATATCGAGATCTACGTGCCCGCTTGGTCCATGGCGGCGTGCGCAGAAATTGGCTTTGCGACCTACCTGGTCGTGGCGCTGCTGCACACGCGCTCCATCAAGCGCGTCAGCCTGGCCGAGGCCCTCAAAGTCCAAGAGTAGTCATTGGGGACGTTCTTAAACGACCAGTCATCGGGGACAGTCTTTGCCGATTCGCCGGCTCGCCGGCCGTGCTGGCAAGGACTGTCCCTAACTGCCGGCAGAAAAGGAACGTCCCTAGCTGCCAGGTGGCGAGGCACTCATTTAAGTCTGTCCCCAATGAGTGGTTTCAGTCATTTAAGTCCGTCCCCAATGAGTACCCAATGACTGGGCGCCGTGCTTGACATTAACCCCGCTTCAGCGGGTACCATCCTCTTATGTCTGTAACGCCATATAGACCGAGGGGATAGATTTATGACCGCAACTGCACCCGCAGCACCCGCTAGGGTGTACTTTACGAACCTGCGCACGCATGCTCGCGAGAGCCAGCTCGACAAGCTCAAGCGCCTCATCCGTCACGCCGGTATCGAGCAGATTGACTTTGAGAACAAGTTCGTCGCCATCAAGATCCATTTTGGCGAGTTGGGCAACCTGAGCTTTTTGCGCCCCAACTACGCCCGCGCCGTCGCGGATGTCGTGAAGGAGCTGGGCGGCAAGCCCTTCCTCACCGACTGCAACACGCTCTATGTCGGTAGCCGTAAAAACGCGCTCGAGCACATCGACACCGCCTACCAGAACGGCTTTACCCCGTATGCCACGGGTTGCCAGATCATCATCGCCGACGGCCTCAAGGGTACCGACGAGGAGCTCGTCCCGGTCGAGGGCGGCGAGTACGTGCACGAGGCCAAGATCGGTCAGGCACTCATGGATGCCGATATCGTGATCAGCCTCACCCACTTTAAGGGCCATGAGCAGGCCGGCTTTGGCGGCGCCATGAAGAACCTGGGTATGGGAGGCGGCAGCCGCGCCGGCAAGATGGAGCAGCATGCCGCCGGCAAGCCGAACGTCGCGACCGAGCACTGCGTTGGCTGCCATGCCTGCGAAAAGATCTGCGCGCACAACGCTATCTCGTTCGACGACACCCGCGAGCGCGAGCTTGCCAACGGCAACACCCGCACGGTGCACGTCGCCGCTATCGACCACAATCGCTGCGTGGGCTGCGGGCGCTGCATTGCGGCATGCAACCAGGACTGCATCAAGCCCGGCTATGACGCCGCGGCCGACGTGCTCAACTGCAAGATCGCCGAGTACACCAAGGCCGTTGTCGACGGCCGCCCGAGCTTCCATATCTCGCTTGCCATGGATATCAGCCCCAACTGCGATTGCCATCCCGAAAACGACACGCCTATCGTCAACGATATCGGTATGTTTGCGAGCTTCGACCCGGTCGCCATCGACCAGGCCTGCGCCGATGCCGTCATGGCATCCGAGCCGCTGCCCAACACCGAGCTCACCGATAGCGCGGCCAAGATGGAGCATAACCACGAGCATCTGGAGGGCGAGCAGGCCAAGGACCCCTTCTGCATCACGCATCCCGACACCGACTGGCGCGCGTGCATCGCGCACGCCGAAAAGATCGGCCTGGGCACGAGCAAGTACGAGCTCATCGAGGTCAAGTAGCACCTGTCTATTGGACATATCAAGCGCTTTTGTGGCGCAACGTTAGCAAAAGCCGCCCGTGAGCACAGTGCCCACGGGCGGCTTTCCGGAAGTATGCGGCAAATTTCGAGACCGCCGAGCACGCGACGTTTTTTGGCAACAAAACCCCTGATAAATTGTTGGTAAAACTGCGGTCTGGTCGGCAGTTCCAGATTTTGCCGCATACTTCCGAAAATAGGGGGTCAGATAAAGCCTCAGACGTTGCTATTCGCCTAAAAATACTCGTCGAGGAAGTTGTTGACTGTGTTCCAGTAGAGCTCGGGGTCAACTTGCGCACTCTTGGCGTGGGTGGCGCCATGGATGGTGAGCTTTTGCTTGACCTTGCTGGCGCACGCGTCATAGTTTTGGTCGAGCATGCTGTACGGCACAAAGGTGTCCTGGTCGCCGTGGATAAACAGCATGGGAACCGTCGCGTGTTTGAGTTGCTCCACACTGCTCGCCTTATGAAAGTCGTAGCCCGCGCGCACGTTGCACACCAAGTTTGCTACATCGAGCAAGGGAAAGCTGGGCAGGCCGAACACGTCCTTGAGTTGCAGGGAAAACTCGTCCCAAACACTCGTATAACCACAGTCCTCGATAATGCATTTTACGTTTGCGGGTAGAGATTCCCCCGCGACGTTCATGGCAGTTGCTGCACCCATCGACTCGCCAAAGACCAGGATGCGCGCCTCGGGGTCAGCCTGAACGATCCGCCCAATCCATGCAACGACATCGAGCCGCTCGGGCCAGCCCATGCCGATATAGTCGCCGCCGGAGCGCTCGTGGGCGCGGGCGGCAGGCGCGAGCACGTTCATGCCGCGGTCGTGGAAGCGCTTGGCGTATCGGGCCATGCCGATGGGCTCGTTGGTATATCCATGCAGGCAGACGGCGTAATCGTGGGTGTTCTCCGAGGCGGCAAAATACCAAGCGGCGAGCTCGGTTCCGTCATCTGCGGTGAGGCTGCTGCTCTTGCGGTTTTCTTTAAACCACGCCCGCGCCTCGGTTTCCTCGGCATCCGGCTGCTCACCTTCTTTGTCGTTCTTGCTATCCTGCATCATCTTCATGGTGTACGGCGCTTGGGGATTCAGCGCGAAGTCAAACAGAAAGTTGCCGGCAAATCCGAGCAGCGCAACGACAACCACCAGTGCAACGATGCCGGCTATCTTGAGCTTTCGATGGGAACGTGCGTTTTGAGCCATGCGGTATTCTCCTATAAGATGTTAATACATCAACATTTAATGCAAGCGCATTATGGACGTTCGCCGTTGATGCGTCAACAGGCAAAGAATGGGTAAACAAAGGGTCACGTATGGTGCAAATTTCGCACGTACCCAGACGCTTTGATATAGTGTTGAGAACTCTTTACGTTGGAGGATGTAACCGGCATGTCCGATTCGAGCGACAGTTCTAAGCCGCGACCCAAGACCGCGGCCGTTCCGCAGTACACGGTGGGCGAGGAGATCATGAACTCCGTCACCCATGGTGTCGGCTGCCTGCTGGGTATCGCGGGCTTGGTGCTCCTGATCGTATTCGCTGCCCTGCGCGGCGGAGGCCCGGCCCACATGGCCGCGGCGATTGTCTATGGCGTCAGCATCATTCTCGAATATCTGGCCTCCACGCTCTACCATGCGATTCAGCCCGCGCGCGCCAAGCGCGTGTTTCGCATCATCGACCACAGCTGCATCTACCTGCTCATAGCCGGCAGCTATACGCCGTTTTGCCTCATCACGCTCGCAAACGACGGCGGCCCTATGCTGTTCTTTGCCGTGTGGGCCATCGCCATCATCGGCATCGCGCTCGAGTGCTTTTTGCGCGAGCGTCAGCCGCATTGGGTAAGCGGCCTGGTCTACTTGCTGATGGGCTGGCTTGTCATCTTTAAGCTGCCCGAGCTCGTGTCGCTGCTCAACCCCGTCGCGCTTGCCCTGCTCGCTGTCGGCGGCGTGTGCTATACCGTGGGCGTGCCGTTCTATATCGCCAAAAACGTGCGCTATCTGCACAGTGTTTTCCACTTGTGGGTGCTCGCCGGCAGCATTTTCCAGTTCATGGCGGTGATCCTCTTCGTAATCTAGCGACCACGCCCATGGCCCCGCTCGCACGGGCGACCGGCGCAATTGCCGTATCCGCCATCAACGTTTTACCTTAACGTCCCGAATCTTGGAGGTTCGAGAAACTCCCGATGGACATAACCATCTCCCTTATTACCACGCTCGTCCTGACGCTTATCAACGGCTACTTCTCCATGTCCGAGATGGCTCTCACCACGGCCAAGCGCGCCGTGTTGGAGCATGATGCCGAGGAGGGCGATAAGCGCGCCGAGCGCGCCGTCCAACTCGCCGCCGACTCCGATCAGCTGTTGGCCACCATCCAGGTCGCCATCACGCTCGTGGGCTTCGCCTCGTCCGCCGTCGCCTCGACGAGCCTGTCCGACCCGCTTGCCACATGGCTCATGAGCTTTGGCATCGCGCCGCTTTCCGCCATCGCGCGCGGCCTGGCGCCGGTCATCATCACCGTCGCCGTCGCCTTTGTGTCCATCGTGATCGGCGAGCTCGTGCCCAAACGCATCGGCCTCGCTAACGCCGAGGGCGTATCCAAGCAGGTCGTGGGGCCGCTTTCCGTGTTCCAAAAGATCGCCCGCCCGCTCGTGTGGCTGACCGGTGCCTGCTCCGATGGCCTGGCCCGCATCCTGCGCATCAAGAGCGCCGACGACCGCCAAAACGTCTCGGAGGAAGAGATCAAGTACATGGTCTCGGAGCAGGACGACCTGCTCGACGAGGAAAAGCGCATGATCCACGAGATCTTCGACCTGGGCGACACCGTTGCCCGCGAGGTCATGGTGCCGCGCGTGGACACTACCATGTGCGAGGACGACGAGACGGTCGCCGACGTGCTGTCCACCATGCGCCAGACCGGCTTTAGCCGCATCCCCGTCTATCACGAGGATCCCGACAACGTCGCCGGCATCGCGCACATCAAGGACCTGATCCAGCCTTCGCTCGACGGCAAGGGCGACCAGCCCATCGCCGACTTTTTGCGCGACGCCACCTTTGTGCCCGACACCAAGGACATCCTGCCGTTGCTGTCCGAGATGCAGACCTCGCACGACCAGATCGTAGTGGTCGTGGACGAGTACGGTGGCACGGCCGGCATCATCACCATCGAGGACATCGTCGAGGAGATCGTGGGCGAGATCGAGGACGAGTTCGACCCCGACAATAAGTACCTCACGCGCCTTTCGCGCCGCGAGTGGCTCGTCGATGGGCGTTTTTCGTGCGATGACGCGATTGAGCTTGGTTGGCCGCTCGAGGAAAGCGATGATTATGAGACCATCGCCGGCTGGATTTTGGAGCTTTGCGACTCGGTACCCGACATCGGAGAGGTGTTTGAGGTCGCGGGGTACAAGTTTAAGGTGCAGTCGATGCGTGGCCAGCGCATCTCGCTCATTCGCGTGATCGCTCCGGCCGAAACCGATAAGAAGGATTCCGAGCCCTCGGCAGATAAGCCGACGGTGTCGGGTGCGGGCTCTGCGGACCCGCACGACGGCGACGAGTAGGGCAAGGAAGAGTAGGGGAGAGTTATGGCAGGCCTGTTCAACATCCTTAAGGTCACCGTCAGCGAGGACAAGATCTGCGCGCATGTGCTGGTGAACCCCGGCATGCCGCTCATGACCTCGGAGGACATCGAAGCCACGGCGCGCGTGTACTACCTGGTGCCCGCGATTGCCAAGCATCTGTGCCTGGGCGATTCCGGCCGCGAGTTCCAGGACTGCATGGGCCAGACCGAGCTTTGCCATCTGCTGGAGCACGTGACGGTCGAGCTCATGAACGAGACCGGGCTTGCCGGCAGCATTTCGTGCGGCCGCACTCGTGTGAGCGAGCACGATGAGCGTGTCTTTGAGGTCGAGCTTTCGTGTCCCGACGACGCGCTGGCCATCGGCGCGCTGTCTTCGGCGACCTTTATGATGGATTGGGCCTATCTGCATGCGGACCAGCCCGCTCCCGATGTGGACGGTACGGTCGCGGGCCTGCGCAACCTGGTGCTGGGCATGCGTGCCGAGGCCGAGGGCAAGGATCCGCACGAGGCCGTCGCCGCCGCGAACGCCGAGGACGAGGCCGGGGACGCGACCGAGGGCGAGGCGCCTGCCGAGGCTGCCGTCGATCCTGTCGACGAGGCGCCTGCCGAGGCGGCTTCCGAGCCCGAGTCCGCGGAGCCCCAGGGCGTCCCGAACTTTGACGACGTGCCGCAGGAGGCAATCGATACCGAGGGCGCGACCGCTGAGAGCCACGAGGCCCCCGCTGCCGTCTACGGTGGCGCGGCGACGGCTCCGGTTGCCCCCGCGCACGAGGGAACGCTGCCGCTCGTTGACGGCGCCGGCGAAGACCCGGCCGCCACGGTGGCCATGCCGGCCGTGCCGCAGGAGTAGGCTCACTCGCTTATCACCATTATGTACCTGCGCCTTTACCGTACGCAGATGAGCAAGACGGCAAGCGCAGTGCTGCGGGTATAATGGACAACATTCAAACGGTGGGCGCCGAGGTGCCCGCAGGAGAGGAATGAACATGGGTAAGACTTTCAACTTTATCTCGGGTGCGCTCTTCGGTGCTGCCGCCGGCGCCATCATCGGCGTCGCCCTGGCTCCGCGCTCGGGCGCCGAGACCCGCGCCATGGCTGCCGATATCGCCAACGACGCCTGGGATAACATGCGCGACACCTACGAGCACGGTGCCGAGGAGGCCCGCGCCGCGGTCAACGATTTTGGCCCGATGGTCGACGCCAAGACCGATGACCTGCGTGCCAAGGTCGATCTTGCTCGCGAGCGCATGGACCAGCTACGCGAGCAGCTCAACGACGCCATCTCGGGCGGCAACGTGACGCCCGCCGCCGATGTCGTGGTCGAGAACGCCGTCGAGGCTGATACCGAGGCTGCGGAGCCCTCGACCGAGGCATAATGCGCGCCGGGGATTTTGTCGGCGCCAAGATCTATCGCAAGCCTACCGAGGACAAGCGCACCAAAAAAGATGGCACGCCGCGCAGCCCTAAAAAGCTCGGCAAGATTCACTTTCCCGTCTTTACCCCGGGCGGTACGCGCGTGGTGGGCTTTATGGTTCGCCAGTCCGATATCGCGGGCATGATCGAGCGCCCCGACCGGTTTGTGGCGCTCGATGCCATCGGCGTCTATGAGGGTGCTGTCGCGGTCGACGACGTCAAGGGCACCTACGATGCCGCCGCGGCCAAGCGCCTCGATATTAACCTGGACGATTGCATCATCTGGGTTGGCATGGACGTGCGCACGGAATCGGGCGATGTCGTGGGCTACTGCTCGGACGTTGAGTTCAAGCCGCGCTCGGGCATTGTGCAGACGTTCTATGTGACCGCCAGCGCCGCATCGAGCATGTTGGTGGGCGACACGCAGGTGCCGCCGACGATGCTGCGCGGCTACGAGAACGGCGCGATGATTGTCTCGGACGAGGTCAAGACGCTTGGGTATTCGGGCGGCGCGGCCGCTAAGGCTGCCGAGGCCAGTGTCGTGGTGGGCGATAAGGTCAAGAAGGGCGCCAAGGTGCTCGATGACAAGGGATCGGTCGCCGTGGACAAGGGCAGCCGCGCACTGGGCAAGCAGCTCGGCAAAACGCGCGGTATGTTCAAGGCCTTTAAGGACGAATATCAAAAGGCGAGCGGGGGCTCGTCAAAAGCTAGCAAATAGCGACGTACCAAATGATGGGAGGCGAGCCGGAGACATGTTGCTCCGGCTCGCTGTGTTTATGGGGGAGGGCATATGCGCCGAAACGGATCTAACTTAAACGGGCGCTCGGGTGCGCGTCCGACGGCGCGCCGCGACCTGGGGCAGCTGCCCAGCGGTCAGCGTCGACGTCGCCGTAAGCCCGGCGCGATGTACCTCAACCATAGCCGTGGGTTTAGCGATCGCAGCGCGCGCATCGGCAACGGTCGCTCGCCGCGTCGACCGTCCCGTCTGCCCTATGCGCTCATCGCCGTGGGTTGCGCGCTCGTGCTGTTTATCGCTGCCGTCGTGGGCTACGTCAACCGCAGCGTGGACGTGGAGCTCAACGGGCAAAAGACCGCGGTGCGCGTGGGCTCTACGTTGCAGAATCTTATCGACGATCAAAGCCTGACCGAAACGTACGACGCCGGCGATCTGCTGGCCGTCGACGACAGCGTGCTCAAGCGCCATGGCGGCGAAAAGCTGTCGGTGAAGGTCGACGGCAAGCGCGTGAAGCAAGGCAAATGGGATAGTCGCGAGCTTACGGGTGGCGAGAAGGTGACGGTCAAGGACGGCCGCAACGTGTACGAAAAGCACGAGGTCCAGGCCACGACTATCGAGCCAAAGCTTAAGGTCGAGGGCACAGGTGCCATTGAGTATGTCAAAACCTGGGGCGTTCAGGGCCGCTCCGAGGTATGGGTCGGCGAGCAGTCGGGCAAGACGCAGGACCGCGGCGAGGTCGTGTCCGTCACCGACTGCGTAGTCGAGTGCGCAAGCGTAGCGCCCAAGGGCAACGAAAAGTACGTGGCCCTGACATTTGACGAGGGTCCGAGCGGCGCGACCAAGCAGATCTTGCAGGTGCTCAAGGAAAAGGGCGTCACGGCGACGTTCTTCCTTTCGGGCGATGCCGCGGAAGCCTCGCCCGCTACTGCCAAAGCGATTGTCGATGCCGGGTGCGAGGTCGGCTCCAACAGCTACAGCGATGATTCGCTCAAGGGCGAGGATCGCGAGACGGTGCGCAAGCAGATCACAAAGGGCACCGAAGCGATTAAGTCGGCGACCGGCGTCGAGACGATGTTGCTGCGTGCCCCCTACGCCGCGTTTGACGAGCAAAACTGGATTGACTCGATGGACCTGGTGTCCGCCGTGGTTTCGTGGAATATCGATTCGGGCGACTGGCTGCTCAACGGCGCCGACGAGCAAGTATCGACCGTGCTCGACTCGATGACGCCGGGCAATATTGTGCTGCTCACCGATAGCGATGAATGCGCCGAGCAGACGCTCGAGGCGCTGCCGCAGATTATCGATGGTCTTGTCGCCGACGGCTACAAGATCGTGACGCTCAGCGAGCTGGTCAAGACAGACACGGCATTGAGCAAAAAGCTCACCTCGCTCACCAAGGTTTCCATGCCCAAAAACGCCGTGTTCCCCCAACTCCCCGAGGACGACGACACCACAGAGTAGTCATCGGGGACGTGCTTAAACGACTGGTCGTTTAGGGCGGTCTTAATCGCTTTGTCCCACTGTGCTCATCCGGCTCTATGTCACGGATACGTCAGCGTTTGGTATGCCTGCAATGTGCAGCGCATAAATTCGGTGCCGCAGCGCGATGCTGATGCTATAGTTACTGCGGTTAATGAGGGTCAAGAGAAAGGTTACAGGTGAAATCCAAACCTCGACCATACAGTCGATGACCCCATGCAGGTGCTTTCTGCGCGTGCACGGGGTGTGAGCGCCGAGCGGCGTGCCGCCCGCGCATGCGTATACATATCTAAAAGTCCACGGATTGCGCGCCGGCATGGTCACGCGGTCCGCAGGAATAATGATGGGGAGCACCATTGAATTATCTGAGTGAGATGCTCAAACTGCCGGTCTTGGACGTCGACGGCGAAAAGCTCGGCGTGGTTAACGATTTTGGCATTGCAACCGGAGAAGTTTTTCCGCACGTGACGTCGCTCGCGTTCCGTGGTCCCGGCAAGACGCCGTTTATGATCAGCTGGCGCAAATGGGTCGACCGTATCGACGAGACAGGTGTACACCTTAAGACGTCGGCTACCGAAATCCGTTTTTCGTACCTGCAGCCGACCGAACTCTTGCTCGCCCGCGACGTGCTTAACAAGCAGATTGTCGACACGCAGGGCATGAAGGTCGTGCGCGTAAACGACATCAAGTTTTCCATGTCGGGCGAAAATCAGCTGCGTCTGCTGGGTGCCGAGGTTGGCGCCCGCGGTCTGCTGCGTGCAATCAGCCCCACACTCGAGCACGTTGTCGAGGGCTTTATGAAGCACCTGGGCAAACCGCTCAGCGAGGACATTATCGCCTGGTCTTATATGGACCTGCTCGACCGTTCGACTAAGAACATCCAGCTCTCGGTGTCGCACAAGACGCTTGGCGAGCTGCATCCTGCTGACATCGCCGACATCATCGAGCAGCTCGACCCGCGCCTGCGTGCGCAGGTGTTCGCACAGCTCGACACGGCACAGGCCGCCGAGGCCATCTCGGAGTTCGATGACGACGAGCTTATGACCGAGATGCTCGAGGGCCTGTCCGATACCGACGCATCGTCGATGCTGGCCATGATGGACCCGGACGACGCTGCCGACCTGATCGACGAACTCGATTATGAGAAGGCCGAGAAGCTCCTGCGCCTGATGGGCGTCAAGGAGGAGAAGGCGATTCGTAATCTGCTGGGCTACGAGGACAACACCGCCGGCCGCATCATGACCTCGGAGTTTGTCTCGCTGCCCGCCACGGCGACGGTCGGCGATGCCATCGAGGCGATTCGCAAACTCGACGAGGACTTTGAGAGCGTCTACTACGTCTATACCGAGGATCCGAGTGGCATGCTGACGGGCGTGCTTTCGCTGCGCACGCTGATCGTGGCCGACCGCGACGCCACGCTGGGCCAGCTCGCCTATCGCGATCTGGTCTACGTGTCGCCCGACGAGGACCAGGAAGACGTGACGGACGAGATGACCAAGTACGACCTGGTTGCCATCCCTGTCTGCGACGAGAACCGTCATATCCTGGGTATCGTGACCTTCGACGACGCCATGGACGTTATCGCCGAGGAGCATCAGGAGGACCTGCAGATCGCCGGTGTCGGCTCGGGCGATAGCGCGTCGGACGACTCGACGAACGTGCTCAGCTGGTTCGTGCATCGTCAGTACTGGGTCGTCGTGTGGGGCATCGCCTCGTGCATTATGGCGACGGTGCTGGGGACGGCGCTGGGCTCCGCGCATCTGGTGGTGTTCCCCATGTGCGCCATGCCGCTCGTACTGCTGGCTGCCTCGCGCATGGTGTCGTTCGTCAAGAACTACTTCCTCGAGTACGACGGTCACGACGACGAGCCCAAACCGTACCTGGGATTCTTCTTCCAGAGCACGGGTATGGGCCTGATCCTTTCGCTTGTTACTTACCTGTGCGCGCAGCTGGTGCGCACCGCCGCGTTCCCCGATGCCACTATGTTTGAGGAGCAGCTCTTTACCGGCTGCTTTAATATCGCTGCCGTTATTTGCCTGGTTGGCAACATGAGCGCCGTGATTTACCTGATGGTGCTGTTCTGGCGCGATGAGCACGACCTCAATACGTCGGGTACCGCCATGAACGTCATCGCCGTCATGATCTCGTGTGTGGCGTACTGTGTTGCTGCGGTGCTGCTCACCATGTCGGTCATGGGGTAGGTGGTCGCGTGCAAAATACGAAGCAAAAGCCGAGCACCAAGCAAAAGCTGACCATCGCGGCCATCTTTGGAGCCATGGGCCCCGGTCTTCTGGCGGCGCTTTCGGGTAACGACGCCGGCGGCATCGCCACGTATTCCAGCGCGGGCGCCAGCTATGGCTATAAGATGCTCTGGATGCTTCCCGTCATGACCGTGCTGCTTATCGTGACGCAGGAGACCGCGGCGCGCTGCGGATGCGTCACGGGTAAGGGCCTGGCGTCGCTCATTCGCGAGCGCTTTGGCGTGCGCAAGAGCGTGTTGGCCATGGCGGCGCTGTTGATCGCCAACACGGCGGTGACCATCTCGGAGTTCGCGGGTATCGCGAGTGGCCTTGCCCTGTTTGGCGTTCCGGCGAGCATCTCGGTGCCGCTCGTGGCGCTGCTGGTGTGGATGCTTACCATGTCGGGCAGTTTCCAGCGCATCGAGAAGATTTTGCTGCTGGTAAGCTGCGTGTTCGTGACCTACATCGTCGCCGCGTTTATGGCCGGCCCCAACTGGGGCGAGGTCGCGGTCGACTTGGTCGTCCCCAATATTCAGAACGATCCCAGCTACGTGTCGCTCGTGGTCGCAACGATCGGTACCACCATCGCACCGTGGATGATCTTCTTGGCTCAGAACAACGTGGTCGATAAGAATGCGGGCGAGGACGACATCGTGCTGCAGCGTATTGATACCGTGAGCGGTTCGATCGCTGCTGATATCATTGCGGGCTTTATTATCATCACGACCGGTACGGTGCTGTTCCCGGCGGGTATTCAGATTAGCGATGCCGCCGATGCCGCCCGCGCGCTGGAGCCCATCGCGGGCCAGTGGTCCACGGTGTTGTTTGCCTCGGGCCTGGTCGCAGCGAGCTTTTTGGCTGCCTGCGTGCTGCCGGGCGTTACGTCGAGTGCCATCTGCGAGGCTTTTGGTTGGGAGCGCGGCGCCGACCGCAGCTGGGACGAGGCTCCGGTCTATCGCGGCATCATTACGGCCATCATCGGCATTTCTGCCGTGTTGGTGCTCATGCCTGGCGTCGATTTGTTCCAGATTATGATGACCTCGCAGGTCATCAACGGCGTGCTGCTGCCCGTAGTCTTGGTATTCCAGGTGGTTATCGCGGCGGATCGCCACATTATGGGCGCCAACCGCAACGGCCGCGTATGGAATGTGCTCACTTGGGCGACTATCGGCGTGATTACGGTGCTGACGGTCGTCATGTTTGTCCTGCAGGCGATGGGCTACAGCGCTTAGCGCCCACTTTTGCCTCCGAACAGGCCGCAGCGATGGGCTGCGAACTGTTTTTTGCCTGCTATAGGGGGTTAGTCATATAGCAGTGGGCAAAAAATGCCAAATATGAGTACTGTTGCTAAGTGAATAGCATTTACATCCAAAAAGATAATGAACATAACCTATAATATGTCCATTAAAATTGGCTCCAATACGCCTTAAACCAGTCAGGTTGGCTGTTTTAGGGGGTTGTAGGGGTCACCCGGACGTCATTTTGGGTGGTTTTGCCTGCTACTAAAATGGTAACAGTACTCATATTTGCCCTTTTTTGCCCACAGACCTTTGAGGGTGCGGCGAAAAGGGCTTGTTTTGATTGTTTGGGGCAGGCACGAGGCGCGGAAACGATGTCTGGAGCGACGGAGCGGCCTGGAATTCATCCGTAGAGGTCTTCATTGGCTGCGCCAGGAGTGTCCCTAACTGCCGCAGGGGGCGTCGGCCACGGCCGACGCCCCCTGCGGTTGTAAACAGATTTGACTGCGCGTTACTTGTCGTTGCCCAGCTTGTGTGGCTTGTAGGCGAGGGCATTGACGAGTGCGTCGCCGGCGGACTTGACGGCTGCCGGCTGCGGATCGTTGACGTGGTCCTCGGGGTGCACAGGCAGGTCTTTCTTGACCGCATCGTGGATCAGGTTGAGGTACTCGGTCACGCCGGTAGTCGACAGGTGCGTGCCGTCGCCGTCGAACAGGTCGTTACGATTGGCACTGTATCCGTACCAGTCGATAATGCGCACGTTCTTGTAGCGCGTAGCGGCGTTGGCGATGGCCTGGTTGGTAGAGCCAACCCACGGCTGCGGGCTGCGCGTGTTCACAAACACCACAATACGCTTATCTCCTGCATCGGCCATGATGGCGTCGATCTGGTCGTCGGTTACCAAGCCGTTGGTGCCCAGGGCAAAGACCACGATCTTGCCGGCAAGGTTCTGCTGGATATAGCCCTCAAATGTCGCGCGCCCCGCATCAAACTGGCGGCCCTTTTCGGCATCGATATGGCTGTGCGGGAACACGCCGTCAAAGGTGTCTACGGCACGCAGCGACACGGAGTCGCCGATCATAAGCAGATCGTAGGAGCCATCGGGGAAGCCGTCGTTGTCCTTGTCGGTGTCGTCGGCCGCCTGCTGGTCGGTGGGCGCGGTGTTCTTGGCTTCCTTGTTCAGAACTTCGGCGCCCTCGCCGCTCAGCGCAGACGTCTCGGGCACAAAGATCAGGCCGCCCAGTGCAACGACCAACACGACAGCGCAGGCTGCGCAGACAGGGATGTGCGTGCGTGCCCAGTTGGCGGGCGTGGTGGTGCCATCGCGGAATTCGGCGACGGTGCGCCCAAAGGCGCCCTTCCTAAACGGAGTCTCGATAAAGCGATAGCAGCACTCTGCCACGGCGACCACCAACAACACCTGCAAAATGTACTGCCACCACGGCGTATCGTTGATGTTGGCGACCGGGTTCATGAGGAGCAGCAGCGGATAGTGCCACAGGTAGATGCTGTAGGAGCGCTTGCCAACCCACACGAGTGGCTCGGCGGACAGCGCGCGGGCAACCATTCCCTGGGGCTGCACGCAGGCCGCGATGACCATGAGCGTGAGGATCGAGCACAGCAGCGTGCCTCCGCGATACTGGAAGGCGGTGTAGCCGTTGGTGAGCGCGACCATGGCGGCAAGGCCAACCAGACCCACGACGCCCAACACATCGATGGATGCGGGCGAGGACCAAAAACGCACGAGGGCGCTCGGCTGTGCCGGGGCGGTCTCGGCTGCTTCGTCGGCCTTCTCGCCAGGTTTGCCCTCGGCGTTCTTGCCGTGCTTGGCGGCGCCAGCCAGGCGATTGAGCCCCAAACGATGAGCGAGACGCACCGGCGCCAGGTCGCGATCGGGGATAAAGGCCATCCAGGCACCCAGCAGCAGCGAGAACACGCGGGTGTCGGTGCCGTAGTACACGCGGCTGGGGTCGGCGACAGGGTTGTAAAGCACCATCATGGCTAGGGCAGATACCACGGCAAGGCCCAGAACCACGCGGCGCGTGTTGGGTTTGCTCACATGCATGGATACCATGGCAAACAGCAGTAGCGGCCAAATCAGGTAGAACTGTTCCTCGATGGCAAGCGACCAAAAGTGCGTGAGCGGCGAGGGGTCGCCCAGAGCATTGAAGTACGAGACGTTTTGGGCAATCTGCCACCAGTTGTTGAAGAACAGCAGCGACGGCAGGATGTCGGGGCGCATCTTGGTGAGCATCACGTGGTTAAAGAGAGTGCACAGCGCGCAGGTTACCACCACGACGGTCACCACGGCGGGGACCAGGCGACGGATGCGGCGAATCCAGAAGCTCTTAAGGTCGATGCGTCCGGTCTTAGCGACTTCGTTGAGCAGCAAGCGCGTGATCAGATAGCCCGAAAGCACAAAGAAGATCGTGACGCCAAGCAGGCCGCCCTGCGCCCACGTGAGGTTAAGGTGATAGAGCACCACCGCGACGACGGCGAGCGTACGCAGGCCGTCAAGGGCAGGGATGTAGCGGGATTTGGGGCGAGCAGGCGTCTGCTCCGCGGCGGGAGTGTTGGCGCGGCCCGCGTTGTTGGCAGAAGCACGATGGGGGCTCACGGTGCGTCGCGGTTCGTTGGCACGGCGTTCGCCCTTCACGCGTTCGTGCGGCGCCGGCTCGTTGCCCGTGCGGCGTCGACCGCGCGAGCCCGATTGCGAGAGTTGTTCCATAAAACATCATCCAATGACGAGAATAATCAGCACGCCTTCATTGTAGCTGCCTGCTCCTGTGAATGCTTGCTGCTGGCGCAAGCTCAAGCGCGCGTCCACATCAAAGTGAACTAAAGTTATAGGGGGTGCGAGAGTGCACGATCGACGGCTGGCGGTGGGCATAAGGCCCGCAGATGAGGAGGTTTCCATGGCAGATCGCGGCATCGTTGCGGTGTTCGGCAGCATGAACATGGACCTTTCGGTGGCGTGCGAGCGCATACCGCGTGCGGGCGAGACCGTCGGCGGCAGCGGGTTTATCACCAACGCCGGCGGCAAGGGCGCCAATCAGGCCGTAGCTGCCGCGCGTATGGGCGCTTGCACGCACATGATCGGCGCGGTCGGTCGCGACGCGTTCGGCGCGTCGCTCGTGGCGGGGCTCCAAGACGCCGGCGTGGACTGTGACTTTGTAGTGCATCGCGATGACGTGGAGACGGGAACGGCGACCATCATTCGCTGCGAGGGCGACAACCGCATCGTACTGTCACCGGGTGCCAACCATGCGCTTGCGGGCGGGGACGTTGCCTGCGCGCTGAGGCGTCTGGTGGTCCATGAGCTCGACGGCGACGCCAGCGAGATTGCCCCGGCTGCCGGAAGCGTCTTTATCGCCCAGGGTGAATGTGACCTTGCAGCGACGGCCGATGCGCTTGTTTGCGCTCACGAGCTGGGGTTCTATACGGTCTTTAATCCAGCGCCTGCTTGTGAGTTACCTGCGGAGGTCTGGTCTGCGGTCGACTTGGTCTGCCCCAACGAGACCGAGTGCCAGGTGCTGACGGGTATCCTGCCCAAGGACGATGAGAGCTGCGTCGCCGCGCTCAAAGCCCTGCTTGCCAAGGGCGCCGGCGCCGCGGTCATCACGCTGGGCGGCGCCGGCTCGGTTACGCTCGGCGATGACGGCGAGCTGCTGCGCATGCCGGCACTTTCGAGTACGGTAGTCGATACCACGGCCGCCGGCGATACGTTTATCGGCGCGTTGGCGGCGGCTCGCCTAGAGGGCTTGCCGCTCTTTGAGTGCATGGCTGCGGGTGCTCGCGCCTCGGCAGTGACGGTGTCGCGCCTGGGCGCTCAGCAATCGATTCCCACGCGCGCCGAAGTTGAACATTGGTTTGGTTAAACGATAAAGACGGAGAAGCGGAGTAGAACAATGGCAATCAAGAAGCTGATCCTTGATCTGGATATGGGTGTGGACGATGCGATGGCGCTGGCCTATGCCATCGCGAGCCCCGAGGTGGAGCTCGTGGGCATCACCACGTGCTTTGGCAACGTGCGCGTCGAGCAATCGGCGCACAACTGCCTGGCGGTGCTCGATCTGCTGGGTCGCCCCGAGGTTCCGGTGTACCTGGGTGCCGACCGTCCTCTGCAGGCGACTGAGCCCTATACGCCGCCGGCGTCCACTGCGCTCATTCACGGCAAGAACGGCATCGGCGGCGCGAGCGTGCCCGCGTCGCCCTACGAGCCGGTGGGGGCGACCTCGGCCGACGGCAACGCCGCGGTCGATTATCTGATTGATGCCGCGCGCACCTATGGTCCCGATCTGGTCTACGTAGCGACTGGCCCGCTCTCCAACCTGGCGCTCGCCCTGGAGCGCGATGCGGCGGCGATGATGTCCATCGGCCGCGTGGTCGTGATGGGCGGCGCCCTTACCGTGCCCGGTAACGTGAGCGCGGGCGCCGAGGCCAACATGGCGAGCGACCCCGAGGCAGCCGACGCGGTGCTGCGCTCGGGCCGTAAGCTCACCATGGTGGGTCTGGACGTGACGCATCGCGTGGTGCTCACACGCCGCGACATTGCCGGCTGGACGGGCTCGGGCACCATGGCGGGCTGCGCATTTGCGAGCATGGTCGAGCACTACATTGGCTCGTACGAGATGAACGCACCCTACCTGGGTGGTTGTGCGCTGCACGATCCGCTTGCCGTTGCCGTGGCGATTGATCCCACGCTCGTGGGCGCACTTGGTTGCAACTTGCGCGTCGACCTGCTCGGCGAGTATCGCGGCCGCACTATCTGCGACGAGCATCGCCTGTCCGACCCCGACAAGAGCGCGCTTGTGGCACTCACCGTGGACGCCCCGCGCTTTCTGTCCGAGTTCAAGGCGCGCATGGCCCGCATCCTAGGCTAGGCTCGGGATCGAAGCACGCCCATCTGCTCGATGTGGCCGCTGGCGGGCCGACATCTACCGTTCGCCAGCCCGATGGTCCCCGGGGCGGGGAAAGCGCTATAATGCATTCTGCATCTTGGATTGTTACTCCTGTGTGGAGGCATGCCCAAGAGCAATACAACACGGATTGTTACGTAAGGCATGATAGCCAATAGCACTGCTATTGGCTATCATGCCTTTTTCTGTGAGTGTTCTTGAAAGGAGGTTCACCATGCTTGCAATTAAAAAGCTTAACAACAACGCGGTTCTTTGCCGTGACGGACAGGGGCGAGATGTCATCGCCATGGGCAGGGGCGTCGGTTTCGGCGGAGATTTTCCTCGAGAGCTCCCTCTTTCTAAAATCGAGCATACGTTTTACGACATTGATCCTAAAGGACAAGATGTCATGAGGGATCTTCCCTCGGATATCGTGATGTTTGCGGCGAAAGTTATGGACATCGTTGCCAACGAACTGCCCTACGACCTCTCGACCAATGCGACGCTGTTCATGGCTGATCACCTGTCGTTTGCCGTTGCGCGAGCCCAAAAGGGGGTCCGCATCGCGATGCCTCTTGCCTATGAAGTGCGGGAGACGTATCCGAAGGAATACAAGGCTGCCCAGTTTATCGTCATGCGACTCGAGAAGGAGCTCGGAGAGCGGCTTCCCAAGGATGAGATTGCCAGTATTGCGATGAATCTCGTGAACGCACGGGTTGTTGAAGCCGTCAAAGCCACGGCCGAGCCCGCAAAGCAGTTCGACGATATGCTCGAGGACGTTATCGAGATTCTCGAAAGCGATTTCCGCATTATTGTCGACCGCGATTCCTTTGATTTCACCCGCTTCGCCACGCATCTGCGGTACCTGTTCAAGCGCATTCAAGCCGGCGAGTCGCTGAACAGCGCCAACATGCAGATGTACAAGAACTTTCGTGAGGAGTTTCCGCAGTTGGCAGAGTGCGTGAAGCATATCGGTTCCTATTGTCGTGAAACGTGGGACGCCACGCTCTCCGAGGAGGAGGAACTCTATCTGATGATCCATCTCAACCGGATCATCTCCAAAAAAGGATTGTAACCCGTAGCCATTCGGGGCATGACCTTTGCCGATTCGAACAGTAAGCCAAGATTGTGCAAAGGAGCCAATGATGGCAAATTACAAAAAGGTGGCAGAGCAGATTCTCTCCACTGTGGGCGGGGCGGAAAACGTGGCTTCGGTTACGCATTGCATGACGCGCCTGCGCTTCAACCTCAAGGATGAAAGCCTCTCGAATGATGAGAAGCTTGAGGACATCTCGTCTATCATCAGCGTCGTGCACGCCGGAGGGCAGGTGCAGCTGGTGGTCGGGCCCACGGTCGACAAGGTCTACGACGAGGTTTGTAAGCAGGGCGGATTCGAGGTCACGGTATCGATTGACGAGGAACTCGATGGCCCTCAGCTTAGCTGGAAGGAGCGCTTGGCGCCCAAGCACCTCTTCAATCAGCTGCTCGATGCCGTGAGCGGCGCTATCACCCCGATCCTTCCGATCTTTTGTGTCGCCGGTATCTTCAAGATGCTCGTTATTCTGTTTGGGCCCGAAGGCGCCGGTTTTATGTCCGAAACGAGCGACCTGTATCGGATCCTTTCCCTGGTGGGCGATGCGGCGTATTACTACTTCCCGGTGTTTGCCGCCTATAGCTCGGCTAAGAAGTTCAAAACGAGTCCTGTGCTGGCACTGCTCATCGCTGTTGTGATGATTTATCCCGACATGCTCGCTATTGTTGAGGACGGAAAGCCTTTCAGCGTCTTCGGCATCCCCATGCAGCTCGTCAACTACACCCAGGCTGTTCTTCCGGTCATCTTGATCACCTGGGCCCAGTCCTATGTTGAGCGCTTCTTTAAGAAGATCTCGCCTGATATGTTGCGCATTCTGATCGTACCCGTGGGTACGGTGCTCGTGATGTTGCCGGTCGCGCTGTGCCTCTGCGGCCCTGCCGTCCAATTTGTCATGGGCCTTGTGGCCGATTTCATCATTTGGCTCGCCTCTGTTGCCGGTCCCGCTGCGACCGCGGTTATCGGCGCATTCTGGAATCTGATCATCGCCACCGGCATGCACGTGCCGATCTATACCGCCATATTGCCCGCCGCGCTCCAGAACGGTTACGACGCCATCTTATACCCCGGCACCGCGGTTGTAGCCTACACCACGCTTGCCATCGCGCTCGCCTATGGCCTGCGCGCTAAGGGCAAGGAGAGTCGAGCCACGGGCTGGAACTTGTTCATCACCTATGCCTTCGGTCGCGTGAGTGAGCCCATCATCTACGGCATCCTGTTTCGCGACAAGAAGGCTCTTGCCTGGAACATGATTGGTGGTGCTGTCGGTGGTCTGCTGGTAAGCCTTCTTCATGCCAACGTCTATATCTTCACTGGCGTTGGTTTCCCATGGATGAACGTGCTCATGTTTGCTCAGGATATCATCCCTGGCACCATCGGGTGTCTTGCTGGCGGTGCCGTGACGTTTGCGTTGGCGATGATTTTTGGATTTGAAGGACAGGAGAAGATGCCGTTGAAGTCCAAGAGCGGCGATTCTGAGGCCGTTGAATCCGTCGAGGCATAAGAGGCTACTACACAAATATGCTCCCCAGCCGTTGCGCGGTCCGACCCCTTGGCCGCGCAACGGTACTGTGCTGTTGCGCGGCACTTGCCGAGTCCGTTGCGTTCGACAGTGTGGGCCGGGAATTTGATAGAAAGGACGACACCATAATGTTTAGAGAAGATTTTTTATGGGGCGGGGCTCTGGCTGCAAACCAGTGCGAGGGAGGATGGAACGAAGGCGGTCGCGGTTTAGCCAATTCCGACATGCTGCCGTTTGGCGATCAACGCATGGACGTCATGCGGGGAGACCTTGATCCGCGTGCGTTGGCACCCGACAGCTTCTATCCCGCTCGCAAGGGCATTGATTTTTACCATAGGTACAAGCAGGATATTGAACTGTTTGCCCAGATGGGTTTTAAATGCCTGCGCTTATCAATCGCCTGGAGCCGCATTTTTCCCAAAGGAGACGAAGCCGAGCCCAATGAAGAAGGCCTTGCCTTTTACGAGGATGTTTTTAGGACGTGTCGCGCGCATGACATTGAGCCTTTGGTGACGCTCAACCACTATGATGTCCCCATGCATCTCGTCGATGCGTATGGCGGATGGCGCGATCGCAGGTTGGTCGACCTGTTCGAGCGATATTCGCGTACCGTGTTCGAGCGCTATCGGGGATTGGTCAATTATTGGCTGACCTTTAACGAGATCAACATCATGACGCAGGCGTGCTTTATGGCGGCGGGGATCATCTTCGAGCAAGGGGAGAATCGCTATGCAACGGTTCACACGGCCGTGCACCATGTATTGGTTGCGAGCGCCCGTGCGGTCGGGGCGTGTCATGAACTGTGCCCTGGGGCGAAGATCGGTTGCATGCTCAACGCAGGTGTCTTCTATCCGGCTACATGTGATCCGGACGATGTGCTGGCTGCGCAGGCTGAGAATCGCAGCCATTACATGTTTACCGACGTCCAGGTGCGCGGTGCGTACCCGAGCTATGTTCTCAAGGAATACGCCCGCCATGGTTTTGAGGTGCCCTATCGGGATGATGACCGCGAAGTACTGGCTGCAAACCTGGTCGATTTCGTCTCGTTTTCGTATTACTCGACGCGCGTCGCAAAAGCGCATGCGGAAGGTCAGTTCGATTCGAACCTTCTTCGCTCGGCGCCTAATCCGTATCTAAAACAGGAGCCTTGGGGGAGGTTTATCGACCCCAAAGGGCTGCGCGTCACCATGAATGAAATCTGGGATCGCTATCAAAAGCCGCTGTTCATCGTCGAAAACGGTTTGGGTGCTCCTGATGTGCCGGAAGATTCGGGTGAAATAGAAGACGACTATCGAGTTGAATACCTGCGGGCCCACATCGAGGCGATGAGGGAGACCGTCGAGCTCGACGGGGTGGAACTCATGGGATATACCTGTTGGGGCCCGATCGATTTGGTTTCGGTCGCCACAGGACAGATGCGTAAGCGCTACGGGTTTATCTATGTCGATCGAGACGATAGCGGTGCGGGCTCGTTTGAGAGACGTAAAAAGAAAAGCTTCGAATGGTACCGACGCGTAATAGCAAGCAATGGCGAAGACCTTGCGTAATAACGTTAAGATGGACAAATGCGCCCGTTGGGGGAATAGTCGTGCCACTTCGCTTGACAACAGGCTAAACTAGCTATTAAACATTTACTATTCTGTTTAGATTGAATTTGCGGTCGTTTATTTGCCGAGCCATCGAGTTGCGATGCTCCGCCACGGCCGTTGCTAGGGGGAACAATGGCCAAAGCAAGTGTTCGCGAGATCAGCCGCATCACCGGTTTTTCGCCTGCGACCGTGTCCAACGCGCTCAACCGCAAGCGCAGCGTGAGTGAGGAGACCGCCAAGGTCATCCTGGAGTGCGCGCAATCGCTTGGCTACCAGCAGTCGACGCAGCTCGAGAGCATTCAGTTTGTGCTCGCGCGCAAGACGGGCGCCATTTTGGACGAGAGCACCTTTCATCCCGCGGTTATTGAGGGCGTGGAGCGCCAGGCGCGTCGTCACGGTATGAGCACGAGCTTTGTCTCGCTCGACTTTAGCGACTTGGACGCCGTGCGTCCGCAGGTCGAGGGCCTGATCGCCGATCCATCCGCCGCTATCGTGCTGATGGGTACCGAGCTGGGTGAGGAAGACTATGCCTTGTTCGCCAACGCTGCCGCCCACTTGATCGTGCTCGATGGCTGGAGCGATCGTCAGTACTTCGATGCCGTAGTCATTGCCAACACCGACTCGGTGCTGCGCGCCGTGGACTACCTTATCGAGAAGGGTCACAAGCAAATCGGCTATCTGGCAGGCGACCTTCGCATCCGCAACTTTAAGGATCGCGAGCGCGGCTATCGCCAAGCGCTTGAGGATGCGGACCTTGAGGCCAACCCGACATGGCGCGTCACACTGGGCACCACGCTCGAAGGTGCTTATCGCGACATGGGCGCATGGCTCGACAGCGTCTCGCGCGACGACCTGCCGACGGCTTTCTTTGCCGAAAACGACGTGCTCGCCGTAGGCGCCATGCGCGCGCTGAACGAGCACGGCATACGTGTCCCCGAGGATGTCTCAATCATCGGCTTTGACGATCTGTCTTTGGGCGCCTTCTCCAATCCGCCGCTCACCACGGTGCACGTTCCCAAGCACGAGGTGGGCGAGATCGCGGTGCGCCGCCTGGTGGGCAACATCCGCAATCCCAAGAGCTATACCTGCAAGACGGCCGTGTCGACCTATTTTGTCGAGCGCCAAAGCGTGCGCGAAATCTAGGCAAAGGCAACGCTAGGCCGTAGGGAGGCAAAGCTCGCTAAGGCAGCCATACATAACGCTACTAAGAGAGGGTCCTTCGGGGCCCTCTTTTTGATGCCCTTGTATGTTCAGTTTGTTTACATACCGTTTAGGCTGATTTCTCTACCGCCTAGGGGTATTTCGCGTTAAACTTCTAAACAGTAGAGTACAACATTTAGTAAACAGAACAAAACGAAACATGCGTCTGTTTACTGAACATGTGATTAGGGGAGGACGTACATGGACAAGATCAAGCTCGGCTTTGTGCCCACGCGCCGCAGTATCTTTAGCGCGCCGGACGCAATCAAGTATCGCGGCCTGACGGCTGATCGCCTGCGCGAGATCGGCGTCGACATCGTGGATATCGACGACATCAATGACGAGGGCCTGCTGTTCGACGACAGCCATATCGAGCCTATCGTGAAGAAGTTCCGCGCCGAGGGCGTCGATGGCATTATGCTGTGCCACGCCAACTTTGGCACCGAGTACGTTTGCGCTCGCCTTGCCCGCGAGCTCGGTCTACCCGTACTGCTGTGGGGTCCGCGCGACGAGCGCCCCGAGCCCGACGGCACACGCCTGCGCGATAGCCAGTGCGGCCTGTTCGCCACCGGCAAGGTCCTGCGCCGCTTCCAGGTTCCCTTCACCTACATGACCAACTGCCGCCTGACCGACCCCGAGTTCGAGCGCGGCGTTTGGGACTTTTTGGCCGTTTGCAACGTGGTCAAGACCTTCAAGCACACCCGCATCCTGCAGATGGCCACCCGTCCATTCGACTTCTGGTCGACCATGTGCAACGAGGGCGAGCTGCTCGAGAAGTTCAACATCCAGCTTTCGCCTATCCCCATGACCGAACTTGTCCAGGCTGTGCGCGACGCCCAGGCCGACGAGCAGGCCATGGCCGCCATGCTTGCCCACATCAACGACAGCTTTGAGATCTGCATCCCCGAGGACAAGGTCCCCGCGGTCGCCGGTCTTGCCATCGCCATGAAGCGCTTGGTCGAGAAGTATGGCTGCAACGCCGGTGCCATTCAGTGCTGGAACGCTCTGCAGGACGAGCTGGGCATTATGCCCTGCGCCGCCAACGCCATCCTCAACGAGATGGGCATTCCTATCGTATGCGAGACCGATATCCACGGCGCCATCACCGCGCTGATGGTCGAGGCCGCCGACCTGGGCCGTCACCGCGGCATGTTCGCCGACTGGACCGTGCGCCATCCCGATAACGAGAACGGCGAGCTGCTGCAGCATTGCGGCCCCTGGCCCTGCAGCTGCGCGGCCGTCAAGCCCAAGCTCACCTACCCGCTGGCTTTCGATCACCCCGGCGCGCTGACGGCCGAGGCCAAGCACGGCGACCTCACCCTTGCCCGCTTTGACGGTGACAACGGCGAGTACTCGCTGCTACTGGGCAACGCCCGCGGCATCGACGGCCCGGCCGGCATGGGCACCTACCTGTGGGTCGAGGTCGACAACCTCAAGCGCCTCGAAGCCAAGATCGTCGAGGGCCCCTACATCCACCACTGCGTCGCTATTCACGCCAACGTGGTGCCGGTGCTCTACGAGGCGTGCAAGTACATCGGCATTGCCCCCGACCTGTACGACCCCATCGAAGAAGACGTTAAAGCCTACCTGCGAGGAGAGTAGAAATGGCAACTATCGAAGAGCTTGAGTCCCTGCGTTGGGACCTTCGCCGCGATTGCGTCGATATCATCATGGCTGGCGCCGGCGGCCACATCGGCGGCGACATGTCGGTGATCGACGCCCTCATGACCCTCTATGCCAACCACCTCAACATTTCGCCCGAGACCGTCGACGATCCCAACCGCGACCGCTTCGTGCTTTCCAAGGGCCACGCCATGGAAGCCTACTACGCGGTGCTCTGCCACGAGGGCTATCTTGACCTCGACGACGTCAAGGCCCGCTTCTCCAAGTTCGGCAGCCCCTACATCGGCCACCCCAACAACAAGCTCAAGGGCATCGAAATGAACTCGGGCTCGCTGGGTCACGGCCTGCCCGTGGCCGTGGGCATGGCGCTCGCCGGCAAGATGGACGGCCGCGATTACCGCGTCTACACCATCATGGGCGATGGTGAGCTTGCCGAGGGCTCGGTCTGGGAGGGCGCCATGAGCGGCGGCAACTACCAGCTCGATAATCTGTGCGCGCTCGTGGACCGCAACCGCCTGCAGATCAGCGGCAGCACCGAGGACGTTATGAAGCAGGACTCGCAGGAGGAGCGCTGGGCCGCCTTCGGCTGGAACGTGCTCTCTATTCCGGGCAACGACGTCCGGGCCATCGACGCCGCGCTGACGCTTGCGGCCGAGACCTGCGGCAAGCCCACGGTCATCATCCTCAACACGGTGAAGGGCTACGGCTCGCCCGTTATGGAGGACAAGGCCGCTTGGCATCATCACCTGCCTAACGATGAGGAATATGCCCAGATCATCGCCGATTTCGCTGCCCATAAGGAGGCCATCAATGGCTAACAAGATCGCCAATCGCAAGGTTATCTGCGACACGCTGCTCGAGGCCGCGAAGACCGATAAGGATATCGTCGTCCTGTGCTCCGATTCCCGCGGCTCCGCATCGCTCACGCCGTTCTTTGATCAGTATCCCCAGCAGTCCGTCGAGGTCGGCATTGCCGAGCAGGACCTGGTGAGCATCGCCGCCGGCATGGCTTCGTGCGGCAAGAAGGCCTGGGCCGCCTCGCCGGCGTCCTTTGTGACCACGCGCTCGTATGAGCAGTGCAAGGTCGACGTCTCGTACTCCAACACCAACGTCAAGCTCATCGGCATCTCGGGCGGCGTGTCCTACGGCGCCTTGGGCATGAGCCATCACTCCGCGCAGGATATCGCCGCCATGAGCGCGATTCCCAACATGCGCGTGTGTCTGCCGAGCGACCGCTTCCAGACCGCCGAGCTCGTGCGGGCCCTGGTCGCCGACAACAAGCCGGCCTACATCCGCGTGGGCCGCAACCCGGTCGAGGACGTGTACGCCGAGGGCGAGTGCCCGTTCCAGATGGATCGCGCCACCTGGGTACGCCGCGGCACCGATGTAACGCTCGTCGCTACCGGCGAGATGGTCCGCCATGCCGTGGACGCTGCCGACCTGCTGGCCGAGCAGGGCATCTCGGCAACGGTGCTCGACATGTACTGCGTCAAGCCGCTTGACGCCGAGGCCGTGATTGAGGCTGCCGGTGCCACGCGCGCCGTCGTGACTGTCGAGGAGCACAGTCCCTTCGGCGGCTTGGGCTCTATGGTCGCGCAGGTGGTGGGCGAGCATTGCCCGCGTCCGGTCAAGTGCCTCTCCCTGCCCGACGCGCCGGTCATCACCGGCACGAGCCCCGAGGTCTTTGCACACTACGGCCTGACGGGTGCCGGAATCGCGCAGACCGTCGCCGAATTCCTGCCCACAGAGTAACTGGAATGTGACAAAGGGACCGTCCCTTTGTCACATTCGTTTTGAAAGGGGTGGCCATGGGCCGCTACATCATCGGAATCGATCAGTCCACGCAGGGCACCAAGGCGCTGCTGGTAGACGAGGGCGGCCATCTGATTCATCGTGCCGACCGCTCGCATCGCCAGATTGTCAACGAAGCCGGCTGGGTGAGCCATGATCCGGCCGAGATTGCCACCAATGTGCTGGCCGTGGCGCGTGCCGTGGTGGAGGAGACCGGGGTCAATCCGGCCGACGTCGCCGGCATCGGCATCTCCAACCAGCGCGAGACCACCGTTGCATGGAACCGCACGACGGGCGAGCCGCTGTGCGACGCCGTGGTGTGGCAGTGCGCCCGCGCCCGCGAGCTGTGCGACGAGTTGACCGCGCGCGAGGGTGTGGCCGAGCTGGTGCGCGACACGACGGGTCTGGTGCTCTCGCCCTACTATCCGGCGGGCAAGATGGCCTGGATCCTTGCGAACGTTCCCGCTGCTGCCGAGGCCGCGGCGGCAGGCGAGCTGTGCCTGGGCACCATCGATGCCTGGGTGGTCTGGACGCTCACGGGCGGCGCGGAGTTTCGCTGCGACTGGTCCAATGCCAGCCGCACGCAGCTCTTTGACCTGCGCCGTGGCTGCTGGAGCGAGCCGGTGTGCGAGGCCTTTGGCGTCGACGTGGCCTGCCTGCCGCAGGTGACCGATTCCGATGGCCTGTTCGGCATGACGGATCTGGGCGGCTTTTTGCCAGCGCCCGTGCCCATTCACGGCGTGCTGGGCGACAGCCACGCGGCCTTGTTCGCGCAGGGCTGCCACAGCCGCGGTATGGCCAAGGCGACCTATGGCACCGGCAGCTCGGTCATGATGAACGTCGGCGACGAGTTCGTTGCCAGCTCGCACGGGCTTTCGAGCTCGCTCGCATGGCGTATGGACGGCGTGACCGAGTACGTGCTCGAGGGCAACGTGAGCTACGCCGGTGCTGTCAAGACGTGGCTGCGCGACGATCTGGAGCTCATCAATAACCCCGAGGAAGTTACCGACCTGTGCTACGCTGCCAATCCGGCGAGCCGCGTCTACTTTGTGCCGGCGTTTACCGGTTTGGGCGCGCCGCACTGGGCGAGTGACGCCGAGGGCTGCGTCTTTGGCATGACGCGTACCACGGGTCGCGCGGAGTTCGTGAAGGCCGCCGACGAGTCGATCGCCTATCAGATCTTTGACGTGATCGATGCGATGGTCGAGGATTCGGGCGCGGTGCTGTCCGAGCTTCGCGTTGACGGTGGTCCCACGCGCGATGCGTACCTGATGCAGTTTGAGAGCGACTTGGTTGGCTCGCCTATCCGCATCGCGAGCAACGACGAGATGAGCGGCCTGGGTGCGGCCTGGGCCTGCGGCATTGCGCTGGGCATGTACACGCGCGATGTCGTCGACGTCTATGGGGCCCGCGGCATCGTGGAGCCTGCCATGACCGCCGACGAGCGCGCCAAAAAGATCGCCGGCTGGCGCCACGCCGTGAAATCAACGATTGCCTACACAGCCTAGAATGGTTTTTCTGGGACGGGGATTAAAAAATCATTGGTCCTCGTCCCAGGTAGTCAATTTGGGATGGGGCTTTTTTGACTGGTATGATTGGTGCGACCATTCGAACCAGCTAAAAGAGCCCCGTCCCAAATTGACTACCGAGAGGATCTGCTATGGAGCGCATTGCGAGCTTTTCCGTTGACCATCTGCTGCTTGAGCCCGGCGTGTATGTGAGCCGCATCGACCGCGATCCGGCAACCGGTGCTGCCGTCACCACGTTTGACCTGCGCCTGACCACGCCCAACAAGGAGCCGGTCATGAACACCGCCGAGTGCCACACCATTGAGCACCTGGGCGCGACGTTCCTTCGCAATCATGCCGAGTGGTCGAGCCGTATTGTCTACTTTGGGCCCATGGGCTGCCGCACGGGCTTTTACCTCGTCGTGTTTGGCGAGGTGACGAGCGAGGAGATTCTGCCGCTCGTGCGTGAGCTGTTCGAGTTTGTCGCCGGCTTTGAGGGCGATGTCCCCGGTGCCGCTCCCGAGGAGTGCGGCAACTACCTGGACCAAAACCTCCCCATGGCAAACTGGCTCGCACGCCGCTATCTCGACCGTGACCTGGCCGATATCGATGAGAAGCACCTGCACTATCAGCAGGCTTAAGGGCTTTATCGTCCAAAACGCGCGCATTGGACGCCTTCGCTTATGCGGGGGCGCCTTTTTGTTTATTGGTCGGGACGAGCGTTCAAAATCGCTCATGTTTGTTCTAGAATGTTCGTATAGTCACATTTACGAACAGGAGTGAACATGCATATCTACTCTGTCAATGATCCCGAGTTCAAGCCCTATGGCAACGTTTGGGATGACGTTCCGTCCGAGCTCACGTCGCCCGTGCTCGAGGCGCTTTCTGCCACGCCCATTCCCGAGGGCAGCAAGTACGTAGCAAGTGCGCCGGAGCTCGAGGGCGTCAAGGATGCCGATAAACTGGGCTTTCTCATGTTTGGCGGTCGTCCCTTCCAGCTGGGCTGGTGCAACGGCCACAATACACGACTTAACTGCCTGGAGTATCATCGCGCCAGCGAATTCAACCTGGGCGCTCGCGACTTTATCCTGCTTGTGGCGCATCGCTGGGAGATCGAGGGCGGCAAGCTCGATACCGCTCAGGTCAAGGCGTTCCGCGTGCCGGCGGGCAAGGTCGTCGAGGTCTTCAACACCACGCTCCACTACACGCCATGCATGGTTGACGACGGTGGCTTCCAGGTGATGGTGGCGCTGCCGGCGGGTACCAACGGCCCACGCCCCGGGGCTGCGGCCGACATGCCCGCGGCCGGCGACAGCTACTGCTACTGGAAGGCCGACAAGTGGGTTCTCTGCCATGCTGACAGCCCCAAGGCAGCCGAAGGCGGCTACGTGGGCCTCATCGGAAAGAACCTCGACATCACCGTGGACTAGAATCTTCTGTCTCAATCTGTAACACCTAGCGGGCTAGATCGTCTCTACCTGTTACAGATTTAGACAAACTGCAGGGGACAGGCCGAACAATCTCAATCTGTAACACCAGGCCCGGTTTTGGCGGCCTAACTGTTACAGATCGAGACAAAGCGCCCCTAACCGCCACAAAGGTGCCTGTCCCCTTTGTGGTGATTGGCAGGCGGGTATCAAAAAGTGTCAGACGGGGCGGCTGCCGAGCACCCGCGCGTGAAAAGAAGTATCGGCCTGCGTCGTTGCCGTTGAGCGACGCGTTGTTTGTAGGGATACTGAGCCTATGACAACAGCGTATGAAAGGATCGATGCATGGCTTTCCGTAATGACTTCCTGTGGGGCGGCGCGACGGCTGCTAACCAGTGCGAGGGCGCCTACGACGTGGACGGCCGCGGCTTGGCCAACGTGGATGTGGCTCCGCACGGCCCCGAGCGCTACGCGGTGGTCTCCGGCCAGCGCAAGATGCTCGACTTCGAGGACAGCTATTACTATCCCGCGCAGACCGGCATCGATTTCTATCACCACTACAAAGAGGACATCGCTCTCTTTGCCGAGATGGGCTTTAAGACCTTCCGCATGAGCCTGGCATGGACCCGCATCTTCCCCAACGGTGATGAGACCGAGCCCAACGAGGCTGGCCTGGCCTTCTACGAGGATGTATTCCGCGAGTGTCAGGCGCACGGCATCGAGCCGCTCGTGACCATCACGCACTTCGACTGCCCGATTCACCTCATCAAGGAGTGCGGCGGCTGGCGCAACCGCAAGCTCATCGACTTCTACAAGAACCTCGCGACCACGATCTTCACCCGCTACAAGGGTCTGGTGAAGTACTGGCTTACCTTCAACGAGATCAATATGATCTTGCACCTGCCGTTTATGGGTGCCGGACTGGTCTTTGAGGAGGGCGAGAACAAGGAGGCCGTCGAGTACCTGGCCGCCCACAACGAGCTCGTCGCCAGCGCTTGGGCAACCAAGATTGCCCACGAGATCGACCCCGAGGTCAAGATCGGCTGCATGCTCGCCGCAGGTAGCTACTACCCCTACAGCTGCCGTCCGGGCGATGTGCGCCAGGCGCAGCTTGACAACCAGAGCAACTATTTCTTCGTCGACGTCCAGAGCCGCGGCTACTACCCGGCCTATGCCGTCAAGAAGCTCGAGCGTCTGGGCATCGATGTGGGCATGACGGACGAGGACCGCGAGATCCTGGCCGCCAACACCGTCGATTTCATCAGCTTTAGCTATTACAGCACCCGTTGCTCCGCCGGTGCCGATAACCCCGATGTCGAGCGCACCCAGGGCAACGCCTTCGCCGGCGCCAAGAATCCCTACCTGCAGGAGAGCCAGTGGGGCTGGGCCATCGATCCGCTGGGCTTCCGTATTACGCTCAACGACCTGTACGACCGTTATCAGAAGCCGCTGTTTGTGGTCGAGAACGGCCTGGGCGCCAAGGACGTTGTCGAGGAGGACGGCTCCATCAACGACGACTACCGTATCGACTACCTGCGCCAGCACATCGCCGCGATGCGCGACGCGGTGACCGAGGACGGCGTTGACCTGCTGGGTTACACCACCTGGGGTCCGATCGACCTGGTGTCTGCCGGCACGGGCGAGATGTCCAAGCGCTACGGCTTCATCTACGTCGATAGCGACGATGCGGGCAACGGCACCCTCAAGCGTTCCAAGAAGAAGAGCTTCGACTGGTACAAGCATGTCATTGAAACGAATGGTGAGGACCTGTCCTAAGGAAGCTGAGACACTCAACTTCATAGCCTCCTAACCAAGGCGCCCGGCGAGTATGTGCTCGCCGGGCGCCTTGCCGTCTGCGGATTTTGGGACATGCGGCCCGCTTTTTCGACCCATCTGTCGGTACACTTAAAGCACTATGGGTACCCGCGAGCGACATATCGGCCACGCGGCCGCCCGATCCGCTCCCGTGGCGGATCCCAGGGGCGGCAGGCTCTTCGCCATGCCGCGATTCCTTGTTGGCATAACACATCAGGTGTACCGCCACCGCGTCTTTGCTATCGCCGGTGTCATCACCGCGCTGTTCCTCATGCTTTTGGCGGTCTTGCCGTCGCTGTTCGCCTTCGACCCCAAACTTTCTAACGCCGTGCCCGCCCATAGCGAGGTGTCCGAAGAGGTCGTGGATGCGCTCGTCCATTCGAGCTCTCTCCCGCTGCTTGTCGCCGCAATAGTATTTTCAATTTGGGGCGTATCGGTCTATCTGCGCTGTTTGGACTATGTGTTGCGCCGCCGCCTTGTTGCCATCGCCACCATCTGCACCCTGTGGATGATCGAAGTCATTCTCAAGTACAAGTCGTTCACGCCGTTCTATGCCACCGTGCTGTGGTACCTGTACTACGTGCCCATGACGCTCATTCCGCTGCTCTACCAGTTGTGTGGCCTGCGCCTTGCGGGCCTGGAGCAACACCGCCTGGGTCGCCGCTACTGCGTTGCGCTGTGGATTGTGGCCATCCTGCTTATCGGATTTGTGCTCACCAACGATTTTCACCAGCAGGTCTTCCGCTTTGACCGTACAAGCGACACCTGGAGCAACGATTACACGTACGGCTGGGGTTATTTCGCTGTCTTAGTGTGGACGGCCTTTAACTTCGTGGCCTTTTTTATCCTGGTGGGCCGGTCCTCGTCCTTTCGCATCCAGCGTTTCTCGGGCACGGCGGCGCTCGTACTGCTGGGTGGCGCATTCTTTGCCATCTCGTATGCGTTGCGCGTGCCCTGGGCATGGAGGCTCAACTTCTCGCTCGTCTATTGCGTCCTGTGCGTGGTGGCGATGGAAATCTGTCTCGATTGTGGTGTCATTCCGTCGTATCACGACATCGCCGGCATTTTCGACACCTTGCCGCTCGACCTCAAAGTTCTAACGCGCGACCTGCAGGAGGTCTATGCCACGCCGGTGTCAAAGCCAACGCCGGTAGGCGTGCGCGAGGAGTTGCAAACCCAGGAGCACGGCCGCGCCCATGCCTTTGCCGTGGCGTCCGATCCCGATGTGATGTACCGTGCCTTTCCACTGCTGGGCGGATCGGCCCTGCTTGCCCAAGACGTGTCGGAGCTCAACGAGCTTAACCGTGAGCTGGCACATCGTCGCATGGAGCTGCAGCGTCAAAACGAGCTGCTCGCCGCCGACTACGACCTTAAGACGCATTTGGCAGATCAAGAGGCCGAGACCTTGCTGGTCCAAGACGTGGACCAGGCGATTGCCCGCGCGCTCGAAGGGATGTACGACCTGCTGAGCTCGCTGCCGCCGTTGACCGACGAGGCGTCTTCGCACGAGCGTTACCGCATGCTGCAGCGCGCAAAGATGCTCGTCGCCTATTGCAAGCGCAAGGGGTCGCTCACGTTGGCACAGCATGGGGAGAGCGGTTTTGATCGCGACCGCATTCAGCTCATTGCCAACGAGCTCGCAAGCGACCTGCGCACCATCGATATCGATTGCGCCTCGATTATCGCCATACGGCGCCCGATGCACGCCAGTACGGTAAGCGCCCTGTACGACTGCGTGTATGACTTTGCGTTTTTTGCCTACACCACCGACCATCCGGCGCTTATGTATCACTTGGGCGACCATGACCGATGCAGTGTCGAGCTGCGCGCCACGCTTTTTTCCAACGATGATGCAGATCTTTCGCAGACGCCCGCTGCGCAAGAGCTCGAAAGCGCTCTGCAAGGGCGCAACGTGGCATACCGCCTTGAGGGCGAGCCCGGCCAGCTGCGCATGATCGTGTTGATGCCGCGGGCGGGTGAGTGACGATGCAGATTTCGCTCATCCTTCCCCAAATCGTTGCACTCGATATTGTCTTTGCCCTGGCTGCGTGCCTGCAGACGATCCACGTTCCGCTCATCGCATCGCGCCGCTCGTCCTATAACCGTAGGGCGGTTTGCGCCTACGAGGCGAGCCTCGTGCTTCACCTAGTTATTTCGGCGCTCATCTTGTTCGCGTCGTCTGGCTCATATCTGGTGGCGCCGCTTGACGTTTGCGCCAGGGCAATGGGCGGAGTGCTGTGGCTCAATGCCGCAATCTTTGCCTATGGCGTGGTGCTTATGGTGCGCTATCGTCGCCCCGTCATGCTGGTCGAGCTGCTGCTTGTTGTCGCCGTTACACCGCCGGTGGTTTTTGCCACGGGCTCGGCGTGGACCGTTGTCCTTATCGCAGAGGGAGCGTTCTTCCTGTTCCGTTCCATCGCGGCGCTCTTGATGGACGTCCGTAACCGCCAGGAGGATATCACCGCGTTCTCGACGATCGAGACCATCAACGTGATTCCCGTGGGCATCCTGTATCTGGACTCGAGGGGCCGTCCGCTGCTCATGAACCGCTGCATGCGCAAAAACCTGGTGGAACTTCATATGCCCACCGATCTAGGTGACATGAGCGGCACATGGAACGACCTGCGCAAACTCAGCATGCAAATGCCCGAAAGCAGTAGGAACCGTGTGCGGATTAACTTGGATCGTTTTGGTGATGCTCGCGCGGTGATCGAGATTTCTCCCGCCGAGATTCGCCTATTTGTGCACGACGAGGTTATGGTTTCGGGCCGCCTCTTTGAGCGCATTATCGGACTGGACGTGACGGAATACGCACACGCCTACGACCGCTTGGCGCAAGCAAACCACCTACTTGAGCTTGCGGGCCAAGAGCTCCAGTCCCAGATTGAAGAAGTTAAAAAGGTTGCCGACAATGCGGCCTATCTACGTATGCGCGCCCGCGTTCACGATGTGATTGGGCAGCGCCTGTCCATTCTCCATCGCTATTTGGAGGAGGGGCGCCTGGACGACGAGTCGCTCGAGCAGATTGACCCGTTGCTGCGCTCAATTGCCGCCGATTTGCGCAGCGGCGGTGCCAGCGAGCCTGCAGAGCAGCTGGGTGATATCGTCCATGCTTTTGGCCTGGTGAGTGTGCAGATCGATGTTGAGGGCGCGCTGCCTGAGGACGCGCGTGTCGCCACCGCATTTTTGCAGATTATTCGCGAGGCCTCGACCAATGCCACCAAGCACGCGCAGGCGCATCGGGTCTACGTGCGTCTGTGGCAGGAGGGGGCGGATGCTGACGGCATCGCGCGCATGACGATTTCTAACGACGGGTCCCCGGCCCCCGTATCGTATCGCGAGGGAACGGGTATCCCAGGTATGAGGCATGTCGCGCAAGATCTGGGCGGCAGCCTAGAGGTCCATGCTGCCGGGCCCTTTACGCTTGCGGCGTCCATCCCGCTGAGCTCCAACGCCACGGTCCAAAGGAGAAGTTCATGATCCGCGTCCTTATAGTCGAAGACCAGGCCATTCTGCGCGAGAGCCTGGCGCGCTCCGTTGGCGACCAGCCCGATATGACCGTTGTTTCCGCCATCGCCGATGCCTCCGAGGCCTTGGGTGTCGCGCTCAGGGAGCGCCCGGACATGATACTGATGGACGTATGCACCGAGCATGATTCCAACGGCATCGTGGCGGCGGCGCGCATCAAGGAGCAGCTGCCCGAGTGCCGCATCATTATCATGACCGGCATGCCCGAGATCACCTTTGTCGATCAGGCCCGCGAGGCGGGCGTCGATAGCTTTGTGTACAAGAACGTCGGTATCGACGAGCTGTTCGCCGTGATGCGCTCCACGCTGGCGGGCTATTGCACGTTTCCCAAGCCGCCCGAGAGCATTTTTTCGGGTACGGCGGCACTCGACGATGTTGAGCTATCGATTTTGCGCCTTGCCTGCGAGGGCAAGAGCCGTCGCGAGATCGCGGCCGAGCTGTTTATGAGTGAGGGCACCATCAAGCGTCGCATCTCGGAGATCCTAAGCAAGACCGGCTACGACAACATCATGCGCCTAGCCGTGCATGCGGTAACCGAGGGCAGCATCGTTCCCAACATGGAGCGCTAGCGCTCGTTACGCATCGGCATAAAAACGACGGGGCCGCAGGATCAACTCCTGCGGCCCCGTCTGGTGTGCGCGGATATGTCCGCCAATCCGCGGCTGATGTTACATGCCGTTACGCGATGGTTGCGCTGTAGGAGGCGACGTCCTCGTAGGAATCGGTCAGGTAGGCGTCGATGCCAATGGTCGTGTTGACCAGGTCGTCGAGGCTATCGAGCTCGCCGCTCGAGAACGTGAATTCCTCGGTGGCGTTGGTGCCGGGCATCAGGTGAGCCGAGAACCAGGGTTCCTTCATGGTGCCGTTGACGTTGGTCTTACCGCTGGGGGCGTAGAAGGTCAGGTCCTTGTCGCTCTTGTTGGTGATGTTGACGACAAAGCCGATGTCGCCCCAGTCGTCCTTGAACTTCTCGGTGATGGTGATGGTGCACAGATCGTCATCGGCGACGGTGACGGCGGGGGAGATTTCGACGCGCTGGACGTCGTCGTCTTCGACGGCCTCATCGATCTCCTCTTCCTTTTCGGCCGCCTCGCGATCCTTCTTCACCGTACCGGACAGATCCTTGTCGGACTTGGTGAAGACAAGATTGCCGTCATCCTCTTCGAGGATGAGTCTGCCGTCCTTGAGCTTCATGTCGTGCGACTCAACTTCGGCGGTGATCGTCACGGTGGTGGCGTCCTTTGCCTCCCATTTAAGGTCGACAACCTCAAGGAACAGGTCGAGGGCGCCTGTACCGTCCTCATCGAGAATCAGGACGCAGTGGACACCCCAATCCTCGAGCATCTTCATGTACTCATCGGTCAGCTCTTCGCCATCCACGGTTCCACCCGAGAGTTCCCAACTGCCGACGAAGTCGGCCTTGGGGTCTTTGGCGCCGCCGCTGCAGCCCGTCAGGGCAAAGGCGAGCGCCAGGACGCATGTCAGGAATGCGAGCACGGACTTTTTGAACGTTGTCTTCATGGTGTCCTCCTTTATCGAACGAAACCCATAGAAGCAAATGCGGGGGTGGCGGATCCCCCGCCAATTACCAGATGGAGGGGCTAGGGCCTGGGCGTTCCGCAGTTGCTGCAGAACTTGCCGCCGTTTTCGCTGCCGCCGTTGGGGCAGAACCACTTTGCCGGTGCCGGGGCGGGTGCGGGACTGCCGCACTCGGAGCAGAACTTGCCGGTGTTGGTGGCGCCGCAGCTGCAAGTCCACGTGCCGGCCGCAGGTGCGGCGGCGGGAGCCGGTGCGGGGGCGGGAGCCGGAGCCGGCTGCGGGGCGGCCTGCTGCTGTGCCTGGCCGGCGGCGAACAGCTGGCTGGCGTTCATGCCGCCCATGCCACCTGCCATGCCCATGCCCATAAAGCCTGCCATCGCGCCGTTGGGGTTGGCGGCTGCCGCGCGCATCGCATCGCTCTGGGCGCTGGCGATGTTGGCTGCCGCCATGGTGGGATCGCGCATGACCGCGGCTTTCTGCAGGTCCTTGATCATCTGCTCGTCTTCTTGCGAGGCGGCGATGGAGTTGACGCCAAAGCTTACGATCTCAACGCCGCGCAGGTCACGCCAGTCGGCAGAGAGGACCTCGTTGAGCGCGCGGGCGAGCTCGGTGGTGTGGCCGGGGATGGCGCTGTAGCGGATGCCCATCTCCGAGATCTTGGCAAAGGCGGGCTGCAGGGCGGTGAGCAGCTCGGACTTAAGCTGGCTGTCGATCTTGTCGCGCGTGTAGCTATCGGTCACGTTGCCGCATACGTTGGTGTAGAACAGCAGCGGGTTGGTGATGCGGTACGAATACTCGCCGTTGCAGCGCACGGAGATGTCGACGTCCAGGCCAATGTTGTTATCGACCACGCGGAAGGGCACGGGCGAGGCGGTGCCGTACTTGTTGCCGATGATCTCCTTGGTGTTGATGAAGTAGACACGCTGGTCCTTGCCCGCGTCGCCGCCAAAGGTAAAGCGGCTGCCGATATTGGCGAAGGTCTCCTTGATGGAATCGCCCAGGTTGCCGCTAAAAACGCTCGGCTCGCTGCCGGTGTCAAAGACGAACTCACCGGGCTCCAGCGCGACTTCGATGATCTTGCCGTTTTGCACCACGAGCATGCCCTGGCCGTCGTTGACGGCGATGACCGAGCCGTTGGAGATGACGTTGTCCTCGCCGCGCGTGTTGGAGCTGCGGCCGCCGGTGCGCTTGCTGCCCTTGCAGGCCAAGACGTCAGCGGGCATCGATTCGCAGTAGATAAATTCCTTCCACTGGTCGGCCATGACGCCGCCGGCAGCACCCAATCCAGCTTTCAAGAGTCCCATGGTGATCTTCCTTTCTCGTCAAAGGCCGGGTGGTATTGGTCAGGATGGTTAATCGTCCTTGTCGTCCTTCATGACAACGGTGGTCTCGGTGTGGCTGAAGGTGTCGTGCTTCTCGGTCAGGTCGAGCTCACCACAGTAGCAATCGGCGTGGGTGGCCTCGTTGGCCGTCTTGAGCTGGCCCACCAGCAGCACGTCTGCGATGACCACGATGATCAGCGGCGCGACGATGTTGATGAGGATGCCCTCGATATCAAAGGTGAGGTAATCCGGATCGAAGGCGTTCTCACCCATGAAGAGGATCTGGGAGAGGACAAATCCGATCACAAAGAACAGCACCGAGGCGATAGCGAGCTTGGGCTTGGAGCAGGGGAGCTCGCCGACCATGCGGCCGGTCTGGCCGTTCATGGCAAACAGATAGCCCTTGCCATTCCATGAGGTTGAGAGCATCCAGACGGGGAACAGCGCGTAGTCGCTGTCTTCCCAGGTGTAGTCGAGTTGCTTGCTCTCGACCGAGGCATCATCGTACTCGTCAATGACGGTCTCGCGCAGGGCCGAGATCGTGCTCTCTTCCATGCGGCGCTCGGCACGGGCCTTGCAAGTCTCGCAGTCCTCGTCGTAGCGGTTGGCGATGTAGCCGGGCATGTAGGCGACCGAGAACGGGCGCAACGCGTCGTAGTCAAACGGTTCGATGGCGTCCATGTGGCCGTCGGGCATCTTGGACGATCCGTCGACGGGCACGCGCTCAAACGAGATATTGCCTTTGCGGTAGGCATCGTAGTGGTCGGTGGTCGTGACGGTACGGTCGGATTCCTCGGTCACGGTCTCGTTGGTTGCGTCAAAGTGCACTTCGCCGTCCACGCGGGCGCCGTAGAGCCAAAACGGCACGTAGACGCCTTGGACTTCGTCGATGTGGTTGCCGGTGACAAAGCTCTTGGGCAGCAGGATCTTGCCCTTGTAGTGCTCCTTGAGCGCGGCCAAGACATCGTCGCGCCCGAGCTTAAACGGAATCACCAGGTCGGGGGAGAAGTCGCCCGAGAGCTGACCAGGTGCCACGGCGGGGTTGCCACAGTACGGGCAGGTGGAGACGGCGACGGTGCCGTCCGAGATCAGCTCGGCGCCACACGACGAGCAGATATAGCCGGCGTTTTGGGCCAGTTCCTGCACCGCATCGTCGGATGCGGGCTTGGATGCTGCGGCCGCCGCATCGGCTTTGGCATCTGCCTTGTCCTGGCGCTCGCGATAGAGAGCCTCGACCTCTTCGACTTCAAAGCGCGAGTCGCAGTAGTCGCAGACAAGCTTTTGCTCGGCGCTGGCAAAATGCAGCGGGCCGCCACAGGCAGGGCACTGATAGTTAACGCTTTCGAAGGCCATGATCGGTCCTTTCCGTGCCGAGGGCTATGCGCCGATGGCGCCGCCGCAGTATTCGCAGCGCCCACTGGCATCGGGAATGGTGGTGGCGCCGCAGAAGGGGCAGGTCACCGCGGTCTTGGGGGCCTTGGCGGCAACGACGCTATCGCGCGTCTCCTGACGCAGCTGCACCAGCGCGTCGCGAACCTCGGTTGCCTGACGTTTGGCCTCGCGGTACTCGATGGATCCGCGCTGCTCGATGGTGGAGTCGTTCACGCGCAGGTCAATCTCGGTAAAGTACGGCGTGTTGACGTGAATGGTCAGGTTAAAGTCGTAATCCAGGTCATAGCGCGGCGGATTGTAGCTCTCGCGCTCGCCGTCCTTGGTCTCGCGATAGATCTCGGTGCGATGCTCGTCGATATCCATATCGCAGCCGAGTACCTGCGAGAACTCGATGATGTCGGGATTGGCGTCGCGCCAGCGGCTCTGCGAAGTGATGATCAACAGGCCCGCGTCCTCATCGAGCATAATATTGGTGCGCCCGGCAGAAAGCGTGCGCGTGGGGTTGAACGATGCCAGGCGCTCGGCATTGGCCTCGCGATAGGCGAGCTGCTCGCGAATGTCGTCCGCGGTGCTAGAGCGATAGCCTCCAAAGAAGGGAGAGAGCTTGCCGACGCACTCTTTGCACAGGTAGCCTTCGTTGATCTTGGTCTTACCTAGAAGTCCCAGCTCGGTACCGCAAATCGCGCACTCTTTCTTCTCGAACATCTTGTCAAAGAAGCCCATGGTTGCCTCCCATCAACAGGTAGCGTGTGTCACTTTTGATGATGGGGGAGCGCACGATCTTTCACGATACCCAGACGGCTCAAGAGGTCTCCACAACTGGGACACATGGCCCATTTTTCATCCGACACATAGGGACACTCCTTGCTGCGGGTAGTCATTGCACTCATTGGGGACGTACTTAAATGAGTGGCAGTTGGAGACACTCCTTGCCGAGCTAGAGGCCGCGCGTGTCCCTTCTGGTCCATGCGGCTCAAAATCGCGGCGTGATGTGGACGGCTGGGGTCGAATTGGCAACATTTCGAGCCTGGCTTCGATATTGAGACTGGTTCTTTATTAAATTAGATTTCCAGACAATTGAGCGGCTGGGGGGTTAACCATGAGGGGCATGGGAGACACAATCGCATATTTGCGTCGGGGCATTCGGGAGATTATATGCCTGGCGCTGTTCTTCTTCACGTTTTTGGCGTGCGAGTATCTCTTTGATGTGCGCATAGCCGAGTTCGTGCCATCGAGTGAGGTCGTCATCTACGAGAGCATCGTTGTCGGCGCGAGCGTGATTGGCTTTTTCGTGCGCCCATTTCTGTACTATCGCCTTCCCCAGACGATCGATGCGACGAGCGATATTACAGGCGTGCTGTTGGTATCGGCGTTGCTGCTGATGATTACGGCAGTGCGGTTTGAGGTAGTAATTGCCGGCGGTTTGGTGGCGTGCTGCGCGCTGGGCTACTGCGGATCGACTGCTCATGCAAATTTTGCGAGGCGCTTTGCGCAGACGCCCTGCCTGGCGCGCCGCCGCACTTTCCTATGCCATGGGCGTTCTGGTACAGGTGATCAACCACATGGTGATGCCTGTCGGTATTCCTCAGCAGGCTGTTCTGGTCGTCTGTGCGATCGCGCAGGTGGCGTTGCTCCACGGTGCCCGACGCGCCAAGCTGCGCGACGAGTCCGATCCCAGCTTTGAACCCAGTGTTGCCGGGCTTTCGGTAGATGCTTTGGAATATGGCGCCAAGTGGCAAGACGATCCCAAGGCAAAGGCGGCATTCCGCCGCGCCGTGGTCCGCCTGACCGTGGCGACGGCGTATCTTTCCGGCGTATTCGCCGCTCTCAACGCGGGTCTCACAACCTTGCATGCTACCGGAGCCGTTGATTTGGGTGACTGGCCGCGCCTGCTGCTTGTCGTGAGCTCGTTGGCTGCCGGCGTCCTATTTGACCTGCACGGCCGCTCGTATATGAATATCGGCATGACATGTGCCGCCATACTGTCCACGCTTTCGTTCTTTGTGCTCATCGTCGATGGCTATGGCGGCAACGAGCTTGCTGCCACGATCATCTTTTATCTGGGCTCGGGCTTTTTCGTGGTGTTCTTTACCACAAAATATGCCGCCGTCTCGCTCTATGCGCGCTGGTCATATTTTTGGCCGTGCATGGGTCGCGTCGTCAACAACGTGTGCTCGATGTTCGTGACGGCGCCGGCAGTGGCGATTATCTCGAGTCAAAATGTGCTGGCTGCGGTCGGTGCGGCGCTCGTGATGTTTGTGGGCATTGCGATTACGCTGCTGGGGCAGTTGGGGCAACGAGCCGATGATGCCGCGATGCGGGACGGACTGCCGCTTGCCACCGACGATCTTGGTGGGGATCTTGCGCCCACATGCTCCGACCCTGAGCCCGTGGAGGCAGCGGAGCTCACGTCCGATGAGCGCCTCGATGCCTTCGTCGCCACCTTTGGGCTTACGGAGCGCGAGCGCGATATTCTTGAGGTCTTGGTCGTTTCGGACCAGAGTGTTCAGGATATCGCCACAACGCTCTTCCTTTCGCGCTCCACGCTCTATCGTCACATTTCCTCGATTAACAAAAAGACCGGTACCGCCTCGCGCGTGGCCCTTATCAACTTCTTCTGGTCCTGGACGCCCAAGGACTAGCTAATCCTCCAATAAGTTGCGGTGGAATAGTCCCTAAATTAAAGTCACGGGGCTTTAAACAGGAACTATTCCACCGCAACTGCTGGGGGGATAGACTGCGGCGGCGGCAGAGGCAACGGCAGCGGCGTTGGCAGCTGTGGTAATGGCAACGGCAGCTGGCGGAGTGCTTTCCGTCTACTTGCTACAGCAGCTCGCCGTGGCGGGCAATGTAGCGGCGCTTTGCCAGTTGGGTGAGCGCGATATAGGCGGTAACGATGCCAATGAGCAGCCCAAAAAAGCTCGTGGGCAGCGGCATGAGGCCGAGCGCATCGGCGATGGGGCTTGCCGGCAGCCAGGTGACGAGCGCCAGACCCAGCACGGTGAGAACGCACAGTGCGGGCGCGGCGTGGTCGCGCGGGCTCGGCAGATGCGGGGAGCGCAACATGTGGACCACGAGTGTCTGCGACCACATGGACTCGACAAACCAGCCGCTCTGGAAGAGTGTGGCAAAGGTCGCCATACCCGCGACGTCGCCCGCGGCGGCAAGCTCGGGCCAGCTTGCGTCCACGGCGGCGGGGCACACGACAAAGAAGAGCGCGGCGAAGGTCACGATGTCAAACAGCGAGCTCACGGGGCCCAGCTCGAGCATAAAGCCCTTGATGGACGCGGCGTCCCAGGCACGCGGGCGGGCAGTCCAGGCGTCATCGACGGTGTCCCACGGCAGTGCGATGCACACGATCTCGTAGACCAGCGACAGCAGTACCAGCTGCAGGGCGCTCATGGGCAAAAACGGCAAGAACAGGCTCGCGACGGTCACGGACAGCACGTTGCCAAAGTTGGAGCTCACCGTGGTCTTGAGGTACTTGAGCAGGTTGCCGTAAGTGCGGCGGCCTTCGATGATGCCGCGCTCGAGCACGCCCAGGTCCTTCTGAAGCAAGATGATATCGGCGGATTCCTTGGCAATATCGACGGCCGAATCGACCGAGATGCCGCAATCGCTCGCACGCATGGCGGCGGCGTCGTTGATGCCGTCGCCCATAAAGCCCACGGTGCGGTCGAGCATCTCGCGCATGACACGTACCAGGCGCGCCTTCTGCAGCGGCGAGAGCTTGGCGAAGAGGTGGGTTTTCTCGGCGCGCTCGGCAAGTTCGGCGTCATCGAGCGTATCGATCTCGGAGCCGAGCAAGACGTTGCTCGCATCGATACCAATCTGCTCGCAGACGGTGGCGGCGACGCGGTCGTTGTCGCCGGTTAGGACCTTGACCGCCACGCCCTTGGCCTCGAGGGTGGCGACGGCGCCCGCGGCACTTGCTTTGGGCGGATCGAGGAAGGCCAAAAAGCCCATCAGCACCATGTCGCACTCGTCGGCGATGCCAAACTCGCCCACGCAGCGCGGATTGGTCTTCTGCGCCACGGCAATTACGCGTAGGCCCTCGGCGTTAAGTCCGGCGATCTGCTTGCGAATCTGGGCGAGCTTCTCGTCGGTGAGCGGCTGAGCGATGCCATCGATCTCGACAAAGGAGCAGATCTCGAGCATTTCCTCGGCAGCGCCCTTGGTAACCATCTGGGTTTTGCCTTGGGCGTCGGCGACAACTACGCTCAGGCGACGGCGCGAGAAATCGAAGGGAACCTCGTCGACCTTGGTATAGCGGTCGCGCAGACTCTGGCCCAGCATGGAATCGGGTGCGACGGTCGAGGGTGTCACATCGGCACGGTCGATTACGGCCAGGTCGATAAGATTTTTGAGGCCGGTCTGGAAGAAGCTGTTCAAAAACGCATGGCGCAGCACGCGTGCGTCCTCGTTGCCGTCGGTGTTGAGGTAGCGCTCGAGTACGATGCGGTCTTCGGTGAGGGTGCCGGTCTTGTCACAGCACAGGACGTCCATGGCACCCAGGTTTTGAATCGCCGGCAGCTCCTTGACGATAACCTGGCGACGGGCGAGGTCCTTGGCGCCCTGCGACAGGCTCGTGGTCACGATGACGGGGAGCATCTGCGGCGTGATGCCCACGGACACGCTCGTGGCGAACAGCAGCGCGTCGATGACGTTGCCCTTGGTGGCGGCGTTGATGGCAAAGACGGCCGGCGCCATAACGAGCATCAGGCGCACCAGCAGCATGGAGACGCTCGAGACGCCGCGGTCAAACGCGCTCTTCTCGCTGCGCCCGTTGAGCATCTTGGCGATACCGCCCAGGTAGGTGTCCGAGCCGGTGGCAACGACAAGCGCCATGGCGGTGCCGTTTTGCACGGAGGTGCCGGTAAAGACGATGTTCTTGCAGGCAGAGAGTGGCAGCGCGGAGCCGTCGGCGCCCTCGACGACGGTGGCGGCAGCGGTCTTCTCGACTGCCTCGCTCTCGCCGGTGAGTGCGGACTCGATGACAAACAGGTCGCGCGCGGTGATGACGCGGGCATCTGCCGGCACCATATCGCCGGCAGAGAGACGGATCACATCGCCGGGGACGAGCTCGTCGAAGGGGATCTCGATGCGCTCGTCGTCGCGCAGAGCGGTGCAGGTGTTGGAGACCAGGTCCTTAAGGGCCTCGGCCGCATTGCCGCTGCGGGCTTCCTGGATAAACTTCATGCCGCCCGATACCAGCAGCATGATGCCGATGACGATGACCGTGGAGGGGTCGCGCTGCGGCTCGGGCACGGCGAGCACGTCGATATAGAGCGAGACCAGCGCGAGCGCGGCGAGGATACCGGCGAAGGGATCGATGAACGCGTCGGCGATGCGGCGGGCGAGCGTTTTGGTCGTTGCCTCGATGGTGTTGGCGCCGACGGCGTCCAGGCGCTCGGCTGCCTGCTTGGCGGTGAGGCCGTTTGCCGTGGCGTCAAGCAGTACGAGAGCGTCATCGGCGCTATGGGTGGTGGCGAATATGGTGTTCTTGGACAGGCCGGTATGAGCGGCGGGGCGCGCCGTGCGGCGGCGCTTGGAGATAGCTTCGAGTACCGTGGCGGTTTTGAGCATCAGCATAGGGTCCTCCTTGTTGAAGGGAGTTAGCGTACGTGTCGTATTGAGTTGCAAAAAACCTAGATGTCGCTCACGTCATGCTCGCGAATCACCACAAGGGGGGGCAGGCACCTTTGTGGTGGTTTTGGTGATCGACTGTTGGCGCTTATGCGTGCGCGGAATCCTCGCGGCGTGCCGAGGGCGACATGCAGGTTTTTCGACTATGGCTGCCTTCCATGGCACACCTCCTTAAGGCCGGGCGCGGCGCGCTTTGGGTATCTCGTACCCGTTTCAATCCGCCGGTATTTTTGACGAGGGGGTTTGCCGTGTCAACCCCATTGTTCGGAAAATCATCGCCCCTGACAAAGCCCTTACAGAGCGCCATGGCTTCAAAGCGCGCCCGCATCGACGTCCTACCTGCGCTAAACTGTGAAGCACGTACGCGATTACGAGAGGAGCCCGCATGGAGGCTTACAAGCAAGAGTTCATCAAGTTTATGGTCGAGTCCGACGTTCTTAAGTTCGGCAGCTTTACGCTCAAGAGCGGCCGTCAGTCCCCGTTCTTTATGAACGCCGGCGCTTACGTGACGGGCTATCAGCTCAAGAAGCTGGGCGAGTACTACGCCCAGGCCATCCACGATAACTTTGGCGACGACTTTGACGTGCTGTTCGGGCCTGCCTACAAGGGTATTCCCCTGGCCGTCGTGACCGCGATTGCCTACCACGAGCTGTACGGCAAGGAGGTCAAGTACTGCTGCGACCGCAAGGAGGCCAAGGACCACGGTGCCGACAAGGGCAACCTGCTGGGCTACGAGCCCCAGGACGGCGACCGTGTGGTCATGGTCGAGGACGTCACCACCAGCGGTAAGTCCATCGATGAGACCTATCCCAAGGTCAAGGCTGCTGCCGATGTCGAGATCAAGGGTCTGATCGTGTCCCTCAACCGCATGGAGGTCGGCAAGGGCGGCGTGACCACCGCACAGAAGGAGATCGAGGCCAAGTACGGTAACTGCTCGACGCTGCGCGGGCCGCATTTGGACAATCTGACGTTCAACTTCAAGGGCGCGACCAGAAGGTCAGCGCCCTTTCGTTTCACGTCACCTTGGCGCAAATGCGGCTCGCTCGCTGTCCGTTCTCTACCTGCGGCGTCGTCTTGCTCCGAATGCGGCTCGCTCGCTGTCGTTGCCGAAACATCGGCGTTGCCGGACTAGTCATTGGGGACGTTCATAAATGACTACTCAGGAATGAGCGTGGATAATCTCCCGTTTTTGGCCTGTGTGCGGGCTCAAAGTGGGAGATTATCCACGCTCGCTTTAATTTGCCTGGGCTGCGATGCCTATCTAATCGGCTCGGCGTCTTCCCTGAGAATCGAAAGATACTCTTCATACCCGTACTGCCGGTATCTCTGTCTTGACTCGTCGAGCGGACGGAGGATACCCAATTCTTCAAATGATTTGACGAGCGAGCTCGCGGTACTCCTGCCGATATCGAGTTGGGCAGCGATGAATGCGGTGTCGACGATGGGGTGCTCTTCAAGAATGCCCAACAGCCTTTGCCCGTTTGCAGCAGTCCTTCCGAGATTTTCGGTAATGGTTGCTGTGGAACGGTTATGGAGGTCAACAAGGTTTTTTAAAGACCCTACCGAGTCCTTCGCACTCTCGAGAAGACTGTTGCAGAAAAACTCTATCCATTCCTCGTAAGTGCCTCTCTCCCTTACGGATGTGAGTTGCCGGTAGTACTCGCTTCGGTTTTTCTTGAACTGGAACGATGGATAGAACAAGCAAGAATGAAGAACGCCATCATTGATGAGCATAAGTGTAATGAGAAGCCTGCCCAGGCGACCGTTTCCGTCTAGGAATGGATGGGCAGTTTCAAATTGGTAATGGACGAGCGCCGCCCGCACAATCGGATCCATTTCGACTTGAGGCTCATTGATAAAGCGTTCGAGGTCCTGGAGCGTGTTGCTCAAATCTTCAATGTTTGGAGGGACAAACGATGCGGTTGCAATGGTGCAGCCTGAGGGGCCAATCCAGTTTTGTGAGGAGCGCAGCTCGCCTGGGTTCTTCTCCGTTCCGCGCACTCCGTCCAGCAGGACTGCATGAACTTGCCTAAGAAGTCTCGTGCACAAGGGCATCTTTTTGAGCAGTTCTACGCCGCGGTCGACAGCACGGACGTAATTCACGACGTCTGCGACATCTTTATGATGGAGTTGTGTTTGCGATGGACTAAGTAGGTCGTCAAACGTGCACTGGGTTCCCTCAATTTGCGAAGAAAGGAGCGCTTCTTTGCGCACGTACATTGCCAGATACATGTCGGCGTTGGGAACAAATTAGAGCATGCCTTCAAGCTCTCCAAGCTTTCGTGAGCATGCGGAAAGCGTGCGATAGGTTTCCTCGGTGAGGTTTAGCTGCCTCAATGATTGCAAGGGCGTTGGAAAAAACGAATAGTAAGCCAATTTCCCCGATAGATTATTGCGGAGCGTTCCCTGGCCGTTCTCCTCGATTTGCATCGCGCCTTCCATATCTTTAGTGCCGGAAACTCGTTATTAGGCTAATCATATCAATTCTAATAATGAGTTTAAGGATTAAATAGTTATTAGAATTGATGTAAACAATCTAATGATGAGAAGTCGTTATTACTTGACCATGGAGCTCGGCTTGGTACAGGGGGGGGTCATCCAAAATGAATGTGGATAATCTCCCGTTTTTGGCTCGGTGACGGCCTCAAAGTCAAAGTGGGAGATTATCCACGCTCGTTAGTTAAGCGTCCGAAAATCCACACTCGCCAAACCTACCAAAAAGGGACGGGTTTATTTTGGCACGTTTCGGTAGGTATCAGGAGGTGCCAGGAGCGGGGTGGCGGCGGGGTGCCGCTGCGAAAAGAAGTATCGGGTTTGGCGTGCCCGCTTCTGCCCGTCCCGCGCGTGGGCGATACTCGGCTTATCGAACCGCGATGCAAAGGAGATGCTCATCCCACGAGCACTACCGGGAAGGGCTTGCGATTCGAGTCCCCACCTTAGCATTTGAACCATTTGGCACTATAATTACCGTAGGCATGCGCACAACGTTGCGCTTAATCAAGAGGAGAAAACGTATGGGTCTGTTTGATATGTTCAAGAAGAAGGCTGAGCCCGCGGCTGCCGCTGCTCCGGCCTCCATCTCTGCTTCTGCCGGCGCCGACGTGCTGTGCTCGCCCGTCAAGGGCAAGGTCATCAAGATGGCCGACGTGCCCGATCCCGTCTTTGGTGGCGAGGTTCTGGGCAAGGGCTGTGCCGTGTGGCCCGAGGACGATCTGGTCTACGCTCCCTGCGACGGTAAGGTGACCGTCACCATGGGTCACGCCGTGGGCCTGCAGTCCGATAGCGGCATCGAGGTTCTGGTGCACGTTGGCGTCGATACCGTCAACATGAACGGCGACGGCTTCGAGGGCTTCGTCAAGGCCGACGACGTTGTGAAGGCTGGCCAGCCCATACTCAAGATCGACCGCGCCAAGATCGCCGCTGCCGGTTACAAGGACTGCGTCGTCGTGGCCGTGTCCAACACCGCCGAGTTTGCCGATGTCGAGCTCACCGTTGAGGCAGAGTCCGCCGTCGCCGCCGGTGACGCCATCGTCAAGGTCGTCCGCAAGTAAACTGCGGCATCCAAAGGCTGTGCGAGGGTGGTCGGGTTTTCCGGCCACCTTTTTTATTGCACGTTGGGTGGGCTTGCAAACCGTTCGGACGCTAAAACGAACCGACCGCGCCTTCGCGTTGCCGAGGGTGTTCATAAGTGGATAGTATGGGCTTACTTATTACAACGTGCGCCGCGTCTGGGAAGCGCAGTGCCGCTCATTGGGAGGAACAACATGAAAAAGAAGCTGCTGCTTGCGCCCCTCATGGCCGTCTTGGTTGCATGTGTGGTCGTGCTTTCCGGCTGTGGAGGTCCTTCGGTTGAGGAGCTCATCACCGAGGATCTTACGACGCAGTTTGACGAGGTCAAGAACGGTGGCGACGACTTCCTTTCTGGTCTGGAGGAGGCTTCGGGCGACGAGTTCGAGCAGCTGGGTATCGATCCCAAGGAGTATGCCAAGACCTATCTCGAGGGCTTTGACTACAAGATCGGCGACGTGACGGTCGACGAGGACAAGGGTGTCGCGACCGCCGAGGTCTCTATCACCTGCAAGTCTATGAACAAGATCGTCGAGGACTTCTCCACCCAGTATCAGGAGAAGGTCGCCGCGCTTGATACGGTTCCTTCCGATGACGAGCTGTACAAGATGGCCGGTCAGGTTATGGTCGATGTGACCAAGGCCACCGAGCCCAGGAAGACCACGGTTATCTTCAAGTACACCTGCAACGACGACGGCGAGTGGTCTGCCGACGACTCCGTCAACTCCGAGATGATGGATGCAATGCTGAGCTAGGGGGTTACGCGGTTCTACGAACCGCGTAACCAGTTGACGCTGCGCGCCGCCCAGGACGACAATTTGTCATTCAAAAGGCGAGGCATGACCAGAAGGTCTATGCCTCGCCTTTTTCATGCCAACTTGTTCGTCCTGGACGTCGCTCGCTGTCCATCCTCTACCTGCGTCGTTGCCATGGTGCGGCACTTGTAGTCATTGGGGACGTTCTTAAATGACCAGGCGGCAGTTGGGGACACTCCTTGTGCCAGCGTTGCATCGAGTGCTTGGGAAACCGCGACCCGGTTTTTGCCCGAATAGTGGGTCGCATTTTCCGGATGGGGTGGGTTGCGGAAAGTGCGACCCGGAATATTGCTCTGAAACGGGATGCGGTTTCCCTGATGCGCCTCAAACGGAAAGCATATCCCATTCCGGAGCTCCAAAACGGGATGCGCTTTCCGCGCGGAAGAATTTTCGCAGCTGCGTTAAGCAGTGTCGCTCGTTACTCGCCCAGAATCAGCGCCGCTAGCTCGTCCTGGGTGTCCACCACGTAGTCGGCGCCGGCGGACTCCAGCTCTGCGCGGCCGCGGAAGCCCCAGCTGACGCCCGCACTCTTAAGGCCGGCGTTGTGACCGGTCAGGATATCGACATTGGAATCGCCCACATAGAGCGTGGTCGACGGATCGGCGCCCAGCTCTTCCATCACATGCAGCGTAACAGGCGCCTCGGGCTTGGGGGGAAACGCATCGACGCGGCCCTGTACCAGCGCAAAGCGCTCGGAACCAAAATACTTCTCGATAAGCGGAGCCGCCGAGATGTGGTCCTTGTTGGTGAGCACGGCAAGCTGCACGCCCGCGGCACGCAGGAGGTCGAGCATCTCGATTGTGCCGGCATAGGGGGCGGTGTGGTCCTCCTTGTGCTCGCCGTAGTAAGCCCTAAACTCGGCAAGCGTCTGCTCAAACATACGACCGTCGCCCGCATACTCGGCGGGCATAAAGCGCTCAACCAGCTTGAGCATGCCGTTTCCCACCTTGTAGCGGTACTCGTCTACGGCAAACGAGGGCCAGCCGTGCATCTCGCAGGTATGGTTGCCGGCGGCCGCCAGGTCCTCGAGTGTGTTGAGGATGGTGCCGTCTAGGTCAAAGATCACATGGGAAAAAGCTGCTGCCATAAAAACTCCCGTCATTGGGTTTAAAACGCACCCCATAATACTGGGCTTCCGCGTTGGGCGTGCTTGGAATCTGAACATCTCCAGGGGTATCAGGCCGCATCGCGCCGACCGTGTGGTTTCGCCCTAGCAAATCCTCGGCAGCTGCTCTCCTACGAGCATGTCGAGGATGCGAGTCGATCCCCAGCCGGTGCGCACGCGCACGGCGGGACGGGCGCCCTCGGCAAGCGGCAGCACGCGACCGATGACGGCGGCATTCTCGCCGTAGCGGGCGGCGCGCATGGCGCTCAGCGCGGCATCGGCCTGCTCAGCCGGCACCACGGCAACCATCTTGCCCTCGTTTGCCACCTGCAGCACATCGTAGCCGAGCATCTCGCAGGCTGCCTGCACGTCGGGGCGCACGGGCACATCGTCCTCGTCGATCTCCATGGCAACGCCGCTGGCCTGCGCAAACTCGTTGAGCGTCGAGGCCAGGCCACCGCGCGTGGGGTCGCGAAAGCAGCGTGTGTCGGGTGCTGCAGCAAGCACATCGGCAATCAGGTGGTTGAGCGGCGCGGCGTCGCTTTCGATGGTGCTCGAAAACGCCAGACCCTCGCGTTGGCTCATGATAGCGATGCCGTGGTCGCCCAGTGTACCCGAGACCAGGATGACATCGCCGGGCTGGCAGTTTGCGCCGCTGAGCGCCACGCCCGCAGGCACCTCGCCCACGCCGGCGGTATTGATATAGACGCCGTCGGCCCCGCCGCGCTCGACCACCTTAGTGTCGCCCGTGATTATGGACACGCCCGCCTCGCGCGCCGTCTCGGCCATCGTCTGCACAATCTGGCGGAGCTTATCCATGGGATAGCCCTCTTCGAGGATAAAGCCGCACGACAGGTAGCGCACGTTGGCGCCCGAGGTCGCGACGTCGTTGACGGTTCCGCACACGGCGAGGCGGCCGATGTTGCCACCGGGGAAGAACTGCGGCGAGACTACAAAGCTGTCGGTCGACATGGCGATGCGCCCGCTCGCGGGCAGCGCGGCGACGCCGGCATCGTTGCCTTCGAGCAGCTCGGGCGACCCAAAGGCATCCAAAAAGACCTCATCGATGATGCGTTTCATCATCTGGCCGCCGGAGCCGTGGCCCAGCAGGACGGTGCTATCGGTAACGCTATGGGACATATCGAAAACTCCAATCGTGGGTGGAATTATATGGGTGAGGCGCACCGTCGACTGGTCCGCCGTTCGTTAGAACGGCGGAACCTATTAGCCTCGGTAGCGGAAATATGCTGCGCAGCTGCCCTCGGAGCTCACCATGCAGGGGCCGACGGGATGCTCGGGCGTACATGCGTGGCCGAACAGCGGGCAGTCGTTTGGCGTGATGGCGCCGCGCAGCACGTCGCCGCAGCGGCATCCGCGTGGCTCGACCGTCGGCTCGATGGGCACGTCAAAGCGGGTGCGGGCATCAAAGCGCGAGAGCTCGGGGCGGATGGAAAGGCCCGAGTTGGCAATCGGCCCCAGCCCGCGCCACGTGGTGTCGCATGGCTCAAACACCTGCTCGACCAGCTGGCGCGCCACGGGGTTACCGTCTGCGTTGACGCCACGGCGGTAGGCGTTGTCGATCGCCGGCTTGTTCTCGACAACCATCTGGACCAGCATACAGATGCCCTGCAAGATGTCGACCGGTTCAAATCCCGTGACCACGCCCGGGGTATTGAATTCGTCGACCAAAAAGCTAAAGGGCGCCAAGCCCGTGATGGTGGCGACGTGTCCCGGCAGGATAAAGCCATCGATGGCGGTCTCGGGATCGTTGGCGATGGCGCGCAACGCCGGCGGCGTGGTCTTGTGGGCGCAATAGACCGAGAAGTTCAAAAGCCCGCGCGCTTCGGCCTCCAAGATGGCGGCGGCGATGGTGGGCGTTGTGGTCTCAAAGCCCACGCCCATAAAAATAACCGGGCGATCGGGGTTTTGCTCGGCAATGTCGAGTGCATCGAGCGGGGAGTACACAATGCGAATGTCACGCCCTGCCGCCTTTTGCGCAGCGAGCGAGGTGGATGATCCGGGCACGCGCATCATGTCGCCAAAGGTGGTGATGATGGCGCCGTCTATGTTGGCGAGCGCGATTGCGTGGTCGATGTCGCGGTTGGCGGTGACGCAGACGGGGCAGCCCGGGCCGCTCAGCAGCTTGAGCCCGGCCGGCATGATGGAGCGAAAGCCATAGCGCCCGATGCTCACGGTATGCGTGCCGCAGACTTCCATAAGGTTGATGGCGCGGTCGCCGACAAGCTCATGAATGCGCTCGATGAGCTCGCGAGCCAGCTTGGGATCGCGGAATGCCGAGAAATCGATACCGGAGCGCGCCGGCTGCTCGGCCGCCACTAGTATGCCTCGGCCGGGTTGCTGGCCAGTTGGTCTTCTTCGACCAGCTCGGACATGGCATTAACAAGCTCGAGCGTTTCTTGCGCTTCCTGCTCGTCGACGATCTGGATGCCAAAGCCGGCGTGTACGAGAATATAGTCGCCAACCTGCGCCGTCGGCACGAGTCGCAGCGACACGGGGCGCTCGATGCCCATCATGTCGACGGTGGCCTTGAGGTCGTCGTCGCGTTTGACTACTTTACCGGGAACGGCAAGGCACATATTGTTCCCCTTTTATACGCTTTGCGCTGGACGGGCGCTCAATAATCCATCAGTTGATGGTAGCGCTCGCGGGGTTCGCGGGCAAACGCGTTACGCCTGTGAGACGGCTGGGCGCGGCGGCGTGCGAGGGCGAGCTACTGTGATGCAATCTGCGCAAGGCGAGCGCTTGCGACCGCCGCCTGACCGTAGGCGATGCAGCCGTCATTGACGGGTACGGTGTGGGGGACAAGGACAGTAAGGCCCGCGCTTTTGAGCTCGCGGGCGAGGAGCTGAAGCAGAAGTCGGTTCATGAACACGCCGCCCGAGAGCGCGACGGTGTCGATGCCCTCGTGCACGCAGATATCGCTGGCGATGCGCGCCGAGGAGCGCGCGATGCCGACATGGAAGTCGAGTGCGAGCCTGTTGGCGGGCGCTCCGGCTTCAATTCCTCCCAAAAGTGCCTCAAAGAGTGCTTTCTGGTCCAGAACATAGGGGCCGTCCAGCCACGATGGGCCAGATGCGAAATAGCCGGCGTTGTCGTCGGGAAAATGGGCGATTTCGTTGTCGAGCGCGCGCCAGGCGGCGGCTTCGAGTTCTATGGCGGGTTCGCCCTCGTAGGTTGCCTTGTCGCAGATGCCCAGAATCGCTGCCGCGGCATCAAAGAGACGCCCCATGCTGCTGGTACGCGGGCTGTTGATGCCGCGCTCGATCATGGTGGCTGTCACGCTGCGCGTTTGCTCGTCGAGGCTGTCCAAAAGCCGAGCGGCACCTGGGTGCTCGAGCAGGCCGAGCTCACTGAGCAGGGCAAAGGCGTTGCGGCGGGCGTCGCGCACGGAGGCCGCCCCACCGGGGAGCGCCCAGGTGCGCAAATGCGCGGTGCGCTCAAAGCCGCCAAGGCTGGCAACAAGAAACTCGCCGCCCCAAATGGTCCCATCGGTGCCGGCGCCGGTGCCGTCAAAGGCGATGCCAAGGACGCGCGCGTCGGTTGTAAGCTGGCCCGCGGCGATGGCCTCGGCCATTACGCTCGCGATATGCGCATGATGGTGCTGCACCTCGACGAGCGGCAGATTGCATTTTCGCGTCTGCTCGCGCGCCCACTGGCCCGATAGATAGCTGGGGTGTACATCGCAGGCCAAGGCGGCGGGCGCCAAGTCAAAGAGATCTTCCAAGCGCGTGCGCGCGGCGTTCCAGGCATCGAAGGTCCCGCCGTTTTCAACATCGCCGATATGCTGCGACACAAAACAGGCCGCCTCGCCGTTCGTCCCTTCACGCGTGAGCGCAATCGTGGCCTTTTGTTGTGGCCCGCAGGCGAGCACGCAGGACGGAGCGCCGTCGAGCGCCGGCAACGGCAGCGGCTGGGGTGCATATCCGCGAGCGCGGCGAACGGGCATAATGGCGCCGTCGACCACGCGCACTACAGAGTCGTCGTAGCGCGAGAGAATCGCTCGATCGTTGCCGAGCAGCGCGTCGGCAATGCCGGCGGCAACGAGGCGTTCCCAGGCAAGATCGTCATCGGTCTCGATGGGCTCTTCGCTCAGGTTGCCGCTGGTCATGACGAGCGCGTGCATGCCGTGCGACGCGGCAGCTGCAAGCAGAAGATGCTGAAGCGGGGTGTAGGGGAGCATAACGCCAAGCTCGGGCAGGTCGTGCGCGACGGACGGTGCGAGTACGAGGGCGTCGGGAGAATCGCCGTTGCCCTCGCCAACAGTGCGTCGGCGCAGCAGCACAATGGGACGGATGCTGCCGGCGAGAAGCTCGCGCTCAGCGTCGTCGATATGGCACAGGCGCCCGGCATCGGCAAGACTGCGCACCATGACGGCAAGTGGTTTGTTACTGCGGCGTTTGCGATGGCGCAACTCGGCCACCGCCTGCTCGTTGGCAGCATCACAGGCTAGATGGAATCCGCCCAGGCCCTTGATGGCGACGAAGCCACCGCTGGCCAGCAGCTCAACGCAGCGCTCGATGATGGCGTCGCTGGCCTCGCGTGTGGTGCCGACGGCCGGTGTCGCGGACGAATTCCCGCACGCATCGCCGTTCACAGCCTCACGCCACGTAATATGCGGCCCGCAATCAAAGCAGGCATCGGGCTGCGCGTGAAAACGCCGGTCGAGCGGATTGGCATACTCCGCGGCACACTCGGGGCACATGGGAAAACGGTCCATCGAGGTAGCCGCTCGATCGTAAGGCAGCGAGCGGATGATGGTAAAGCGCGGTCCGCAGTTAGTGCAGTTGATAAAGGGGTAGTGATAGCGTCGGTCGGCGGGATCGAACAACTCGCGCAGGCAATCGTCACAGGTGGCGATATCGGGCGAGACGAGCGTCGTGTGCGCGGTCTGGTCCTGCGACGCCACAATGTGAAAGCCCTGCTCATCGGCAGCGCTCCAGCCGCCAGGCTCCAAATCCGCAATATCGACTCGCTCAACGCGAGCTGCCGCAGGCGCATGCTCAGAAAGCGCGGCAACAAAAGCATCGAGCGCATCGGCCGGAGCGTGCGCCTCGATATGCACGCCGTCGCCCGCATTGAGCACCCATCCGCAAATGCCATGCGTCATGGCCTCGCGATACACAAACGGTCGCATGCCAACGCCCTGCACAATGCCCGTCACATGAATATGCACATGCCGCATGCGACACTCCTCATCAAAACCGACCAAAATAGACAGGTTTATTTTGGTAGGTAAAACGCTAAACCTGCCAAAACAAACCTGTCCCTTTTTGGCAGGTGCGCTGCGGGAAATCCCGCTACAGCCCCAGGCTCTGCTTGGTGGCGGCGCAGGTGAGCTCGCCGTGCTTAACGCCGCGCAGGCCCAGCAGGCGGTCGGCTAGTTCGTAGACGCGCTCGCCGCGACCCTTGAGCGCCAGAATCTCCAAACAGTTGTGGTGATCCAGATGCACGTGCATGGTCGATACGATCTCGTCGGTGTAGTCGTGCTGCACTTCGTCCAGGCGGCGCGTCAGATCGCCGGTGTGATGGTCGTAGATCATGGTGAGCGACCCGATAACGTGTTCATCGGGCGTGCGCATCTGCTCTTTGGCGATCGAGGCGCGAATCAAATCGCGCACGGCCTCGGAGCGGTTGGCCACGTCGCCGCGGCGCGCGATCTGCTCGTCAAAACGGCGCAGCAGGTCGTCGGGTGCGGTAACCGAAAAACGGACCAGCTCGGAGCCGGAGCCACTACAGTGGCAGCCCGCGTCACCGTCCGCCCCGTGCGGATGCTCGTGCTCGTACCCGCAGCAGTGCTCGTGTTCGGCCACCTTACACCAGCTTCACGGAGCCGACGGAGTTGTGGTCGGCCTCGATGGCTTCCTCGTAGCCCTCGAGTGCGTCGTGGGCCTCGTGGAGCGCGGCCATGGCGGCCTCGAGCTTGGCGCCGATGCGCTCCATGTCAAAATTCTCGGTCGCATGCAGCAGCTGATGGCTCCACTCGTGAGCGAGCTCGATGGTGTCGTCGACCTGCTTGACGCTCATGGCAAGCTGGCTCATGTTCATTCCGACGTCATGCATGGAAAATCTCCTTTTGTATGGGGCAGTTCAGTGGTTCAGATTTTACTACGCCCGCTCTGTGCGCAGCTGCATAAGAAAACGGGTGCGAGTCTGTGCGACCCGCACCCGTTCACTGGGGGCTGTTTGTGACTACCATACTATCCGTGGTTGCACTCGGTGCATCCAGAAGTCCGGCGAGCGGTGCAAAAGCGCTCATGGACGGCAGGCAGACGGCAACATGTAACAAGCGTATTACAGATGCTTCTCCAGCAGCGCCTGCAGCCTCGCCTTGGGCAGAGCGCCAACCGATCGGTCAATCTCCTCGCCGTTCTTAAACACAACCAGCGTGGGGATGCTCATGACGCCATACTTCATGGCCAGGTCCTGGTTGTCGTCGACGTTGCACTTGGCAACGTCGAGCTTGCCCGCCAGCTCATCGGCAACCTCGTCAACGATGGGCGAGAGGGATCGACAGGGCCCGCACCACGGTGCCCAAAAATCGACCAGCACGGGCAGGCTGTCGTTAACGATGGAATCGAAGTTCTCGGGGGTAATCTGATTAATGTCAGCCATGGTGACCTCCATAATGTGACGCGGCTTGGCCGCGTAAAACTCAGTACGACCGTGCTTATACCCAGCCGCCCGCAAAGCAACCACTCGCGGGCAGCTCTTTTATATAATGGTGGGCACGCAAACGATTGGAGAGCGCATGTCCACGTCACAAAGCCAGAAAAAGGAAGCCATCGCCCAGGCGGCCGAGCAGGAGCTCACATCGCTTGCGGTCCGTGGCGTGCGTATCGCGGGCAACGCGTGCTCGCCGATCGTGCTGGTCAAAGGCGATTTGGACGAGGCCGAGCGTTCGGGTGGCGAGCTTGCCGCCGGCCCGGATGGCGCGGCGTTGCGCAAGGCGCTTGGGGCCATCGGCTACGCGCCCGAGGATTTTTGCGTGCTGGCAAGCGTCGCCGGCGTGGGTGACGGAGCGGTCGCGGTGGGCGAGACTCTGCCGTGTGAGCTGTTCCGCGAGGCGCTCGAGGCCTTGGACCCCGAGGCGGTGCTACTGCTCGACAACAACGCGGCCGATGCCATGCGCGAGACCTACGCCGATATGCTCGTGGCGATCGATGACTTCGACACCGCCATGCTCAAGCCCGGCCTGGTCGCCCATGTGCAGGGCCGCCGCGTGCTCGCGCTCGACGGCTTTGAGGCGGCGCTCACTGACAAAGCCGCCAAGCAGCGCATGTGGGCATACATCAAGCAGCTGACCCCGGCAGCCGCTCCGCTGTAGCGAGGCTGGCGGCAGCCCCTACATCACAGCGCGCAGCTCAAACCGATCGCCGTTAATGCGGAACTGGCAGTTACCATTCATGCGTTTGACGGCAAGCTTAATGCTCTTGGTGCCAAAGCCGTGGCCCGCATGCCGGGTTACGGGCATGCCGTCGACCATGCGCGGCGCGCGGTCAAACGTGTTGGAAACTAACAGCAGCAGCTGGCCGTCCTCTAATCGCAGGTCAAAGTCGACGAATCGCTTTCCTTGGGGTGCGGCGCTTGCAGCGGTGATAGCGTTTTCCAAGGCATTTGAGAGCACGCTAAACAGGTCGGCGTCACCTACGTGGATGGTTTCGGGTACGGCGGCGCGCAGGTTGGCGGTAATGCCGTTTCTATTGATATCCGAGTTAAATGACGAAAGCGCGATGTTTACGGTCTCGTTGGCGCAGAAGCGGCGTACGGCGGTGCGATCGCCGGCTTCGCAGAGTTCATCGATGCGTTTGAGCGCCTCGTCGGTGTGGCCCTCCTCAATTAAAGCGGCCAGGCCGCGTAGGAAGTGGCGCATATCGTGGCGAAGAATCGACAGCTCGCGCCCAGATTGACGCCAAGCCTCGAGCTCTTTGATGGCGGCGCTGTCGCGGGTTTCGAGCATCCAGCGCTCTCGCTCGGCGGTTTCCTTTTCTTCGTATTCGCGCAGGTAAACGGCAAGAAACATAAGATAGAAGGCACAGAGCGCAAATGCCAAAAACTCAACCGTTACCACCGAGCCCGAGTGGAACAGCGTGGTGTAGACGTTGGTGGCATAGTCAAAGACGTAATAGACGAGCGGCAGGATTAAAAGGATGCCCAGCTCGGTGGTGCTTTTAATCGCCAAGCGTGGACCGATGTCGCCGGCCCAATGCAACAGGACGGCAAAGACGGCGAGTGTGGTCGCGATGCGCGCCAGATAGTACGCGATCTGAGAATCGGTTGCGGCAAATGCGGCGATGCCCATCCAATTGCTGAACTGGCAGCTCAGATAGGCACTCGTAATGCCGAGCACGGCAAGCAGCGGGCTCAGGCGGTAGCGCGCGCACAAATAGATGACGAGCGGCAGATGCACGACGAGCGGATATACCTGGCGGGCAAAAAGCTCGCCGCCGACGGCATTGGCGAGGCCAAATGCGCATCCGGTTACGGCACCGACCAACACCAGTTCAAGCGCATGACGCCGGTTGATCTCGACACCGCACAGCGCCGCCGAGGCAAAGACGCCAAAGAGCAGCGTCGTGGCGTGGTGGATTGCCCAAAGGACCATTTCGACCGAGGAGACCATCAGCGCCTCCCGCCCTCAAAGCGCGCCGCAAAGTAGGCGTCTTGGAATCCCTGCTTGCAGCTGCACGAAAGCGGGATGCACGCGCCCGAGCGCATGACGATGTCCGTGCGGTCAAAGTGATCGATATTGCGCAGGTTGACCTGGTAGCTGCGGTGGCATTTAAAGAAGACCGCGTTTTGCTCCAAGCGGTCCTCGACGCTGCGGAACGACTCGAGTGCCTCGATATCGCGTCCGTCGCGCAGGTGGAAGACCACGTGCTTGTTGCGCGCCTCGGCATATTCGATGTCGGACAGGCGCAGGGCGTGGTAGCCAAAGGAAGTTTTGATCACGAGCTCGTCGGTTGCCGCCGGGCGCATGCTCGAAAGCTCGTCGAGTAATCGCGCCAGGCGTTCGTAGGCCACGGGCTTGAGCAGATAGTCGAAGGCGCGGACCTCGTAGGATTCCAGCGCGAACTCGGGCGACGAGGTGAGGAACACCAGGCGCACGGCGGTGTCGGCCTGGCGCAGTTCGCGTGCGGTGTCCATGCCGTTGACGAGCGGCATGATCATGTCGAGCAGAATGATGTCGGCGCGCGATGCGGCATGGCGGGCCAGCAGGTCCTCGCCGCGCGTGACGAGCGCAACATCGACCGCCGTGCCCGTCTCGGTCGACCAACGGTCGATCATCCGGTGCAGTCTATCTAGAAAAGCGACATCATCGTCGCAGGCAATAATCTTGAGCATTCGGCCCCCTTAAGTAGTTCGATTTTGCCACATTGGGTGCGCGCCGCTTGCGGGGGTGCGGACCGTTTGCGCCTCATGGTGCGCAACTCGCGCCGAGCGGTATTGCGGTGGCGAAAGATGCCTCCTGCGCTATCGAGAGCTCGGCTATCCTCAGCTTGTCAGTTCGAAAATGGACCTGCCACATGATTGAATCTTTATTTCAACTTTACACCTAGGTTTACAGCTGTCTTGTCAGCTGTAAACCTAGGTGTCATACTAAAGCCCCAAGATTCGCCAAAAGAGAGGGGCCTTGATGGCACAGAGCGCGAACATGGATGCATCGGAGCTTGCACGCGATATTGCGGCCGGCCTGGCATCGGCAACGACGGCAACGGAGCGCGCGGCACTGGTGCCCGCAGAGCTCGTCGAGGCCATTCAGCAACTAAAAACCCAGCGTGACGCGGTGATTCTGGCACACTATTACGCGGCGCCCGAGGTCCAGGCCGTGGCCGATTACGTCGGCGACAGCTTCTACCTGGCAAAGCTTGCCAAGAGCCTGCCGCAGCAGACCATCGTGCTGTGTGGCGTGGAGTTTATGGGCGAGAGCGCCAAGTTGCTCAACCCCACCAAGACCGTGCTGCTGCCCGAGCCGGGCGCGGATTGCCCCATGGCTCACATGGTCAAGCGCGAGACGGTCGATGCGGCGCGCGCCGAGTACGGCGACGACCTGGCTGTCGTCTGCTACGTCAACTCGACGGTCGAGATCAAGAGCTGGAGTGATGTGTGCGTCACCAGCTCCAACGCCGTCAAGATCGTGTCCGAGCTGCCGCAGCAGCACGTCCTGTTCATTCCCGACCAAAACCTCGGTCGCTTCGTAGCCGAGCAGGTGCCGCAAAAGCACGTCCTACTTAACAAGGGCTACTGCCCGCGCCACCACATCATCACCGTCGAGCAGATCGTCGACGCGCAGGAAGCGCATCCCGACGCGCTCGTGCTGGCGCACCCCGAATGCAAAGCCGACGTGCTGGCCGAGGCCGACTACATCGGCTCCACCGCCGGCATCATCAAGTATGCCGAGGAGTCGGACGCCAGCGAGTTCATCATCGTGACGGTCCGCGGCGTGCTCTACGAGCTCGAGCGCCGCTGCCAGGGCACCGGTAAAAAGTTCTACTTCCCCGCGGTGCAGCCCACCTGCGTCAACATGGATCTCATCACGCTCGAAAAGCTCGCACGCTGCCTAGAGACGGGCGAGGGCGAGGTGAAGATCGGCGTGTCGGACGAGGCCGCCGACCAGGCCAAGCTCACGCTCGACCGCATGCTCGAGTACGCGGCGCGCTAGAACAATGTGACATGAGGGGCGGTTCCCCAGTCACATCACAAGGGAGAGGATTCCTGTGGAAACCAAGCAATACCCCGACATGGAGTGCGACGTCGTCATTGCCGGCTGCGGCGTGGCGGGCCTATACGCTGCCCTCAATCTGCCGACGAGCGCGCGCGTGATCATGCTCTCCAAGGGCGCGGTCGACGAGTGCGACTCGATGCTCGCACAGGGCGGCATCTGCGTGCTTCCCGAGGGCTCGGACTACGATGCCTTCTTTGAGGACACCATGCATGCCGGCCATTACGAGAACCGCCGCGAGAGTGTCGACATCATGATTCGCTCGAGCCGCTCGGTCATCAACGACCTGCTGGCGATGGGCGTGGACTTTGAGCGCAAGGCCGACGGCAGCCTCGACTTTACCCGCGAGGGCGCGCACAGCCGCCCGCGCATCGCCTTCCATGCCGACATTACGGGCAAGGAGATCACGACCAAGTTGCTCCAGGCCGTCCGCAAGCTGGACAACGTGCAGATTCTTGAGCACGTGGCCATGACCGACATCCTGACGGCCGAGCGCGATGGGGCCACGGTGTGCACTGGCGTCGTCGCTGTTGCGGTGGACGAGGACAACTCGGTCCGCCCCGCCGACGAACTGGTAAATGCCGCCGAGGGCGCGCATACCGGCGAGCCGTTTGAGATTCATGCTCGCCACACGTTGTGGGCGACGGGCGGTATCGGCGGCGTATACGACCACTCCACCAACTACCCGCAGCTCACCGGCGACGCCTGCTACATCGCGCAGGAGCACGGCATTACGATGGAGCATCTTGACTACGTGCAGATTCACCCCACGGGACTGTTCTCGCCGCAGCCGGGCCGCACCTTCCTGATCAGCGAGAGCTGCCGCGGCGAGGGCGCGATTCTGCTCAACGCCGCCGGCGAGCGCTTTACCGACGAACTGCAGCCGCGCGACGTGGTCGCCGCCGCTATCCGCGAGCAGATGAAGCAGGACGGCACCGAGCATGAGTGGCTGAGCTTTGCCCCCGTCGAGCGCGACGTGGTGACCGGGCACTTCGCCAACATCCGTGCGCGCTGCCTTGAGGACGGTCGCGACATCCTGGATGAACCCATTCCCGTCACGCCCACGCAGCACTACTTTATGGGCGGCGTGTGGGTCGACAAGGACGGCCGCACCTCGATGCCCGAGCTCTACGCCGCCGGCGAGACGGCCTGCAACGGCGTTCACGGCAAGAACCGCCTTGCATCAAACAGCCTGCTCGAAGCACTGGTCTGGGGTCGTCGCGCTGCGTGGTACATGCGTACCGGCGAGTCACTGGCCGTGGAGCAGGCGGGCGATCCCGCGCTCGATGGCCGTCATCGCGCCCTGAGCGCCGATACCCTGGCAATCGATGATCTGGCCCGTGCCGCCGGCACGCAGGCCGTGGAGGAGTAGACCATGAATCCCATTACCATGAAACTCGTCGTCGATGACCTGATTCTGCAGGCCCTGCGCGAGGACATTACGTTTGAGGACGTGAGCACGGCGAGCGTGTGCCCCACGGCGCGCCCCGCCACGGTGGAGCTTATCGCCAAGGCCGACGGCATCATCGCCGGCCTGGATGTGTTCGCCCGCACCTTTGAGCTGCTGGATCCGCAGAGCTCGGTGCTGTTTGATGTTGCCGACGGCGACGAGGTACACGCCGGCGACCACGTGGGCCAGGTGCGCGGCGATGCGCGCGTGCTGCTTTCGGGCGAGCGCGTGGCGCTCAACTATCTGCAGCGTATGAGCGGTATCGCCACCTACACACACAACATGGCAGCGGCGCTCGAGGGTACCAAGACCGTGCTTGTCGACACACGCAAGACCACGCCGGGCATGCGCGTCTTCGAGAAGGCCGCGGTCGAGATCGGTGGCGGCAGCAACCATCGCTACAACCTGTCGACGGCCGTCATGCTCAAGGACAACCATATCGACGCCGCCGGTGGTGTGACGCGCGCAATCGAGATGGCACGCGCCCACGCATCGTTTACCGCGACGGTCGAGATTGAGTGCGAGAACCTGGACATGGTACGCGAGGCCGTGGAGGCCGGTGCCGACATCATCATGCTCGACAACATGACCCACGACGACATGGCTGCTGCGATTGAGCTTATCGCCGGTCGTGCCAAGACCGAGTGCTCGGGCAATGTGGATGCCAGCAATATCCGCGCCCTGGCCGATCTAGGCGTCGACTTTATTAGCTCGGGGGCATTGACGCACTCTGCGCCGATTCTCGACCTCTCGCTTAAGCACCTGCGTCTGCTGGACGGTAAATAATGAACGCCCGCGAGCGTCGCCGTGCCATCATGGGCGTGCTCGAGGAAGCCAAGGAGCCCGTTTCGGGCAGCGCACTTGCCCGCGAGGTTGGCGTGAGCCGTCAGATCGTGGTTCAGGATATTGCCCTGTTGCGTGCCGATGGGCACGATGTCGTGGCAACCAACCGTGGCTATGTGCTGCAGGAGGCTCCCAGCAGCCCCGCCGTGCCCACGCGCTTGGTCAAGGTTCGCCACAGCGTGGAGCAGGCAGGCGATGAGCTCACGAGCATCGTCGACGCCGGCGGCGCCGTGCTCAACGTGATCGTCAATCACCGCGTGTACGGTAAAATCACGGCCGACTTGGACATTCGCAATCGTCGCGATGTTGAGCGCTACCTGCACGATATCGAGAGCGGCAAGAGCTTTCCGCTACTAACGGTGACGAGCGGCTATCACTTCCATCGCATTGCGGCAGAGGACGAGCAAACCCTCGACGAGATCGAGGCCATGCTCAAGGAGAAGGGCTACCTTGCCGATTTAATGCCCTATGAGGACGACTTGTCCTAGCCCGATACTGTCTTAATAAGTTGCGGTGAAATAGTTCCTAAAATCGGCACCCAAGCAATGAACCGGGAACTATTCCACCGCAACTGCCAAGGTGGCCCCGTCCCCAATTAGCTGCCTATACAAACAAAAAGGAGGCCTCCGCGGCGATGCGGAGGCCTCCTTTTTTGTGCACGGTGTACTTTTGAGTGTGCAGGTGGGGGAGTTGTTACTCCTCGACGATCTCGGTGATCGCGCCAGCGGGGCAAGCGTCCTGGCAAGCGCCACAGGCGACGCAGGAGTCCTCGTCAGCGACGGTAGCGACGTCCTGGAGCTCCAGAACGCCAGCGGGGCAGGAGTCGACGCAAACGCCACAAGCGATGCACTCGTCGGCATCAATTACGGGATGAGCCATGGTAGTTTCCTCTCTGTTGACCGACGCTACAGGCGATGCGCGCCGGTTTGATTCGGGCAAAAACATACCACGGGAGCGACCGTTTGCAATACCCTCTGGCCGGCATCTTCATACCGTTCGCCGAGTATGCCAAGGTTTACTAAAAAACACGCAGGTGGGGCCGTTGAGCTGCGCAAATGTTAGCTAAAGGTGACTTGAAATATTGAGCTATTGAGCGCGCCTGCGGAAAGGGCATCCCGTTATTTGGCCGAAAAACGGGTCGCAGTTTCCGGTTGGGCCCGCTAGCGGAAACTGCAACCCGGTATCAGCTCTCAAAACGGGATATGGTTTCCGGTTGAGCCTTCAGACGGAAGCTGCGACCCGGAATCCGCGCTCAAACCGGGATGAGCTTTCCGAAAGGCAGCCCCAGGCACCCCCGGACCAAAACCTCAGCCATCTCTACATAGATCTCGATAGATTTACCGAGAACTCAATCAGCGCATCTACCTGCACATTTGAGAACCTAAACTCTCAGCAATAAGAAATCTTATATGAATTGACTTAGATTTTGTATATTCCGGCCCATAAGGGGATACACTACATCCTGAAAGACAAGCCGAAACACCGCGCGGCAGACCGCCGAGGCGGCGCGAACGCACAAGAGAGAGGGAATTTCTAATGAGTAAGATTCTTGGTATCGACCTTGGTACTACCAACTCCGCTATGGCCGTCCTCGAGGGCGGTTCTCCGACCATCATCGTGAACGCCGAGGGCGACCGCACCACCCCGTCCGTCGTGGGCTTCCGTGCCGACGGCGACCGCGTCGTGGGCAAGGCCGCTAAGAACCAGGCGGTCACCAACCCCAAGAACACCGTGTTCTCCATCAAGCGCTTTATGGGCCGCAAGTACTCCGAGTGCACCTCCGAGCTCAAGACCGTGCCGTATGAGGTCAAGGAGGGCCAGGGTGGCCGTGCCGTCGTCGACATCGAGGGCAAGGAGTACACCGCCGAGCAGGTGAGCGCCATGGTGCTCGCCAAGATGAAGGCCGACGCCGAGAAGTATCTGGGCGAGACCGTCACCGACGCCGTCATCACCGTCCCGGCCTACTTCAACGACGCTCAGCGTCAGGCCACCAAGGACGCCGGTAAGATCGCCGGCCTCAACGTCAAGCGTATCGTCAACGAGCCGACCGCTGCTGCTCTGGCCTATGGCCTGGACAAGCAGGGTTCTGACCAGCGCATCCTGGTCTTCGACCTGGGCGGCGGCACCTTCGACGTCTCCATCCTCGACCTCGCCGACGGCGTGTTTGAGGTTCTGTCCACCTCGGGCGACAACCACCTGGGCGGCGACGACTGGGATCAGCGCGTCATCGACTGGATGGCCGATAAGTTCCAGCAGGAGAACGGTGTCGACCTGCGTCAGGACCCCATGGCCCTGCAGCGTCTGAAGGAGGCTGCCGAGAACGCCAAGAAGGAGCTCTCTGCCGCTCAGCAGTCCACGATCAACCTGCCGTTCATTACCATGAACCAGTCCGGCCCGCTGCACCTCAACTACACGCTCACCCGCGCCGAGTTCGAGAAGATCACCCGCGACCTGCTCGAGCGCTGCAAGCAGCCTGTCACCAACGCCCTGCGCGACGCTAAGCTCAAGCTCTCCGATCTGACCGAGGTCATCCTCGTTGGCGGCTCCACCCGTATGCCCGCCGTTCAGGAGCTCGTCAAGACCATGACCGGCAAGCAGCCCAACATGTCCGTGAACCCCGACGAGGTCGTCGCCGACGGCGCTGCCGTCCAGGGCGGCGTGCTCACCGGTGACGTTGAGGGCATCCTGCTGCTCGACGTGACCCCGCTGTCGCTGGGCGTCGAGACCATGGGCGGCATCATGACCAAGATGATCGACCGCAACACCACGATCCCGACCTCCAAGACCGAGGTCTACTCCACCGCTGCCGACAACCAGACTAGCGTCGAGATCAACGTGCTCCAGGGCGAGCGCGAGCTTGCCCGCGACAACAAGTCGCTCGGTAAGTTCCAGCTGACTGGTATCCCGGCTGCCCGCCGCGGCGTGCCGCAGATCGAGGTCACCTTCGACATCGACGCCAACGGCATCGTCAAGGTCTCCGCTAAGGACAAGGGCACCGGCAAGGAGCAGCAGATCACCATCTCCGGCTCCACCGCGCTTTCCGACGACGAAGTCGATCGCATGGTCAAGGACGCCGAGGCCCATGCCGAGGAGGACAAGAAGCAGAAGGAAGAGGTCGAGGTCCGCAACCAGACCGACAGCCTGTGCTACTCCACCGAGCAGACCCTCAATGAGCTGGGCGACAAGGTTTCCGCGGACGTGAAGTCCAAGGCCGAGGCCGCTATCGCCGACGCCAAGAAGGCACTCGAGGGCTCTGACGTCGAGGCCATCAAGGCCGCCGGCGAGTCCCTGCAGTCCGTGGCCTACGAGCTGGCCCAGGTCGTCTACGCCGATGCTCAGCAGCAGACCGACGGTGCCGCCGGTGCCCAGCCTGCCGACGACGACGTTGTCGACGCCGACTACGAGGTTGTGGACGACGAGGACAAGTAATCATGTCCGCCCGTAAAGCTCGCACGGAGGCGGCTGCCGCTGGCGCCGCCCCCGTTGACTCTGAGGAGAAGGACGTGAAGATTCCCGTAGAGGCCGTCGACGATACCGAGGCCAACGAGGCCCCGGCCGCCGAGGCTGCCGAGAACCAGGTAGAGGATTCCAACAAGGAGGCGACGATGACCGAGGACGAGATGGTGGAAGCCGCTATCCGCGCCGGTGAAGAAGCCGCCGACAACGACTTTAAGCTCAAGTTCGAGCAGGCCCAAAAGGAGCTTGCCGACGTGCGCAATGAGCTCGATGCTGCGGCAGAGGCTCAGAAGGCCGCCGAGGACAAGGCGAAGGACGCCACCGAGCGCACCGCCCGCCTGCAGGCCGACTGGGAGAACTTCCGTCGCCGCACCGCCAACGAGCGCATCGCCGAGCGTGAGCGCGCGACCGAGAAGCTCGTCACCGCGCTGCTGCCGGTGGTCGACGATATCGAGCGCGCCATTGACCATGCCCGCAGCCAGGAGCTGTCCGATGACTTTAAGCAGTTCGTCGATGGCGTTGACGCGGTGCACGCCAAGCTGCTCGACGTGTTTGCGCACGAGGGCGTGGAGCCCATCGACCCCAAGGGCGAGGCGTTCGATCCGCTCGAGCACCAGGCCGTGGGACGTGTCGAGGACGCCGCGCAGTACGATGAGACCGTCAACGACGTGTACCAGAAGGGCTATCGTATGGCGGATCGCATCCTGCGCTCCGCGATGGTGACGGTGACCTATGGTGGCGAGAAGCGCCCCGCACCGGAGCCCGAAGCGGCACCCAAGGACGCCAAGGCCGATGCGGCCGAGGGCACCGAGGAGTAATTGACAAGGGCCCCGGGGCAACACCCGGGGCCCTTTCTGACCTGTGCCCGGTCAAATGGCTATAACGAATTGCCGCCCGTGGGGGCGGCGGACAATACAGGAGAGGAGCTACGATGGCTGCAGGCAAAACCTTCTATGACATCCTGGGCGTATCCAAGAGCGCCTCCGACAAAGAGATCAAGAGCGCGTTTCGCAAGCTCGCGCAAAAATATCACCCCGATGCCGGCGGCGACGAGGCCAAGTTCAAAGAGATCAGCGAGGCCTACGAGACGCTTTCGGACGAGAAGAAGCGCAAAGAGTACGACCAGATGCTCATGTTTGGCGGCATGCCGGGCGCGGGCGGCGCGTACGGCGGTGGCTATGGTGCCGGTGCCGGCGCGAGCGGCTGGGGCGATATCTTCGACAGCATCTTTAGCGGCAACGGTGCCTGGGGCAGCGATTGGGGCTCGGGCTTTGCCGGAGCTGCCGGCGCCGCGGGTGCCGGCGCGGGCCGCAGCCGCGCGCGCAAGGGCGGCGATCTGTCGCTGACCGTCGACGTGACGGCCGAGGATGCGTTTCGCGGCGTGACGCACAAGGTCACCTACCGCATTCCCTCGACGGGTGAACAGCAGACCATTACGGTCTCGGTGCCCGCGGGCGCGGTCGATGGCGGCAAGCTGCGCTATAAGCGCCGCGGCGAGTACGGCGTCGCCGGCGGCGAGCGCGGTGACCTGGTCGTGACCACGCACGTCGAGGAGCACCCGCTGTTTAAGCGCAAGGGTGCCGATGTGACCATGGAGGTGCCGATCTCGGTGTACGAGGCGGCGCTCGGCTGCTCGGTGGACGTGCCCACGCCCGGCGGTGCGACGGTTCGTCTAAAGGTGCCGGCGGGTACCCAGACGGGCAAGAAGTTCCGCTTTAAGGAGATGGGTGCGCCCGACGTTAAGCATCGCGGCCGTACTGGCGCGCTGCTCGTCGAGATCAAGGTGCAGGTTCCCACGAATCTGTCCGATGACGAGCGCGATGCCATGACCAAGCTGCGCGAGGCCGATACGCGTGACTATCGCGAGAAGGTCAACCGTTACAAGGCGACGTACTAGTTTGGTCGCATGGCCCGCGGGCGGCCGCGGGCTTATGATGGATGAGGACGAGACGTAAAAGGGGTCGGGTAGTATGGCCGAGGACAATAGGAACAAACCGCTGTACATGATTAGCGTGGCGGCCGAGCTGACCGGTATGCACCCGCAGACCCTGCGCGTCTACGAGTCCAAGGGCTTGGTGAACCCCCAGCGCTCGGGAGGCAACACGCGTCTGTACTCGCGTGCCGATATCGAGCGCCTGGAACTCATCAACCAGCTTACCGACGAGGGTATCAACCTTGCCGGCGTGGTGCGTATCCTCGATATGAAGGAGCGTGCCGAAGAGCGCGAGCGCGAGAACGAAAAACTTCGTGCCCGCGTGCGCCAGCTCGAGGACGAGCTGCACGAGTACAAGATGCAGAAGAAGATCACCGCCCTGGCCCCGCGCGATGGCTCGGTTAACCCCGAACAGGTCATGCGCAAGCTGCTGGGTGCGGGAGGAGATCTGTAGGTTCCGCCGTTCTGCCGAACGGCGGCCCTGCCGACGCTGTGCGGGCCGCATTTGGACAATCTGACGTTCAACTTCAAGGGCGCGACCAGAAGGTCAGCGCCCTTTCGCTTCACGTCACCTTGTCTCAAATGCGGCTCGCTCGCTGTCCGTCCTCAACCTGTGACGTTGTTTTGGCTGGCACTTGGGGACGTTCCTTTTGTGCCGGCACTTGGGGACACTCCTTGCACCGATACCGCCCTCTGCTTTAGTGAGATAAAGTGAACGCCGAGATTCGTAACCCGCTGGCAATCGTTCTATGGCACGATATTGAACGAATGTATGCTATGCGCCCGAGCCTTTCGGGCAGAGTGGGAGACAGTATGGTCAAGCTGTACGAGGACGGCATCTACCTGCGCGGTGGCAGCGAGGTTGTGCCCGCGGCCGAGGCTGCTGAGCGCGGCATTACGCAAACGCCCGAGGACGCCAAGCGCGGCACCATCGCTTATTCGATTCTTCAGGCACATAACACGTCGGGCGACCCCGAGGCGCTCAAGATCCGCTTCGATGCCATGGCGAGCCACGACATCACCTTCGTCGGCATTATCCAGACGGCGCGCGCTTCGGGCATGGAGCAGTTCCCGCTGCCCTACGTGCTCACCAACTGCCACAACTCGCTGTGCGCCGTGGGTGGCACCATCAACGAGGACGACCACGTCTTCGGCCTTTCGGCTGCCAAGAAGTACGGCGGCATTTTCGTCCCGCCCCACATCGCGGTCATCCACTCCTTTATGCGTGAGAACTTCGCCGGCTGCGGCAAGATGATCCTGGGCTCCGACTCGCACACCCGCTACGGCGCCCTGGGCACCATGGCCGTGGGCGAGGGCGGCGGCGAGCTGGCCAAGCAGCTGCTGCGCGACACCTACGATGTCGCCTATCCCGGCGTCGTGGCCATCTACCTCACGGGTGCCCCGCGCCCCGGCGTCGGCCCGCACGATGTAGCGCTCGCCATCATTCGTGCCGTCTTTGCCAAGGGCTACGTCAAGAACAAGGTTATGGAGTTCGTGGGCCCCGGCATCGCGAGCATGACGACCGACTACCGCAACGGCGTCGACGTCATGACCACCGAGACCACCTGCCTCTCCTCCATTTGGGCTACCGACGAGGACACGCACGCGTTTTTGACCATGCACGGCCGCGGCGACGACTACCGCGAGCTCAAGCCCGCCGATGTCGCCTACTACGACGGCTGCGTCGAGGTCGATCTGTCGAGCATCAAGCCCATGATCGCCCTGCCGTTCCATCCTTCCAATGGCTTTGAGATCGACGAGCTCAACGAGAATCTTGAGGACATCCTGCACGAGGTCGAGCTCGAGGCCGCCAAGATCGGCGAGGGCAAGACGCACTTTAGCCTGCTCGACAAGATCGTCGACGGCAAGCTGCACGTGCAGCAGGGCGTTATCGCCGGCTGCTCGGGCGGCAACTACGATTCCGTGGTGCAGGCGGCCCGCGTGCTCAAGGGCGCCAACACCGGCTGCGGCGAGTTCTCGCTGTCGGTCTATCCCACGAGTCAACCCGTGGCGCTCGAACTCACGCGCCGCGGCTACATCTATGACCTTATGGAGGCCGGCGCGATCGTGCGTACGGCGTTCTGCGGCCCGTGCTTCGGTGCCGGCGATACACCTGCCAACAACGGCCTGTCCATCCGCCACACCACGCGCAACTTCCCCAATCGTGAGGGTTCCAAGCCGGGTAACGGCCAGCTGAGCGCCGTGGCCCTGATGGACGCTCGTTCCATCGCGGCGACCGCTGCCAACGGCGGCGTCCTGACGCCTGCGACCGACCTGCCCGAGGAGACCTGGGACGAGGCCTGCGAGTACACCTTCGACGACGCGCCGTACAAGAAGCGCGTGTATTGGGGCTTTGGCAAGGCTGAGCCTGCCGACGAGCTGGTCGAGGGACCCAACATCAAGCCGTGGCCCGCGATGGAGCCGCTCGGCGACGACATCCTGCTCAAGGTGTGCTCCAAGATTATGGACCCGGTCACCACGACCGACGAGCTCATTCCCTCGGGCGAGACGAGCTCCTTCCGCTCCAACCCGCTGGGCCTGGCCGAGTTTACGCTCAGCCGTCGCGACCCTGCCTACGTGGGTCGCTCCAAGGAGGTCGATGCCGTGGAGAAGCGCCGTGTTGCCGGTGAGGCTGCGGGCGACTTGGCCGAGCTCGATGCCGAGCTTGCCGGTGTGTTTGAGGCGCTGGCTAGCGCGGGTGTCGCGGCCGATGCCAAGACGACCGAGTACGGCTCCATGATCTACGCCAAGAAGCCCGGCGACGGCTCCGCCCGCGAGCAGGCCGCGAGCTGCCAGCGCGTGATCGGCGGCCTGGCCAATATCGTCCACGAGTACGCCACCAAGCGCTATCGCTCCAACGTGATGAACTGGGGCATGGTGCCCTTCCAGATGGAGACCGAGCCCAACTTTGAGGTGGGCGACTACGTCTTCGTGTCGGGTATTCGCGCCGCGCTCGACGGCGATCTGCAGAACATCGCTGCCTACGTGGTCCGTGCCGATGGTGCGGTTGAGCAGATTGAGCTCTACATCGCCGACATGACGGCGGAGGAGCGCGCCATCGTCAAGGCCGGCTGCCTGATCAACTACAACAAGTTCAAGGCCGCTGCCGAGTAACGCACATACTTGTCCGCCCCGGTTATACCTCTCCCTGCCGCTCACGCGCTTCGCGAGGGTCGCGTCAGAGAAAGGTATAACCGGGGCTACTTGTTAAGTGCTGCTCGTTGGGTCTTGAGGGGCGCTAAAATCGAGGTTGCAACTCTCCTCTATGGGGGAGTGCACCTTTGTTCATATGCTATCTAGAATTGACAGTATGAAGTTGGCGCTTTAAAGTGAGCTCAAAACACTCTCGTTTGTGGAGTTGAAGATGAAGCGTTGCACTTCTGTTTTGTTGCTGTTGGTGGCTTGCGTCGTCGCTGCTGCGGGCGTGGTCCTATTTGGCTCGCTTATCTTCTATGGGCCGAGTGGGGTTGAGCAGACGGTCGAGATGGCGTCCCTTGTTGCATCGATGCCCGGGCAAATGATTTCGGACGTTACAAAGCCCGATGAGATAACGCTCGATATCGAGGAAACGCCGGGCATTCTAAGCATAAGCAACTACCCCATGATTGAACTTGGCTCGTCTCGCTATACCAAGGATGAGAAGTTGTCCCGACAGGCGCTGGACTTGCTAAACGGGCGTTCGTTCAAACGCTGGGACGGTTGGGATGCCTATGAGCGCCGACGTGGTTTTGTGAACGGTGGCTACTATACAACGCTGAAGCTGTATTCATCTGATGGCAAACTGATGCGCACCGTTAACTACAATCCGGAATACGCAAAAGCCGGAGGTGGGGACGGCGTCTATATCCAAGATGGCGGCGTGACCTACATTCTTGAAGGCGACCAGCAGCAGGTGATCGATTTTTTGGATCGTTGCGTGATGGGCGCGTACGACCAGACCTGCCTGCCCGACCCGCAGACTGCACGCGATAGTGGATCTGCTCGTACATGGCTGTTCGAGGATGAGATGCCCTGGAACGCCGAATCGGGAAGCACGGGCTCGGCAAAAGAGTAGAGAATGCGACCACCACAAAGGTGCTCCTTTGTGGTGGTTTTCTGTCTGTCTCGATCTGTAACATCTTGGCCGCTAAAAGTGGGTTTGGTGTTACAGATTTAGATTATCGGTTCAGGCATTTTCCGTTTGTCTCGATCTGTAACAGGTAGACCCTTATTTGCCGAGTAGTTGTTACAGATCTAGATAAACGGGCGCCGCTGAGCATTTCATCTCAATCTGTAACATCTGGGGTCAAAAACGGCAGCTAGATGTTACAGATCGAGATTTTGAGCGCTGGAGCCGAAAATCACCACAAAGGGGACAGGCACCTTTGTGGTGGTGGGGGTGGGCTCGATGTTATTGTGATCGCTGGGCGGCATTTTAATGAGCGTCCCTACAGGATTTCATCCGGGCTGGCGGGTTTGGTTGTTTTGGGGATGCCGAGTTTGGATGACGCGAAATCGTCAACATTGTCCTTAATTCCGTCTTTGGTGTAGACAGTGACCATATAGGTGCTGTGTCCGAATTCGCCCTTGTCGCGTGTTGCCCAGGCATCCCAGTAGGCGGCCCCGTTTCGCCCTTTGATTTTTCCGACACGGCGGAGTTCTGTTCGCTTTAATTTCCGGTTGCTATAGATGGTTCGACCGGCTTCCGCGGTGAGCCCGCACTGTCCAAGCAGCTTGTCGAGGACTTGGTTCATGTGGCGCTCATCGGTGTTTGGTGCGTAGTCGTAGGCGAGGGTGATGGAGTCGAGTGGCTGGTCGTCGATCAGATAGTTTAGCGCCTGAGGTTCAAGGCAGAAATAGGGGGAGCATCCGTCGACCTTGCCGAGCAACGGTAACTTGGACTGCCAACTTCCGGTGGGAATTGCATATTCGTAGAACACGCCACGGCAGACAAAGGAGAGCGAGGTGGCACGCGAGCCGGCGTCGATCATCCCGCAAAGATCGAAGGGCGAGGCGATACCAAAAGAAAAGGGCGTGATGACGATAAGGAAGAGCATCACGATGGGTATGGCGAGAATGGCGATGACGTTGCGACCGGTGGAATGAGACGGCTTCATATGCGCTCCTCGAGACAAAGATCTATTGAGGATAGGCAGAAATGGATATGTTCAGAGAACAATTCAAGTTTAATCTCATGGCGCGAGATGGTCGACCGTTAGCGTCGAAAACCACCACAAAGGTGCCTGTCCCCTTTGTGGTGGTGAGGAGCGCGCGGCTTCTTTTGGTAATAGTGTTAGCTGGCGGTATCATTAGTGCAGGTGGCGAAGGTTTGCATTGTGGGGTGTTTTGCCGTGAGCCGTTCTGCCCGTATTGGATTGATTGTCTTGGCGCTTGCGATCGCTGTGGTTGGCGCGGGCGCTGTCGGTATGGTATTTCTACCTGCTGCGGTGACGGAGCCGTTGGTCAAGCCTGTGGCTCAATCTGTCGAACTTCTGACCGGCGACGACAAGCCCGAGACCATTACCGTTGATTTTGATGAGCAGCCGGCTGTGCTGGGTATTAGCAATTATCCGAGTATTCAGCTTGGGGCCATGCGCTATACCACGGATACAAGCCTGATCGATAGGGCGTCCGAGCTACTCAAGGGCAAAACATTTAAGCGTTGGTACGGATATGCGTCCTATCGGGCAAAAGCGAACGACATGGTTGGCGGATGTCACTCTTCCATCGAGCTGGACACTGCAAACGGCGCAAAGTTATGTGATGTCTCGTACGATCCGGGTTACGAGGGCAATGAGGGTCCGGGTATTTACATCATGGCCGGCGATGCAGCCTATGTCATGGAGGGCGACCAGACCGAGCTCAACGATTTTATGGGTCAGTGTATCCAAGATGCCTATAAACAGACCTGCTTGCCCGACCCGCAGACTGCACGCGATAGTGGGTCTGCCCGTATATGGCTCTTCGAGGATGAGATGCCCTGGAGCGGCGAATCGGGAAGCACGGGTTCGGTAAGTAAATAGAGACTGCAACCACTACAAAGGTACCCGTCCCCTTTGTAGTAGTTCTCGGTTTGTCTCGATCTGTAACATCTTGGCCGCTAAAAGTGGGCCTGGTGTTACAGATTTAGATTTTCGATTCGGGTGTCTTCTGTTTGTCTCAATCTGTAACAGATAGGGCCCTATTTGCCGAGTAGTTGTTACAGATTTAGATAAACGGGCGCCGCTGAGCATTTCATCTCGATCTGTAACATCTAGGATCAAAAATGGCTGCTAGATGTTACAGATCGAGACGGTGGTGCGCCTGGGCGGCGGCGGGCTGACATCTCAGTACCCTATCCATCAATCACTCAGAAAATCTTATATATAGAGACTTAGATTTGTGTATAAGATCGTGCAAAGCTGGCAACAATACTTCTCGAACAACGTGAAGCCGCCCCGTAGGGCGGCCGCCCCAAGAGAGGTGATTCCATGAGAATCGATAAACTAGCTATGACGTCGCGCGAGGCGCTGCAGACCGCCATGAGCACGGCTGCCGATGCACAGGCCGGCGCGGTGGAGCCGATTCACCTGCTGTCTGCCCTGCTCGGTGCCGGCGAGCGCAATATCTCCGTGATCATCGAGCGTATCGGTGCCGACCCGGCCCAGCTCGCACGCTCCACACAAGATGCCATCGACCGCGCGCCCAAGGTTTCGGGCGAGGGTCAGCAGATGGGCCTGTCCAACGAGCTCGTCCGCGTCATCGAAAAGGCCGAGAAGAAGGCCACCAAGATGGGCGACAGCTTTGTGGTGACCGAGCATCTGCTGATGGCGCTTGCCGAGGACAAGGGCGAGGCCGGCCGCGTTCTGCGCGACGCCGGCGTCACCAAGGAGCGCATCGAGCAAGTCTACGAGGAGCTGCGCGGCGATGACCGCGTGACGTCTGCCGAGGACAAGACGCAGTTTGAGGCACTGGAGCAGTACGGTCGCAACATCTGCGACCTTGCCCGCGCCGGCAAGCTCGACCCGGTCATCGGCCGTACCGATGAGATTCGCCGTACCATCCAGGTCCTGTCCCGCCGCACCAAGAACAACCCCGTGCTCATTGGTGAGCCGGGCGTCGGTAAAACGGCCATCGTCGAGGGCATCGCCCAGCGTATCGTGGCCGGCGACGTGCCGAGCACGCTGCGCGACCGTGACCTCATCGAGCTCGACATGAGCGCGCTGGTCGCCGGCGCCAAGTACCGCGGCGAGTTCGAGGACCGCTTGAAGGCCGTGCTCAAGGAGGTACAGAAGTCCGAGGGCAAGGTCATCCTGTTCATCGATGAGCTCCACACCATCGTGGGCGCGGGTGCCACCGAGGGCTCCATGGACGCCGGCAACATCCTGAAGCCGGCGCTTGCCCGTGGTGATCTGCACGCGATCGGCGCGACTACGCTCGACGAATACCGCAAGTACATCGAGAAGGATGCGGCGCTCGCCCGTCGTTTCCAGACCGTTATGGTGAGCGAGCCTACCGTCGAGGACACCATCTCGATCCTGCGTGGCCTCAAGGAGAAGTACGAGATCTTCCACGGCGTGCATATCACCGATAGCGCGCTCGTGGCCGCTGCTGACCTCTCCGATCGCTATATCGCCGACCGCTTTCTGCCCGACAAGGCCATCGACCTGGTCGATGAGGCCGCAAGCCGCCTGCGCATGGAACTCGACAGCATGCCGGTCGAGATTGACGCCACCACGCGTCAGCTCACCCAGCTGCAGATCGAGGAGCAGGCGCTCATGAAGGAGACCGACGACGCCTCCAAGGAGCGTCTGGAGGCCCTGCTCCAGGAGATTGCCGAGGTCCAGGAAAAGCTCAATGTGCAAAAGGCCGGCTGGCTCAACCAAAAGAACGCTATCGACCACGTGCAGGAGCTTAAGGGCCAGCTTGACGAGGCCAAGAGCGAAGAGGAGCGCGCGACGCGCAACGGCGATCTGGGCCGTGCGTCCGAGCTTCGCTACTCCGTGATTCCGGGCCTGCAGCAGCAGATTCAGGATTCCGAGGCTGCGCTCGAGGCACAAAAGCAGCAGGACGGCGAGGGTCTCAACGAGCAGGTGACCTCCGATGAGATCGCCGAGGTCGTGAGTGCCTGGACCGGCGTGCCCGTGTCCAAGATGATGCAGGGCGAGCTCGACAAGCTGAAGGGCCTGGAGGGTGAGCTGCATAAGCGCGTCATCGGCCAGGACGAGGCCGTCTCCGCCGTCGCCGCGGCTGTGCGCCGCAGCCGTGCGGGCCTCTCCGATCCGGACAAGCCCATCGGCAGCTTCTTCTTCCTGGGCCCCACCGGCGTGGGCAAGACCGAGCTCGCCAAGGCACTTGCCGAGTGCCTGTTCGACGACGAGCGCGCGCTCGTGCGTATCGACATGTCCGAGTACATGGAGAAGTTCAGCGTCCAGCGTCTGATCGGTGCGCCCCCGGGATACGTGGGTTACGACGAGGGCGGCCAGCTCACTGAGGCCGTGCGCCGTCGTCCGTACTCCGTGATCTTGCTCGACGAGATGGAGAAGGCCCATCCAGATGTCTTCAACGTGCTGCTGCAGGTGCTCGACGACGGCCGTCTGACCGATGGCCAGGGTCGCCAGGTGTCCTTCAAGAACACGATTATCATCATGACGTCCAACGTGGGCTCCAAGGCCATCGCCGATCTGTCCGGTAAGGACGAGGAGGAGATGCGCCATCAGGTCGACGCCGCCATGGCTCAGACCTTCCGCCCCGAGTTCCTCAACCGTATCGACGATATCGTGGTGTTCCATCCGCTCGGCATGGCGCAGATCGAGAAGATTGTCGACATCCAGCTTGCCGACGTTCGCGCACGCCTGGCCAAGGAGCGCATGACGCTTGCCATCACCCCGGCGGCCAAGCAGATGCTCGCCGTGGGTGGCCTGGACCCCGTGTTCGGTGCCCGTCCGCTCAAGCGCCTGGTTCAGCGCGAGGTCGTGGATGCCATCGCCGCCGCTATCATCGACGGCACGGTGCGCGAGGGCGATCAGGTGACGGTCGATGCCGGCAAGGACGGCGGCTTTACCGTCGTGTGCGACAACACGCCGGCGGCCACCTACGAGGTTCCCGACGCCGAGTAGATTTTGGGACATGCCTTAAAATCTACCAGCCGTCTCTAAACACCAAGGGCGGCGGATCCAATTGGGTCCGCCGCCCTTTTTCGTGCGACAATCGATGATGTTGAACGGATGCGATGCGAGGAGCTATGCAGATGAAAGACGAGATCAAGACAAGCGCGCCGGCGCTCAAGCCCACGTCCAAACCGGCGCCCAAGCCGCGCGACCCCTATATCCGTGCCGAGAACGAGGACGACGACGGCTACGATCCCTACAGTGATCGCCGCCCCGAGCGCGAGCCAATGTTCGAAGCCGACCCGTGGCGCTGAGTGCCATCCCAAAAAGCTACCAATAAGTTGCGGTGAAATAGGGGCTGTTTTGCGGTTTGACCAGCAAAAAGGGGGTGCGGACAGAAAGTTGGACCGTGAAGCGGTCCGGACTGGAGGTTCGCATGTACAGCAGGGAGAAGGTCGAGCTCTTCCTCCTGGCGACGGAGGACGGCATGGGGCCGACCGCCGCCGCGAAGTTCGCGGGGGTCTCGGTGGGCGCGGCCAAGAAGTGGGCGACGGGGCACCTCCCGCACAGCTACACCGGGGCGCGCTGTAGAATCGGGGCGAGGAAACCGCCACGGAAGGAGGCCAGCTTGGGCCCCGACAAGTCGACCTACGCCCCGCCGGCGACCGGCCCGCTCGCCGGGCTCAACGAGGACCAGATAGAGAACCTGCTGCTCAGGGCGGTGTTGGCCGACCTAAAAGCGGAAGGGTGGGACCCGGCTTCGATCTCGAACAGGAGCAAGTGCGAGCTCGGCGAGAGATTGAGGCGGGCGACCGCCCTGCCCCTCCGCTCGATCACAGGTTTCTTGAGGATATCGAAGAGCTCCTATGAGTACTGGAGGCCCCGCGTCGCCGCGCCGCGCGACCGCGACGCCGACATACGCGACCGCGTGGTGCGCATCTTCCGCGAGGGCTCGGGGTGCTGGGGGTACCGCACCGTCTGGGCGCGCCTGCGCCGCGAGGGGGTCCGCGCCAGCGAGAAGCGCGTGGCCCGCGTGATGCGCGAGGAGGGCCTCGAGGTCGTCTACAACAAGAGGCGCGCCCGGGGCTACAGCTCCTACGCCGGCGAGGTCTCCAAGGCGCCGGAGAACCTCGTGAGCAGGAATTTCCACGCCGACGAGCCCAACCGGCTGTGGCTCACCGACATCACCGAGTTCAGGCTCCCGGGCGGCGAGAAGGTCTACCTGAGCCCGATCGTCGACTGCTTCGACGGGATGCCCGTCGCCTGGTCGATCGGGCTGCACCCCGACAAGCGCCTCGCGAACTCGAGCCTGCTCAAGGCCTGCGCGGCGAGGCCGGCGGGCGCGCGCACGACGATCCACTCGGACCGGGGCGGCCACTACCGCTGGCCGGAGTGGATCGGGATCTGCGAGGAGAACGGCCTGATCAGGAGCATGTCCGCGAAGGGCTGCAGCCCGGACAACTCGGCCTGCGAGGGCTTCTTCGGGCGCCTCAAGAACGAGTTCTTCCACTACAGGGACTGGGAGGGCGTGACGGCCGAGGAGTTCATGGGAAGGCTCGAGGCCTACCTCGTGTACTATCGTGAGGAGCGGATCAAGAAGTCCCTCGGGTGGCTGAGCCCGATGGAGTACCGCAGGAAGCTTGGATACGCCTAGGCGCGGTCCAAGAAATCGTCCGCACCCCCAAACAGTCCCTATTTCACCGCAACTGCGTTAGGGATCTTTCTACAGGGGGAGGGTAGTCAAAAAAGCCCCGTCCCAAATTGACTGCTCGGGGAGTCGCATTCGAGCTCGGTTGTCCTCTTAGCCACTCGATATCCTTCGGAGCAATAACAGTGAAAAAACTTGCTTAAGTGTTAATCAAGCTACACACAATCTTGCTCTCTAATTAATCAAGAATCAGTATAATTTTGATTAGCTAGAGAGCAAGATTGGAGAATCATGGCATTCAACGACTTGATCGCCCAGAAAATAAAGGACTTTGAACAGCAGGGGGTTCCGCAGGTCTTTGAGCGAGACCTTGATCTGGGAAACCCACAGGAGCCAAAGCGCGACAACATCGTAAATGTGGTTGTGGGGGCCCGCCGTTGTGGAAAGACGTATCGCCTGTATCAGGAGATGCAGCGGCTTCAGGGCCGGGGCGTCGAGCTTGACCGGATGCTTTACTTTAATTTTGAGGACGAGCGCTTGCGCCCGTATGAGTCATCGCTGCTGGCGGACGTGCTCGACACGTTCTATGCGCTGTATCCTGCTGCTCGAACCGAGGGCGCTTACATTTTCTTTGACGAGATCCAGGAAATTCCCGAATGGGGTGCGTTTCTGCGGCGTGTAGTCGATACGGAGAAAGCGACCGTCTATGTGACGGGATCTTCTTCTAAGATGCTGTCCTCAGAACTTAAGAGCGAGTTCAGGGGTCGTTCTCTTATACGAGAGCTTTTTCCGTTGAGTTTTTCGGAATACGTTCGATATAAGACGGGGAGCGTTTTCGAGCCAGATGCGACCTTTTCCCCAAGCGATGCAGCGCTGCTTCGACATCATCTGATCGGATATCTTGAACGAGGGGGATTCATCGCGACGCTTGAGCAGACGCCCGCAGACGCGATTCAGCTGCTACAGGAATATGCTTCGCGAACGGTCGCTATGGACGTCATTGAGCGTTACGACGTCAAGAACCCTCGCCTGGCATCGCTGTTCTTGACGCGGTGTATGGCATCTTCGGGACGAGAGCTGTCAGTGAACAAAGTGTACAACGAGTTCAAGAGCAGACAGATACCCGTCAGTCGTAATTCGCTCAGCGATTTACTTGAGTATTATGAGGATGCCTACCTGTTATTTTCTGTGCCGGAGTTCACGCGTTCATTGGCAAATAACATGCGGTCTGCGTCTAAGGTCTACGCTGTCGACCCTGCGATGTTTGGAGCATTCTCTCCCGCATCAGCATTGGACCAGGGCCAGAGGCTCGAGACCGCAGTGTTCAATGCGCTAAGAAGAAGGACTCCCGCGGTGAGGACCGGCTCGGTCTGCCGCCTGCTGATCAAAGAGAAGAGCAAAAGCCATGAGGTGGACTTTGTGGCTGGGGACGCGCTTCTCATGCGGGCTTATAGCCTGATTCAGGTGAGTGTGGATATGGCAAGTGAGAAAACGCGCGAGCGCGAAATTGCCGCGCTTGATGCCTCGATGGCCCAGTTCGATCTTGGCGAGTCGGCAATCGTTACCATGGATGAGCAGGCCGATATTCCATGCGAGCACGGTGCGGTACACGTTGTGCCCGCATGGAAGTGGCTCCTTGCCTAATCATCTACGGATCGTGGGGCCAGGACCTCCTGGCCCCTTTATCACGGTTGGGGAGCACCATGATGCGCCCGGCTAATCCTGGGCCTTGATGCTTGGCAGGAGAATCTGGGCGAGGTAGTCGGTCTCGAGTTTGGTCGCGGCGTCGGCCTTGCCGTCTTTGCCGACCAGGTCGTTCTTAATCTGGCTGTACGTGTAGCGGTTGCCGGTCGTGAGCTCCACGAGTTCAATCGCCGTATCCATGGGGTAGGTCGACACGGGATCCTGCGTACGACCGTTGATGGTCTGCGGAATCACATATGGATAGACGGGCCCGCTGACGTAGACGGTGTAGCCGTTGCCCAGACTGACCGTGCCCAAAACCGTATCGCCGTCATCGGGCGTAAAAGTCTCGCCGTCGCGCACCGCGACAAGGGTCACGAGCGGCGTGTTGGTGTCGCCGTCTAGATAAATGCACAGCGTGCTGCCGTTTTGCCAGGTCGCGACCTTGCCGTACCACTCAACCGGAATATCGAGCTGATACAGATTCGTCGCCTTGTGCCGAGCGTCGGCATCGCGGGCGGACTGCGCCTCGCTTGCGCTCACGGCGTTGGCGGCGGCATCGCGGCGCGTGATTGCGGCCTGCTGAAGTATCTTGGCGGCAGCGGCAGAGCTCGCGCCGCCTTCCTCGGCATACTTGGCGGCAGCATCGATCTGGTCGTCGGTCACCGTGTCGGCCGAAGGCACCTTGAGCTTAAAAGTGACCTGGTCGCGCAAATCCTGGCCGTCGGCCTTCACCGTGATCTGCGCCTTGGTGGTCGGAACGGTATAGATAGTGCCGTCGGCCGCGATGGGGGAGGCGGCGATGGAGAGCGTGTAATCGCCGGGCAGCAGCTTAATGCCGCGACCGTGTTCGTCTACATAGAGCGTCTCGCTCACGGAAGAACCGTCGGAATCCTGACCATTCACCTGCACGGGAATCTTGGAGCCAGTTGAGCAATTGAGCCCCGCGGCGCGCACGCCAATCTGCACTGACATCATCGTGTGGGCATTGGCGGCGACAGCGGCAGCCTGCTCTTGCTGATATCCGTTCCAGGCAGCATAGCCTGCACCGCCGGCGACGAGCGCGACGGCCACGATGCCGGCGACCATCAGATTGCGGCGCTTGGGAGACATCTTGTGATGGCGGACCTCGGCTTCGTGTGCCGAGGGAACGGACGGCAGGGGAATATCGCCCATGGCGATGGTCTCATCCACGGCTGGTGCGGAACCCAGGCCAGGAAGCTCGCGAGTCAGCGAATCCTCGGCCGGTAAGCTGTCGAGCAAGACGGTTTCCTCGCCCATGTCGGATTCGGGTTGGTTGCCGGTCTCGCTTTCGGTGTCTTCGTGATTTGCCTCATCCTCGGCAGGCTCAACGTCGTCTGCGTCCTGATCATCGGACTGTGCCTCGGCTTCCGACTCATCCTGCACATCAACGCCCGAATCGTCAAACGCAATCTCATCGAGTGAAATCCGGTCTAAGCTCTCCAAGGCCTCAGCGCAAGCTTCTGCATCTTGGGCCGCATCCTCTTGGCCCATCGTCTCATCTTTCATATATCCCCCAAGCTCAATATCGGGACAACACTGTACCCAAAAATGGAGCCATATAAAGCGCGTGCGAAATATAAGATCCGATTTAACTCGAGCGCATCGTTCGGCCGCATCCTCGCGGCAGCAAAAGGCCCCCGGAACGCGAACGAATCACATTCCGGGGGCTCTGCAATGCGTTGAGTTGCGCGGAGCCGGCTATGCTGCTTCGCGCTCAAGCGATGTCTGCGTCAGGCGCGTTACTCGGCGTGTGCGTAATCAACCTTGGCGCGGCGAGCGGTAGCCTTCTCCCAATCGCTGGTGCCCTCAAAGACATCCTGCTTGTAGGGATTGCGGCCGAGCTTCTTGGCGCGGTAGGCGATGTAGATGATCGCGGCGACGTTGGCGACCAGTGCGGCGATCGAGATCGCGGTAGCGGCGCCGGGGTCGAGCGTGGAGTGGGTCACAAAGATGGACTCCTCCTGGAAGTACGGGAACACCTGGGCAAACATGCACCAAATAGCAAGCGTAAAGGCGCGGTTCTGGATCCAGCCGCCCTTGTTCCAGATAAAGGCGGCGACGGTGGGCGCCAGCAGCAGCGCAAAGCCGCAGAACCAGGAGTGGGTGGGCAGGCAGTTGTAGGTGTAGCAGAAGTTCCAGATATCGTAGGCGATGATGTAGACCCAGGTCATATCGGGCCACAGCATGTCGGTCTGATCCTCGGAGGCGTAGACGCTCCACCAACCGGTCATGCAGAAGATGTTGATGATACCGGCGATGCCGTTGAACACGTTGTTCCAGCCGGCCAGCTGCGTGGCGCCCTCGGAGGTGACCCAAGTGGACTGGCCCAGGACAAAGAAGTGATAGGCGCTCTCGAAGTCGGACACGACGGCGATCATGATGTTGATGGCGACGATCACAAACGGCCACGCGCGGAACCAATGCGCCTTGCCGATCTTTCCCCACTGATACTTAATGGCGATGAAGCCCCAGCAACCGGCAAGCGCCGCGTATACCTTGGCGTAGTGGAACCAGCTGTTCTGGTACACATGGGTGGGGTTGGTGAGCGCCCACTCGGCGCCCTGCGAAACGCCGACGGCGATGGCGACGCAGTAGATGGTCATGGCCAGCGGAGCCACGCCAAAGATGATGGCCGCGCCCAGCTTGGTGCGGCGGCCGACCTCGTTGAGCACGATCAGGCCGATAAAGACCATGGCCCAGCCGGCCCAGTGGATAAGGGTATCGCTACCCCAAACATCGAACAGCATGCTGCTCTCCTTTCACACGCCCGCGGCCCCTCTTCTGATCGCGGGCAGTTTGGCCAAATGTCGTCAGTCCTGGGGCTTGCGCTCCGGATACTTGGCGGTATAGCCCTCGATGTGGAGTGTCGAGGCGATGATTTCCTTGACCGTCTCGTCGGGCACATCGGGGTGCGTGCGGATATACATCAACAACCCCATGATGAGGGTGTAGAACGTCTCGTAGACATGGTCGATGCGTAGCTCATGATGGGCGACAAAATCCACCACGGTGGTGTCGCAGATATACTGCGCCACGCGTTGGACCACGTTGTGCAGAAAGCCGCCGTAGAGCGCACCGCTGCTGGAGGTGAGCGTACTCGGCAGCTCGTGGCCGCTGGCGACCAGGCGCTTAAAGAGCGGGGCGACGGTGTCGAGTGCGCCCTCGATATCGCCGACGGTGCGGTTGGCATTCCACTGCTCGAGCTCGGAGATAAAACCGTCGATTGCCTCGTCCATGACGGCGGTGACGGCGGCGTCCATGTCGGCGAAGTAGTGGTAGAACAGCGAGCGCGTGCAGCCGGCTCGCTTGGTCACGGCCGATACCGATAGGTGGGACACGCCCAGCTCGGAGCTTACGGTGCGCACGGCATCGAGGATCTCGCGACGGCGTTCGTCGCCCGTCAAGCGCTTTGCCGTGCTGTCGGGCGCGGGGACGGCGTCGGCCACAGAGGTGTTCGCTGCGTTACTGCTCATGTGCTTGCCGCCTTTCATCCGTTTGAGCCTGACCGTTCGCCTAACAGTCTTGAATATTGTTGACGGTTCGTCAATACTGTTTTTGACACAATGTCAACAATAACGGGTGAACGGCGTGGGGGCATGTCGAGCCCGTAAAAAGAGGGGCGCTGCGTGCCTGCCAGGCTGCGGCAAGAGAAGGGACGACTATGATTCTCAACGGACCGGGGATTAGCTACACCGAGCCCGATATCGGTGCGGAGTTTGTGCCGCCGCTGCCGGAGCATCCGCGCGAGGCCATCGTCAAACTGTGCGAGCACTGCACTAACCGCCTGCTGCATCGCGACGAGCTGCTGGGCTACGAGTACTGGTCGTTTGCCGAGGCCGCAACTGACGAGCAGGCCGAGGTACTCTGCAAGATGAAGATGCGCCGTCCCTACACGCTGCCCGAGATGGTCAAGCTCACCGGCATGCCCGAGGCCCAGATCGAGAAGATGCTCGACGATATGAGCTACACGGGCCTGCTCGAGTACAACTGGGAAAATCCCGAGCGCGCCAAGCAATGGGTGCTGCCCATGCTGGTGCCGGGTTCCGCCGAGTTCCTCAACATGCGCGTGAGCCAGCTCGAGGAGCACCCGGTCTACGCCAAGTTCTTTGAACAGGCATCCAAGGGCCCGCTGTCCAAGGCCACACCGATGGTGCCGCCCGGAGGCGCCGGTATCGGCATGCACGTCATTCCGGTCGAGAAGGCCATTGACGCCGCGAGCACGTCGGTGCCTATTGAGCATATTGAGCACTGGCTCGACAAATACGAGGGTAAGTATGCCGCTAGCACCTGCAGCTGCCGCGCGAGCCGTCGCGTGATGGGTGAGGGCTGCGCCGACGACCCGGCCGATTGGTGCATCGCCGTGGGCGATATGGCCGACTACGTGGTCGAGACCGATCGTGGCCATTACGTGACCCGCGACGAGGTCTACGACATCCTGCGCCAGGCCGAGGACAACGGCTTTGTGCACCAGATCACCAACATCGACGGCGAGAACAAGATCTTCGCCATCTGCAACTGCAACGTCAACGTGTGCTACGCCCTGCGCACCTCGCAGCTGTTCAACACGCCCAACCTGTCGCGCTCGGCCTATGTCGCCAAGGTCGAGAAGGACAAGTGCGTGGCCTGCGGTCGCTGCGTTGAGGTGTGCCCGGCCGGTGCCGCTAAGCTGGGCCAGAAGCTCTGCAGCAAAAAGGCCGGCGGACAGGTGCCCGAGTATCCGCGCCAGGAGCTGCCCGATGCCACCAAATGGGACCACACCAAGTGGTCGCCCAACTACCGCAATGACAACCGCATCGAGACGCACAAGTCCGGCACCGCGCCCTGCAAGACGGCCTGCCCCGCGCATGTTGCCGTTCAGGGTTATTTGAAGCTCGCGGCGCAGGGTCGCTATGACGAGGCCCTAGCACTCATTAAGCGCGAGAACCCGCTGCCCGCTATCTGCGGCCGTGTGTGCAACCGCCGCTGTGAGGATGCCTGCACCCGCGGCCGTGTGGACGCCGCCGTGGCCATCGACGAGGTCAAGAAGTTTATCGCCCAGCGCGATCTGGACGCCGCGACCCGCTATGTCCCGCCCGTGGTGACGCCGACGCGTGCCGGCGGCTTCGACCAGAAGATCGCCATCATCGGTGCCGGCCCGGCCGGTCTGTCCTGCGCTTTTTATCTGGCCGAGAAGGGCTATAAGCCCGTCGTGTTCGAGAAGAACGAGCGCCCGGGCGGCATGCTCACCTACGGTATTCCCAGCTTTAAGCTGCAGAAGGATGTTATCGAGGCCGAGGTCGAGATCATTCGCCTGATGGGCGCCGAGTTCCGCTATGGCGTGGAGGTCGGTCGCGATGTGACACTCGACGAGCTGCGCGAGCAGGGCTTTAAGGCCTTCTACGTTGCCATTGGCTGCCAGGGCGGCCGCCTCGCCGGTATTCCGGGTGAGGATGCCGAGGACGTGGCCGTGGCCGTCGACTTTTTGCGCAAGGTCAACAGTGGCAAGATCGACGCGCTGCCCGGCCGCACCATCGTGGTGGGCGGCGGCAACGTGGCTATCGACGTCGCGCGCAACGCCTGCCGTCTGGGTTCCGAGCACGTTGAGGTGTTCTGCCTGGAGAGCGAGGCCCAGATGCCCGCCAGCGAGGAGGAGCGTCGCGAGGCCGTTGAGGACGGCGCCCACATCAGCTGCGGCTGGGGTCCCAAGGAGGTTCACCTGGACGAGACCGGCCGTGTGTGCGGCATCACCTTTAAGCGCTGCACGCGCGTCTACGATGACGAGGGCCGTTTTGCGCCCGAGTACGACGAGAACGACCTGCGTCGCGTCGATGCCGACCGCGTGGTCATGTCGATTGGCCAGTCCATCGTGTGGGGCGACCTGCTGGCTGGCTCCAAGGTGGAGCTTGGCCGTGGTCAGGGCGCCCTTGCCGATCCCCAGACCTACCAGACCGCCGAACCCGACATCTTTGTGGGCGGCGACGTCTATACCGGTCCGAGCTTTGCCATCGATGCCATCGCCGCCGGTCACGAGGCCGCCGTGTCCATCCATCGCTTTGTGCAGCCGGGCTCCACGCTCACCATCGGCCGCAACCAGCGCCGCTACACCGCGCTCGACCGCAACGACGTTGTGCTCGAGAGCTACGACAACGCGAGCCGCGAGGTTGCGCATGTGGACCGCGAACGCGAGAAGGCTGCGCCGTTTAGCGAGTATGTTGAGACCTTTACCGAGGAGCAGGTGCGCGCCGAGACCGCCCGCTGCCTGGGCTGCGGCGCCTCGATCGTCGACCCCAACAAGTGCATTGGCTGCGGCCTGTGCACCACCAAGTGCGCGTTTGACGCCATCCATCTGGATCGCGATCGCCCCGAGTGCTCCACGATGGTCAAATACGAGCAAAAGCTCCCAAGCCTGGGCAAGTACGCATTGAAGCGTGCAATTAAGATCAAATTTGGGAAGAAGTAAGAGACCTAACAAGTAAGTGAACGGCGCAGAGGGCGGTTGGACAGCGAGCGGGTCCCAGGCGTGGCGAGGTGCCTTGAAAGAGGAGGGCATAGGGCTTTTGCCCATGCCCGACGATTGAAAGGCAGATCGCCCGTCTGGGACTCGCGCAGCGTCAAGCCGACCGCCGTTCGTTAGAACGGCGGAAGGAATTAAAAGTGCACGAGCTCGGAATCGTCTATCACATCATTCGCGATGTCGAGAACGTGGCGCGCGCCAATGGCGTGCGTCGCGTTTCGAGCGTCACGCTGCTGCTGGGCGAGGTCTCGGGCGTCGTTCCCGACTTGCTGCTCGACGCTTGGCGCTGGGCGGCAGATAAAAAGCCTATCACGCTGGGCGCGGAGCTTATTGTGGAGCCCGTCGAGGCCGTGACGCATTGCGCGGCATGCGGTCGCGACTACGCGACGGTCGAGCACGGCAAGACCTGCCCCCATTGCGGTAGCGGCGAAACATACCTGCTGCAGGGCCAGGAGGTCATGATCAAGCAGATCGAGACCCCCGACGAGGAACCGGCAGACGCTGCCCCCGACGGCCCTTCCGACGTCCTCGACGCCGTCGATGCCGCTCACCCCCTCCACATCGTCTAGGATTCCCTATAAGTTGCGGTGAAATAGTTCCTAAATCCAGCCTTCTGGCTCTTAAACAAGAACTATTCCACCGCAACTTTTTTGAGTGGTTTCGTAGATCATAAGTCGCGCAAATAGTCAAGTCATACCTGTTTGAACAATGTAGCGGCAGTACAAGCGCATTCGCGCTTGCCTAAAATCGATATTAATGAACAGTCTGCTTGTATCTGTAAAATGCGTGGCTTGATGAGCGACGCCTTGGCGGGTAATGAGTCAAAAAGCAGTAACGTAATCAACTTGTAACAAACTTAGACGTTTAAACAAATAATGCAACCTTTTACGAATTTAGCTATAATTCCACAAACCAAACAGGTATACTCCTTTCATGTCGTGTAGGAATTACGTAGACAAAAAGGAGGTTATGTGATGGTAAGTATTGTTCTTGCTAGCCACGGGGACTTGGCAGCTGGAATCAAGCAGACGGGCTCGATGGTCTTTGGCGATCAGCCGTCTGTGGCCGTGGTCTCGCTCGAGCCGAGCATGGGCCCCGACGACTTCCGTGCTAAGGTCGAGGAAGCAATCGCTTCCTTCGAGGACCAGGAGCAGGTGCTCTTCCTCGTTGATCTGTGGGGCGGCACGCCGTTCAACCAGATTAGCGGGCTCATCGAGGGCCATGATTCCTGGGCTATCGTCACCGGTGTCAACCTGCCTATGCTCATCGAGGCATATTCGCAGCGCTTTGATGCAAAGAACACTGCACATGCGATCGCAAAACATCTCGTGACTGAGGCTAAGGCTGGCGTGCGCGTCAAGCCCGAGTCTCTGGAGCCCGAGGAGAAGAAGCCGGCTACGGCCGCCGCTGCTCCTGCAGGCGCCATCCCTCCGGGAACGGTCATCGGCGACGGGCACATCAAGATTGCCCACGTCCGTATCGACACCCGTCTGCTGCATGGTCAGGTGGCCACCACGTGGACCAAGCAGATCAACCCCAACCGCATCATCGTGGTTTCCGACGGCGTTGCTCACGACGAGCTCCGCAAGACCATGATCGAGCAGGCTGCCCCTCCGGGAGTCCATGCCAACGTCGTGCCTATCAAGAAGATGGCCGAGGTCGTCAAGGACACGCGTTTTGGTGACACCAAGGCCATGCTGCTCTTCGAGAACCCGCAGGATCTGCTCAAGGCCATCGAGGCCGGCGTCGACATCAAGGAAGTCAACATCGGTTCCATGGCTCACTCCAAGGGCAAGGTCGTCGTCACCAACGCCGTCGCTATGGGCGATGACGACGTTAAGACCCTCGAGGCCCTCAAGGCCAAGGGCGTCAAGTTCGAGGTCCGCAAGGTTCCTTCGGATGCCTCCGAGGATCTCGACGCCATGTTGAAGAAAGCTAAGGCCGAACTGGCCGCTCAAGCATAGTAAAGGAGGGTCCGATACATGTCTGCAATCACTATTCTGCTTGTTGCGATTGTCGCGTTGCTTGCCGGTATGGAAGGCATTCTGGATGAGTTCCAGTTCCATCAGCCGCTCGTGGCATGCACGCTTATCGGTCTCGTAACCGGTCACCTTCAGGAGGGCATCCTCCTGGGCGGTTCGCTCCAGATGATGGCCCTTGGCTGGGCTAACGTCGGCGCCGCCGTCGCGCCTGACGCCGCTCTGGCCTCGGTCGCTTCTTCGATCATCATGGTGCTCGCCCTCAACGGTGGCGCCACTGATTCGGCCAAGGCCGTTACCGCGGCCATCGCCGTCGCCGTCCCGCTGTCGGTCGCTGGTCTGTTCCTGACCATGATCTGCCGTACCATTGCTACCGCTATCGCTCACGCCATGGACGGTTGCGCCGAGAAGGGCGACTTCTCCGGCATCGAGCGCTGGCAGTACGCTGCCATCCTCATGCAGGGCCTTCGTATCGCCATCCCGGCAGTACTTCTGTGCGTTATCCCGGCCGAGGCTGTTACCAACGCGCTTAACGCTATGCCCGACTGGCTGTCCGGCGGCATGGCCGTCGGCGGCGGCATGGTCGCTTCCGTCGGTTACGCCATGGTCATCAACATGATGGCCACCAAGGAGACCTGGCCGTTCTTCATCCTCGGCTTTGTCCTTGCTGCCATCCCTCAGCTCACGCTGATCGCCCTTGGCCTCATCGGCATCTCCCTTGCCCTCATCTACCTTGGCCTTAAGGATCTGGCCAAGCAGGGTGGCGGCACGGGCGGTGGCTCCGGCGACCCGCTCGGCGACATTCTGAACGATTACGAGTAGGAGGGGAGTGATACATATGGCAGAGAACAAGATTCAGCTCACCAAGGCTGACCGTAAGAAGGTTTGCTTCCGTCATCAGTTCCTTCAGGGCTCGTGGAACTACGAGCGTATGCAGAACGGCGGCTGGTGCTTCGCAATGATCCCTGCGATCAAGAAGCTCTACACCAGCAAGGATGACCAGATTGCCGCGCTTAAGCGCCACCTGGAGTTCTATAACACCCACCCCTATGTTTCCGCCCCCGTCATTGGCGTTACCCTCGCCCTCGAGGAGGAGCGCGCCAACGGTGCTCCGATCGATGACGTCGCCATCCAGGGCGTCAAGGTCGGTATGATGGGCCCGCTCGCCGGCGTCGGTGACCCCGTCTTCTGGTTCACCCTTCGCCCGATTCTGGGCGCTCTGGGCGCTTCCCTGGCCATGTCCGGCAGCATCGTCGGTCCGTTGCTGTTCTTCTTCGCGTGGAACATCATCCGTTACGCTTTCCTGTGGTACACGCAGGAGTTTGGCTACAAGGTCGGCTCCTCTATCGCCAAGGACCTCTCCGGCGGTCTGATGGGCAAGGTCACCGAGGGCGCTTCCATCCTGGGTATGTTCATCATCGGCGCCCTGGTCGAGCGCTGGGTGTCCATTTCCTTCACCCCGATCGTCTCCACGGTCAAGCAGTCTGCTGGCGCCTTTATCGACTGGGCTAGCCTGCCTTCCGGTTCCGAGGGTATCAAGGAAGCGCTGACGATGTACAACTCCGTCGGTGCTACCGCCCTTGATCAGATGAAGGTCACCACGCTCCAGGGTAATCTCGATCAGCTCATCCCCGGCCTTGCCGCCGTGTGCCTGACCCTGCTGGTCTGCAAGCTCCTCAAGAAGAAGGTTAGCCCGATCGTCATCATCCTGGCTCTCTTCGCCGTCGGCATCATCGGTCGCTTCTGCGGCTTCATGTAAGCACGCTTCGGCTTAAGACCGAGAGTTGCTAGGTAAGGGCTTTTGAGCCATTGAAACGGACCGCACCCGGTGGGTACACTGGATGCGGTCCGATTGTTTTAATTGGAGGGCGAGGCGCGTATGGCGCAATCTCAGAACAGCACGGTCGATCTGGCAACGCCGGCAACCTGCCTGATGGGGCTTACCAGCCACGGTAACGTGATGGTGGGCAATAAGGCGTTTGAGTACTATAACGAGCGCAATCCCGAGGATTATATTCAAATCCCGTGGGACGAGGTCGACTATATTGCCGCCGAGGTTTTGCGCGGCACCAAGAAGATTACGCGTTTTGCCATCTTCACCAAGGACAACGGTCACTTTACGTTTTCGACGCGCGACGACAAAGAGACGCTTCGCGCGGTCCGCAAGTACGTCGACGAGAATAAGCTCGTGCGTTCGCCCGATTTTATCGACGTAACGACCAAGGGCGCCAAGAGCATCCCCGCTGCCATCAAGAGCCTTTTCCACAGAGACAGCTAATCGTTGGCGATAGATGGCGGAAAATGCATCCCGGAATTTGTTCTCATTCCGGGATGCATTTTCCTTTTGAGGGCCAGTTGGGAAAGCTTGTCCCATTATTTCGCGTTATTCCGGGTTATTCTTTCCGATATTGAGGATTGCCCTCGGAAACTATTCGCTATAGAGCCTTCTCGATGAGTGGCCATGCGCTACATGGCAAAGGGGTAAATCTGCTACACTAGTACAACATGCCTCCGTAGCTCAGGGGATAGAGCACCGCTCTCCTAAAGCGGGTGTCGACGGTTCGAATCCGCCCGGGGGCACCAGAAGTAAATGCAGGTCAGACGGTATAAATCGTCTGACCTGCTTTCTTATATAAGGGCATCGTTAACGTCAGTTGGGTAGAATTTGGGTAGAAAGTTTTTTTTGTGAAGGGCTATGTCCAAAGTCCGGTTTCCAACCCTTCCCACAGCCTACGGGCTTATAAGAAGCCCTTCGGCCATGGAAAGCGTTGAAAACCTAGGGTGACGCTGCTGTGAGATGGGCGAGTTTCCAACAGCCCCCGGCGTCTTCGGGTTTCGCCTGGGACCCTGCGACACCGTGGGCCGTTGAAAACTCGCCCTTCCGCTTGGAAGAGGGCTTTTACCCCTTAAAATTGTCCGAAAGTGACAACGACGCAGGAGGTCCGGTATGCCTGCCAGCAAGAAAGAGGCAAAAGAGTTCGTCAAGCGGTGGCAGAAGCGCCTTGCCGCCATCCCCGCGGGCTCCAACAACGAGCAGCAGGACACGCAAAAGTTCTGGGTAGATCTGCTCATCAACGTCCTGGGCATCCCGTCCAACACCATAGACAGCTTCGTCGACTTCGAGCGGAAGGTGAGAGGCCGCCGCATCGACGTGTTCGTCTCCGACCACAACTTCCTGTGCGAGCAGAAGTCGTGGGGTATCGACCTCGACAAGCCCGAGCCCAGAAACGGCGGCATGGAGACGCCGCTCCAGCAGGCCATGTGGTACGCGCGGCACCTGCCGTACTCCGAGCGCCCCCGCTGGGTGATGACGTGCAACTTCGGGACCTTTCGCCTTTACGACCTCGACAACGAGCGGCCCGAGGATACCGTGCAGGAGTTCTCCCTCGAAGAGCTCCCAGACAGCCTGTATCTTCTGTCCTTCCTGACCTCCAACGAGACGAGCCGCCTGCACAAGGAGCAGCAGCTTTCCATCGAGGCTGGGGCCTACGTCTCCAGGCTCTACGATGCCCTCGCCAAGCAGTACCACCACATTGAGGAGAAGGACGAGCGGGCGCAAGAGGAGCAGCGCTCCCTCAACGTGCTCATCACCCGAATCATCTTCCTGCTCTACGCCGAGGACGCCGACCTCCTGCAATCGCACCAGGCGTTCGGCAGGTACTGCGAGGGAGGCCCCGCGAAGCTCCGCCGAAAACTGGTCGATTTGTTTGAGACGATCGACACGCCCCTAGAGCAGAGGGATGAGTACATGGACGAGGACCTCGCGGCCTTCCCCTACGTGAACGGCGGTCTGTTCGCCGACTCCTCCATCATCGTCCCGCAGATGACCTCGGAGATCCTCGAGGCCATCGCTGACGCGTCCCAGGACTTTGACTGGCGCGAGATCTCGGGCGTCATCTTCGGCGGCGTGTTCGAGGGCACGCTGAACCCCGAGACACGCCACGCCGGGGGCATGCACTACACGAGCGTCGAGAATATCGAGCGCTGCCTCAGGCCACTCTTCCTCGACGAGCTGTGGGATGAACTGCACGAGGCCGAGGGCGAGAAGACAGCTGCCAAGCGCAAGCAGGCCCTGGCGAGGCTACACGACAAGGTGGCCTCCATCACCATCGGAGACCCGGCATGCGGCTCGGGCAACTTCCTTACCGAGGCGTACCGGCAGCTGCGCACCATCGAAAACCGAATCATCGAGGACGAGCTCAGCGAGGAGACCGGCAACGCGGGGCAGACGTCCCTCGTCGTTGCGCAGGACAGCCCTGTCCGCGTGTCCCTGGACCAGCTGTACGGCATCGAGATAAACGACTTCGCCGTCTCGGTCGCAAAGACCGCCCTTTGGATCACCGAGGAGCAGATGCTCCGAAAGACGCAGGAGATATACGTCGACTACGACTTCGACTTCCTGCCGCTCAGGAGCCTCAGCAACCTCCATGAGGGCAACGCCCTCAAGACCGATTGGTCCGAGGTGTTCCCCGATGACCTCACGTACCTCGTGGGCAATCCGCCCTTCCTTGGGGCCCGTAACCAGTCCAAGGAGCAGAAGGCGGAGCTCCTTGAGGTCTTCGACGGAGCGAAGAACGCAGGCAACATCGACTACTGCGGGGCCTGGTACATGAAGGCCGCGAGGTTCACGCAGGGAAAGCGCACGCGCTGCGCCCTGGTCTCTACCAACTCGATATGTCAGGGCGAGCAGGTCGCCAACCTCTGGAAACCCCTGCACGACCTGGGTATCCACATCGACTTCGCGCACAACACCTTCCGCTGGGACAACGAGGCTGCGGACAAGGCACATGTGTTCTGTGTCATTGTCGGGTTCTCCCGCGAGTCGGGGACCAAGACGCTCTTCTACCACGCGACCCCGGACAGCGACGAAGAACAGATTCCCACGGCTCGAATCAATGCGTATCTGAAAGACGCTCCGGACGTTTTTGTCTACAGCAGAAGTAAGCCATTATCAGATGTTCCAGAAATGGGAATAGGCTCCCAGCCTATAGACGACGGCAATTACCTTTTCACTGATGAGCAGAAAATCGAATTCTTGCAAAGTGAACCTGGTGCAGAGAAATTCTTTCACAAGTGGCTTGGATCACAAGAATTTATCCGTGGCAAAAGCCGTTGGTGTTTATGGCTTGGGAACGCAAATTGGGACGAGCTAAAGAATCTGCCTAAATGCAGGGAAAGGGTTGAAGCGGTACGCCGGTATCGGCTCAAGAGCAAGAGAAGTCAGACCGTTAAAGCTGCGGAGTGCCCTGCCCATTTTGGAACTGAAATCCTGTCGGACACAGATTCAATCTTGATACCAGAGGTTTCATCAAGCCGAAGGCGATACATCCCAATGGGGTTCGTCGATGCTGAGGTCTTTTGTAGCAATAAAGTTCGTCTTATCCCAAATGCAACTCTCTATCAATATGGGGTGTTGCAGTCCCAATTTCATAATGCATGGGTTAGGGTCGTGACCGGAAGACTGAAAGATGATTATCAGTACTCGGCTGGTATTGACTACAACAACTTCGTCTGGCCCGAGCCCACGGAATCCCAACGCGAGGAAGTCGAGCGCTGCGCCCAGGCCGTGCTCGACGCCCGGGATGCCCAAGAAGGTGCGACGCTCGCGGACATGTACGATCCCAAGAACGAGACGTTCTTCCCCGAGCTGATGGCGGCGCACAAGGCGCTCGACACTGCCGTTGAGGCCGCCTATGGCGTTGATTTCGGCGGAGACGAGGAGAAGATTGTCGCCCACCTCTTCAACTTGTACGCCGAGAGGGTCGGGGTGTAGCAATCGGCCTTGCGGCCGATGGGTCCCGCTTATGGGCGGGACCCCCGCGACGCGCGGTGTCGCTCTCGCTGCGGCTTCCTGGCAACGCTCCCCAGGGTCGCGTTTCGTCCGCCTCCGCTCACACCGGCCCCACCCGGCGAACGGCTGCGCTCGATGGCTTCCAGAAGTCGCCATCGCTCCGCCGTGGTCGCCGGGCGGGCCTCTCGCGTCGGGTCGCCGAGCGCCGTCGTACGACGCTCCCCATGGGTCGCGTCTCCTCGGCGTCGGCTCAACCGTCGCTCACCTGCCCGGGCTCGCGTTGCCTCGGCAACCGGTTCGCTCCGTGCAGGCAAGATATGGATTCCGTTGCACGGAATCATCTTGCCCACCTGCGGCGGGGCGCCGAGCCGCTCCGAGGTCGCTCTCGCCGAAGGGCTAAAAGAAAGGGCCGGGACGCCTGTTGCGTCCCGGCCTCAAGAGCTCAGTCGTCGCGCCCGTTCTGATTCTCCAGCGCCTTTCGCTCAAGCTCCCAGAACACCCGCATCGCCGTCGCTATCCCGCGCAGCGTGAAGCGGACGGTGATGCCGGTCGAGCGGTCGACGGCGAAACCGAGCCTGCCGCCGTTGACCTTCCGCACAGCCCCGAGGGCCTTCGAGAAGAATCGGTACTGAAGGCTCCCGCCCTTGGACTCGGCGAGCTCGATGCCGTCCCGCCTGAGCCGCCGCTCAAGCTCGCCCATCCGGTCGGGGCAGTCGCGCATGCGCCCGACCTCCTCGATCCGGCGGGCGACCGCGACGCGAACGCGGGCGTTCTCCGAGCGCTCGGCCTGCCCCTTTCGGGCCATGTCGCGCTCGGCCCTGCCGGGTTGCCTCGCGTGGACGCGCGAGTTGGCCTTGCCACGCTCAAGCTGCCTGAGGCCGTATCGCTCGTCCAGGGCACGGACGGTCTTCACCCGCGCCTTTGCCGCCTTTCGCGCGGGGCCCTCGTCGAGTCTCCGCCCGGTCTCAAGGTCGCTGCGGTTGATGCCAAGGTGCACGGCGTAGCGGTCGATGGCGTCGGTGCGGCAGCGCTCGCGGTGCAACACCATCACGACCTCCTGGTTGGGGTAGCGCTCGGCCACGTACTCCCTCGCATAGCGCATGCACAGCTCCGGCGTCATCTTCCCGCCGTTGAGGTCGCACTCGTCGGGGAGGAACCCGAGTATCTGGTGCTGCATGTAGGTGCACCTGGCACCGGCCTTGCCGGGCCTGTCGTGGCCCATGGCCTTCCTTGTGTCCGCCATCTCCTGAAACCAGCGGTCTTCGTCGATGATGTTCTGCGTGCCGTGGGCGAGCGCCTTTTCGCGGTCCCAGGAGAGGTAGTCCCTGAGGCGGGAAAGGTGCCTCTCGCTGCAGACGCTCATCTGCTTTATCGCCGTCATGGTCGCCTCCTAATCGAGCGAGAGCCCACTGAACTTGCCGTCGCCCGCGTCCCCGGTCCCCTTCTCGGGATCGGGCCACTCGGGGCACCAGGTGGGGGCCTCCTCGCGCATCTTCTCGGTGGCGGAGGCATCGAGCCGCCGCTGGTACGTGCGACGCCTCTCCGCCTCGTGCTCGGGGGTTCCGAGGTCGAAGTGCTCCTTCGTTGGCGTGTTGGTGCAGTCCGTGACGGGGGAGCGGAAGACCCCTGCGCGGCACGCGGGCATCCCGTTGTCTGCGTGCTTCACGACGATGATTCCGTCCCGGTCCGGGGCCATGCCGCGCCATTCCCAGGTGTGTATCACATCGTCTGCGCTCTCGCTGTAGGACGTCGAGGAGGACGTGCCCGACGCGGCCCTGCCGCTGCTCGTGCCCTGCGTGTGGCGCGTGGTCTTGCCGATGAGCTCGGTGAAGTACCGGCGATCCTCCTCCTCTGCGAGCTTCATGGCGATCTTCACACCGCAGTTCGCGAGGATCTTCCTGCGGCCGTCTCTCTCGCCATACTTATTGAGCTGGGATACGCCCTGCGTCGCGCCGACCCAGAACATGCCGTAGCTGCGCGCCAGACTGAGGAGGGCGGGCAGGCACTCGACGCGGGGGAGGTTGCCCCACTCGTCGCCGAGTATCTGCACGGGGCGGGGGAGCCTGCCGCCGTTCACGTCCGCGACCGCCTGGACCGAAGCCCAGAGCTGCGAGAGAAATATCGCCGCGATGCAGTTGTAGGGCGAGCCCTCGTCGAGCACGTGGAGGAAGACGGCGCTCTTCTCCGTGAGTACCGTTTGCGGGTCGATATCGGAGCCGGAGGTCATCCAGGCGACCGGGGCGGAGGAGAACGGGCGCAGGGCGACCTTGAGCGTCGAGAGTATGCTCCTGAGCTCGTTGCCGCCGGAGGATATGAACTGGGACGCCCTTCCCTTGGCGGGGTGTCCGCTTGGCAACGAGCGGAAGACGGTTTTCAGGGGCTCGGATGGGTCGTCGCCCTCTGCCTCGGTACCGCGGTCCAGGACCTCGCAGACGGTCGCGAGGTGCTTTGATTCCTCGGGACACTCGTCGGACATGGAGACCAGCAGGACCAGGGCCGAGAGCAGGCCCCTGGCCGAGGCGGTCCAGTGCGAGCCTTTGCCTTTCTCGTCGTCCTGCACCACGAGTTCCGCGATGGCGTCCGCCGCCTGCTCGGCTTCCTGGTCGCGTCCCTCGGCATGGAGGTCGAGCACCTGTTTGAGGGGGTTGAACCTCTGTCCCCTATAGGGGTGCTGCGTGTCGAGCAGCAGGACGCGGTAGCCGCGACGGGCCAGCTCGTCGCCCGTGAGCTCTATGAGCTCGTTCTTCACGTCGGAGACGACGAGGGTCGCGGGCTCGGAGCCGTTGGAGGCGTCGCCGTAGCTGAGCAGGTCGATTGAGGGGAGGTAGAGGAAGCGTGACTTACCTGACCCAGTGGCCCCTGATACGAAAATCATCTTCTTCGGCTCGTAGAGATAACAGGGCTTACTGCGATATTTGGTGAAACCGTAGACGAACCCGCGCGACGATGGGATTGTCGAGCCGTCCCAGGTCATGGACCCTTTTATGACCTCGCGACCCGTCTTGACGTGGGCGTCGCCGAGCACGCCGCCGTCCTCGGCCCTCGCGTTGAGGGTGGTCGAGTAGGCGATGAGAGCGCAGGTGCAAAAGGCGAGGAGGAAGGTCAGCAGGGTTCCGAGCGGGCAAGCAGTGAACGCACCCGTGAGCCACCAGCCGAGGACGGTATCCACGCCGAACGACGACGGAATCGCAGCCGCGCCTAACGGTGTCCCGGAGACGAAATCGTCGACGGGGACGGCGAGGACGGGGCATGCGATGATCGCTAGGAGAAGAGATGATATGAGCGCTGTGGGCATCTTGGTTTTCATGATCATTCTCGATTCTTGGAGATGAGGTTCGATAGCTGCGAGGCCGTGCTCGATACCAGACGGACGGCCTCCGCGAGCTGTTGGGCCGTCTGCGTATCCACGCCATAGGCGTTTGCGGTGAGGACGGCCTGGTTGAGGTTTCCGCCCTGCTTCTTCATCTGATGAAGAAGCTGCCGCAGCGTCGCCTCGTCGGCGATCCTGACGGGCTTCTCACCGATGAGGAGGGCGGCTTCGCGCATGAACGTCGATGGGGCCATACCAAAAGAGGAGGAGCGCACCGTGATGGCGGCACGCTCCTCCTCGGTCATGCGGACGTTTATATGCGCGGTCTTGGCTTTGCCACGCATGGGCTAGCCCCTGTCGTGGAAGGTGGCGCGCGCACCGTCGAAGTCGAGTCGGGACTCGCCCAGCGTGCCGTAGCGGTTCTTGAGGGCGACGAGCTTGAGGGGCGTGCCGGTTGCGGGAGACTCGTAGGGCCACTCGGGCTTGTCATTGTCATCGGCGAGGTAGAGCACCGAGTCAAAGCCGTACTCGACAGCGGAGGAACCACCGAACATGGCGAGGTTGGGCCTGGCCGACTTCCCGGAATCGTAGGACTTGCGAGTGGTCGAGCTCAGTGCGATGACGGGAGAGCCATAGAGGTTCGAGATTTCGCGGAGGCCCTTCACGCATGCTGTGATAGCCAATCGCTCGTCGATGAACTGCTGGTCCGCCGTGACGCCGCAGGCGAGGAGCTGGAGGTAGTCAATGAAGACGATGGGGACCTCGCCGCGCTCGCGTGTTACCAGCCCGACGAGGTTGGAGAGCTCCACGGTGTTGAGCGGGCCGGTGATGCAGAGATTGGGGGCGATCTGGGTGCGATATTTGTCGAGTGCAGCCTCGAAAGTCGTGTGCTTAGGGTGATTCTGGGTCGCGCAGCTGGAGACCTCGGACAACGCGACTTTGCCGTCGCTGAGACGCGCCAGACTCTTCTCGATCAGCTTGTGCGTGGGAAGCTCGGCGGAAACGTAGATTACCGGGTGCCCGTCTGCCGCGAGCTTGTCGGCCTCCTGGAGTGCCAGTGTCGTCTTGCCCTTGCCCGGGGCGGTCCCGATTGCGTAGTTGAGCCCGGGGTAGACACCGCCGAGGATGCTGTTGAGTGCGTCGAGCCCGAAGGAGGCGATGGGCTTGTCTTCCTGAAGGGCGTGGACGTGCTCGTCGAGCACATCAAGCTCGAAGACGAGGGGATTGACGTTCGGGCGCTGCATTACTCGCTCGCCCCCTCTGCCAGCTTGTGGAAGTAGTCGAACAGGTCCTCTTCCATGGCGAAGTACTGGTTGGCGATGCTAAAGCAGTGGTGGGTGGACTTCATGAGCTTGATGGCGCTGGATTGTCCGATGCCGGTGAGGATCTGAACGTCCAGGCGGCTCATGATGCGCTTGGTGCCGACATGGCGCAGGTTGATGCCTGCGGAGATGGCGTCGGTCTTGGGGTCATCTGCAAGATGCATGATAAACTCCTTTAGTAGGGCGCTCGGCTCCTCTTCGATGTTTGGCGACAGTGAGAGGAGTCGGGTGCTTGTTTGTAAAATGGTTTTATCGACTAATTAGCCCCTTTCTTCTCGTATTCGTCGATAAGGTGCAGAAGGCTGATTCGAGCTTCTGCGGGCTCGCTGTATCCCTTGCGGGATGATCTGCCGATGTTGGCGAAATCGAGCAGAGCACGGTAAGTGCAGGAATAGCCCTTGATGTGCTCCCATGCGTTGAGAATGTATGAGACCAAAGGTGTAACGGCGAGCAACGCTGTAGGGTCTTGCAGGGTAGTTTCGAGTTCACGGCCGGTCTTAGCCTGGATACGTGCGTCGAGGTTGCACTCGGGCATCTTTGCAGCCTCTTCCATAATGAGGCAAATGCTGTCCCAGTTAGTGCGGAGATGATGAACGCGCTCGCTCGTGGTGTCGATGCAGATCCTTGCTTCATGACAGTAGTCAAAAAAGCCTTTGATGACGTCGCGGCAATCATTTTCTGGCTGGATTGCGCTCCAGTCCTCGAACATGCCCTCGAAGGCGTCGAGACAGCTCCCATCCTCAGCATAGATGAGCTGCGCGGCCCACCTGCCTAGATCCGAGCTCGTCAGCTGCTCCATGGGAAGCCTCGCTAGGAGCGCGGACGGGGTGAGACCCCTTGCCGCGGCGAGGTCAGCGCTGGAGCGCTTGAAGAGTACCTGCTCATCCTTTGAGTTGAATAGGATTGTCGAACGCAGCTTGCTGCTCGCAGTGGTAAGTGCCATTGATAACCTCCTCTCTGTTTGGCCTTATTTGCAGTATACATCTGGTGACACAATTATGAGAGTATTAATTTTCATTACCTTCAGATAATTTTTCGAAGACTTCGGCAGCGTTGCGGTCGTTGGCTCTGATTGCGTGGGTGTAGAAATTGGCCGTCGTACTCGCTGATGCGTGTCCCATCCGCGCCTGAACGGTCTTCAAATCGACGTTGTTTGCGACGAGCGCCGTCGCTGCCGTGTGTCTCAGTCCGTGGGGGACGAGACCCGAGTATCCGGTGCCGCGTGTGTGCAGCTTGCCGTTGCGCTCGAACTGGCTTGTCACGTTGGCGTACTCGCCATAGCCGTTGTCGACGCAGAAGTCCCTGAACCAGCGTGAATAGTTGTGTCCATCGGGTCGGGTGATACTGACGTGAAGGTTGCCGTTTTCGTCCTTATGCGGGCTGAGGGCGTGAACGATGGGGTCAGAGTTTCTCTGTCTTAGCCCGCGTTGCTCGAATAGGTTGCGCTGCCGCATCTTCCAGTCGTTTAGATACGCGGCCAGCGAAGAGTCTATAGACAGGATCCGCCTGCTCATTTCCGATTTGGGTGCCCTGAGCGTTTTGTCATTGGTGTACTGGTGGACGATTCTGATTTCCATCGCCTCGGGGTCGTAGTCTTCCCAACAGAGCCCCAGGGCCTCGCCTTTTCTGAGTCCTAGGTGGAATATGAGCATGGTGCAGACGGTCATCGGCCCCATGGGTTCGGATAGCAGGCATTTGGTGAATCGGGGCAGTTCGTCGGGTGGGAGGAAGTTGCGCACTCTAAGGTCTGGCTTTGGGAGTTTGACGCTGATGCATGGGTTGCGCTCGATTAGCTCATTCTCCAGTGCGTCCTGCATGACCTGTTTGAGCTTGACGTGGATACGACGAATCTCGGCCTCTGTGAATCTTCCGGTTGAGATTGCTTCGGCATACGCCCGTTTGATCTCGTCGGGTCTCAGCGCACCGAGGGGCATGTCGCCGAACAGCTCGCGTATATGGCGCACGTCATATTCCTCTCTTTGGAAAGAAAGAGGGGAGCCGAAGGAGCTTTCTCGGAGCCGATGGAAATCCTCGGCGTATCCGGAAACAGTGGTCGGCACGTCGCCAGCCGGTTCATAGGTCTCCAGCTCCTTCCGGTAGGCATCGAGCGCATTCGCAACCTCACCGGGCCAGTTCTTCGGGTTTTTGCTCTTGCAATGGATGGTTCTCTTGGGTGTCTTTAGGTATCTGACTCGTTTCCCGTTCTTGCCGGATTCGGGGTCGCGACCGAGAGAGAAGTAGATGCGGAAGGAACCGGGTTTGGGTGTCCTGGGGTGGTGGGTTGGTTTTGCGTCGGGGGCGGGGCTTGGCGGCCCCCGCCCCCGAGGCTAACCCAAAAATTTCACCCCTGCAAGTCAAAATGAAGGGGTAAAGGGGTGTAAAAAGGGTGAAATAGAAAACTAATCAAGAAGAGCAAAAACGGCAGAATAGCTAAATTACCTGCGGAAACAGAGATATTGATGAAAATGAAAAACCACAGGTAGGGTAATAGCTCATGACCTCCTAAAGCGGGTGTCGACGGTTCGAATCCGCCCGGGGGCACCAGGGAATATGACGGCGTCGCGGGAGCGGCGCCGTTTCTGGTTTGCGGGGGCCGCCGTGCTGCTCGCCCGTGGGGGACTGGCATCTGTTTCCTAGAGTGCGCTGCGGTAAATCTTTCTCGCGTTGTCCAGCGTGAGCTTCCTGAAGCTGCCGAAGAGCTCTCCGCGGTTGATCTTGAGGCCCGGAATCATCTTTTCGATATCGTCCTCGGTGACTCCGAACTCCGATAGCGCGCGCGGCATTCCCAGCGAGACGAAGAAATCCTGCAGCTCGTCGATGGTCGCTTCGACCGCGTACTCGATTGCCTGCTCGGGGGTTACCTCCATATCGAGCTCGTCCGCGTCCGAATCGATGGGTTCGATGCCAAGGGCCTGGGCGCTGAACTCCAGGAAGCGCTCAGGGTGCTCTCGCCATACGTAGCGCATCCAGGCGGGGAAGATGACGGCGAGGCCGGCGCCGTGCGTGATCTTGGTGTCCAGTGCGGATAGCTCGTGCTCAAGGCCGCGGCAGGTCCAATCGCCGTCGCGCAGGGCGTTATGGGCGAGCGTACCCACCCACATGATCTCGGCGCGGGCGTCGTAGTCATCGGGGTTCTCCATCACCTTGGGCGCCGCCTCCCTCGCGGCGCGCACTAGCCCGCAGGCGATGTTGTCGGTTACGCCCACGGCGGGCTCGCCGGAGAAGAGTCGCTCCATGATATGGGCGATCATGTCGGTCACTCCCGCGGCGGTCTGGCAGGCGGGCAGGCTGAAGGTCAGCTCCGGGTCGAGGAAGGCGATGGCCGGGCGGTTGAGGTCCGTGTTAATGCTGCATTTGAGGTGCTCCTCGTCGTTGCTGATAACGCAGGAGTTAGAGGCCTCGGAACCGGATGCGGGGATGGTCACCACGCAGGCGACGTCGATGCGGTCGGCGGGAACGGCGCGCTTGCGGAAGAAGTCCCATACGTCGCCGTCGTATACCGCCCCAGTGCGATGGCCTTCGCGCAGTCCATGACGGAGCCGCCGCCCACGGGCAGGATGATGTCGGCGTCGTTTGCCCGTGCGAGCTCGACGCCTTCTCGTGCCAAGCCTATTTCGGGGTTTGGACGCACCCCTCCAAGCCCGATGTGCTCCACGCCCGCGGCATCGAGCGATGCCCTCACGCGGACGAGCGTTCCGCAGCGAACTGCGGAACCCCTGCCGTAGACAATGAGCGCTCAGCGGTAGCCGGAGGCGGACAGAGTCCCCCAACCTTGTCGGTCGCTTTTCGCCCAAAGACAAAGCGGGTGGGGGAGTAGAAGGAGAAATCGTTCATGGAGCTCCAATCTGGCGTTTCGCCCTACATGCGCGGAGGAGTTTTTCGGGCGCATCGCCTGCGTTCGCGTCGCAATCTCGGCGGCGCGGTGCGGTCCGTGGATTCCATCGTATCGCCCGCGGCACCCCTTACCGACGATTGAGGCGAGTCTGCATTTCGCGGCGCGACGTCCACCTGGCGGACGATATCCGTTCGCGACACGTGGCCGTCCCGGTCGCAATAGCGTATGCGCACCGGGTTGCCGAGATGGGCCTGCGACCCCTTCTCCTGATGCGAGCGCGCGAGACGGGCGAGCAGCGGCGCGAGCACCTGCTCGACCGTCTCCTCCCGATACCACGCCGCCACGGGCAACCCGTTCACGTCAAACCCGTACGTTCGCCATGCCATTCGCCTCGCCGCCTTCGCCGAACGAAACCGCGTATCCAGACCGCCGGTCCCCCACCCAGCACTTCGACGAGCCTTCGCGCTCACTTCTGCGGTCGGGATGCGCCCGCGAGGCGCTCGGCAGGCAGCGCCATTTCCGCTCGCTGTGTCGAGCGCAAGTGTCGAGAAGTCGCCATATGCCACTCAGATGTAGCATGGAGTGCCGAAGTGCACGCGCCCGTGACGAAACACTGGCGCCAACCCGTTCCGCGCACCACCCCGCCCGTAAGGTGTGTGGCGAAAGGAGGACCAGCCGCATGAACATCCCCGAGACACAGAGCCTACCTCGATCGCATTCCGCACGAGCTTCTCTGACATTTCCGCCCATTACCACGTGGAGGTCCCCGTCGCGGAGATCGCCTACGCATACGACTACATCAATTCCCGGCATGCCCCGCGCAGGCAGGCCACGCTGAACGACGGGTCCGCGGCCCGGCAGGACGAATGACGCGCTTCGGCACAGGCCATGCCGAAACGCGTCACGCAAGCAAAGGAAGGAAGCCAACATCACATGAGCATCATCGCAGCACGCATCGACAACCGCCTGCTACACGGCATAGTGGCAACCCAGTGGGTACCCGAGTTCCGTCCGCAGCGTCTCATGGTCATCGATGACATCGTCGCCAACGACCCGACCAAGAAGGCCGCCATGCGGATGGCAAAGCCCTCGGGAGTCGCCCTCTCCATTATCAACAAGGAGACGGCTCTCACGAACTATCGGGCGGGCAAGTACGACGACCACACGGTCTTCATCGTGGCGCGAGACCCCCAGACCATCCTCGACGTCATACAGACGGGCCAGGTTGTTCCCACACTCGTGGTCGGAGGCACAGTCTTTCCCGAAGAGGGGTCAGACGCCGTCCAGGTGAGCAGTCGCGCCTACGTCACCAAAGACGAGCTGCCCGCATATCGAGCGATTGCTGGCACCGGCTGCGACATCACCGTTCGCTATGTGCCGGCCGACAAGCCCGTAGAGCTCTCCAGCATCATCACGCTTTAGCAAGGGAGTGAACTTATGACACCATCCATCATCCAGATAGCCGTCGTTACACTCATCGCCTTCATCTACGGAGCCGAGAAGAACGCGGGACAAATTCTCACGAACATGTCCGTCACGCCAGCATGGTTCGTCGGACTTGCGCTCGGCGACCCCGTAACCGGCCTCGCCGTCGGCGCCATCGTCCAACTCATGAGCCTGGGCGTGGCGGCCATGGGAGGAGCCTCCGTCCCCGACTATCCCACTGCCGCCATCATTGGCGCCGTCGTTGCCATCACCTCGGGTCAGGAGGCGAGCGTCGGCGTTGCCGCCGGAATCGCAGTCGGCATGCTCGGCCTTCAGCTCGACGTCATCGCCAAGACGGCAAACGGCTTCCTCGGGCGTACCTCGCAGCGCTTTGCCGAAGAGGGCAAGTACTCGCAGATGAAGAGCGTACTTTTCCTCGGTCCGGTCTTCTATGGCCTTACGGCGGCCATCCCCACGTTTGCCGTACTGCTCTTTGGCGCCGATGCCGTCAACGCTTTCCTCTCCGTCATGCCCTCCTGGTTCACGACCGGCCTCTCCATCGCCGCCGGTATCCTCCCCGTCGTCGGCCTTGCGATGCTTCTGTCCTTCATGCCAATGAAGAAATTCATCGCCTACGCCATCGTTGGCTTCGTTCTGGCCGCCTACCTGCAGATAAGCATTCTCCCCATTGCCCTGCTCGGTGCCGCCGCGGCCATCGAGTACTACAAGTCGCACAGCAATCCGTCCGTAAACGCCCTCGACGCTGGAGGTCTGGAAGATGAGTAACGAAGTTAACGCCACCAAGGCAAACGAAGCGCCAACCCGCCTGGCAGACGGAACGTACCAGCCAGTCCTCACCGTTTCCGATCTCGACCGTTGCGGCCGCCGCTGGATGCTCGGCGCGTCCATCTATAACTATGAGTCCCAGTGTGCCCCGGCGGTCATGTTCGCAACCGAACCCGCCCTGCGCAAGATCTATGCAGGAGACGAGGAGGGCTACCGCAGGTCACTTCTGAGCACCTATCGCTATTACAATGCGACTCCCCAGGTAAGCGGCCTGCTCCTCGGCGCCGGCCTAGCCTTGGAGGACAAGGGGCACAATGACGCCATCGACGCGGTCCAAGACCTTAAGATTGGCCTCATGGGCTCCCTCTCAGGAGTCGGCGATACGATCTTCGCCATCCTCATTCCCACCATCTTCGGCTCCATCGCCGCCTACATGGGACAGGCGGGAAACCCCGTCGGCGTGCTTCTCTGGCTCGCCGTCGCCATCGCCATCTTCGTATGGAAGCTCTTTGACTGGCGCATAGGCTATAAGTTCGGCGACAAGCTCTTCACGACCCTTGCCGAGAAGATGTCCGTTTTCACCGAGTCGACGTCGGCACTTGGCATGATGGTCGTCGGTGCGCTCATCCCCACCGTCATCAAGGTCTCGTGTGGTCTCACGTTCACCATGGGTGACGTCACGCTCGACGTCCAGACGGGCATCCTCGACCAAATCATGGTCGGCATGCTGCCCGTAATAGCCACAGCCATCGTCTACGCCCTCGTCAGGCGCAAGGTCAGCATCAACAAGATTGTCCTCGGCATCCTCATCATCTCGTGGGTGTGCGCGGCTTTCGGCATTCTTGCTGCCTAGCCTAGGGCTAGACCAACCCACAAAGGACGCATTATGAGGCACATCATCATTGCATCGCACTACGGCCTGGCAGCCGGACTCGGAGACACGCTCAAGGCCATCATAGGACCGGGGCACGACATCAGGGTTGTCTGCGCGTTTACAGACGAAACCCCGCTCGAGGAGAAGCTCGCCAGCGCATTCGAGGGCATCGCCGAAGATGACGAGACCCTCGTTCTCACCGACATCCTTCAGGGCAGCGTAAACCAGCTCGTAGCCTGCTCGGCTCCGCGAGGCGCGTTCATAGTGACCGGCGTAAACCTTCCCGTGGCCCTCGAGCTCTCGCTCCACGCCGGACAGCTTACTCCCGATGTGGTGAGGCATGTCGTCACCCAAGCCAAAGAGCAGCTCGTCTACCTCGGAGATCTTACTCCGGACGTTGACGAAGAAGACGAATAGGAAAGACGCGACAGTAAGGAGGACGAGACATGCGCAAAGTCCCGACCAATAACCAGCACCTGTTCTACCAACCGAAGGACGTGTGGGTGGGAGACGTCATGCCCTTCGGCAAGGACGGCACGTTCTATCTATACCACCAGCGTGACACGCGCGACCCCGCTCCGCTTGCCGAAGGACAGCCCTTTGGGTGGTCGCTCGCGACCACCCAGGACTTCGTGACGTACCAGGAACACGGAACGGCGATCCCCCACGGCGGAGAAGACGACCAAGACCAGTTCATCTACGCCGGAACCGTTTACGAGGCAAAAGGGGAGGTACGCGCTTTCTATACCGGGTTCAACCGCAACTACCTGCGAGAAGGCAAAACGTCCCAGGTGCTCATGCAGGCGAAGGCCTGCTCGGATGATTATGCGACGTGGAAAAAGACGGGCGTTGCAGTAGAGCTCACGCCTCAGCCAGGATACGATGGGCGCAACTGGCGCGACCCTTTCGTAATATGGGATGACGACCGGAAGGAATACCTCCTCGTACTGGGCACGCGTAAGGGAGACGACCCCTCCAAAACCCTCCAAACTGGCAGGCTCGTTCACTTTACGTCGAAGGACCTCGAGCACTGGCAGTTCAAGGGCGACTTCTGGGCCCCCGGCCTCTACACCATGTTCGAAATGCCAGACATTTTTAAAATTGGCGATTGGTGGTACCTGGTCTACTCTGAGTACAGCGACGAGAACAAGATCGTCTACCGCATGAGCCGCGATCTCTACGGTCCGTGGGAGAAGCCGAGAGATGACGCCTTCGACGGGAGGGCGTATTACGCCGGACGGACCGCCTTCGACGGATCGCGCAGGATTCTGTCCGGCTGGGTCCCCACGCGCGAGAACGACGATGACCGGGCCAACTGGCTTTGGGGTGGCTCGTTTATGCCCCATGAGGTGTACCAGCGCCCCAATGGCACCCTCGGCGTTCGCCCTCCCCAAAGCATAAAGGATGCGTTCGAGTGCCCTGATGCCGTCCCGGATATCGAGCTTCGCGGAGACCACGAACGAACGGAGTGCGTAATCACCGAAAACGCAGGCGAGATCTTCTGCTTCGAGGCAGACGTGACGTTCAGGGACGCTTGCGACTTCTCAATTCGAGCCTACAAGAATCTCGAGACCGACGAGTCGTACGAATACCGCTTCGACCTCGACGCGAATCGGCTCTCGTTCGACAAGAGCCCCTGTTACAAGTGGTTCCGCGTAATGGATAAGGGGCTTTGGAGGCCAGTCTGGCTCGAGTCCGGGCGTTCTTACCACCTGCAGCTCATCGTTGACGACAACATCCTCGTCCTCTACCTCGACGGTACCGCACTCACGACACGCGTCTGCGAGAAGTTCGGCCACTCGCTTGCTGTTACGGTAACGAATGGCGAACTCAAACTGTCCAACATAGCCTTGGCGAAGGGGCTGCGCGAACAGGAAAAGTAAGCCAGTGAACCTCGTCGCCACAGCGACTCCCCCAGCAAAACACGCGAACAACGGGTCCGGCCGCATTCCGGCGACCGGACTCGTCCTGTGCCCTGATGGCACATGGCCCCGGGCTGCCGACAGCGAGGCGGCCTTAGGGGCCTCGCCTACAGATTCCTGAGTGCGTCGACGAGGGAGACCTTGCCCGCGGTGACCTCGTCGGCCTGCTTGATGACCTTTGCGGGCACGACGGCCACCACAGCGCCGGCGGCAGAGTCGATTCGAGCGATGTGGTCAGAGACGGAGCGAACGGCGAGCCGCTTGCCGACAGGGAGGCAGTCAAAGGTGGCAAAGCGCACTCCTACGGTTGGGATACGCCCGTGAGGCGCTCGGCGGACAGCGCTGTTGCCGCTCGCTGTGTCGAGCGCAGGTGTCGAGAAGTCGCCATATGCCACTACAGATGTATCATGGAGTGCCGAAGTTCACGTGCCCGTGACAAAACGCGGGCGCCAACCCGTCCCGAGCACCACCCCGCCCGTAAGGTGTGGGACGAAAGGAGGACCAGCCGCATGAACATCCCCGAGACACAGAAAGACCTGCTTGCCTACCTCGATCGCATCACGCGCGAGCTTGGCAGCACGCGGGGCGGGCGCATCCAGAACCGTCTCGACCACTTCACCACGGCATCTATAACCGACTCGCTCGCCATCTCGCGCAGCCTGGCAAGTCAGTATCTCAACGAGCTCGTGCGCGCTGGCCTCGTGGTGAAAGCAGGGGCACGACCGGTGTGCTACTTCCACCGCCGCTCCCTCGAACGCTTCTTCCAGTCTCGCATTGAGCGTAGCACCTACCCTTCGGTCGAGCAGCTCTTCGCCACGCTCGGAAACGGCGAGCGACTCGACTTCGACCGCGCAATCGGTCACGAGCTGAGCCTTGCGCCCTGCATCAGCCAGCTCTGCGCCGCGCTCAAGTACCCGCCAGCTGGCCTGCCCATCCTGCTCTGTGGCGCCTCGGGAACCGGCAAGGGTCTACTCGCCGAACTTGCCCTCGAATACGGCAAGAACGTCGGCGTCCTGCAGCAGGAAGCCAAGCTTGTGAGCATCGACTGCTCGCATTACGCAGACGATGCCCGCGCGCTCACTCACGACCTGTGCGCAGATGGCGGGCCTGCAGATCGGGCGAGCGGCGGCATCGTTTATCTCAAGGACGTCGACGCCCTCTCACCCGCTGCCCAGGACGCGCTCTTGGAGTGGGCCTCCGCACAGGCGGGCGCCATTGTGCCAGCCCCTGCTGTGCGCCTTATCTTTGCCACCTCAAACGAGGCAGACAGTACCGAGTGCCGCAGCCTCACGCGTCGCATCCCCATGTCCGCCCAGGTGCCGTCTCTGCGCGAGCGCACCCAGGAGGAGCGTGAGGAACTGACTCTCCACTTCCTCAAGGAGGAGGGCCGACGCATAGGACGCGACATCCTCATAAGTCGCGGAGCCTTCCGAGCCCTCGCCGGCACCAACTTCGAGGAGAACGTACGCGGCCTGCGCGACTGCATCACCAACTGTTGCGCCGAGGCCTATCTAGACACGAAGGGTGACAGCCTGGAGATTCGCACCTACCAGCTTCCCTCCGCAATCCTTGCCGGCTCCGCACTCGAGCGCAGCGAGAACGACATGCAGCTCATCGACACCACCCGGAGCATCCAAAGCCAGGCGGACGACCGCGCACGGCATGTACTCGACGCCATGCTGGAGCCATACGAGAGCTATCGCGAAGGCACGCTTGATGGGGGCGCGTGCAGCGCTCAGCTGGTGGAGCGAGCCCGCGACCTCGAGGACTACCTGGCGTTCGGGCAAAACCCGGGCCGCTCGAAGTCCGACGCATACGAGCAGATCGCCGACAGCGTCGTCACTTCCGTGAACGAACTCTACTCGATCGATTTGTCCCGAAAGAGCTCGCATCTAATCGCCCAGGGCATCTGCCTCCAGCTGTGGCCGCCCGCAAGCCTCTCGCGTTGGAAGAGCTCCCATGCAAGCGAGCTTTCCGGCATGCGCGGCGTCGTGGCCCAGCGCAACCGCTTTGCCGTTACTGTCTGCGCCTGCATCGCTGATGAACTCAAGGCCACGCTCGGCATCGCACTCGACGATCTCACGTGTCTGCTCGTCCTTGCGCATGCGGCACTCGCACTCGACCCGTCTAAGCGTCGTCGGAGCGTCGGTATCGTCCTCAGTCATGGCTACTCGACCGCCACGAGCATCGCCGACGCCGCCAATCGGATTCTTGACACGAGGGTCTTCGAGGCCATCGACATGCCCTACGACCAGAAGGTTACGGACGTCGCTGTTCCTCTTCAGCAAATCATCGACCGCTTCTCCTACGCAGACGAGGTCGTCATCCTCGTGGACATGGGATCGCTCCAGGATATTTATAAGAGTCTGGAATCCACCTCCGGCATGACGCTCGGCATCATAAACAACGCCTCTACCGGCCTTGCGGTGGAGGTTGGCGCCGGACTTATCGCGGGTCGCTCCGTGCGAGAGGTTCTCGACGATGCTGCGGCAGCTTGCACCTGTAATTATCACATCGTGGCGCGCAACGCCCGACCGGACGCGATTGTCTTCTGCTCCGAAGGCGGACTTGACGCAGCTGCGCGGATCCGCGATCTCGTGGCGCAGAGCCTGCCTGGCGAGTCCCCCGCGCGGCTTGTCGCCGTTGACTGGCGGCAGCTCGCCAATAACGGATCTGAGGATGCCGCCTTCTCCCAGTACAACGTGCGCTCGGTCATCGGCACGGACAATCCGCACGCCGACGGAGTCCCGTTCATTTCGCTCGAGGAACTCATCGCCGGCGAAGGAACGGCCCAGATAGACCGCGCCTTCGCACGCTTGCTCGACGCTGACAGCTTGCGCACGTTCCACCAGAATCTCGTCAAGAACATGACCCTCAGGAACGTGGTCGAGTCCATCACAATCCTTAACCCCAACAAGCTCTTCGGCGAAATCGAGAGTGCCGCAGAGCGGCTCCAGCAGCTCACCGGAGACGTGATTGGCGCTCGTGTGAGCATGGGGCTCTACGTGCACCTGTGTTGTCTCGTGGAGCGCCTCGTGACCAGAAGCCCCATCGAGAACTACGCAGACGAGCAGCGCTTCGCCAATGAACACAACGATTTCGTCGAGGCATTCCGCACGAGCTTCTCTGACATTTCCGCCCATTACCACGTGGAGGTCCCCGTCACGGAGATCGCCTACGCATACGACTACATCAATTCCCGGCATGCCCCGCGCAGGCAGGCCACGCCGAACGATGGGCCCGCGGCTCAGCAGGACGAGTGACGCGCCTCGCAAGCAAAGGAAGGAAGCCAACATCACACGAGCATCATCGATCGCTGCGTGCAAGGCGGCGGGCCTCACCGTGTTCGCCAAGCGCGAGGAGCGTTTTGGTTTTTCGCAAGCAAATGCGGACGAAATCAGCGACCAGATTCCCGATACGCTCAAACATGCAGGGCCCCTATGTGTTTAACCTCATTTTTCCGTGTGCGGTAGAATGGAGTCGTTGAGATCGCGAACGCCTTAAAGGGAGAGTTTTTGTGGATGCGCATCTGGATGGGGGCTCTTCCGCCCCGCTGTATCAACAGGTGCTCGATTTGCTTAAGAGCGATATCGAACAGGGGACATATCCCGTTGACTCGCAGATTCCAACGGAACTTGAGCTTTCTAAGATGTACGGCGTGGGAAGGGTCACGGTTCGCCGCGCAATAGAGGAGCTTGTGGGCGAGGGGTATCTCACCAAGCGGCAGGGGCGTGGTACGTTTGTGACCGCGACAAAGATAATTCGCAAGGTGCATCAGAAGGACGATGTTCAGAGTTTTACCCAAGCATGCGCTGAAAACGGCATGAAGGCGGGCGCTCGCGTCGTTGCCCGCAAGACCGTTGCCGCCGATCGCGACCTCGCTTCTTTCTTTGGCTTGGATGAAGGCTCTGACCTCATCTTGGTCTCACGCGTGCGTACCGCAGACGGCGTGCCGGTCCTGTTCGAGAACAACTACTATCCTGTCGATGGATTCGAATTTCTCAAAGATATCGGTCTCTCCAATTGTTCGATATTCGAGGCCGTGGGGGAGCGTACGGGTAGGTATCCCTGCTCGTCCGATCCCTGCAGGCTGGAGATCGCCCGTGCGGGAATTGATGCCGCCCGCGAGCTCAAGGTCCCAGTAGGGGAGCCGCTGTTCTTCATGAACGCGGGCTTTCTCGATTCCAACGGAGAGCGCTTCTGCTATGGCAGACAGTACTACGTGGGTTCGCGCTACAGCTTCGATATCTAGCGGCTCTGTCTCACACAGCGCTGTTCTCGTATTGCCGCGGCAGGTCCGTTTAGCGCGTAAAAGTTACCACTTATAGAACAACCTAATATGTTTCTTGACCGACGCCTTCATGCAGGTTATACATAGAACAACCTAAGATGTTTGCCTATACGTGAAGGATTTTTGGCAAGCATCGTTGCTCTGGCAGGAGGTTAAGAATGCCGGATGCCAAACAGGAGAAGCCCAAGCGCAGATTCCATCTCCAGCTTCCCCATGTGTACACCATCGCGTTCATGCTGATCGTGTTCTTCGCGGTGCTCACATGGATCGTCCCATCGGGTCAGTTCGACCGCCAGACCATTCAGACGGCCGCGGGCGAGCGAGAAGTCGCCGTAGCCGGAACGTACCAAGAGGTCGACAAGGTCTACACCGATTCGGAGACGGGGGAGACCGTCGATCTGCGACAGGGCATCGATGCCGTCCTGCAGGCTCCCGCCAAGGGCATTCAGGCTGCGGCCGATGTCGTCGCGTTCGTCCTGCTGATCGGCGGATCGTTCGCCATCGTCACCAAGACCAACGCCCTAAACGCCGGCATGAGCCGCGTGATCAAGAAGCTGAAGAACAAGGACATCTTGATCATCCCCATCTCCATGATCCTGCTCTCGATCTGCGGCACCACGTTCGGCATGTCCGAGGAGGCGCTGCCGTTCTACGCGATCTTCATCCCCATCATGCTGAGCATCGGGTATGACTCCATGACCGCGTTCATCATCTGCTTCCTCGGCCCCAACCTTGGTTACTGCGCATCCACTATTGATCCTTTCAACGTGCTGATCGCCCAGGGCGTTATCGGCATCGAGGGAAATCCCCAGCTTTGACTCCGTGCCATCCTGTGGGTCATCTTCACCGCCGCGGGCATTTTCTGGGCCATGCGCTACGCGCGCCGCGTCAAGCTCGATCCCAAGTCCTCCATCACCTATGAGGACGATAAGCAGAAGCGCATCGAGTTCTCTGTCACCGATGCCTCTATCGAAGAGGAGTTCACGCTTCGCCACAAGCTCGTCCTCATTGATTTCGCGGTCGGCATGGGCGTTATCGTGTGGGGCCTCGTTACCCAGGGCTGGTATATGGACGAGATCTCCATGGTGTTCCTGGCCATGGGCCTTCTTGCCGGCATACTCGGCGGCCTGGACGAGAAGACCATTGCGGAGGAGTTCGTCCGCGGAATCGCCGACTTCGCCTACGCAGCCTGCATCATCGGCATCGCCCGCGGCATCCTGGTCGTCGCAGAGGGCGGAATGATCATCGACTCTATTCTTAACTGGCTCGTCGGACTCCTTGCGGGCGCTCCGTCCTTCATCTATACCACCTTCATGTACATCGTCCTCGGCCTGCTTTCGCTGCTGGTTCCTTCCAGCTCCGGCCTCGCTGCACTCACCATGCCCGTCATGGGCCCGCTGACCGAGCTTATGGGCCTCAATCCCGGGGCTGCCGTCACCGCTCTGCAGTTCGCGAACCAGACCGTCAACACCATCAGCCCCGTTGCGGGCATGACCGTCGCGGGTCTTGCCGTGGCGAAGATCTCCTTCGGGCAATGGTGGAAGACCATCTGGAAGTTCTTTATCTTCATGGTTCTGTTCGGATTGGTCGCGACTGTGATCTCCGGCCTACTGCCGATGTAGGAGGTGCCCAGCATGGATTTAAACGCTTCCGCGCCCCGCCTGCGTCGCGAGCAGGTCGCCGGCATGAACATTCACTACATCATGTGGTCGCTTGATTATTTCCTTGATGTTCAGCAGCGCCTTGGCTTCAAAACCATCGAGCTTTGGGCGGCCGAGCCGCACGTGACGCTGGACCACACGGGGTATTTCGAGGCCGACAAGCTTCGCCGCAAGATCGAGTCCCGCGGACTCTCCGGGAGCTCCCTGTGCCCGGAGAACGTGGTGTATCCGTGGCAGTACGCTGCCAGAAAGCCCCTCCACGCGCAGCGGAGCCTCGCTTACTTTAAGCACGGCATCGAGCTCGCCGAGGTGCTCGGCGCCCCGTATATGTCCATCAACTCCGGTTGGGGCGATTGGGACGAGGACCGCGAGGAAGCTTGGAAGCGCTCTGCCGAGCACTTGGCGATTCTTGCGGACTATGCCGGCGAGCACGGCGTGACCCTCTGCATGGAGAGCCTGAGGCCGGAAGAGAGCAACTTGGTGGTTACACTCGCGGATGCCAGGCGCATGCTTGACCAAGTAGCCAGCCCGCACCTTACTCCAATGGTGGACACTACCGCTATGGGAGTCGCCGGCGAGAGCCTTGAAGAGTGGTTTGCCGAGTTTGGCGATGGTGCCATAAGGAACATGCGCTTCATTGATGGCGACCCATATGGCCATCTGGTTTGGGGCGATGGAAAGCACAGTATGGACGATTTCGTACGCGTCCTCAACGCGCATGGGTTCGAGGGCTATCTTGGCCAGGAGATCACCGATGGAAGGTATTTCGATGATCCCGCAGCAGCGGACCGGCACAACATGGACGCCTTCGAGAGGTATTTTGTCGACTAGCGCGTAGCTCCCATTCGCGTGGGGAAGTCAACACGCTTGACGAGAAGACTCGCAGTAAACGTTGGCGGATTCGTCCGCCGTATCGAAAGGAAGAATAACAATGAACGCACATGATCTTATCGCCGACGCAATCGCTGAAAAGGGCGGTTTCGATAGCGTCTTCTGGGTTGCCTGCGGCGGCTCCCTCATCGACCTGCTGCCCGCCCACGAGCTGCTCAAGCGCGAGGCGACTACGTTTGCCAGCGAGGCGTATACCGCCCGCGAGTTCGATATCATGCGTCCCAAGCGCCTGGGCGAAAAGTCCCTTGTCATCGCTTGCAGCCACTCCGGCAACACCCCCGAGGTAATCGATGCGTGCTCGATCGCCAAGGCGGCGGGCGCGACCGTTATCGTGCAGACGGACAACGCGGGTTCCGGCATCGATAACGGTGAGTGGACGTGCTGGGTATATCCGTGGGGCGAGGGAGTTCCGCAGGCGGAGGTGCCCGCCGGCATCTCTTTGGCTCTCGCTTCCGAGCTCCTGGATCAGCAGGAAGGTTATGCCGACCTTGCCGACATGTACGAAGGCATCGCCAAGATGGACCAGATCCTGCCTGCAGCTCGCGAGAAGGTCAACGCCGAACTCTGCGACCGTTTTGCCGCCCTGTGCCAGGACCACAAGTTCCTGTATATCTTGGGGTCCGGTCCCGTGTTTAGCCAGGCCTATGGCTTCGCTATCTGCTCGCTTATGGAGATGCAGTGGCAGAGCTGCGCCTATATCCACTCCGGCGAGTACTTCCACGGCCCCTTCGAGGTGACCGAGCCCGGAGTCTTCTACTTCCTGCAGATGTCTTCTAGTGAGTGCCGAGCCATGGATGAGCGCGCCCTCGCATTCCTCGAGACCCATACCGACACTCTTATGGTGCTCGACGCCATGGAGTACGGCATGGACCAAGTACCGGCGAGCGTTCGCGCGTTCCTTGATCCAATCCTGTTCTACGCGATGAACTGTGAGCTGCGCTCCGCTCGCGGCAAGGTGTTCGACCATCACCCGGACGTGCGTCGTTACATGGGCATCGAGAAGTACTAGCGATTTTAAAACGGGGCGCGAGGCGCGTTGAGACGTGCGAATCCCTCGCGCCCCGTCTGCTCGCCGTAACCACGGCGGTTTACCTGAATGGAGATAACCATGGCAGCCTATCCTATAAGCGTGCTTGGCTTTGGAGACAACGTTGTCGATAAGTACGAGCACATCAAGACCATGTATCCCGGCGGCAATGCAGTTAACTTCGCCGTCTTCGCCAAGAAGCTCGGCGTCGATCGCAGCGCCTACATGGGAATCTTCGGATCAGATGAGGAGGCCGAGCACGTTATAGCATCGCTCGAGGACGAGGGCGTCGAGCTTCTTCGCTGCCAGCAGGTCCTGGGCGTCAACGGCGCCGCTCGCGTGACCGTTGACGAGACCGGGGACCGTATCTTCCTGGGCTCCAATGAAGGCGGCATACGTGGCGACATGCGCTACGTGATAGACCGCTTCGCCGCCGAGTACGTCAGCGGCTTCGATTTGGTGCACAGCGGCAACTACTGCTTCACCGAGCGCGAGCTCCCCAAGATCAAGGCTGCCGGCATGCCTATCAGCTTCGACTTCTCCGATGACTCCACCGACGAGCACTTCGGGCAGATTGCGCCATTTGTGACGTACGCCTTTATGTCCATGGGCGACGCTTCCCTGGAGGATATCAAGGCGAAGCTCGAGTGGGTGAAGGCCCTTGGCCCTCAAATCGTATGCGCATCGCGCGGGAGCAAGGGCTCCGTCGCCTATGACGGCGAAAACTTCTACGAGCAGGGCATCAAGCCCGTGGCGCCCGAGGAGCTCAAAGACGCTATGGCGGCCGGCGATTCACTGCTGACGGCGTTTTTGGTCACCTATCTTTCCAAGAAGAAGGCCGGCGAGTGCGGCGAGGCCGCGATTCGCGAGAGCTTGGACTTCGCTGCCGGTTTTGCGGCGGAGACCTGCAAGATCGAGGGCAGTTGGGGCCACCCGCTGGTCTACGAGAACTAGTTTTTTGTCGTGGCGGGGTGTCTTGGGGCCGCCCCGCATTGCGTTAGGAGTCAAGATGTCCGTTCGTGCCTGCGCGGCAGGATTTTACTGCGCCGATGTCTACCAGAATCTGGATCCCCTGGGTTGCATCCAAGGGGGCCTCTCAGGAGCGCTTCGAGGGGTGCTTCTTGAGTATATGAAGGCAAAAGGGATATGCAATCTTCATATACGGCCTTCTTTTAGAGGGCGTTGTCCTTACTCTTTCATCTCCTTGCCTATGGACATTTTGTCCATAGGCAAGAGTCCATGGTCGAGATCATGGTGAAGTTCTGCGGCCAGTAATTACTGCATTACATATTCTGTTGTCACCTGGGAGGCTCGCTTTTGCGGGCCTCTTTGCGTTGCTAAGGGGCCATGGTCTGTCGATAAATAAAGCGCCCGCTTGCGGGGGAGCAAGCGGGCGCCGTTGAGCGAATATGTTTGCGGCCCTAGCCGCTGCGGGTGATGGGTCCTCGACTAGTTAGTCGTGCCGGAATCGTCGCCCGAATCGGAGCCAGAAAGCGAAACCGTCAACGTGATCGTGCTGTCGGTGGACTGCTTGCCAGTGGGGGAGACGCCCGTCACGGTGGCGTTTTCGTTGCCACTCACGGGGTTGCCGTTCTGATCGCAGAATGCGATGTTGTAGAATCCGGCGTTGTTAAGCGCTGTGACGGCGGAGGAGATACTCTTGCCGTACAGGTTGCTCGGGACGTTTGCCTTGCCGGACTTCTTGGCGATGACGACGGTGATCGTAGCTCCGGGCTTCTGCTTACCGCTGGGGTTCCAGCTAATGACGGTCCCCTCGATGACGGAGTCGTTCTCCTGATAGCTCACGTCGACGCCAAAACCGGCCATGTCGAGGGCGTTGCGTGCCTGGGCCTCGGTCATGTCGGTCAGATCGGGGACGGAGGTGGTGTCGGGTCCGCTGGAGACCTTGTACGAGATGGTCGTGCCTTTTTCGACTTCCTTGCCGGCGTCAGTGCCCTGCTCAAAGACCTGGCCTTCTTCGGCCTCGTTGGCCTCCTCGGTTGCTTCGCCCTTGAGTCCCACGCTTGCCAGCGCGGCCTCGGCCTGGTCCTTGGTCAGGCCGACGAGCTGCGGAACCTCAACCTTCTCGGAGGGCTTGGGGCCCTTGGAGATCACCAGGTTCACCTTGGTACCTTTGGGCTTCTTGGTGTTGCCGTTGGGGGTCTGCTCGGCAACTTTGCCCTCATCGACATCGTCGTTGTAGCTTTGGTCGACGGTTCCTACCTCAAGGCCTGCCTCCTTGATCTGCTCGATAGCGGTCTGTTGGTCCTTGTTAAGCACATCGGGCACCGTAACCTGCTCGCCCCCAAAGAGTCCGGTGGCGAAGGCCACCACAACGCCAACCACGGCGATTGCGGCGACTACGGCGGCGATAATCTTGTTCTTGTTGGACTTGGGCTGATCGACCTCGTAGGAGCCCGTGGAGCCCGAAACGGCGCTGTGGGCGTTGCTCTGGCCGCTCACGCCCGAGACGGGACGTACCATGGCGCGCGTGGAGTCGGACAGCTCGCGGGTCTTGGTTGCGCCCAGGTCGCCGGCGGCGCCAATGATGCGCGTGGGCTCGGAGACGTTGACAGCGCGGCCTGACAGGTAGTTGTTGAGCACCTGACGCAGCTCATCTGCCGTCTGGAAGCGATTCGCCGGGTCCTTCTCCATGCACTTGAGGATGATGCGCTCCAGATCGGCATCGACACCGGAGTTGATCTGGCTCGGCGGAACCGGTAGTTCGTTTACCTGCTTGAGTGCAACCGAGATGGCGTCGTCGCCGTCAAAGGGGACGCGACCGGTGGCGCACTCGTACATCACAACGCCCAGGGAGTAGATATCCGAGGTGGGACCGAGGTCCTGGCCGCGCGTTTGCTCGGGGCTTACGTAGTGGGCAGTGCCCAGTACATTGTTGTCCTGCGTGAGGTGGCTGTTCTTGGCGCGGGCGATGCCAAAGTCCATGACCTTGATGTTGCCGTCGGGCAGCACCATGATGTTTTGCGGCTTAATGTCGCGGTGGATGATCTCATGCTTGTGAGCCACCGAAAGCGCGGAGCTGATCTGCGAGCCGATCTGCGCCACCTTCTTGGGATCGAGAGCGCCGTGGCTCTTGATGCCGCTCTTGAGGTCGGTACCGCGCAGGTACTCCATGACGATGTAATAGGTATCGCCGTCCTTGCCCCAATCGTAGACGCCCACGATATAGGGGGAGGAGAGGCCGGCTGCTGCCTGAGCCTCCTGCTTAAAGCGTGCGGCAAAGGTGGCGTCGCCGGCGTACTGCGGCAGCATGATCTTGACGGCAACCGTGCGGTCGAGAACCTGATCTTGCGCACGGAAGACGGTCGCCATACCGCCCGTTCCCACTTTATCCTTGAGGAGGTATCTTCCCCCGAGGACCCTCTGTTCCATTCCTGCTCCTAACTAACTTATTCGCTCAACGATGTGTGTAGTACCAAATCTATGGCTGCTGGGGCCGCGTGCCGCCTTGCCGCTAGCCTGTTGGCTGCGGTGCACCACATGCTCGTGCTTCGATCATGGGCATCACGCTCCCTGTGCGGCAAGCGCCGCGGTCAGGACGATACCGGCAATCTTGGCGGCCTCGACGTCATGCTTGTCGAAATCCTCCAAGGCCACCGAGATGGCGACCGTGGGTGAATCGTAAGGTGCAAAGCCAACAAACATCGAGTTGACGTTGGTGCCGCCGGTCTCGGCCGAGCCGGTCTTGCCGGCGACCTTGACGCCGGGGATCTGGGCATCGGTGCCGGTGCCGGACTGGACGACGGCAAGCATGGCCTGCTTGACCTGGTCGGCCGTGGCGGAGCTGACGGCCTGACCAAGCGAGCGGGACTGCGTGGTCTTGACCACGGTTCCGTCCGGGGCGAGTACCTGGGCTACAAAGTACGGGTCCATGACCACGCCGCTGTTAGCGATGGCGGCGGCAATCACGGCGTTTTGCATGACGGTGGTCTGCGGGCCGGGCGTGTGGTCCATGCCGACAGGCTGGCCGGCGCCGGCCCAGGCGGTCTCCCACTCGGTCATGAGCGACGGGTCGGCCATGATGGAGGCCGCGGAGGTCAGGTCCTGGCCGAGCTTTTGGCCGTAGCCGAAGGCGTTGGCAAACTGTACGAGCGTATTTGCGCCAACTTCGTTTGCCACCTGGCCAAAGACGACGTTGGAGGACACGGCAAAGGCCTGCTGCAGGCTGATGGTGCCGTAGCTCTCGTTGGCAGAGTTGGTGACCGGTGCGTTGCCGATGTCCATGGAGCCGGGCGCCTGGTAGGTGCTGGTAAGGCTGGCGGTGCCGGTCTCGAGTGCCGCGGAAAGCGTAACGACCTTAAACGTTGAGCCCGGCGTGTACAGCGCGTCCATGGCGCGATTGTACATGGAGCCGTCCTCGCCGCCGCCCGTCTGCAGCAGGGCATCGATGTTGGTGTTGTCATAGGTGGGCGAGCTGGCACATGCGAGCACCGCGCCGGTACGCGGGTCGATGACCACTACAGCGCCCTTAAAGCCCTTGAGTGCCTGCTCGGCCGCCGTCTGGATGCGCGAGTCGATGGTGAGCTTGGCGGTGTTGCCCGGCTGGGTCTGGCCCGCGAGCGACGCGATGGCGTTGTTCCAGCTGGAGTAGTCCTTAGAACCGGTGAGCGTGTCGTTCATGACGCTCTCGATGGCGGTGGTGCCATACTGCTGACTCACGTAGCCAACCACGTGCGCTGCCAGGTTACCGTTGGGGTAGGAGCGTACGTAGGTGCCGTCCTCCTGCTGCAGCGACTCGGCCAGCGTCACGCCGTCGGACGTGATGATGGAGCCGCGCTGGATGTACTTGGAGCGGGCGATGGTGTGGTTGTTGGTCGGCATGTCCTGATAGTCCTTGGCCTTGATGACCTGGACATAGGTGAGGTTGCCGATAAGGATGGCGAACAGCGCCGTAAAGGCGAGCACCGCGCGGGTTAGACGGTTGGCGAGCGCCACGCGGCCGAGCACACCGGATTCAGGCGTGTCGAGCAGGCGACGACGCATGCGCGAGCCGACGGAATGGCTGCCGCTGCCGTAGGAAGACGAGGTGGCAAAGCGCGTGCCCGTCGGGGCGGCGGCCGATGCGACCTGATCATCGGTGATGGCGGCCATGGTGCCGGTGCCGGTAAGCTCGGCCTCGCGTCCGGTCGCCTCGTCACCGGCGCGCAGCAGGAGCGCGACGATGATAAAGCTTGCCAGCAGCGAGGAGCCGCCCTGGCTCATAAAGGGCAGAGTGACGCCGGTCAGCGGGATCAGGCGGGTGACGCCGCCCACGATCAAGAAGGCCTGGAAGCTGATGGCTGCCGTAAGACCGGTGGCGCTAAAGGCGGCGAGGTCGGATTTAGCGCGGGCAGCTGTGGTGAGGCCACGCACGGCAAAGAGCATAAACAGGATGAGCACGGCGCCGCCGCCCAAAAGGCCCATCTCCTCGCCAATGGCCGAGAAGATAAAGTCGGACTCGACGACAGGGATGTTGTTGGCCATGCCGTTGCCGATGCCAACACCGACCAGGCCGCCATCGGCAAGCGAGAAGAGCGACTGGACGATCTGGTAGCCCTGGCCCTGGGCGTCCTTAAACGGATCGACCCAAACCTGGAAACGCACCTGAACGTGCGACAGGAACTTGTAGGCGCCCACGGCTCCGACAGCTAAGAGCGCAAGGCCGATAACGACATACGAAAAGCGCCCCGTGGCAACGTAGAGCATCAGCAAGAAGATGGTGTAGAACAGCACGGCCGAACCCAGGTCGCGTTCGAAGACGACGACGAGCAGGCACACACCCCACACGGCAAACAGCGGCAGCAGCAGTCGCAGGCGAGGGATCTTAAAGCCCAGAATCTTGCGGTTGGAGATGGAGAGCAGCTCGCGGTTCTCGGCCAGGTAGCCGGCCAGGAACAGGACGATAAAGACCTTGGCGAACTCGCCGGGCTGGATGGTAAAGCCCGCGATGCGAATCCACAGCTTGGAGCCCGAGATCGTGGTGCCGATAAAGATAGGCAGCATCAGCAGAATGATGCCGATGATGCCAAAGGTGTACTTGTAGCGCATGACCACGTCGAGGTTTTTGACTAGTGCAAGCGTTCCCACCATGAGCGCCACCGAGACAAACAGGATGATGAGCTGTGAGATGGCGAGAGCGGGGGCGAGACGCGTCACGAACGTGATGCCGATGCCCGAAAGTATAAATACGATGGGCAGGATGGCGGGGTCGGCACCGGGCGCCAAGATGCGCACGGCAATGTGGGCCGCGGCAAAGGCGGCAAAGAGGCCGACCGGTACGGCGAGCGTCTCAAAGGAGATGGCAGCGCCCGCGGTGAGGACGTACATCGCATACAGCAGGATGACGGGGAACGCCGAGGCGATGAGCAAGAGCAGCTCGGTGTTGCGGCGACTCATAAGCGGCACTCCCTTTCTAATTCTTATCGGAGGCTTCGGCCTCGGCGGACTGTTCGGCGGTTTTCTCGGAATCTGATTCGGAGGTCGATCCCTGATTGGTGTTGTCGCGAATCGTTTGCGCGTCGATCACCTGGCGGGTCTGCTCCTCGTCGATCTGGTGGCGGTACTTGGATATCGTGTCCTGCGCATCGTCGACACTTGTTTGCGGAATGCCCGCCTTGAGGCGGTTTTGCGTGTCTTCGGGCAGGTCGGACAGCTTGATGCTGGTTTCGCTTTCGAGCCAGTGGAGCTTGAGTCCGAGTGGCTTGCCGGGCAGGCCGCGCCAGACGGCGACATTGCCCTGGTAGGTACCCAGGTAGTACGAGCCGGTGACACCCGTGTAGGCCCAGATGCCAGCTGCTAGCACAAAGACGAGGGCCAGGATGGCGGCGATAGTAACATTGCGGCGAGGCACGCGTTGCGCCTCGCGCATAACGCCATCGTCAACCAGGTCAACGACTACTACGGTTACGTTGTCGTGGCCGCCGGCGGCAAGCGCCGCGTCCACTAGGTTGTCGACGCAGATTTGCGCGGTTGAGGACTGCGTGGCGATGTTCTCGATATCGCTATCGGGAATCATGCTCGAGAGGCCGTCGGAGCACAGGATCAGGCGGTCGCCTTCCTCGATATGCAGAGTGAAGTGGTCGGCATACATGGCGGGGTCCGAGCCCAGCGCGCGGGTGATGACCGAACGGTTGGGGTGGACGCGAGCCTCGTCTGCCGTGATCTCGCCGGCGTCCACGAGCTCCTCCACGTAGGAGTGGTCGCGGGTCACGCGGATGAGCGTGCCCTCGTGGAGCAGATAGGCGCGAGAGTCGCCCACGTGGGCGATGGCGAGCGTGTCGTTTTCGATGTAGGCGCAGGTGGCTGTGCAGCCCATGCCGGGCTTGCCCAGGCCGTTCAGGGCCGCCTCGATTACGGCGGCGTTGGCTGCCTCGACGGATGCGGCCAGGCGTGCTGCGTCGGCGGACTGTGGGGCCGTCTTGGCTATAGTCTCGACGGCGATAGAAGAGGCTACCTCGCCGGCGGCGTGACCACCCATGCCGTCGCATACGCAAAAGAGCGGCGACTGCACCAGGTAGGAATCCTCATTGTGCGGGCGCACACGGCCAACGTCGGAGCGGGCGCCCCACATGAGTTGCGTGGTGGTGCCGGCATCATAGGTCGAGTCGGTCTCGATGCGCTCCTCGGTTAGGGGTTCAAAGCTCATGGTCGAGCCGGGGTCTTTGAGTTTGGCCTCAACGGCGGCAACGTCGATTTCGGCTGTGTCACCGGGAGAGACGGTGTCGGTCTCGGCGTTTGATTCGGAATCGCCGGTGTCCGGGGAGTCGGGCTCCTCGGAAACGCGGGCGGTCGACTCGTCATCTTGCGGGCTGACGTCTATAGGCTCGGGCGTCGCAAAGTGCGACGGCGCGGGCGTGTTTTGCGACTGGGCGGCGGGCTCGGCCACGGCATCGGACTCGCTTGCGGGCGCAGGCTGCGGGGTCTTGGGTGCAGGGCCGTCCTCGGGGGATGTCCCCGCCTCGGGCGCCGGCGCAGACGCGGGCGCAACCTCGGATGCCGGGGCTATGGGAAACGCCGGCGCGGCGGGCTCGGGTGCCGCAAACACCGCAGCGCTCTCGTTGATTGCCGCGGCGACGGGCTCTGCAAAGTGAGCCGGCGCCGGGGTTGCTTCGGGCGCTGTGGGCTGTTCCGCAGCATGTGCGCCGATGGGCGCCGCTACGGCATCCGCTTCGTCCTCGTTATCGGCGAGATCCGAAATATCATGCGTTACATGCGAAAGAGGCAGGGAGAACACGGTGTCCTCGGGCTCCACGGGTGTGGAGTCCGCCGGAGCGGCGTGGGCCGGCGCAGCTGTGGCGGCGGCCGGTGCCTCGGTCATAGTCGCGGACTTGTTCTCCTCGTCGATCATCGACGGTTCACCTTCATGACCACATCGCCAATCTGGACTTCGTCGCCCTCGCGCAGCGTTGCGGGCTCCACAAGCTGGCGGCCGTTGACGAGCGTGCCGTTAAGCGAGTTGAGGTCCTCGATGATGAGCGCCGGGCCCTGCAGCGAAAAGCGCGCATGCGAGGCCGAGACGAATGGTTCGTTGATGCAGATGTCCGAAGATGGCGAGCGACCGACGATGACGGGGCCGAGCATATCTACGTGGATGCCGCGGATACCGCGCGGACCCTTGTCCACATCGATCGTCCAGATAGCCGAGTCGCGGCGCTGTCCGCGCACAAGTCCCACGCCGGTCTTCATGACGGCGAACAGGAAGATATAGAGCAGGGCGACCAGGACGATGCGGCCTGCAAAAAGGACGATATCGATGTTCATAAGCGACTATCCCCTAAATTCAAAGGTGCTCAGGCCAAACGTCAGCAGATCGCCGTTGCGCAGCGGGCAGCGCGTGATGCGGCGGTTGTTGACGAGCGTGCCGTTGGTGGAATTGAGGTCCTCGATCGACCAATCCGAGCCCGTAAAGGTGAGCTGGGCGTGGCGGCGCGACACGTTGGGGTCGCGCAGGGCAATGTCGGAAACTGAGCGCTCGCGACCGATGGTCACCTGTGCGGAGGTGATGCTATGGCTCTCGCCGCTCACGACGTCGACGAGCTGGGCGAGCGGGCGCTGCGGGGCGCGAGTGCTCGCCATGTTGGAGGCGATGCCGGCTGCGGCGCCTAGGCCCACGGCGGCACCGGTCGCGGCGGCTCCGCCCATGCCGGCAAGCGCGTCGCGCGAGACGGTCTGCGGCACCGGGATGGGTGCGGCGGCGGGGTCGGGGACGCTAGGCGCGAAGGGGTCTGCCACGGCAAGCGGGTCGGGAGCGGCGGCGCGAGGCGTCGGCTGCTGCTGGGGCATGGCGGCGGGGCGCTGCTGCTGCGGGGCAGCAAACTGCTGCTGGCCGGCGCGCGGGGCGCTGGCGGCACGGCTTGCCGCGGAGTTGTTCTGGCCCAGGCCGTTTTGATAGGCGCGCTCTTCTTCGTACAGGCGGCCGAGCGTGGGGGCATCGACGTTCTCGGCAAAGACCGAGAACTTGCCGGCGCGCAGCTGCGGATCGATCATAAAGCGCACGAGGGGCTCGCCGACAAAGACATAGCGGCGCTTTTCGGCCTGCGCCTTCACAAACTCGCGGACCTCGCGCGAAAGCTCGGGGTAGAACGGGGCGAGCATGGGATCGTCGTCGGCGGCGATCAGGATGGTATAGAGTGCCGGCGCCGTGTTGACGCCGTTGATCACCAGAGTCTGATCCTCCATGTCGCGAGCGGCCTGCTTGGCAAGCTTCTTAAAGGAGAACGGGGCACGGGTGGCACCGAAGATGCCGGCCACGTGGTCCTCGAAGATGTTCAGGAAGTTCACGAAAGATCACTCTCCGTATAGGTTCTTTGGTATCCGAGCAAATATAGGCATATCCCAACGATTATAGAGGATAGGATTCCCGCAACCGCCGCCTTGGCGATGACCGCGGCTGCAAGGCTGGCAATTTCCATATGGTGTGCAAGACAGGACGCCGCTGCGCAGCCGATGCCGGTGACAGCGATGGCGGCGATTGCGGCAAGGTTTGAGCCCTGATTGGCACGCTTGGCATGGGCATTGAGCAGCGCGGATGACGCTGCGGCAGTTGCCGCGGCCAGCCCAAAGGCAGCCCAGAGGAGCGGGTCTCCCAGCGCTGCGGCAACGTTACCGAGCCCCAGCACGCCTCCGGCTGAAAGCGCGACTGTCGCCAGGCGGGCAAAAAGCGCGCCCATGCCCGTTGCCGCGGCGGCGCTTGCCGGGCCGAGCCAAAATGACGCGACGCCGGCGGCGACCCCAGCTGCCAGGAAGGTATTGCCGGTCAGACAGCCAAGCGCGAGTGCACAGGTGAGTGCGGCGCTCGCGGCAGCCTCGGTGCGACCCCAGGCGATCCACCAACCGGACATGGCAGCGGCAAAGATCACCGCGACGGGCAACATCGACAGGATGCCCTGCGCCTGCATGGTGGCGTTGGCCATGAGCACCAAAAAGCCCACAGCCGAGATGGCCGAGCCAATCTGGGGGGCCAGGCCAGCCGCCGCTCCGATCGCGATGGCCGCAATGACCAGGCCGGGAAGCGCCGCGACCCCGGCCGTTTGCATCAGCAAAAAGCTAAAGGTGCCGCACGTTAGCGCCGAGATAGCGTGCATGGTGTAGTCGCGCGCATGGCTCCAGCGCGTGCCCGCCCAGCCGAGTGCGCGGTCGACCTCGATGGCGTCGTCCTCGTAGTGCGACGGCTCGATATCGTCGAGCTCATGCTCGTCATCCGAAAGCTCGCCAACCATTTGCTCCAGGCTGCGACGGCCCTCGCGCACGCTGCCCAGACCGGCAAGGAGCTGGTCGCAAAATGCCTCGATGCTGTTGGGGCGGTCCTGCGGCATGGGGGAGAGCGCGCTCATGAGCGCGCTCTCGGCTCCCGGGGGAAAGTGTGGTATCAGCTCGCTGGGATAGGTGGCGCCGCCGATGATGCGGTCGAGCGAGTCGGCGGGCGTGGCCGCCATAAAGGGAGCGCTGCCGCACAGGCCCTCGTAGATCACACAGGCGAGGGCAAAGACATCGGCGCGCTCGTCGACCGTGCCGGTCTCGATATCGAGCTGCTCGGGCGGCATGTAGCCGATGGTGCCGCCGCGCGAGCCGCCAAAGCCACCGGCGGACGACAGTCGCGCCATGCCAAAGTCGGTGAGCTTTACATTGCCCGAGTGGTCGATGAGCACGTTGGCGGGCTTAATGTCCAGGTGGAGTACGCCATTACTATGGGCGAAGGTGAGCGCCTGGCCCAGGGCATCGGCAATGGCCGCGGCCTCGTCAAAGGTAAGTGAGTGGCCGTCCACGCGGTGCAAAAACTCGGCCAGCGACATGCCATCGACATATTCCATAACCAGGTAGGCATAGGCTGTGTCGTGCGTAAAGTCGATGACCTGCACGATATTGGGATGTTGAAGCATGGCGGCGGTGTGCGCCTCGCGCAGGACATCCATGATGTCGCTGGCGGGCATGCCGACACCGTTAATAAGGGGGATGCGCTTAATGGCGACGCGGCGGCGCAGGTGCGTGTCGCGGCAGATCTCGATGGAGCCAAAACCGCCGGTCGCAAGTGTCTCGAGCGGCTGGTACCGCTTGAGCAGCTCGCGAGAGCTGGTGCCCTCCAAAGGAACGTCCGGCGAGAACCGGGCGGTATGTTGCGAGAAAAGCGGCATGGCCAACCCTCGTGCGTTTAAAGTTCGTTTGCGAGCGGCGGGCGCGGGGCCGAGCCGTTCGCGGTGGCATAGATGCTGCTAGTGTAGCACGCTCGGGTGCATGGGGAGGATAGCGGGATGCGAGGCTGCCTGCCTGGCTTGGCCTTAGCGCTTCTTCTTGTTCTTCTTCTGCTTGCGCCGCTTGCCCTTGGTCTCCTGGGGCTTGTCGCCCTGCTTGGCCTCGGCGGCGGCCTTCTCGGCCTTCATTTTCTTCTTCTTGGTCTCGATGCGGAGTTTTTTGTTGATGCGGGCCTTGAGGAAGGGACCGAACTGCTCGGCATCGCCACGGACGAAGGTGTCCTTGGGGATCGTCACGCCCTGGTCGGCGAACATGGCCACAAAGATGCGCTCGCCGTCGAGTACGTGGTCGAGCTTGTCAAACGGGAAGAACTGCGACTTGCCGCTCTTGCCCCAAACCATCAGGCCGTCCTCGTTGGCGGCGACGCGGCGATAGCGGCCACCCATGGACTCGTCGGCCTCGACGGCGTCGATAAAGTCGCGGGCGAGCGTGTGGTGCAGGTTCTTGCTCCACCAGGCCAAAAAGGCGCCGAACACGATCAACACGACGCCGAACTTGATCCAGCTGCCGCCGGCCACCAGCATGCCGATGCCGATGAGCGCGGCAACTGCCGCGGCGACATACAGCGAGCCGCGACGCCTGGGCGAGGCGACCAGGCGGGCGAAGTCGGTGACCAGGTCGTTTTCGTACTGGTACTCGTTGAGGTACAGGATGCCGTCATCGGCTGCGGCCTGCTCCTCGAGCGCGACCTCGACCTGGTCGGCTGCTTCGGAGGGAACGAGGTTGCTCTCTGCGTCTGCCATGCTCTTTGGACTCCTATCGCGGCGGGCTCGCCGTACGGGTTATTATGGAATGCAGTATGCCGTGCGACCGCATGGCCGCCGCGGCAACAAGACTCAGTATACCCGGGGGAGCACCCATGGAATCGTTGTACCGAAAGTATCGCCCGCTCACCTTTGACTCCGTGGTGGGCCAGCAGCATATCGTCTCGACGCTCGAGCACGCCATCACCGAGGGGCGCCTGTCCCACGCCTACCTGTTCTGCGGACCGCGCGGCACGGGCAAGACCACCATGGCGCGCATTCTGGCCAAGGCGCTGCTGTGCCGCAATGCCGAGGCGGCGCGCGCCGAGGGTGCAAGCGGCTGCATGCCCGACGGTACTTGCGAGGAGTGCGAGCTCATTGCCGAGGGTAACCACCCCGATGTCTACGAGCTCGATGCCGCAAGCCGTACCGGCGTGGACAACGTGCGCGAGGAAATCATCAACTCCGTCAACTTTGCCCCAGTGCGCGGCAAGTACAAGATTTATATCATCGACGAGGTCCACATGCTCACGACGGCGGCGTTCAACGCGCTGCTCAAGACGCTTGAGGAGCCGCCGGCACACGTGATCTTTGTGCTGTGCACCACCGACCCGCAAAAGATTCTGGAGACCATTCTCTCACGCTGCCAGCGCTTCGATTTCCACCGCATCGGCAACGAGGATATCGAGCATCGCCTGTCTTACGTGTGCGAGCAGGAGGGCTTCGATTACGACGACGAGGCACTCGCCATTGTGGCGCGCCATGCCAAGGGCGGTATGCGCGACGCGCTTTCCACGCTGGAGCAGCTGAGCGTCTTTGGCAACGGTTCTGTGCATGCGGACGACGCCCGCTCGCTTTTGGGCGAGGTTTCGGACCAGATTCTGGGCGAGTTTTCCCGCGCCATTGCCGATCGCGATGTTGCCGAGCTCTATGGACTGATCCGTGCGCAGGTCGAGGAGGGCAATGACCTGCTGGAGCTGACGCGCGACCTGGTGGCGCATGTGCGCGACGTGTACGTTGCCTGCGTTGCCGGTGCCCGTGCCGAGCTGTTTGAGGGCGGCTCCGAGCAGGCCGAGGCGCTTGCTGCCGAGGCCGCTGCCTTTGGCGAGCATCCTGCCGACCGCCTGGCCCGCGTGCTGACGGTGCTCGACGATGCCGCACTGGAGATGAGGGGCGCGAGCGACGTGCGCCTGGTGCTCGAGATTGCCTGCACGCGTCTGGCGCGTCCCGAGGCCGATTTAACGATTGAGGCATTGGCCGAGCGCGTGGCACGCCTGGAGGCCATGATTGCCAACGGCGCCGTGCCGGCGAGCGTGGCTGCTGCTCAGGCCGCCGCGCCTGCAGCATCCGTACCCGCTGCTGCCCAACAGCCGACGCTCATTTCGGGCGCTCGTGCTGCCGCTCCGGCGGCATCCGCTGCCCCCGCTGCTACGTCCGCGCGCCAGGGCGGTATGCCTTGGGACCGCGGCGCTGCTGTTCCGGCTGCCCAGCCTGCGACCAAGTCCGCGGCTCCTGCGCCGGCGCCCAGACCTGTAACGCCTGCACCTCAGCCCGTTGCAGCTCCGGCTTCCGCGCCTGCTGCATCGACCGTGTCGGTGTCCAAGCCCAACAACGCCGCCCAGGTTGCCGCCGCCGGTGCTGCCGAGACCCCCGCGGTTGAGGACGCCGGCGAGCTCCAGCGCAAATGGGCCGAGGTCGTCGAGCGCGTCAAGGCTCGTCAGGCCTCCTACGCAGGGCTTTTGCTCAACGCCCGCGCCACGGCCGACGACGGCTCCAAGCTCACGGTCTCGTTCCCCGCGGGTTCGACTTTTGCCATCAAGATGCTCGGTCGCGCCGATACGCAGTCGGTGGTCCTGCCGACGGTCTGCGCGGTCTTCGGTCGTCGTACCGTCGACTATGTCCTGGATGGGGGTGGCGCGCCGGCTCCTCAACATGAGGAGCATTCTCCATCTGCACGGGCTGCGGTATCTGCGGACCCGCAACCCGTGTCCTCGGTGCCCCCTGCATCCTCGAGCGCCAGCGCGACGCAGCCAAAAGCGGCGCCGGTAGCGGCACCGACCCCGTCGGCGCCTGAACCCGCTGCGCCCAAACCGGCTGCTCCGATCCCCGCGCCCAAGTCCGCTGCCGCGCCTGCGCCCAAGTCATCCGACCTGGCCAAGGCCCCTTGGCTGCGCTCCGACAACCCTGCCGGTGCTCCTGCCACGGGCAAGCTCCCGACCGAGCCCGCGCCCCGAGCGCCCGAGCGCGCGTCCGTCCCCATGGCTCAGCCGCCTGCGCAGGCTGCGCCATGGGAATCCGAGCAGGTGCCCTACGACGATGCTATGGTCGGTGGTTTTGCTGCCGATGCCGGCGGGGACGATCTGCCCCCGTTCGACGTGCCGGGTGCGGCGTCCGCGACCAAGGCCGCTGCTTTGGCACCCGCAGCCTCTGCAAACGACGACGTCCCCGCCGCTCCCTGGGAATCCAATCCCGGTGCTGGCAGCCCCTTCGGCCATCAGGGCGCAGCCCCGAGCATCCCGCAGACCGAGGACGAGGCCAAGGCCCTCATCCGCAGCGTCTTTGGCCAGGCCACCATCTTCAAGCCGGTGGAGTAGCTGCGCAGGCGGGTATACTGCTCAAGAAGAGGACCCCTTGTCCGGGCGCATCTGTATTTCGGACATGTGTAGTGTGGTGCCGCGTATGTCGCATTTGAGCAGACAGGTGCGTGACGGTCGGCCTAGGATGCTGAGGTCGATACGATACGTCGCATGGCTGTCCGTGTGCTCGACTTGCTCGGCGTTAATGGTTGCTCCGATTGCCAAATAAACGCCTAGCTCGGCATCGACAATCTTGAAGTCCTTTATCTTGACCTTGAACTCTTGATAGAGGGACGGGCTGTTGTAGTAGACGGTTCGGGTTCCGTCGGTGCACTCATCGGTCGTCTCCCATTTGACGACGGGCTGGTCCGAGCTGGCTATCAGCAGTTCTGCTCCAAAAGCTATGGCATGGGTGATGACAACCAGCAATGCCCAGCCGACAAAGAGATAGAGAACCACATATGCAACGGGGTGTTTTGAGCGGATGTTTTGGAGCGCGTTGGGGGCATTCATGGGGCACCTCCAAATTACTATCTATGGCAATCAAATTATACCCTGCCGCCATGTGCGCCGCCTCGAGCAGCGGTTCGGCATTTAGCTATTTAGTGGCGCACATGAAATGCCGGATTCGGCTCTACTAGATTGAGTGTGCGATATTATGCAACCTTGCATAATTCGACCTTGCATAATCTTTGAGTGCGGTTTGTATTGGAGGACATGTATATCGACTGAGGTAACACGTCCGCCCCGTTCTCTCGCCGCGCGCCGTGGTACGATTTTTGAGTTTGAAAGTCCCGCCGTGCTCCGGCTGCCCTTGCAGCTCGGCGTGCGGCCGCACGTAAAGGAGCCATCATGGCCGGTATGAACATGCAGCAGATGATGAAGCAGGCTCGCAAGATGCAGGAGCAGCTTGCCGCCGCGCAGGAGAACCTCAAGTCCCAGACCGTCGACGCCTCTGCCGGCGGCGGCATGGTCAAGGTGACCGTTAACGGCGAGATGGAGCTCGTCAACCTCACCATCGATCCCGATGCGCTCGATCCCGAGGACGTCGATATGCTGCAGGATATGATCATGGCTGCCGTCAACGAGGCCGTTCGCGGCGTCAACGAGCTCGCCAACAAGCAGATGGGCGCCATCACCGGCGGCCTCAACATCCCGGGCATGCCGTTCTAAGACACGCATATATATGAGTGCCAACCACAGTCTGCAAAAACTGCTCGATGAGCTGGGCCGTCTGCCGGGCATTGGTCCCAAGTCGGCCCAGCGCATCGCCTATTACCTGTTGGAGGCCGACGCCGAGGAGGCGCGCCGCCTGGCCGAGGCCATCCTGGAGGTCAAGCAGGAGGTCCACTTTTGCAGCCGCTGCTTTAACTACGCCACGGCCGACGAGTGCTCCATCTGCCAGGACCCGATGCGCGATACCACTCGCATTTGCGTGGTGGGCGAGCCGCGCGATGTCCAGGCGATCGAGCGCACGGGCAGCTACCACGGCCTCTACCACGTATTGGGCGGCGTGATCAGTCCCATGGACAAGATTGGCCCCGAGCAGCTGCACATTCGAGAGCTGCTGGCACGCTTGGGCCACGAGGACATCCACGAGGTCATCATCGCCACCAACCCCAATATTGAGGGCGAGACCACGGCGAGCTATCTGGCCCGTACCATCAAGCCGTTGGGCGTCGAGGTGTCGCGTCTGGCAAGCGGCCTTCCCGTGGGCGGCGACTTGGAGTATGCCGACGAGCTTACGCTTGGCCGCGCCATCGAGGCCCGCCGCGCGATTTAGGTGGCGAGCCTGCTCCTGCCGTATGTTTTCCTCGCGACGCACGGGGTAGTCATAATTTCCCCGTGCGACTGTGAGTTTGTTGTGCAACAAAGATGCTTCGTATCCGCTTATCGCATGGATGCTTCCGCTCGCATCCTTAATTTGTCCATTCGTTGCGCAACCTTTTTGGTTCGCTGATACACTCAAATATGGATTCGAATGAATGCGCCGCTCCCGAGCGGCGTGTTTTTGTTGGAGGAGAACGCATGCGGCCCGGTGGCACTCAGACAAAGCGCGGCGCCGCGGTGCGCATACGACGCCGACTGGGCTTGGCGCCGCGGGCGTACGCACTGCTATCGTGCTCGCTGGTGCTGGTCATGGCTGGCGTTTCTGCCTATGGCATGACCGTGCCGTCCATGATGCAGGCGCATGCCGCACGCGAACCGCGCGTGGGGCATGAGGTCAAAAGTGATCTGGGTACCACGACTGGATATGCTTGGGCAAGTGTGGTCGCGCATATTGTGTTTGGCACCGACGATGCGGACGGCGCCGAGGCCCCGGACAACGAAGTCACGCTTGCCAATGGCAAAACCATCGTGCTCACCAACACCAAGATCATCGATCGATTGTCCAACAATAGCGTGGCGGCAACGGTGAATAAGGTCGAGCAGCAAAAGGAGCAGGACGCCCAGCAGTCCGGAAAGCCCGGTAGCTCGGATACTTCTGGCTCCGGCTCGGATTCATCGAGTTCGGGCGGCGGCTCTGGGTCGGGTTCCTCTACCGGAGGGCCTGGAAACGGCGGCTCGACGGGCGGCAACACTGACAACGATGCAAACTCCGGCGGCCTTTCCGCTGCTGAGGAAGAGGGCATTCACAGTTGGCTTGTGACCAAGTACAACATGCTCGACAGTTACGTTTCTCGTGCCAATGACGTGGTCTCGACCTATAACTCTACGGGAGATCCCAGGCCGTGCGACAGCCTGGTCGGGGAGATGTTTGTCATTCGAGCCGAGTTCGGTCGTCAGACATTCTCGCCCCGGTCAAAGTGGTATCAGCAGTATGCCAATCTGTGGGGCTGTTACACCAACCTATGTCAATGGGTTGGCCATTACGGCGATGATGACGTCGCGCTCGGTAACTTCAACAATAACGTGGCGGCGCTTGCCCTATGATGACCGATCTTGCATCCACCACACCACAATCACTCGGTCGCGATCCCATGGTCGGCCTGCGCCTGGCGCGTGTCGACGGGTTTGAGCCGGCCATTGCGCTCGGTCAGGACGAACTGCCTGCCTATCTGCGTCGTTTTACGATGCTGTTTGCCGACGATGCCACCATGCGCCGTGGCGGTATCGGCCGCGTGACGCGTGCCGTCAACGCCCAAGGCGAGGCCGTGGCACTCAAGCAGCTCATCTTGCCGACGCGCGATGAGTTTGACGACGATGCCGCTCACGAGGCGCTGGTCGCCAAGTTCAAGGCGGCGTTTCGCGAGGAATACGAATGCCATCGCGCCCTTTCGGGCCTTAAGGGCTTTCCCCGCCTCTATGGCTGGGGCGAGGTCGACGGTGTGCCTGCAATTGTCATGGAATGGGTCGAGGGCGAGACGCTTGCCCGCTTGCGTTCGCGACTCGCCGTGGACGATGCCGGACGCCTGTCGCCGCTTGTGGCGGCGCGTCTGGGTCGCGACCTGTTCGATCTGCTCTGCCGTATGAGCCTGGTGGGCGAGGGCTTTGTCCATCGCGATATCTCGCCCGCTAATATTATGGTGCGCACGGCGCGTCTACCGCTTGACCGGCAGCTTGCCGAGGGCACCTTTGACCTGTGCCTGATCGACTTTGGCTCGTCGCTGGCGCTTGAGCCTGCGTCGGCCGTGGCCGGTACCGGCGGCAAGGCGTCGTTTACGGAGCGTTATGCGACGCTGCGTCGCGCGACGGTGGCCTACGCTCCGCCCGAGATGCTCACCGACGATATTCCCGACCTGCGCGCTTTGCGTATGTCGCCGGCGATCGACGTCTATGCCGCGGCAAGCACGGTTTACGAGCTCATTGCCGGCGTCGCGCCATACGAAGCCGCGCCGAGCACTTCGGGCGCCTCGGGTTCGCGCAAAAGGACGCGCGACATCGCGAGCCCCTACCGTCTCAAAATGGACACGCGGCCCGACTATCCCATTGGTGCCCATGCGCCCGGTTGTGATTTGACTCAGCTGCTTCGTCGTGAGCCCGATGTGGCGCTCGCCGCGGCCGAGCAGGCCCAGCAGCTAGGGCTTGAGCCGGATTCCGAAGAGCTACGCGATGCGCTGGCGCTTGTCGATGCTCAGCTGTTCGACGTGGTGATGGCCTGTCTGTCCAGCCATCAAAAAGATCGTCCCGAGCCGGCGGCGGTCGAGGCGGCGCTCTCGGCGTTTTGTGACCACTATGCACAAAATGTCGGTCGTTCGCTCCGCGGCGAGCCGCTCACGCCGTGCCCCATGGATGCGTCCGGCCGCGCGGTTCGTCGCGCGCTGATGGTCGGCGCGGCGGTCGTCTGTGGCGTGGTTTGGGCTGTGGTCGTGGTTTCGGCCGCGCTGCTGGCGTCGGGCGCTCGCGTGACGGCGACTTTGGGATCGCTCGTGTGGTCTGGGCCACTACCGGGTATTATTGCCGCACTGGCTTTGGCGCTACCAGGCATGGCCGGCGTTGCCGCGGGGGCACTTGCGCGCGATCGGCGCTCGGGGTTCCTGCAGGGTGTGCTTGCGCTTTCTGCCTGCGAGGCTCCGGTGCTGGTTGTGGCTGCATGTAGCGTATTTTCCCAACGCGCCGTGATGGGCGGCCTTGTTGCCGCTCTGGTTGCAACCTATACGCTTACGTGGTTTTTACTTGCGATGGGCTTTGCCTTTGAGCTTCCCGTTTCGGCACCGCGGCGCACAAAAGCCCAGATGGCGACTCCGCTTGCCGGTGGAGCCGCAGCTGCCCGTACTTTTGGCGGACCTGTCGAAGTATCGTCCGATTCTATTTCTACGACCAAGGAGGCCTAGGTCATGGCATCTCAAGTTGAGCTCACCCCATGCGGGGCCATGTTTGACATCTTTAAGCGCGCGGCGCATCTGAGCCATATCGAGCTGTGCGGCTTGGTGCTTTCGTCCCGTCCGCTCGCCGACGGCCGCAGCCCGCAGAGCCGAGCCGCCGATCGCTCTTGGGTTTCCCGCTTTATCGTTCGCGCACCGGTCGGCACGCTTCAGCAGCGCTACTTTGCCGAATACGGTACATCGGCTGCGCGTATTATGTCGCAACTGGCCTTGCGCCGGCGCAACCCCATGGACTCCACGGCTGTGATCAATATGGTGTGCGGTCCTGCAGGTGAACCGATGGTACGCGCGCTCGAAGAGTGTCACCAGGACACGAATCTCTATCGCAACGCGCTCGATCGCCTGTCCCAGGCGGCAGAACTCATGCCCGCCGAGCGCGCCGAGGCCGTGCTGGTGCTGTTTGTCGCCGTCGGTTGTTCGGCGGATGTGCGGTCCTCGGTGAACTATGCCATCGACTACGCGCACGCGACCTGTGGCGGAGGCACATCCACGCCTCGTTCGCTTGGCATGTCGATGACCGCGGGCGAACGCGAACCCGCCCCGGCGCACCCCTTGGGCTTGCTGCGCATACAAAACAGTTTTGTCGTGAGCGCCCCGCGCTGGATTCAGCCGAGTGAGGAAGGCGTTGAGATCGGCGCGCTGGCAACGGGGGAGGGCGGCATCACCGACGACGTCTCGGCCCGCCATGCCCATATCTGGTGCGATGCTCAAAATATCTGACACGTCGAGGACTTGTCGTCCACCAACGGAACCGTGGTGGTAAACGGCGCGACGAACGTCTGCATCCAGGTCGAGCCCGGCCGCTCCGCTCAGCTCAACCCCGGCGACGAGCTCAGACTTGGCGAATCCACCACCTACGCTATCCTCCTCGGCGTCGGCGCCCTCTAGTCGGCAGATGGGGACGTTCCTTTTATGCCGGCACTCCGGGACACTCCATGGCGCGCCAGGGCCAATCGCCCGGGGACGAAGCGTTCATTTTGGCCCTTGGCGGTCACCCGAGGTAAACCTTTACCGCCCACCTATATTTGTCGAAATTACACTTGGCAGCGGGGTACAATAAACCCGCATGCGGATTTCCGTTGCGGGTGCCTCCCATCGCCGGGGCGTGCCCGGGAGCATCCGGCATGCGGCCTTTGCGGCGCTCGGTCATGTGCAAGACGGGCAGCTGGGCCTGTGGAGTGCGTGCAGCCCTCCTCGCCTCGGCATGCCTTCTCTCCACGCCATGTACCTGCTGCTCAGCCTGCCTGCCAGATGATGGAAGCAACAGTGAAAATCCCATCACGCCAATATCCCGGCGATCGCCGGGGCCTGTATACCTATATGAGAGGAGAGGGGTATATGGCGCGTAAGTTTAAGTCTATGGACGGCAACGAGGCGGCCGCATATGTTTCGTATGCGTACACCGAGGTAGCGGGAATCTATCCCATTACGCCGTCCAGCCCGATGGCCGACCATGTCGACCAGTGGGCGGCCCAGGGTCGCAAGAACATCTTCGGCACCCCGGTCAAGGTCGTCGAGATGGAGTCCGAGGCGGGTGCAGCTGGTACTGTTCACGGTTCGCTGGGCGCCGGTGCTCTGACCACCACCTACACGGCTTCTCAGGGTCTGCTCCTGATGATCCCGAACATGTACAAGATCGCGGGCGAGCAGCTCCCGGGCGTCTTCCACGTCTCCGCGCGTTGCGTCGCTTCCCACGCCCTGAACATCTTTGGCGATCACTCCGACGTCATGGCCTGCCGCCAGACCGGTTTCGCCATGCTCGCCGAGGGCAACGTCCAGGAGGTCATGGACCTCTCGCCGGTGGCTCACCTTGCCGCCATCGAGGGTAAGACCCCGTTCCTTAACTTCTTCGACGGCTTCCGCACCAGCCACGAGATCCAGAAGGTCGCCATGTGGGACTACAAGGATCTGGCCGAGATGTGCGACATGGACGCCGTCCAGGCTTTCCGCGACCACGCGCTCAACCCTGAGCACCCGCACACCCGCGGCAGCCACGAGAACGGCGATATCTTCTTCCAGAACCGTGAGGCCTGCAACAAGGTCTACGACGAGCTTCCCGCCGTCGTCGAGGGCTACATGAAGAAGATCAACGAGAAGCTCGGCACCGATTACGGCCTGTTCAACTACTACGGCGCTCCCGATGCCGACCGCGTCGTCGTGTGCATGGGCTCCTTCTGCGACGTGCTCGAGGAAGTCATCGACTACCTCAACGCTCACGGCGAGAAGGTCGGCCTGGTCAAGGTTCGCCTGTTCCGTCCGTTCTCCATCAAGCACTTTGTCGACGTTCTCCCCGAGACCGTCAAGAAGATTGCCGTCATGGACCGCACCAAGGAGCCGGGTTCCATCGGCGAGCCGCTCTACCAGGACGTCGTCTCCGCTCTCTACGAGGCCGGCAAGACGGGCATCAAGGTCGTCGGCGGCCGTTATGGCCTGGGCAGCAAGGACACGCCTCCCGCGTCCGCGTTCGCTGTCTTCGAGGAGCTCAAGAAGGACGAGCCCAAGCGCGAGTTCACCATCGGCATTGTCGATGACGTGACCAACCTGAGCCTGCCCGAGGCCGAGGATGCGCCCAACACCGCAGCTCCCGGCACCATCGAGTGCAAGTTCTGGGGTCTGGGTGGCGACGGTACCGTCGGCGCCAACAAGAACTCGATCAAGATCATCGGCGACCACACCGACAAGTACGTCCAGGCCTACTTCCAGTACGACTCCAAGAAGACCGGCGGCGTCACCGTCTCGCACCTGCGCTTTGGTGATTCTCCGATCCGTTCGCCGTACTACGTGACCAAGGCCGACTTTGTCGCCTGCCACAACCCCAGCTACATCGTCAAGGGCTTCAAGATGGTCCGCGACGTCAAGCCGGGCGGCACCTTCCTGGTCAACTGTCAGTGGAGCGACGAGGAGTTCGCCGAGCACATGCCCGCCGTGGCCAAGCGCTACATCGCGAACAACAACGTCAACGTCTACCTGATCGACGCTATCGACCTGGCTGCCAAGGTCGGCATGGGCAAGCGCACCAACACGGTGCTCCAGTCCGCCTTCTTCGCGCTGGCCAAGGTCCTGCCCGCCGAGGACGCCCTGCAGTACATGAAGGACGCGGCTACCAAGTCCTACATGAAGAAGGGCCAGGCCATCGTCGACGCCAACCACAAGGCCATCGATGCCGGCGCTACCGCTTTCCGTAAGTTCGAGGTTCCGGCCGACTGGGCTACCGCCGAGGATGCCGCTCCCGTCGAGCTCTCCGAGGAGACCAAGTCCGCTATCGCCCAGCAGGTCAAGAACCTGCTCGAGCCCATCGATCGCATGGACGGCGACAGCCTGCCTGTTTCCGCCTTCGTCGATTGCGCTGACGGCCAGTTTGAGCTGGGCGCCTCCGCATACGAGAAGCGCGGCGTCGCCGTGGTCGTTCCCCACTGGGACGAGACCAAGTGCATCCAGTGCAACCAGTGCGCCTATGTGTGCCCGCATGCCACCATCCGTCCGTTCGCGATGACCGAGGACGAGGCTGCCGCCGCGCCCGAGGCTACCCGCACGCTCGACGCCATGGGCCCCAAGGCCAAGGGCATGAAGTTCACTATGGCTGTGTCCCCGCTCGACTGCATGGGTTGCACCAACTGCGTCAAGGTTTGCCCCAAGGGCGCCCTCGAGATGGTTCCCACCGAGCAGGAGATGGACCAGCAGCCCGTTTGGGACTACATGGTCGAGAACGTCTCCGAGAAGAAGGAGCTCATCGCGGCCAACGTCAAGGGCAGCCAGTTTAAGCAGCCCTACCTGGAGTTCTCCGGCTCCTGCGCCGGCTGCGCCGAGACCGCCTATGCACGTCTGGTGACCCAGGTCGCCGGCGACCGCATGTTCATTTCCAACGCCACCGGCTGCTCCTCCATTTGGGGCAACCCCGCTGCCACCGCTCCTTACTGCAAGGACAAGGACGGTCACGGCCCGGCGTGGAACAACTCCCTGTTCGAGGACAATGCCGAGCACGGTCTGGGCATGGCCGTTGGCTATGAGGCCGTTCAGCACAAGCTGATCGCCGCTACCCAGGACATCATCGCTGCCGATGGTCCGTCCGATGAGCTCAAGGCCGCCGGCCAGGCTTGGATCGACTCCGTCAACGACGCCGAGGCCTCCAAGACCGCTGCCGCTGCCTACGTTGCCGAGCTCGAGAAGTGCGGCTGCGACGCTTCCAAGGCGATCCTCGCCGACAAGGCTTACCTCACCAAGAAGTCCTTCTGGATCTTCGGCGGCGACGGCTGGGCCTACGACATCGGCTTCGGTGGCCTGGACCACGTCCTGGCTTCCGGCCACAACGTCAACGTCTTCGTCTTCGACACCGAGGTCTACTCCAACACCGGCGGTCAGGCCTCCAAGGCCTCGAACCTGGGCCAGGTCGCTCAGTTCGCCGCTGCCGGTAAGGTGACCAAGAAGAAGTCTCTGGCCGAGATTGCCATGAGCTACGGCTACGTCTACGTGGCGCAGGTCGCCATGGGCGCCAACCCGGCTCAGACCCTCAAGGCCATTCACGAGGCCGAGGCCTACGACGGCCCGTCCCTCATCATCGGCTACAGCCCCTGCGAGATGCACTCCATCAAGAAGGGCGGCATGCAGAACTGCCAGGCCGAGATGAAGAAGGCTGTCGAGTGCGGTTACTGGAACCTCTTCCGCTTCAACCCCGAGGCTGCTGCCGGCAAGAAGTTCTCGCTCGATTCCAAGGAGCCCGCGGGCGGTTATCAGGAGTTCCTGATGAACGAGGCCCGTTACGCTTCGCTGACGCGTTCCTTCCCCGAGCGCGCCGAGGAGCTTTTCAAGGAGAATGAGCAGGCTGCTATGGACCGCTATCAGCACCTGCTGAAGCTCAAAACGGTGTATAACGAGGCCTAGGTCTCCCACCGCAGGATCTGAGGGCTGACCTTCGCGGACGTCCTCGGACATGAAAGAACCCCCGCTGCGCACTACGTGCGGCGGGGGTTCTTTCGTCCTGCGGAGTGTCCGCGAAGGTCAGCCCTCAGATCCTGCTACGACTACGTCCTCGGATTGTGTGGGCGGATGAAGGACGTAGTTGGCGGGTATTCCGTCCCTTTCGCTGTTTCGCGGCTTTGCCGCGAAACCTCGCGCCACTTTGGGGATGGATGGGGGACTTGGCTGTTGCCGCCTTTTCGGAGCTCTTCTTTATTCCTTATGCTGGATGAAAAGCCCCTTGTTTTTGCAGGGGCGCATACTCGACTTATATGTGCATAGAATCTCGTATAGTGCGAGTAAGATATTGCGCTGTCTGTTTTGTGTTTAGCAGAGATGTAGTTTGCATAATCCGACATAATCCTCGCTTCATTTAAATAAAGTCGCACGTAAATTACGTAGATATGTCTGAGCTGGAGTTCTGTACGCTGAGCGGATAAAAACGACCGTTCACCGTTCCGCTATTTTCAAAATGAATAAAATGAGCGATAAAGAGAATATAAACCTTAATAAACTCGCGTATCGCACGGACGCGGGTTATTAATGGGTTGTAGGCCTTTTACAGAAAGGATTCCAGCAATGTCTAAGCCTCTTGGCAAGCCCGATCGTATTGTCGTCGCCCTTGGCGGCAACGCCCTCGGCAACAACCCCGTCGAGCAGATCGAGGCCGTGAGCAACACCGCCCACGCTCTCCTCGGTCTCATCGAGCAGGGCAATGAGATCATCATCACCCACGGCAACGGCCCGCAGGTCGGCATGATCCAGAACGCCTTCGCCGCTGCCCACGATGCCATCGGTACCCCCGAGATGCCGCTGCCCGAGTGCGGCGCCATGTCCCAGGGCTACATTGGTTATCACCTGCAGCAGGGCATCGGCCGCGAGATGCACAAGCGCTATAAGCGTTGGCACGCCGCCACCGTCGTCACCCAGATCGAGTGCGATCCGGATGATCCCGCGTTCAAGAACCCGACCAAGCCGATCGGACCCTTCTACACCGAGGAGCAGGCCAAGGAGTTCATGGCCGAGGATCCCTCCAAGGTCTTCGTCGAGGATTCCGGCCGCGGCTGGCGTCGCGTCGTCGCTTCCCCCGATCCCAAGAAGATCGTCGAGGCTGACTCCATCCTCAACCTGCTCGACAACGAGTTCATCGTCATTGCCTGCGGTGGCGGCGGCATCCCCGTCGTCCGCGACTACGAGAACAAGGGCTGCTACAAGGGCGTTCCCGCCGTCATCGACAAGGACCTGGGCGGCGAGCTGCTGGCCGAGGACTGCGACGCCGACGTTCTGTTCCTGCTGACCGCCGTTGAGCATGTCGCCATCAACTTTGGCAAGCCCAACCAGGAGGAGCTCGAGGACATCACCGCCGACGAGGCCGAGCGCCTGGCCGACGAGGGCCAGTTCGGCAAGGGTTCCATGGAGCCCAAGGTCCGCGCTGCCATCAAGTTCGCTCGTTCCCGCAAGGGCCGCACCTGCATCATCGGCGCCCTGGACAAGGCTGCCGAGACCATGGCCGGCCTCTCCGGTACTCGCATCCACGAGTAGTCTCTACTCTGTTGCCTCTCTCGTGGGCGCCAGGCAAAGCGCCCACAAACTAGCCTCTCTTCATGAGCCCCGCAGTCCGCTCCGACTGCGGGGCTTTTGCTATTCACCTAGTCATTGGGGACGTTCTTAAATGACTAGTCAAACAAGAGCGTCCCCAATGACCACTCATTTAAGTCTGTCCCCAATGACTAGTAGTAGGCCCACATGGCTTCGACTTCGTTGAGGACCTCTACGACGCCCCAGCGGCGGGCGCTGCGGCTGGCCGAGTTGGGGTCGTAGACGCCAATCTGGTTGGCGTCGTCGATGCCGTAGAGCACGATGTAGTGGCCTACGTTGGTAAACGTACCGGGGCGCACTGCGGCGATGACGGGCGCACCCGAGCGAAGTGCTTGGGTAATCGATTCGCGATCGTTATAGAGCTGTGTTCCGTTGAGCCCCAGCTGCCACGCGCCGCCTGTCATAAACGACCACTCGGTGGCACCAGTGGGGGCGTAGTTGCCGGCTTCGGCCAGTGCGCATACATCGACCGGCGTCTTATCGGTGTGGCCGGTCTTAAAGATATAGACCATGGTGAGGCAAGTGGGACCGCAAGCGTTTTCTCGAATAGTGCCACCGGCATAGGGCAGCTCCGACCATGCGGGGTCAATTTGGTAGATGTGGGGCATGGCGCCGGCCTGCCATTGCGAGCGTGGGGTCGAGAACGCAAAGGAGTAACCGGGCGCGACGGGAGCTTTAAGCAGCTTGTCCTCGGCAGTGGGCTCAAGACCGGCTGATCCGTGAGAGATGCAGGACCCCAAGAATAAAAAGGCCAGGCAGGCGGCAATGGAGCAAAGTGTAAGGCGGAGGCGGCGGACTGGCAGTCCATGGCTATTGGCATGTGGCGCGGGGCGAGAGCCCGAGCTGCTGCGGTCGCGTTGGGGTCGCGAAAAGGAGCGCTTAACGTAGTAGTTAGTCTTACGGCGATCATAGCGGCGTGGCCGCGATGCATCGGCCTGGCGTTGGCGCGTGCCGGTGTTTACGTCGCTTGACTGTTTCGCGGCACCGCTCTGTTGTCGGGATGAAGCCCCGGGCCGCTCTTGTGGCCGTTGCGAGCTGCCGTTGTCGGAGGTGATTCTGGGCGTTGGCGTGGCGCGACCGGCAAGGCGCACGCTTTGTGGCCGTTGGTCGCCGTCATTGTATCCGTATGCCATTCGAATCACCTTGCCTCATGTGTAACTTGTCTATCCTACATAAAAAGAGGCGCGACACATGGGTATGTGCGCCAAAAGCCTGACAAATGGTATGAACGTTGCCGCGCCGCGCGCCAAGCGTCACGGCAACAGGTATTCAAAAGCAGACAAGATGAAAGCGTCCAAGACGAATGACGTCTTCCGCCGTTCGTCCCAAAAACGGCGCCGCTCGTTTTGCAGTTCTGCCTTCGGTCGAGCCACAAGCGGCGCTGCTGTGCCAAGGCCGTATCTTAAAGCCACGAAATAAAAGCGCGCGGCAAAACAGACCGCGCAAGGGGTGACGCCAAGGGCGTCAAAAAGGAAAGGAGGGGAACAATGGCGGACAAGAACGCAGAAGTTGCAGTCGAAGGTAACGGCGGCATGAAGAAAACGCTTTCGCTCTGGAACTTCTTCACCATCGGTTTCGGTGCCATCATCGGTACCGGTTGGGTCCTGCAGGTCGGCGACTGGATGGTCGTGGGCGGCGGTCCCGTTCCCGCTATGATCGCATTCCTCTTGGGTGCAATCTTCCTCGTGCCCGTCGGAGCTGTTTTCGGTGAGCTCACGGCTGCTATCCCCATCTCGGGCGGCATCGTCGAGTATGTCGACCGTAGCTTTGGCCGTACGCTGAGCTACATCACCGGTTGGCTCCTGGCCCTGGGCAACGGCATCCTGTGCCCGTGGGAGGCCATCGCCATTTCGACCCTCGTGTCCGAGATGTTCGGCAGCCTGCCCGGTCTTGAGTGGCTGCGCGCCGTCAAGCTCTACACCATACTGGGGGCCGACGTCTACCTGTTCCCGACGCTGATCGCGCTCGGCTTTGCAGTCTACGTCATCTTCCTCAACTTCCGCGGTGCCAGCTCGGCTGCCAAGCTCCAGGCCTTCCTGACCAAGGCCCTGCTCTGCGGCATGCTGCTCGCCATGGGCGTCTCGCTGTTCACCGGCTCGCCGGACAATGCCATGCCCGTGTTCTCCCAGGTCACCGGCGCTGGCGGCGGCAAGGCCGCTACCGAGAGCTCCAGCCTGTTTGCCGGCATCGTGTCGGTCCTGGTTCTGACCCCGTTCTTCTACGCTGGCTTCGACACCATTCCTCAGCAGGCTGAGGAAGCAGCCGAGGGCCTCAACTGGAACAAGTTCGGCAAGATCATCTCCCTGGCTCTGCTGGCCGCCGGCGGCTTCTACATGGTCTGCATCTACTCGTTCGGCACCATCCTCGACTGGCATGAGTTTGTTAAGAGCCCGGTTCCCGCGCTCGCCTGCCTCAAGGGCATCAACATGCTCCTGTACCTGGCCATGCTCGTCATCGCCACGCTTGGACCCATGGGCCCGATGAACTCCTTCTACGGCGCCACGAGCCGCATCATGCTCGCCATGGGCCGCAAGGGCCAGCTGCCCGAGCAGTTCGCCGAGGTCGACCCCAAGTCCGGCGCTCCCAAGCTTGCCTGCGTCGTTCTGGGCGTCATCACCGTCGTCGGTCCGTTCCTGGGCAAGAACATGCTCATCCCTCTGACCAACGTGTCGGCTCTCGCCTTCATCTTCTCCTGCGGCATGGTCGCCCTCGCTTGCCTGCGCATGCGCTTCACCGAGCCCGACCTGCCTCGTCCCTACGAGGTGCCCGGCGGCAAGTTTGGCATCGGCCTCGCTATCGCTGCCTGCGCCATCATCATCGGCCTGCTCGTGATTCCGTTCTCTCCCGCCTCCCTCAACATGGTGGAGTGGAGCATCGTGATCGGCTGGTTGGCTATTGGCCTGGCCCTCATGGCTTTCACCAATTCCCGCAAAAAGTAACGCCGAGCCGGGGCGGATCGGGTGCGCGGAACCCTCTCTTCCGTGCACCGAACCCGGCGCCACTTGGGTAGCTTTGTGAGGCCTTAACCCAACACGGCCTCGCCCACTATATGGATCCATAAGGAGGAACCATGTCCACTAAGTATGCAATCGTTGGCGGTAAGCTCATCGACGGTACCGGTGCCGAGCCGGTCGAGAACTCCCTCGTTCTCGTCGACGACAACGGCAAGATCGAGTACGCCGGTGCTATGCAGGACCTTCCCGAGGGCGTTGAGGTTATCGACGCCGCCGGCAAGACCGTCCTTCCCGGCCTGATCGACACCCACCTGCACTTCTCGGGCAACCTGACCGACGATGATACCGATTGGGTCATGCAGCCGCTCCTCGAGAAGCAGGCCGTCGCCGTGAAGCAGGCCTACGACTGCCTCACCCACGGCCTCACCACCGTCTGCGAGATCGGCCGCTTTGGTATCCAGATCCGTGACTGCATCGACAAGGGCGTCTTCAAGGGCCCGCGCGTTCTGGCCACCGGCCTTGGCTTCTGCCGCGTTGCCGGCCACGGCGACTCCCACCACTGCAGCCAGGAGCTCAACAAGGAATCGCACCCCTGGGGCGATCAGGTCGACGGTCCTTGGGATCTGCGCAAGGCCGTCCGTCGTCGCCTGCGCGAGAACCCCGATGCCATCAAGATCTGGGCTACCGGTGGCGGCATCTGGCGCTGGGACTCCGGCCGCGACCAGCACTACTGCTCCGAGGAGATTCAGGCTGTGGTCGAAGAGGCCAAGATGGTCGGCATCCCCGTGTGGAGCCACTGCTACAACAACCACGCCGCTGCCTACGATTCCGTCCGCTTTGGCTGCGAGCAGCTGATCCACGGCTTCGATATCGATGAGCGCACCATGGACCTCATGGCCGAGCAGGGCACCTTCTTCACCCCGACGATCGCCTTCCTGCCCACCTGGTACGCCACCTATCCGCCCGTCTACGTCCCCGAGCTGCACGACAAGTACGAGGGTACCCTGGTCGAGAAGGAGCTGCAGCGCAACTACGACTGCCTGCGCGAGGCCAAGAAGCGCGGCGTCGTCATGACGATCGGCTCCGATTCCTTCTCTTTCGTCACCCCGTACGGCACCTGCTCCATCGAGGAGATGTACGAGTTCGTCGACAAGATCGGCTTCACCCCGGTCGAGACCATCACCTGTGCCACCCTCAACGGTGCCAAGATGTGCCACATCGAGGACGAGACCGGGTCCATCGAGGCCGGCAAGTGCGCCGACCTGCTGGTCGTCAACGGTGACGTCGCCGCCGACATCCACGTGCTCAACACCGACAACATGGACGTCATCATGAAGGACGGCTGGATTGTCGAGGGCGGCACCTTCGGCGAGGCAAACAAGTACAGCGCCTAAGCTACCGTTCATCGATGGCTTGATGTAAAACACAGTATTTGATTGCATAATGCAATGGAGAGGGTCGCTTGCGGCCCTCTTTATTGCTATGGGGTGCGTCGGTAAGAAGGAGATGACGGTGGATCTCAATAGGCTGATTCTGGGCAAGAGCTACAACTCTACCAAGGTCTTTCGTACCGCTCAGCATGTGGTTCAAGCCATCTTGCTCGGTATTGTCGTTCCGCTGCTTATCCTGCTGCTCATCTGGGATCTAACCGATAATCCCAATCCCGTTCCGGCCGTTGTCGTCATTGCCGGCTTGGTCATGCTGTGCTTCTTCTTCTCGTACGTCTTTGTCGTTCCCGACGACCTCACATCGAGCGCAACCGACCGCACGCTCGCCATCGCTTCAAAAATATTCGCCTACACGTCGCGCGGCCTTACGCCCGAAGCTGCCCTGGGCGCCTCTAAGATCATCCTGTCCGAAACTATCGCCTCTGCCATCTGCTTTACCGACGGCAAGCAGGTGTTGGCAAGCTGGGGCGAGGACTCGGCAAAATGCCCCGCGGGCACCCCGGTGGTGCTGCGGACTACGCTCAACGTGATCAACAGCGGTGAGCAAAGCGTGTTCTCGCGCGATGCCTCGACCGAGACAGGTGGCTACTTTCCGCGCCTGCGCGCCGGTATTGTCGCACCGCTTACCGTGCGCGGGCATTGCGTGGGCACGCTCGAGCTGTATTATCCCCGTCTGAGCAGCATCGATATGCGCCAGACGGCGCTTGCCTCGGGCTTTGCCGACCTCATTTCCACGCAGCTTGCGAGCTTTGAGCTCGAGTGCCAGGACGAGCTTACGGCCCGCGTGGAGCTGCGCGCCTTGCAATCGCAGGTCGATCCTCATTTTCTGTTTAACACCATCAGCACCATCGTGTCGCTCGTTCGAACCGAGCCCGACAAGGCGCGATCGCTGCTGATCGACTTCTCCAACTACTACCGTCAGACGCTTTCTGATTCCGATACCCTCACAACGCTCGAGCACGAGGTGGAACAGGGCACTCGCTATATCAATCTTATGCAGGCCCGGTATGGCGACGGCCGTCTGCGCGTCTCGGTCGATATCGACTTTGAGGTGCGCGATTGCATGGTGCCGCCGTTTATCTTGCAGCCGTTGCTCGAAAACTGCATCAAGCACGCGCAGCGCGAGACCGAGCCGCTTTCTATTCATGTTAGGGCTTTCGAGACCGATGACGGTTTGGAGATCATCGTCGAGGACGACGGCATCGGTATGAGCGAAGAAGTCTGCGCGCATCTGTTTGAGCAACATCGCCTGGAGGAGCCCGAGAGCATTACCGCCGACGGCTCCGTCAAGCGAGGTTGCGGCCTGGCGCTCTTCAACGTGCTTCAGCGCATCCATTTCTTTTACGGAGAAGATTCCGGCATGCGCGTGAAGTCCCAGGAGGGCGTGGGAACGCAGGTCATCGTCGAGCTGAACGGCGAGCCGCATGAGCCGGCGCCGTTGACGGCGTAGCACGCGGTTGGATTGAGAGAAAAAGAGGGGAAGCACATATGTCCGAAGGCTGGAACATCTTGGTGGTTGATGACGAACCTTCCATTAGGGCTGAGCTACGCTATCTGTTGGAAAAGGATGCGCGTGTGGGCCAGATTGCCGAGGCGGGCAATGTCACCGAGGCCGTGGAGTCGATTCTCTCGAACAAGCCCAACGTGTTGTTTTTGGACATCACGATGCCCGGCCGCTCGGGAATTGAGCTTGCCGAGACGCTGCAGAACCTAAAGACGCCGCCGATCGTGGTGTTTGTGACGGCGTTTGCCGAGTTTGCCGCCGATGCGTATAACCTCGATGCGGTCGACTATGTCGTCAAGCCGGTCGAGGACGCACGCCTGTCAAAGGCACTCGACAAGATCGAGGCAGCCTTGGGTGCCCGTCGTGTTATCCACGCTCCGCGCCAGCCTTTGCGTCTGACGGTGGACCGCGGGGGCAAAAAGGTGTTCATTCCCGCCGCAGACGTCTGCTACTTTGAGGCGCGCGCCGATTTTTGCAACGCCGTCTGCGCCGAGGGGACGTATCTGATCAATGAGTCGATTTCCTCGCTCGAGCGTCGCCTGGCCTCCGAGGGCTTTATCCGCGTCCATCGCAGCTATCTGGTTAATTTGGAAGACGTACATAATGTCGAGATCGGCTCCACGGGCCTGATGGAGCTCAGGCTCGATCGCGTAACCTCGACGGTGCCCGTGTCCCGCCGTCGCGCTGCCGAGGTCAAATCGCACTTGGGGCTTGCGTAAGGGTCGGTGTGCCATCGTTTGCCGTTACAGGTTTGGCATGACTGTGCGGTGGGCATAATGGATTGCATCGAATGAAATCGAAAGGATTATTATGCCCGCGCTCATTACGCATCATCTGTTTGGCGAGGAAAGCATCGACCGTCTTCCGCGAGGCGTTATCGCGTCCGACGAGGAGCGCATCGCCTTTATCCTGGGAAACCAAGGTCCCGACCCGTTCTTCTTTCACATGCTCACGCCGCGCATTTCCGACTGCATGTCGCTTGCTCAGGTCATGCACCGCTCGCGCATGTCGCGCCAGTTCTCGTGCCTGCGCGACGGCGTGTCACACCTGCAGCCGCGCGATGCCAATCTGGGTCGCGCCTTTGCGCTGGGCCTGCTGTCGCACTATGTGCTCGATCGCAATGCCCATCCCTTTGTCTACGAGCAGCAGTTTGGCATTGTCGAGTCCGATCCCGAGCTCGAGGCTTCGGGCAGTCAAGTTCATGCCGTGCTCGAAAGCGACCTGGATGTGCTGATGCTGCAGCTTAAACGCGATGGCGCTACGGTTGACGATTACCCGCCGGCGGGCGAGATCGTCACCACCGATCGCATCAATCGCGTGGCCGGCGTGCTGATGAGCTATGTTGCCGGACGCGTGTACGGTATCGACATCCCGGCGGGGGAGTACGCCGGTGCCGTCTCGGACATGCAGATGCTCTATCGCACCATTGAGCCTGCCGGCTCGGTAAAGACGCGCGCGATTGCCCTGGTCGAGGGCTTGGTGCACGACTACTCGCTGCTCGACGGCCTTGCCCATCGCGTGACGACGGAGCTGCCCGAGCGCACCGGTAACCTGGGCCACCTGACATGGAAGAACCCCTTTACCGATGAGGTCTCGACCGAGAGCTTCCCCGAGGTCTTTGAGCGCGCACTGGTCGATTACGAGCTCACCGTCGCCCGCTTTATCGAGACCGGCGACATGGAGGCCGTGACCGGCCATATCAACTACAGCGGCCGCGTACTCGACGCCGACGAGGAGTTCGACCGCGAGGAGTAGGGTCCGTGCGCGCCCCTTTGCCGAATCCTTATCGGTGCCTCTGTGCAATTGGGGTACGATGAACTAACTGCATATTGGGCGAATACGAAAGGGCCCCTGTCCATGAAATACACCAAGCTCGAGCGTAACTGGGTTATGTACGATGTGGGCAATTCGGCCCTCGTGTTGCTCAATACCTCGGTGGTGCCCATCTACTTTAACGCCATCAATACCGGTGCTTCCTCGGCAGACCTGGTGGTCGCTTGGGGCAACGCGCAGACGATCGCCTCGCTGGTCATTGCCATGCTCATGCCCATTCTGGGCGCGCTTGCCGATTACGCCGGCAACAAGATCAAGTTCTTCTTGGGCTTCTTCCTCACGGGTCTGGTGCTTTGCCTGGCGCAGGCTATCCCAATGTCCGCTATGGCATTTTTGACCGTGTACGTGCTGTGCACCATCGGCCTTAACTCTTCTATGACGTTCTACGACGCCATGCTGCCCGACATTACCACCGACGAGCGCATGGACGCCGTGTCCAGCTCGGGCTATGCCTGGGGCTACATCGGTTCCACCGTGCCGTTCATCATTTGCCTGGCGCTCATCATGGGCGGCCCCGCTCTTGGCGTCCCCACCATGCTGGCAACGCGTCTGTCGTTTATCATCACTGGTGCCTGGTGGCTCATCTTTACCCTGCCGCTCATTCGCACCTATAAGCAAAAGTACGGTCGCGAGCGCGGTCCCGAGGACACCATCGGCCACATCGTGGGCGGTGTGTTCTCCGAGGTCGGACACACCATGCGCGAGATCGCCCATAACAAGACCGTGCTGGTCTACATGATTGCGTTCTTCTTCTATATCGATGGCGTCCACACGGTCATTTCCATGGCTACCAGCTACGGCTCGGCTTTGGGTATCGATTCGACGCAGCTGGTGCTGGCGCTGCTCGTTACGCAGTTCGTGGCCTTTCCGTCCGCCATCATCTACGGCAAGCTCGCCGGACGCGTGGGCACGCTCAACATGATCCTGGTGGCGGTCGCCGCCTACATGGGCATTGTGCTGTTCGCCGCGTTCTTCCTAAAGACCGCCTTTGAATTCTGGGTGCTTGCCATCATGGTCGGTCTGTTCCAGGGCGGCGTGCAGGCGCTCAGCCGTAGCTACTTTGGCCGCATTATCCCCAAGGAAAAATCCAACGAGTACTACGGCTTCTTTGACATCTTTGGTCGTTATGCAAGCGTCATGGGCACCTTCCTGGTGTCGGTCGTCACCTCGCTGACCGGCAACCCGTCGCTGGGCGTCCTTTCCATTGGCGTGCTGCTGGTCGTTGGCTTTATGCTGCTGGTCCGCCTGTCCCGCATGACTCGGGCGGCAGAGCATGCCGCATAGGAGCGAGCGGCTATTGTGCCTGTCCACGGTACTCTTTTGGGGTTATCCGCAATAAACATTGCGACTTGCGAGCAATGATTTGCCCAAGTGGGTATGATGGAATCAGCTAGGTCGCGGGGCGTCGCCTGTGTTTGGCGGCGTCCCGTTTTTGTGTTGCATGGAGGGTAAGGCATGAACGCCACAGTCGTGATTCCAACGTATTGGGCGGGCGATGACGCTTGCGCAAACGCCCCTGGCACCTATGACCATTCGACGCGACTCAACGCCGACAATCCCGAACTCGACCGCTGCCTGGCCTCGCTTGAGCAGGTACGTGACATCCCGCGCATCATCCTTTTGGTGGTCTGTCCCGTTTCTGCCACAGCCGATGTGTCGCTGCGCGTGCACGAGATTGTCGACGCGCATCCCACGCTCAAGGTCACCGTTGTCACCAACACCCAGGCCTCGCGCATTGCAGACCGGGTTGCTCAGATCGCGCCCAAGGGTTCGGGCGAGTGCGTGAGCCTGCGAGGCTACGGTGCCATCCGCAACATGGGGCTAGCCTGTGCCGCTGTGCTGGGGCATGACGCGGTTATCTTTTTGGATGACGATGAGACTGTCATCGACGCCGACTTTATGAAGCGCGCGACCTATGCGTTGGGGCAGCAGACACGTCAGGGCTTGCCGATCTTGGTCAAGAGCGGCTATTTCTACGATCGCGACGGCTCGCCGCTGGCTCCCACGGACAAGGCGGGCATCTGCCATCGTTGGTGGACCAAGCGCATCGAGTTCAACCGTTGGATGAAAAAGGCGCTCTCGGGCACCCGCATCTCGCGCTCCAACTACGTGTGCGGCGGCCTGATGGCCCTGCACGCCCGCGCCTTTACGCGTGTAGCCTTTGACCCGTTTATCACCCGCGGCGAGGACTTGGATTACCTCTTTAACATGCGCATGTTTGGCTACGACGTGTGGTTCGATAACGAGTGGACCGTGCGTCATCTGCCTCCGGAGTCCGAAAAGCGCTCACCGCGCTTTATGCAGGATGTATACCGTTGGTACTACGAAAGGGCAAAGTTGACATTCGCCGCGCATCAAAAGGAGCTCATTCCCGTTACGGCGGCATCGCTCATGCCCTACCCGGGCCCGTGGATTTCGCGCGAGCTCGACGACCGCGTGCGCAAGACCGCTATGGTCCGCAGCGTGTTTACCCGCGAGCATGAGGGCTACCTGCGCATCTGGCGCCATGGTATCGACGAGGCAAAGGCCTATGCGCGCCAAAACGCTGCAAGCTACCTGCGTTTCCAGAGCTTTTGGCCCAAGATCATGGACGGGCTTTGGCGTGACGCACAACTGATCAGTATCCTGGAGGGGGCCGAATGATCGACCGCCGCGCCCAGCGCGATAGTTCAATATCAATCTTTCGCATCATTGCCGTTGCCTGCGCCATTTGCGTGCTGGTGTACTTTATTTTTGCCTTGGTGACCGGTATCGAGCCGATCGCCACGGTGATTGCCTGCGCGCTGCTGTGCATCTTTCTGTGCATCTTTATCTTTTTGACGCTCAATCCCGATTCGGTGCGCTCCCAGTACACCGAGGAGACGCTCTCGGTGGCCTCGGCCATGCTTGAGGACATTAAGGGCGGTCTGACGCAGGAGTCGGCGCGTTTGGTGTGCCGGCGCATTTTGCCCGAGACGCGCGCCATGACGGTGGCCATCACCGACGAGGGCAACGTGTTGGCCTGCGCAGGCGAGTTTGAGGAAAAACTACTGCCAGATTCTCCCATCCACACGCTTGCCACACGCTACGTTATCGAACATGGCATCGTGCAGTCGTTCAACCGTATGGTGGATGTCGTGGGCTCGGATGGCTCGCACAACCAAGTCCCCGCCGGCATTATCGCCCCCATCAAGGTGGGCGATCGTACCGTCGGCACGCTCAAGTTCTACTACAAGACCCCGCGCGCCGTCGACCGTACCCAGTACGCGCTTGCCTCGGGCTTTGCCGAGATCTTGTCCACGCAGCTCGCCATCCACGAGCTCGAGGTGCAAAAGGAACTCACGGCGCGCGCCGAGGTGCGTGCGCTGCAAGCGCAGATTAACCCGCACTTCCTGTTCAACACGCTGAACACCATTGCATCGTTTACGCGCACCGACCCGCTGCGGGCCCGCGAACTGCTTCGTGAGTTCTCATCGTTCTATCGTGCCACGCTCGACAACTCGGGATCGCTTATTCCGGTCTCGCGCGAGGTTGCACAGACCAAGCGCTACCTTACCTTTGAGAAGGCCCGCTTTGGCGAGGACCGCGTGCTTGCGACGTTCGATGTGTCCGAGGACGTGGAAGATACGCTGGTGCCGGCGTTCGTGATCCAGCCGATTGTCGAGAACGCCGTACGTCATGGTATGGGCGATGACGACGCCCTGAGGATCGACGTGACCGTTCACCAAGACGGCGAGGATGCAATCTTGATTGCCGTGGCCGATAATGGCGTGGGCATGGATGAGGGTACCGCCGCCAGACTGTTTGACGAGCGTTCTGCCCGTCCCGACGCCAGCTCTCCCCAGGGTGGCGGCGCCGGTGTGGCCATGCACAATATTTCGGAGCGCATCCATCGCTTTTATGGGCCGCACTCCTATACGCGTGTCGAATCGGCGCCGGGCAAGGGCACCAAAGTGCTCCTTCATCTTGATTTGTCAGAGAGCATCTTTGACATTCAAGAGTAAAATAAAAGGCTACGGGCTCAACGTCATGCGACGGATGCCCGGCGTAGTTAGTTGACGAAAGGTTTTATCCCTATGCTGCGTGCGATGATTGTGGATGATGAGGCGCCGGCTCGCTCGGAGCTTCGCTTCCTGCTCGAGCAAACGGGCAAGATCGGCACGATCACGGAGGCGTCGAGCGTCCGCTCCGCCATCGAGATGCTTATGGAAAGTCGCGTGGATGTCGTGTTTCTCGATATCTCGATGCCCGGTGCCTCGGGCCTGCAACTTGCCGAGGTGCTGCATAAGCTCAAAAATCCGCCGGCGATCGTGTTTGTGACTGCGTATAGTGACCATGCGGTCGAGGCATTCGACGTGGATGCCGTCGATTATCTGATGAAGCCGGTCGAGGAAGCTCGCTTGGATCGCGCGATCGAGAAGGTCATGCAACGCACCAAGCCGGTTACGGACAGCAAGGTGACCATCGAGCGTATCCCGGTGGAAAAGGGCGGCCGCAAGGTGCTCATTCCCGTGGACGACATTCGCTTTATCATGGCCAAGGACGATTACTCCTGCATCTATACCGTCGATGATCGCTTTTTGTCGACGACCTCGCTGGCGCAGTTTGAGGCCAAGCTCTGCGACTTTGGCTTCTTCCGTGTTCACCGCCGCTATATCGTCAACTTGGCGTGCGTCACGGATGTGGAGACGGTGCCCTCGGGCGCCATCCAGCTGGGCATTACGGGCGTCGACGAACGCGTGCCGGTTTCGCGCCGCCGCGTCGTGCCGCTCAAGAAGGCTCTGAGTCTCTAGCACACTGGCCCCGCAGCCCTGTAGACCCATCGTCTGCGGAGCCGTGGGGCCTTTTTGTATGTATCTGCCGAATCGTTTTTTGCGGAAGGGATCCCATGAACAGTGCAAGCGCCAAGCGTATCGACATCATCTCGGACACCCACGGCTATTTATCGCCTGCGCTCTTGGATGAGCTTGAGGGCGCAGACCTGATCATCCACGCCGGCGACCTCACGTCAGAGATGGACTACGAGCACCTATGCACCATCGCCCCCGTTCGGGCCGTACTGGGCAACAACGATTACTACCGCGACTACGGCCCCGATGTAGACCGTCTTGCGCTCTTTACCTACGAAGGCCTCAAATTCGCCGTAGCCCACTACCGCGAAGACCTTCCGGTGGGATCCGTAGACGTAGCCATCAACGGCCATACCCACGTAACCAAAGAAGCCCAAGTGGGCCGTTGCTTAGTCCTCAACCCGGGCAGCGCCAGCTACCCCAGAGGCACCCGAGGCCCCACCATGGCCAGAATGCTAGTAAAAGACGGCAAGATCCTAAGCACTAAGTTTATTGACCTAGAGTAATCACAACAAAAACGGGGGATGCAGATGCGTCCCCCGTTTCCATTTGAGCCAATGGCCGAGCTTCAACAAGATCCATCAGACCAACCCCGCCGCGGAGAACGGGGCCGCCGAGCCGCGAAGCGGCGAGCAACAACAACGGCTCGAACAAAGTGACGGCAGGGAGGGTCTCCGGGGCCGGCTGGCGCGGGTTAAGTTTGTCGCGAGTTCCGCACGCAAAGGAAAGCACTTAATGTGCTTTCCGTCTTGCGCAGGACTGTAGAGCAGCAAAC
>JAGZBF010000029.1:0-9081 GCA_018370025.1 Collinsella sp. | reverse complement strand
CACGATGTCAAAGGCGCGCTTAACGGCCCGATAGGCCAGACGCGAACGATCCCAGTCCATGATGGACTGCATGGCCTTGTAGCGGCCGGCGCCCTCGCGTCGTTCCATGGCCTGAGCAATGAGCGCTGCCCCCGCAGGCGCATCCGTTGCAAATTGAGTTTTATCCGACACGTTTTCTTCCAAGACTTCGTCCCCGGGTCGGGGATCCTCCCTGTTCTGTGTAGCGATCGCCTGCAACTAGGCGATCGCCTTTTTAAGGTTGCGCATGACGCGCTGCTCGGCCGAAAGCACGGCAAGGCCAACGCGCGTAGTTACGCGTCGACCGCAAAGGTCGAGCTCCAAATAAGCAGTGCTCTTGCGTCTGTTAATGGTTTTGATAAGGCCTTCGTGGCCCAACAGTGGACCTGCCGTCACTATGACCTGGTCACCGTCTTTTAGGGCCTCGCTCATGGGCACTACGCGGTCTCCCCTATGCGTAAAGCCGCCAATAAGCTGGACCTCTTCTTTTGCCAGCGGCACAAACTGACCGTCCTGGGATAACACCTGGGCAAAGTCGTCCATACGCAGCAGATACTGTTGCACGGTACGGGGATCTGCCGTATCGCAGATAAGATAACCGGGAAAGAGCGGCTTGGTCGTATTGACCCATTCGCCGTGTACTTTGATCTCGGTTTGAAATTGGGGATAAAAGAGCTCCTGCATGGCGCTCGCCGGCACCATGCGCTCGATGCGCTCGCGCATTACGTCTTCGCGACCGTTAATGACCTGGATTACATACCACACGAGCACCACCCCCTTGCTGTCTTACGTGTGGCTCACGGGGTTTGGGTATGGCTTCGCTAGGGCGCTTGTGCGCGAAGGCGCTCCATATTCAAACCCTGAGCCCAGTCAGACAAGCACGTGGCTCTGCCCCACCGTGAACGGTATGTACAAATGCAGTTGCTAGGGTCGCGGAAGTGTATCGCAAAAATGACCGTGACCCCAGCTGGCTGCGTGCGAACCAGTCAAGCGGGTACAAAACTGAATCGCACGCAAACAGCTGGAAGACTGCTACGCTTTGGCTTGCAAACTAGTAACCATTTGCACTTTAGAAATAACTTATTGCAAACAATTTAAGTCGCATGACCTCTTTATTGGAGCTCGTGGTGTTTCTGGCACCGCCGTTACGGCCGGATGCTGATCGACCCTGCGCTTTGCGACTTGCTGGAGCCGTGAGCACAGTTGAACTCATGTAACGTTAGGTATCATAGCACAAGCTGGTAGCGAAACTGATTTGGCTTGTGGTGGACAGCATATCGTTCATTTAGCGTGCTTAAGGGGGTTGTTTTGGGATGTTGTTCACATTGATGCAGGTTATTGGGATGCTAACGGTGATTAGGGGCGTTCCTGAACGCCTAAATGAAGCAGCGAGCTGTGCCGATAATCTCGTTTGTCTAACAAACTATGTACAGGCACGGGAAATAAATTGTGCAACTTTTTGTTGGCGTAGGTGGGGTTTGTGGCGCGTGGTTTTTTGGCATGAAAAAAGGCCTTCGGAATTCCGAAGGCCTTTGCATTCACGATGGTGGAGACGAGGGGGATCGAACCCCTGACCTCTTGACTGCCAGTCAAGCGCTCTCCCAGCTGAGCTACGCCCCCGTGACGAGGAGATACTATAGGGGAAGACTTTCTTTGATGCAAGGACTTTTTTGGGTTGAATCTCTTACTTACGGGTTTTCCTGGGACGGGGCAGAAATAAACACTCTTCGAGCGCTTATTTCTATCCACCGTCCCGAAAAAACCCTGATGCGATAGACCTTACCTGTAGAGGTAAGCGATGGCGGTGCCGGTGTGGACTTGGATTGTGGCTGTTGACCTGACGACGTTGCTGATGCCCGTGTCGGCCAAGAGGTCTAGGGGGCTGTGATCTAGTTCCCACTCTAGGCCATGTTCGCTTACCTTGGTGTTGGGGGCTATGGCGATGATGGAGAACGTCTTGCCTTCGGCGCCTTCGATGGTCCACGACTCGCCTGCGTGAAGAATGCGGGCGACCACCTTGTCCTCGAAGATCCAGATGGGTGCGTCCTCGTAGCCCGCGAGCAGGCCCAGTACGGAAAGTGCCATGTCCGGACGGCCGCCCGTAGCGCAAGTCGCAACCACTTCGGCACCCGACCAGCGGCGTCGGATGGAATCGAGCGCCAACGCCAGATCGGTATAGTCCTTGTAGGGGTCGTGGCGCTCAACTTCAAAGTCTTTGGCGGCATCAACTAGGGTGCGACCGGCGTCGCTTACCGTATCGGCGTCACCTACGTATACGTCACAGCTCAAGCCGGCATCTAGAAGGGCATCCAGGCCGCGGTCCACGGCGACGACGTGGTCATACTCCCCTGCTAGCCTACGCAACAGATCCGCGCTCGCCACCACGGGCGAGCCGCAGACCACTAATACTTTCTCGGACAACGCCCTCGCCTAACCTTGATACGTAAGAACGCGATCCAAATCCAGCTCCTCATAGCTGTCGATAAAGATGTCGCAGTTGGCGCGGACCTCTTCGCGCTCCATACGGCCATGCGGGTCATAGATGCCCACGCGCCTAAAGCCTGCGGTGCCAGAGCTCTTAAGGCCAAAGACCGCATCCTCAAACACCCATGCGTGCTCAAACTTGTGCCCATGGCGCTTCTCCAGACGGCGCAGCGCCAGCTCGTACACATCGGGGAACTGCTTGGAGCGCCCCGCCTCGCCCGTGGTGGTCACAAACTCCATGTAGGCGTCGAGCCCGGCGCCAGCGAGCGCAGACTGCACCAGCTCGGCCGGCGTGGACGTAGCCACGCACATGGCAATGCCTGCCGCCTTCGCCTGCTCCAAAAATGTCAGGAGCCCGTCGCGCGGCGGCACCTTGGAGTAGCCATCGATCAGGATGTCGCTCAGCTCACGGTAGAGCTCCTCGCCATTCGTGCCAATGCCCCATGTGTCGTGGTAGGCCTGGCACTCGTCCTCCAGCGACAGGTGCTCAAATTGGGCAAAGTCATCCACGGTCACGTCAATCCCGTGGCGGTGCAATAACTCGGGCTGAGCATAAGCCCAAACGGGGGTGCTATTAACCAGCGTGCCATCGCAATCGAAAATAAAAGCAACCTTGGGAGTGGCGGTATGGGGCATAAATGAACCTTTCGATATCAAATGGTAAACATCCTGCTAAAAACGTTTTACCAAACGTCAGCCAAACAATTTTGAAACCCAAATTGGTAAAACTGTCAAGAGTTTTACCACGGCAATTCTGCCAGTGGTATAAACATGTCGCTTACCGATTAAAAGCCCCCGCAAATCCGCTTTCGTCCATAAAACTAACGCACAGGTGTTATCGTAGTTTCTGCCGAAAGTTCCACCGAGCACGCGAGGTGGAACGAATCACAGAAACTTCGCCGTCCCTTCGATTCGTGCAGCCTTGGACCTTTCGCATCTAGTCACCAAGGCAACACGCTGCCGCGTCATGATGGGATCAAACGTGAGCGATTCAAAGCTAAAGCCAACGGCTAAAAAGCCCGCAACTCGCAAACCGGCTCCGCACGCACCGGAGCTCTCCAAGGACGATGTCTACCTGTTTGGCATTGGAATGTGGGAGCGCAGCTGGGAAAAGATGGGCGCGCATCCCGACACGCAGCAGCGCACGCGCGGCTGGCGCTTTTGCGTTTGGGCGCCCGACGTAAAGAGTGTCCATGTCATTGGCGAATTTAACGACTGGGATGAACAAGCCAACCCGCTGGTGCCCGTGCATACGAGCGCTATTTGGGAAGGCTTTATTCCTGGCGCCGAGCAGGGTCAGCTCTATAAATATCTCATCGAGACCAACGAGGGCGAGAAGCTCTACAAGGCCGATCCGTATGCCTTTAAGGCCGAGTGCCCTCCGGGTACCGCCAGCGTGCTGTGGACCCTCGATGGCTACAAGTGGAACGACGCCGCGTGGCTCAAGCGCCGCGCCGGTCACAACCATATGTCGCAGCCGCTTAACATCTACGAGGTGCATATTGGCTCGTGGAAGCGCCACGGTGACGCGCCGCAGGGCGAGCCCGACGAGTACGGCAACTACCCCGGTCCCATGGACCCCTTCCCCGCGCAGCGCGGCGAGTTTTACACCTACGACGACCTGTCGGTGGAGCTCGTGGACTACGTGCGCGACATGGGCTATACGCATATCGAGGTCATGCCGCTCATGGAGCATCCCTTCGACGGCTCCTGGGGCTACCAGACGACCGGCTATTATGCCGCTACGTCGCGCTACGGCAACCCGCAGCAGCTCATGCACTTTATCGATGCGTGCCACGAGGCGGGCATTGGCGTGATCATGGACTGGGTGCCCGGCGGTTTTTGCGCCGATTCCCACGGCCTTGCCACCTTTAACGGCCACATGCTGTTTGAGCACGAGATTCACCCCAACTGGGGCACGCATAAGTTCGACTTCGCCCGCGGCGAGGTCCGCTCCTTCCTAGTCTCCAACGTGCTGTACTGGCTCGAGAACTTCCACGTGGACGGCATTCGCATGGACGGCGTGTCCAGTATGCTGTACCTCAACTTTGGCATCGACGATCCAGGCCAAAAGAAGTTCAACAAGTACGGTACCGAGGAGGACCTGGACGCCAGCGCATTTATCCGTCAGGTCAACTGCGCCGTGGAGGCTCACTGCCCCGACGTGATGATGATGGCCGAGGAGTCCACTGCGTGGCCGCTCGTAACCTACCCGCCGCAGGACGGCGGCCTGGGGTTCCACTATAAGTGGGACATGGGCTGGATGAACGACACCTTGCACTACATGCAGACCGATTTTCCGTGGCGCCCCGGCAACCACGGGCTGCTCACGTTCTCCATCATGTACGCCTTTACCGAGAACTTTATTTGCCCGCTGAGCCACGACGAGGTCGTGCACGGTAAGTGCTCGCTGATCGGCCGCATGCCGGGCGACTGGTGGCGCCAGTTTGCCGGCCTGCGCACGCTGGCTTTCTACCAAATGACGCACCCCGGTGCGAAGCTCAACTTTATGGGCAACGAGATCGGCCAGTTTATTGAATGGCGCTACTACGAGTCCATCCAGTGGTTTCTGACCGAGGAGTACGAGACCCACCGCCATCATCAGGCGTTCATTAAGGCGCTCAACCACCTGTACACCGCCGAGCCCGCCCTGTACGAGCGCGGCTACACCGACGACGGCTTTACCTGGATTGACGCGGACAACTCCAAGCAGTCCATCGTGAGCTTTGTGCGCCAGGGCGAGGACGTCGATGACGATCTGGTGATCCTGATCAACTTTGATCCGGCGAGCTACGAGAGCTTCCGCGTGGGCGTACCGCGCGAGGGTGACTGGGAGGTCATCTTTGATTCCGACCGTCCCGAGTTTGGCGGCAGCGGCTATGCCGGCGAGGAGCCCTACACCTGCTCGAGCGAGCCCTATCCCTGGAACGGGCAGATGGACTCCATCGAGATTAAGGTGCCCGGCCTGGCAGGTGTGGTGCTTAAGCGCCGCGGCCCCAGTAGCTATAAGCCGCCCGTGGTCGAGGAGCCCAAAAAGGCGACGCGCAAACGTGCGTCCTCGGTGAAGCCCAAGACCGCGGCTGCTAAGAAGTCTCCGGTTAAGGCGAAGGCTGCCAAGCCCTCTGCCAAGGCATCGGCCAAGTCCGCCACGGCCAAGAAGGCAGCCACCAAAAAGACTGCTCCCAAGGCCAAGGCAGCTGCTGTTAAGGCTCATGCCAAGAAAGCGTAACAAAGGCGTTACCACTGTAATTACCCGCCCCGCGGGGGCGTAGGATACAAGTCATAACCGTTCCGGGAGAAACATCCCCGGGGGAAAGGAACGTATGAATAAGATCTTCGACAACAAGCAGGAGTTTACCGAGCTCTATCGCGATGCCGTCATGAGCATTAGCGGAAAGAGCGTCGAGGCCGCCAGCGACCTTGACCGCTTTAACGCCCTGGCCAAGCTCGTGGCCGAGAAGGCGCGCACCGTTGCCACCAAGAGCGACGCCCGTGCGGCGTCCGAGGGCAAGAAGCGCGTGTACTACTTCTCGATCGAGTTTTTGATCGGCCGCCTGCTCGACAACTACCTGCTCAACTTTGGCGTGCGCGACATGGTCGCCGAGGCGCTCGACGACATGGGCTTTGACCTGTCCGTCATCGAGAACCAAGAGCCCGACCCGGCACTGGGCAACGGTGGCCTGGGTCGTCTGGCCGCATGCTTCCTGGATTCCATGGCAGCCGAGGGCATTGCCGGCTACGGCAACGGCATGCGCTACCGCTATGGTCTGTTTAAGCAGGAGATCGTCAACGGCAGCCAGGTCGAGGCCACCGACGAGTGGCTCACCCACGGTTATCCCTGGGAGGTCCGTCGTCAGGACAAGGCCGTGACCATTAAGTTTGGCGGTCACGTCGAGGGCTTTGAGGAGAACGGCCGCACGTTCTACCGCACGGTGGACACGCAGGATATCCTGGCCGTCCCTTATGACATCCCCGTCGTGGGCTATGCCGGCGAGACCGTCAACAAGCTGCGCGTATGGGCTGCCGAGCCGGTCGAGGAGCACTTTGACCTTGAGGCCTTCAACCGCGGTGACTACGCCCTGGCCGATGCCGAGCGCGCCGAGGCCGAGGCCATCAGCGCCATCCTCTACCCCAACGACGCCGGCGAGCACGGCCGTCTGCTGCGCCTGAAGCAGGAGTACCTGTTTGTATCGGCCGGCATCTACAGCCTGCTCGACACCTTTGAGAAGGAGCACGGCGCGAACTGGGAGCTGCTGCCGCAGTTTGTGGCCATCCACACCAACGATACCCATCCCGCCATGTGCGGCCCCGAGCTCATGCGTATCCTCATCGACGAGAAGAAGCTCGAGTGGGACGACGCCTGGAACATCGTGACGCAGGTCGTGAGCTACACCAACCACACCATCCTGCCCGAGGCTCTGGAGAAGTGGCCCATCGGCACGTTCTCCAAGCTGCTCCCCCGCGTGTACCAGATCATCGACGAGATCAGCCGTCGTTGGCACGAGTCGTTCGACACCACGCAGGAGGGCTGGCAGGAGCGTCTGCGCCAGACCGCCATTCTGTGGGACGGCGAGATTCGCATGGCCAACCTGTCTGTGATCTGCAGCCATAGCGTCAACGGCGTGGCAAAGATCCACTCCGACATCATCAAGAACATCGTGCTCAAGGACTTCTATGCCTTAACGCCCGAGAAGTTCAACAACAAGACCAACGGCATCTCGCACCGTCGCTTCTTTGCCGAGGCCAACCCCACCTATGCCAAGCTCGTGACCGAGGCCATTGGCGACGGTTGGCTGAAGGACGCCTTTGAGCTTGAGAAGCTTAAAGGTTTTAAGGACGACACCGAGTTCCTGAAGGCCGTGGGTGCCTCCAAGCGCACTAACAAGGAGCGTCTGGCCGCCTACGTTAAGGCCGAGACCGGTCTGGACATCGACCCCAACACCGTCTTCGATGTCCAGGTAAAGCGCTTCCACGCCTACAAGCGCCAGCTCATGAACATCATGAAGGTGATGGACATATACAACCGTCGCATCGCCGATCCCAACTTCCACGTGACGCCGACGACCTTCATCTTTAGCGGCAAGGCTGCCTCGAGCTACACCTTTGCCAAGGAGACCATCCGCCTCATTAACTCCGTGGCCGACGTCATCAACAACGATGCCCGCGTCAACGAGGTCATGAAGGTCTGCTTTATCCCCAACTTCCGCGTGAGCAACGCCCAGCTCATTTACCCTGCCGCCGAGATCTCGGAGCAGATCTCCACGGCCGGCAAGGAGGCCTCGGGCACGTCCAACATGAAGCTCATGATGAACGGCGCCATTACGCTGGGTACCCTCGACGGCGCCAACATCGAGATCGCCGACCTGGCTGGCCGCGAGAACGAGGCCATCTTTGGCCTGACCGCCCCCGAGGTCGAGAAGCTCTGGGCATCCAATAGCTACTTTGCGTGGGATACGCTCAACAACGATCGCGAGCGTCTGGGCCGCGTAATGGACGAGCTCAAGGACAACACCTTTGCGGGCCTTTCGGGCAACTTCGAGAGCATCTACAACGAGCTCATGAACAACAACGACCCCGACCTGGTCATGGCCGATTTCCGCAGCTACGTGGATGCGTGGGAGAAGCTCACCGGCAGCTACGGCGACCAGGAGACCTGGAACCGCAAGGCGCTGCTCAACACCGCCTCCTCCGGCTGGTTCTCGAGCGACCGCACCATTCGCGAGTACCGCGACGAGATCTGGCACGCGTAAAGGCGCGCGAGCTCCCTTATGCCAGCACGGCATTACTCGACGGGCGCGACCGAGCGCCGCGCCCGTTGCTAATGGGTTTTAGAACATCGATGACAGAAGGAGAAATCGATGAGTAAGAAAGAATGCATCGCGATGCTCCTCGCAGGAGGACAGGGCAGCCGATTGGGGGCACTCACCCAAAAGATCGCCAAGCCGGCGGTTAGCTTTGGTGGCAAGTTCCGCATTATCGACTTTTCGCTGTCCAACTGCTCCAACTCGGGCATCGACACGGTGGGCGTTCTGACGCAGTACCGTCCCTACCTGTTGCATGCCTACGTGGGCTCCGGCGAGGCTTGGGATCTGGACAGCCGCGACGGCGGCGTGTCGATCCTGCCGCCGTATGAGACGCAGACCGGCGGCGCCTGGTATGCGGGCACGGCCGACGCCATTACGCAGAACCTCGACTACATCAAGGCCAACGACCCCAAGTACGTCCTGATTCTTTCGGGCGACCATCTGTATCGCATGGACTACCGCAAGATGCTCAAGACGCACATTGAGAACAACGCCGACCTCACCGTGAGCGTTATGCCCGTGCCGTGGGAGGAGGCCAGCCGCTTTGGCATCCTGACCACCGACCCCGAGGACGGCCGCATCACCAAGTTTACCGAGAAGCCCGAGAAGCCCGATTCGAACCTCGCGTCCATGGGCATCTACATCTTCTCGGCCGACGTGCTGATCGAGGCGCTCGAGCAGGACGCTCTGGACCAGCGATCGAGCCACGACTTTGGCAAGGACATCATCCCCAAGCTGCTCGGCGAGAACAAGCGCCTGTACAGCTACGAGTTCC
>JAGZBF010000012.1:0-62702 GCA_018370025.1 Collinsella sp. | reverse complement strand
GAAAAGGAATTTCTCGGGGCCGCCTCTCGGCGGCCTTGCGAAAAACAAATCCAAGTTAGACCATTTCAAATGGTTCGATGTCTGCCCGGATGCGACACTCGGAAGTGTCCATCCTCGCAGTATCCGGTTCTCAAGGTGCACGCCCCGCGGCTCATCCGGTCCGACCGGGCCGCGCGGCAAGGAGATATATTGCCAGACCGGAGGGCCCCCGGGGGCGGGAATCGCGCACTCCATATTTTGTTCACAAATGAATAGAACCCTCAGTTGCTTCACTGAGGCCGTATTCGAAGCAGCAGCTTCTGATATTGGCGATGACCAGCTGGTTTATAGGTGTTAAGGCATCGGTCATCTCTGGAGCGCCACTTTACTCCAAAAGCATCAGCTATTTGTTTCCCGTCGGTAAAAGGCAGGTTTTGTTCGCCAAGCGTTCTTATATACAGAGAAGTTCGGGTTCGAACCCGTGCACCGGCAACAAAAAAGCGACCAACCGGAGTCGATCGCTTTCTATTCTATGGTGGGCCGTCAGGGGTTCAGCCTGCTCCGCAGGCGGCCGCTGCGGCGCTCCGCGCCCCGACGGGTTCGAACCCATGCCTTGGCAACAAAAAAGCGACCAACCGGCGTCGATCGCTTTCTTTTCTATGGTGGGCCGTCAGGGGTTCGAACCCTGGACCTTGGGATTAAAAGTCCCCTGCTCTGCCAGCTGAGCTAACGGCCCGCGGGTGGCATTGTACCACGGTCTGGGACTATTCCCAACTCCATTGGCCGTTCTGGAAAATCACAACTTCACGTCCATCAGGCGTAATGCCCGTAATATCGATGTCGTCCGTGCCGATCATAAAATCGACGTGCGTGCTCGAGACGTTAACGCCATGCTCCAGGAGCTCTTCCTTGGACATGTCGTACCCACCCTCGATGCATTCGGGGAAACCGACACCTAGCGCGAGATGGCAGCTAGCGTTCTCGTCATAGAGCGTGTCATAGAACAGAACGCCGCTTTCGCGGATCGGAGTGTTCTTGGAAATGAGCGCGACCTCGCCCAGATGAGCGGCACCTTCATCGGTGTCAATAATGCTCGCAAGCGTCGCCTTGCCCACACGGGCATCGTAGTCCACTACGCGACCGGCCTCGAACTTAATCCAAAAATCGTCAACCTTGTTACCGTGGTGAATGAGCGGCATAGCCGAATACACGATACCGTCGGCACGCATACGATCAGGCGAGGTGAAGACTTCCTCGGTGGGAATGTTGGGGAAGAAGGGGTGCCCATCGGGCGTCTTACCCTTGCCGCCGGCCCACTCGTGACCCTTCGTCATACCGATCGTCAAATCGGTTCCATTTGCCGAGGTGTAATGCAGGCGGTCAAAACGATTGTCGTTCAGGAAGCGCAAGTTCTTTTCGAACGCCGCGTCATGAAGCTCCCAGTCGCTCTCCGGGTCCTGGCCATCGGCACGAGCGGTGTGCAGAATCGCATTCCACAGCTTATAGATTGCAACCTCATCGGCGTCTCCCGGGAACACCTCGCGCGCCCAAGCCACGACCGGAGCGCCGGCGATACACCACGGGTTGATGTTGTAGTCCAGTCCACGGCGGAAGACCTTGCACTGCGTGTTCCTTGCCTTAGAAGCTGCAGCCGGCTTGGCGGGATCGATACCCTTGAGAGCCGCAGGATCCGCACCCTCGATAAAGATAAAGCAGGCACCGTCCTGGGCCAGGGAATCCAGCTGCAGGCGCTTCCACTCGGGCGTCTGCTCAAAATAGCTTTTATCGACATGCTCGTACGTGAGCCTCGTCACGGCATCATCGGCCCAAATGACCGTCACGTGGCCAGCGCCGGCGGCATAAGCCTCCGCGACCACCACGCGGGCAAAAGGCGCGCACTCGACCGGAGACTGAACGACAACCTCCTGGCCGGGTTTGACGTTTACGCCCTTGCAGACGACCAGGCGCGCGTAGTTTTTAATCTTGGGCTCCAGGGCCTTCATGCCCTCCAGAGCCTCTTCGACCGTCAGGGCAGCTCGAATCATGTGCCACTCCATCTATCTATAGAACAGTAAAAAGGCGCGCCGCAAAAACGACGCGCCTTATATCTTAGCGATAAGTATGAATGCAAACGCTACTTCTTCTTGGAGTCCTTCTTGTCCTCCTCGGCAGCCGCACGCTCAATAAGAGCGTTAAGCTTGTTCTCGGACATGCCCTCGGCCTGCGCGCGGTACATGTTGCGCAGGGGACGAATACGAACGAAGTCGTAGATAAAATCACCCAGAATGATGACATAGGACAAAACGATGCCGACCATCTGGACGGGACTGGACACCGTACCGCCGGGAGCGAAGTAGAACGAAGCCCAAATTGCCACGACGAGTACCATGCCGATGGCGAGCACGGCCCACCAGATACGACGGCGCTTGGTGTAGTCCTCATCCTGCTTGAGGAGGATATTCGACACCGTGTAGATACGATCCTCACGAGCACGCTGCTTCGCCTTGCGGGCGCGCTTCTCCTCCTTGGAAAGACCTTCCAGGTTTTCACCCTTCTCGAGCTCTTTGCGGCGTGCCTTAGACGAAGCCGGCACGACGCGAACGGAGCTCGCTGCCTGGCGGGCGGGTTTAGCAGATGCGGCGGACTTGCGCGCAACCCCGGTAACTTCGCGGGATTGCGTACGCTTGTTCGTGGCGCTACGGGTACTCACTTATGCGTTCTCCTTCATGCTTGTGAACTGGGAGCCCGTGATGATCTGGAAGGCCTCGCGATAGCGCTCGGACGTGCCATCGATGACCTCGGCGGGCAGGTGAGGGGTCTCCCCCGTCATATCCCAGTTGGCTTTGAGCCAATTGCGGACGAATTGTTTGTCGTAGCTAGGCTGAATCTTGCCCTCCTCGTAGCTGGCAGCAGGCCAGAAACGGCTGGAGTCGGGCGTGAGACACTCGTCAATCAGCGTGACCTTGCCATCGATGACACCAAACTCGAACTTGGTATCGGCGATGATGATGCCACGGGTCGCGGCGTACTCGGCAGCGGCCTTGTAGATCTTGAGGGACAGGTCGCGAATCTGCGTGGCGATGTCCTCACCCACGATCTCGCAGCAACGCTCGAACGAAATGTTCTCGTCGTGGTCGCCGATCTCGGCCTTCGTGGACGGCGTGAACAGCGGCTTGGGGAGCTTGGAGGCCTCGGTCAGACCCTCGGGCAGCTGAATGCCGCAGACGGTGCCGTTCTCGTCATAGGTCTTCTTGCCCGAACCGGTCAGATAACCGCGGACGATGCACTCGACAGGAATCGTCTGGGCCTTCTTGACCAGCATGGCGCGGCCTGCGAGGTAGTCACGATACTCGGCAAACTCCTCGGGGAAATCCGCCGGGTCGATGGAGACGAGGTGGTTGGGAACGATGTCGGCAAACTTATCGAACCAGAATGCCGAGATGCGGTTGAGCACCTCTCCCTTAAACGGAATCTCGTCGGGGAGAATAAAGTCGAACGCAGAAATGCGGTCGGTGGCGACCATCAGCAGGTTTTCACCGGCATCGTAGATATCACGAACCTTGCCACGGGAATCCGGACGACGCTCCATCGTTGTCACGTGAGTCACTCCTTACCAAAATACGACAGTAATGCGGGTTCTTTCCCGCACGTTTTCGCAAACTCGGAGCGGCAGGGACGAAACCCCTCCTTCACCGAATAGCGAAAAGCTAGTGCTCCATTGTAGTAGATGCCGCGTCCGCCGTGTGCTCGCGAGGCAGATGAATCGTAAAAGTCGTACCCTTTCCAAGCTCCGACTCCACGGATATGTAGCCGTGATGACGCTCGACAATCTGCTTGGTCACGGCGAGGCCCACGCCCAGGCCACCCGCCTCGCGGGCGCGACTGGCGTCGGCACGCCAAAAACGACCGAAGATGCGCGACAAATCATCCTTGGCGATACCGATGCCCGTATCCGAAACCGCGATATCGACGTGCTTGCGGTCGCTGAGCACCGACACCACGACCCAACCCCCCTCGGGGGTGTAACGCATGGCGTTGCTCATGAGGTTGATAACGCATTGCGTGATCATGTCGGGATCTGCCTCGACAACGTCATCATGGCCCTGCGTCTCATCTGCAAAGCGCAAACGCAGGTCACGGTCGGCAAACAGGCGCTCCTGGCCATTCACAATCGAACGCACAAACGGCACCATATCCACCGGCTCCAGGTTGAGCGGCGCGGTACTGTTTTCCATGCGCGACAGGTCGAGCATCTGCTGCACCAGACGGGCCAGACGACGCGTCTCGGAAGCGACCGTCTCCAGATGCTCATCGTCGGTGGGATACACACCGTCTTGCATGGCCTCGACCGTTGCAAGCATGGCCATGAGCGGCGTGCGCAGCTCGTGGGCAACATCAGAGGTCAAGCGCTTCTCGTGCTTCATATCCTTTTCGAGTGAGGTGGCCATCTCGTCGAAGGTCTCTCCCAGCTGATCGATCTCATCGTCGCCGCGCAAGCCCGTACGAGCGGACAGGTCTCCATCGCGAATCTGCTTGGCGGCGATGGTAATACGATGAATCGGCTTGGTGAGCATGCGCGACATGAGCGCTCCGATAACGACCGAGATGCAGACGGCCACAACCGCGGCAAGGGCCATGGCGTTAAAGGTCTTCTCTCTGAATGCCGAGTCTGCCCTGGTGAGCAGGGCATCGGAGCCAACCGCCCACAATTTGACCTGACCCACGTGCTCGCCGGAGGACGTCACGATCTCAACGTTGGCAACACTATTGGAATCGGTGGGAGCAGACGAGACTGGACTGTGCGATGCCTTCTTTCCGCTCGTACCATCGGTCGTCGCCTGATTTTCGCGTACATCGGCAGTAGCGCTTGCCGAGGGCCACGAGTCGTCGTAGACGATGACGCCCTTTTTATTGACGACCTGCATACCAAGATCGTCGGACACCAAACTCGATGTCGCGACCGTGCGCAGCTCCCCCGCGGTCCAAGAACCATTTTCCTCATATGACGTTGCCAACTTTTCGGCAGCGGAATTGGCGATTTCGACAATATTGGAGCGCGTGTAATCCGTAAAAACCGTGCCCCATACAACGGAGACTACGCCCACCAGCACCAATACCGTCATGAGCGATGTCAGGGCAAAAGCCAGGGCCATACGCGAGGGATAGCTCATCGTTGGCCGTGAATCGGAACGAGGCGTGTTCCAACTAGCCTTGGAACCCGCCTCGTTCTCCTGCTTATGCTTTTGCCCGATTTCAAAGCGCGCAGGTGTCATATGTGATTTCCTTTATTTCTCGTCCGACTTATCGGTCTTGGTCGGAGCCTCGAAGCGGTAGCCGACACCGTGGACGGTGTAGAGCCATTTGGGCTTCTTGGGGTCGTCGCCCAGCTTGGCGCGAAGGTTCTTCACGTGGCTGTCGATGGTGCGCTCGTAACCCTCAAAGTCGTAGCCGAGCACCTTCTCGACCAGCTCCATGCGGTTGTAGACGCGGCCGGGGTGACGGGCAAGCGTGGTGAGCAGCTTGAACTCGGAAGCCGTCAGGTCGACTTCCTTGCCCTCGACCAAAATCTTGTGGCCCGAGATGTCAATGACCAGATCGCCAAAGTCGAGCACCTCGACGGCCGGCTCATCGGCCTGGTGGGCACGGCGGAACAAGGCACGCACGCGCGCGACAAGCTCGCGCGGCGAGAACGGCTTGATCAGGTAGTCGTCGGCACCGAGCTCGAGGCCGATAATACGGTCCTCGATCTCGCCCTTGGCCGTCAGCATAATGATGGGGACATCCGAGGTGTCGCGAATGGTGCGGCAAACGCGCTCGCCGGGAATCTTAGGGAGCATGAGGTCGAGCACGACCAGGTCGAACTGATGCTTCTCGAACTCCTCGATAGCGGACTGGCCGTCGCCCACGCCCACAACCCAATAGCCCTCGCGCTCGAGATAGGCAGCGACAGCGTCACGGATTGCCTTCTCATCCTCGACCAGCAGAATCTTTTTTGCATCTGAAGCCATAACACGGCCCCCCTGTCTCAATTAGCTAAGAACAAGCTCATTTTAACGCACCTGAGCCCACCGGGTATCGCATGGGTGCGATAGCTCGGCGGGCGGTACTCATAGTCACAACGCGCTTATTCCCCTGTCGACGCCTTTTTAACCCCTCGGAGACTAAAGAGAGAATAGACGTGCAGTGACCGTCTCTGGTATACCCTGGCTGTTGCGCACCGTGGCGTACGTAAGGAATGAGTCCGATTTTCCCGCCGTAGCTGGATAATCGCCATACTCCAAAGCGCGGTCGGGCGACAGCAGCGAGCCATAGGTCTTGGCAGAGGTGTCGATCAGGAAATGCGACGCCTGTACCTTAACAAGGTATTTATTCTTCTTGCCAGCCGCACATGCGAGCGGCTCGCGGGACAGGAAGAGGTACGGCCCTCCCTCATTACCGATATATGTGCCCATATTGCCCAGGCTGCCCACGCCACTATAGGCCGCCTCGATAGAAAACACGAAGGTATCGCCCATATATACGGCCTCGAAAGGCGAGACTGACGAGGGAAGGACTAGCTGGGCACGTTTGGTGTTGTTGCCGTCGGTCAGATCGATTGCCGTTATGCCGTAGTAGACGCCCTCGTCGTTGCGGACACGCGGCGAGATGGTCAAAATGCCGTCGCTCGCGCGCGGGGCCGATGCAAAGCGGCCCGTCGATTTCCAAATTACCTCGGCCTTGGATTCATCAAGCGAGCGACGATAGCAAAACGAATCACTACTCGTTTTATTGCCGCCTGCCGAAGGCATTTTATACCAGATGACTGATGCCCCGAACGCCGTAAACAGCGGCGGATCGTAGTCCTTGCCACCTCGATCGAGCTCAACCACGTCGCCAGAGAGCGAAGCGCCCGACAGATTTTGAGCGTAGAGCTTCCACGATGAATTGGCAAAGTTCATCTCAACCCACGCGAATACGCCGTCGCCGGCACGGACATCGTAGAATGCATATCCCGTGCCCTCGATAGGATCCTCGATTAATGTGGTAAGCGAGCCATCGCCCAGGTTGAGCACACCGAGCGTGTTGGCGTGCAGTGCCGATGCGGGCGCCATCATTGCCGCGGCGTAATCGCCGTCGCAGTAGTACAGCAGCGTACCCAGAGGCAGCGTCCACGACGCCGCCGGCTCAAGATCGATGTCGACTGCCTCGTACTCATCCGTAATCGAGATAATTTTGGAATCGTCCTTGATAACCTGCGGCTCGCCGGCGGCATCATCGCTGGTACCCGTTTTTTTCGAGCATCCGGCAAGCACCGTGGCAGCGCCCGCGGCAGCCCCACCGAGTACAAAGCCGCGACGCGATATTCCGTTCTTGATGTGATCGGCGATACCCATTAGGCGATCTCGGCGCGAGCGGCCTCGATGGCGCGCGTAAGCTGGTCGGCGCAGGAGGTCTTTTTCATACCGCAGGTATTACCGGCGAGAACCTCGATTACGCGATCGGCAGGAGCGCCCTCGACCAGCTTGGAGATTGCCTTGAGATTGCCGTCGCAGCCACCGGTAAACTCAACGCCTATCACCTTGTTGCCGTCATCGGAAAGGTCAAGGTGAATATTGCGAGCACACACGCCCTGAGGCTTGTAATCAAACGAAATCATGCGATCCCCTCTCAGAATGTTATTCGAGACGACTATTATCCCCGTCTTTCCCTAAATGCAACGAGGCGCTTTGCCGGCAACACACATTACCAGCAAAGCGCCCTAAAAAGCTAACGTTATGCCCGAACCTACTCGAAGCTCAGCTGCTCCAGACGATCAAAGACCGTGTCGATACGGGTGAGGAAGTCCCACGGATCAAAGATCTCGTCGAGCTTCTCCTGACTGACGGTGCAGCGCGGGTCGGCCTCGAGACGCTCCTTAAAGGTGGGGCCGGAGACACAATCCTGTACCTCGTGCCAAGTTGCCATGGCGTTCTCCTGCACAATGGCGTACGCGTCCTCGCGGGTGATGCCCGTGTCGACGAGGGCGAGCAGCACCTTGGAGGAGAAGATGAGGCCGCGGGTCTTATTGAGGTTGGCCATCATGCGGGCAGGGTACAGCTGCAGGCCGTCGATAACGCGGATGAGGCACTGGAACATGTGGTCGAGGGCGATGAAGCTATCGGCCTGGGCGACGCGCTCGGCAGAGGAGTGCGAAATGTCACGCTCGTGCCACAGGGCGACGCTATCGAAGGCAACCTGGGCGTTGGCCTTCACGACGCGCGACAGGCCGCAGACCTTCTCCATGGTGATGGGGTTGCGCTTGTGTGGCATGGCTGAGCTGCCCTTTTGGCCCTTACGGAACGGCTCCTCGGCCTCGAGCGTATCAGTCTTCTGCAGATTGCGAACCTCGGTAGCGATGCGCTCGCAGGTGGCCGCAGTGGTGGCAAGAACGCCGGCGAGATAGGCGTGATGGTCGCGGCTGATAACCTGCGTGGACAGCGGGTCGTGAACCAGGCCCAGGTGCTCGCAGACGTACTCCTCGACGAACGGCTCGATGGAGCTATACGTGCCGACAGCGCCCGAGATAGCACCGAAGGCAACGTTCTTGCGGGCGTCCTCAAGACGATCCAGATCGCGCTTGAGCTCCCAGGCCCAAGAGCCAAACTTCATGCCAAAGGTCATCGGCTCGGCATGGATGCCATGAGTACGGCCGGCGCAGAGCGTGTTGCGCTCCTCGAAGGCACGACGCTTGCAAATCTCGCCGAGCTTCTTGACATCCTCGATGATCAGGTCGCAGGCCTGGGTGAGCTGGTAGCACAGGGCCGTGTCGCCCAGATCGGAGCTGGTCATGCCATAGTGAACCCAGCGGCTGGGCTTGGGGTCGCCCTCGGGAACATCGGCATCGATGTATTCCTTCATGTTGGTCAGAAAGGCAATGACGTCATGGCGCGTGACTTCCTCGATCTCATCGACCTTCGCCTTCTCAAAGTTGGCATGGTCGCGGATCCACTGGGCCTCGTCTTTGGAAATACCGATCTTGCCGAGCTCCGCCTGGGCCTCGCAGGCCAGAACCTCGATCTCCTGCCAAATGGCGTACTTGTTCTCGAGGGAGAAGATGTGTCCCATCTCCGGGCGGGTATAGCGATCGATCATAGCGGCTCCTTTTTGGTTATTGGCACGTTGGTCGTAACCCAACCATTGTACCGTGCGCAGGTGCAAGTATGGGCAGTAGGCATTAACCTAACATTTTGGAATTGGAGCGACCATGAGGACGTCTGCGCATTTGCTTCGCAAATACGCACCGGCTGCGGTCGGCAGACCCGGTCCGCGCACACGCACGGGCACAGCGGGTTGGACCCGACGTTCCCGAGGTCCCCCGTACTCGATGGAGCGGGCAACGGGACATCCGCGCGCCCGCGTCGCGGACGCGCACCGGCTGCGGCGATCTCCTCGGATTCACGGAGACGATGGGGAAAACTTTGTTGAATTGGCCGTCCCGAGTTCTCCCGCGCTCGGTGGAGCGGGCAACGGGACGTCCGCGTATTTGCTTCGCAAATCCGCACCGGCTGCGGCCGCCTATCGGCGACCTTGCCTGCTCGCTATAAACGCTTCGCGTTTATTTAACGCTCGCACCCTGTCGGGTTCGAGTCCCGGCACTTTATTGAAAAAGGCACGGTAACGAAACGTTACCGTGCCTGAAATTCGAATGGAGCGGGCAACGGGACTCGAACCCGCGAGTGTCAGCTTGGGAAGCTGATGCCTTACCACTTGGCGATGCCCGCTTGTGTGTTGGCTAGTATAACGCGGTTGTCTTGTTCGATACAAGGGTGGCGATGCTTGTTTTAGCTGTGGAGATTCGTTTGAAAATCGCGTCAATTGTGGAGACGAGGACCTTTAACCTCCTGTTCTCCCTATCTTCTACCTGCACTTTTGCTTGATTGTTGTATTTGAGCTCAATTTGTCAGGAATTGGGCAAGCTTTTGGTCAGGCTCCGGTACTTACCCGCATGAACCTCGGGGGTAGCCTCATCCTACGCGTCGCAGCCTCCCCGTGCGACGCACGAGGGATAAGGAGCAGCCATGTCCAACGCACCCACGCACTCTGTCCACAGCGCAATCGCAACAGGTCCGCTGCTCCTGCTCCTCTTCCTGCTTTTCGGCTGCCTGGCACCGGGAGCCGCATTTGCCGTCGATGGCTACGACCAGCTCGGCTTCCGCACTATTAGCGATGATTGTGGACCCTTCTTCATCGGCAAGTATGAAGCTCAAGACACCTCGATTGCCTACTGCATGAACCAGGAGCGCCCCGGCCCCACCAAACCGGGCGGCCCATGGCTCAACTTTGATCAAGGCTGGGTGTGGCTCGACGACGAGTTCGCGGCAATCGTTTGTCACGGATATCCAACCACCACGTCGTTTGGCGGTTACCATCTTTCACCCGATCGCGCCCGCGCCGCCACCCAGCTTGCCGTATGGATGCTCAACGGCACTACCCATGTCGACGGCACCTACTCCTACACGACCGCTCAGGGTAAAACCAAGAGCGGACACTTTACCGCCGACAATGAAGTCGTGGCGGCTGCGCGGTGGCTCCACGACAGCGCAAAATCAGGAAGCATCAAAGCCGCTCCGCACCGCGCGCGACGCTATCTAGGGGCCGTATCGGGCGGCAGCAAACGTCAAGACATGCTCTATGTACTGCCGGCGGTCTCTGTTTCCTTCCAAAAGCAGTCTGCTAACACCGTTATTACCAGCGGAAACAATACCTATCAGTTTACCGGGGCAACATTCGATATTTTTGAGAGCGCCAGCGGCGCGCGTGTCGGCACCATCAAGATGGACAGCAACGGTCGAGCGCAAGCAACACTTCTGCCCAACACGGCATACTACCTAGTTGAAACGAAGGCGCCGGCCGGCTATGTCCCCCGTCGTGATCGTATTGCCTTTACCACGGGGAATGACGGCGGGCGGGTCGCCATTGATGAACAGCCCGGCACCATCAACCTGCGTATCGTAAAACTCGATGCCGCGACGAATGCCGGCCCCCAGGTGGGATCTTCACTCGCAGGAGCAGAGTTCACGTGTGTGTCGCAATCAACCCCTGGATGGGCACAAATCCTCACGACCGACGAAAGCGGTCGGGCCACCCTCGCCGATGTCCCCTTAGGAACCTTTACCATCTACGAATCAAAAGCCCCCGAGGGCTACCTGCCATCCAACGACAGCTGGACCTATACCGTTGGAGCCGACCAGCTCGGCGATTCAGGCGTGGTCGAGATCGAATCCCGCATTTCCGATATCCCCATTGCGTTTGACCTTGAGATTTCCAAATTCAAGGATTACGGCAATAGCGACCAATCCGGCCTGGAGCAGCCGGCGGGTGGTGTTGTCTTTGAGGTTGTCAGCAACAGCTCTCAGCAGGTTGTTGGCACACTGACCACAAACATCTATGGCTTTGCCTCCACCAAAGATCAGCCCGAAGCATGGTTCGGCACAGGCAAGCGACCCGCCGGTGTCCACGGAGCTGTCCCATACGACCGTGCCGGCTACACGATTCGCGAGGTTCCGGAAACCGTCCCCGAGGGTTTTAAACGTGCAGGGGAATGGACCGTCGGGGCCAATCAGATTTCCGACGGGGCCGAGCTTCAATATATTGTGGACAACCACGCGCTGTCGACGCATCTCCAGATTGTAAAACGCGATGCCCAAACAGGCGCTTCTGTTCCCCTAGCCGGATTCACCTTCCAACTCCTCGACAGCAATCACGAACCTGTCTCACAAACTTGCTGGTATCCAGCACATAACGTAATGGACACCTTTACGACTGACGCGACCGGCACCGTCACACTGCCCGAATCGCTCATGCCGGGCACCTATTATGTACGCGAAACCTCGGCCAAAGAGCCCTATCTTGTCGGCGAAGAGATCGAGGTAAACATACCCGCCGACATGAACCTAACGCCCGTTGCAATCGCCTCGTATTATGACCACGCCGCGACCGGAAACATCAGGATCGTTAAAACCGATGCCATAGACGGCAGCAGCCTCGCGGGCGCCGTCTTTGAGATCCGTGCCTCGGGTGATATCGTGCGCCCCGACGGTAGCATTGCCGCGCTCGACGGTGAGACCGTCGCGACCGTCACGACGGATGAAACTGGAGAAGCACGCGCGGACAACCTCCCACTGGGATCTGGCACCGCACGCTACGAGGTTGTCGAGACTCAAGCGCCGGCAGGCTTCTTGCTCGATCAGACAACCCATATTGTCGACCTTACTTATGCCGACCAGAAAACACCCGTTGTAGAAGCACGGCTTAACGTATCCGACGATTACACCAGGGTTGATATCTCCAAGGTCGATGCAAGCGGTGAGCAGGAAGTGGAAGGCGCACAGCTCACCTTATATGGTCCCGATAAAACCGAAATAGACTCCTGGACCTCATCCGACAAGCCGCACCGCGTCGAACATCTTGCACCCGGCACCTACTCGTTGCGCGAAATGATGTCTCCGCGGACCTATGACCTTGCCGAGGAGATAACGTTTGAAATAAAGGATACGGGAGAAGTCCAATCCGTCGCGATGAAGGATGCGCCCATCGAGATCAAGGGGCAGGTCGACAAGCGTCAGGAACTTGTCCAACCTATCGAAAAGGGCCTGTTGGCTAACGGCGATGGTAAAAACCGTGCCGCGATGCAAACCAATACGGATGGGCTTTTCTCCTATACCATCGACGCTCGAAACGATTCAGCTACCTGGGTTGATGAGTTCACAATTACCGATGATCTTGAGTGTGCCGAGGACGATACAGCGAGATTCGTCTCAATCGAAACCCCCGTCGCCATCGGCGACCTCAACGGTCTGTGCAACGTGTGGTATCGCACGACGCCGTTGGACTCGACAGACGTCGATGAGCCGGCAAACGCGACACTTGACGATGGGCACGAAAATCCTTGGCTTGAGTCCGACGAAGTAAGGGAAAGTCTGGGTGAGGATTGCCGCCTCGTCGATTACGACGGCTGGCACCTCTGGAAGGCGGATGTCTCGACCACGGAATCCACCACACTCGAGGTGGAAGAGCTCGACCTTGCATCCAATACCGTCGTAACAGGCATTCGAATTGAATACGGTGCGGTAGCCGCCGACTTTACGACTCGAAGCGATGCGGATTCTTGGACCCGCGATGATCTCAAAGATGAGCACGACGACCTTGACGATGCCAAAGCAATCCTTGGCACAGACGCTCGGGGCGCAGTCGTACACATGCAGGCAACGTCGGCTTATACGCCCCAAACCGCACTCACCAACAGCGCGCGCGTCGATCTTTGCCGCAACGGCGGCGGCGATAAACTTGAGTCACATGACGAGGACAGCGTCATTCAACGCTGTACCCTACCGCAGGACCTACCGGCAACAGGATCAGTTCCCATCGCCGCTTGCATCACCGCGCTCCTGACCTCGGGTGCCGCAGCCCTATGGTTCGCTCGCCTTAGGTCGATCCCAAAGAAGCGCTAGCGCGATGAAAAAGCGGGCGAGCCAGTCCCCTGGCTCGCCCGCTTTCAATCATTTAAATCGCCGCATCTACTCTGCAGACGAAGATCCACCATCAACGATTGCCTGCTCGGACTCAGGAATCCCATCGGCACCCGTACTCTGTTCTTGCTCCACCTCTTCGCTGATTGCGGAGGCGGGGGTCGAGCCCTTTGCACCCACGATGTAGGCAGCCCCAAATCCTAACGCAATGGCAATCAAGGTCAAAATCACGTAGACAGGCCAATGGCGCTTAATATACGAAAACACGTTGACTCCTTAGAGCTCCGTCTACGAACGGCGGATAACCTCGGTCACGACCTCGGATACCGTAGCAATGTTCGTCGGGTTGACATTGTGGGGCAGGTCGTCCTCGGTACGAGCGCAAGCCAGACGCGTGCCGTCCACGCCGGCGATGGTAAGGGCTCGGCGGCTCGCCTCGAGCGCAGCATAGGCATCGGTCTTGGCATAGGGCATCTCGAGCGCGCCACAATCGACATGGAACGACTTGCAGACCTTGCTGACCAGGTTCATGATGCGGCGATCGCCCTTGAGCAGTTGTTGTTCGCCCTCGACCGTCACCACCGAAAGCCTACCGGCGCCGACGGATTCAAGATTGATAAAGAATACGCCGCGGAGCTTATCGCGATGCGAAGCCAAGAAGGCCTTCATGCCAGCGCCATCACAATCCGAGGCGCCCGTTGCCACAAACCAGATATCGTGACCGAGCAGCTCATCATCGCCCATAGAGGCGACAGCCGAGAGCATATCTTCGGAAGAAGCGCCATCGGAAGACGTAGCGCCGCCCTTCCAGCCATCGTTATCGTCCTCGAAGTTATCCCACGAACCGATACCGCGACCGGACTTCTTGGCATCGTAATCGTCTTCGACGCCCAGCCAATCACTCATGCTGTCCTGCTCGTTTTTCCTTTTACGACCGAACAGGCCACCCAGGCCGCGTTTGCGAGACTTGGGTGCCGCTGGGGCGGGAGCCGAAATGGTCTCGATCGGCTGCGCGCCCGACGCAACGGGCATAGAAGGCGTAACGGGTGCCGATGTGGGTTCGGGACCCTGGGCAGTAGCAAAGGGGTCGTTGACCTGGGCAGAGGGATCGGGAAGGTCGAACAGCGACGTGCGAGACGCAACGTTTGCCTGCTTCATCGACGGCAGCGACGGATCGGGGACCGAAGCCAGCAGAGACGAGGAAGGTGCAGGCGACGGTGCCGACGCCGGATCGGGAACATTTATCTGCGGACGCGGCGATGCCTGGGAGGAAATCTGGGCCATAAGGGAATCGACCGTTTCGTCCTGGGTGGGAGCAACATTGGCAACCGTGGCACCGGAACCACTCGGGGTCGGCATGGTGAAAATCTGCGTGGAGTAAGGCCTCGACTCATCCGTCTCGGGAGTCTCGGAAACCGCAGGCACTTCCTCCTGCTCGACCTCGGTCGAATCACCTTGATCGGCTGCCGCGTATTGCTCTTCGTCAGAGTTGGCCTCGACGGACTCGTCCTCGGTCGCATCCTGAATTTCGGCAGCATCAATGGGCTCGCCATCGCCCGCCGCGTCGCCCTGCTCATCGGAAACAGGAAGGGGCTCGGCAATTGCGGTGCCTTGCTTTTCAAACGTTATCGTGGAATCGAACTGCGCGGCATCAAACGACATGGTGCTATCGACGTGCTGCTGAGCCTCGAAAGACGTTGTTGCCTCAACAACATCCGCTGACGTCGGTTGCTGGGACTCAAAGGACGTCGTAGCTTCGGCAGCGTCGACGGGCCCGGACTGCATAGCCTCGTTCTGCTCAAACTCTTGCGCCGCGCGCTCACGTGCCGCCTCGGCTGCCTGCTGCTGAGCGATAGCCTCCTGCTCGGCAGCCTCGCGTGCGGCAGCGCGCTTCTCCTCGAAATCGTCGACAAATTTCCTGCCCTTTGCAAGCGCACCCTTAAAGAAGCTGGAAGCGCTGGCGCCAATCGAAGAGAACGCGGATGCAATATCGGCATGGGGCGTTGCCGCGGGAATCTCGGCAGAGAAATCAGTATCGCTCTCGTAAGACACGCGCCTCGGCTGTTCAACGTAATCGTCGTCAGACTCGTCCGCAACGTCTTGCGCCGGCGCGGCGGGAGCCAAAATGTCCAATCCTGCCGCGGGATCGATCGCAGACACCGCCTCGGGCTCGGCAACGGCAGCGGTAACCGCGGCAGACTCATCATCCGCAGTGACAACGGGCGCAGGCTCGGGCTCAAACGTCGGCTCCTCGCCCTCCTCGTAATCGAGCGTGCAGGACTCGGGAAGCATTCCGAGTGCACGGATGGCATCCGAACCAAAGCGAATGTTGCCGGCGGCGTTGCGATAGAGCTTGGGCTCGGGCTCGGCCGCGGCAGGCTCCTCCGCCGGCTCAGCAGCGGGAACCTCGTCATTGAACTCTTCGGCCTGGACAGCCTGATTCTGATCCTCGGGCACGATGGCGCCAATCAGCGTCTCGTCGGCAGACGCACCCTCAAAGCCCTCAATCTGCTCGTCAAAAGCCTCGCCCTGTTCGGGCTCGGTTTGAGCGTCGGGAGCAATCGGCTGACCGAACTCGTCCTCGGCGTAGGTAGGCTCTTCGTACTCGATGGTGTTGCCGTAGTCGTTTTGCTGCTGGGCCGCGGCATACTCCGCCGCCGCGCGCGCCATTTCCTCGGCACGACGTTTCTGCTCCCCAAAATAGGTATCGAACGGAACATCGTCGGGAAACTCGTTCTCGCCCTGGAAGGGAGCAACGTTGTCCATAACGCCGAGCATAGCGGCGACAGAAGACTTGTTGCACACCGCGCCGGACGTATAGGGAAGAACGTGGCGGTTAGAGATGATGTTTGCCGCGTTGGCAAGTGCAACGAGGGAAGCGAGGATCGCGACAATCCACAGCAGAACCTTGAGCGCGCCGGGGAGCGGCAGGATACGCAGGATGGCAACGGCAGCAGGGGCAATCGTGGCAACGGGCAACAGCTTGGCGATGAGCGCACGATACGAAGCATAGGGCTCGCGGGCGAGCAGCTCAGCACGGGGAGAGTCGTAGTGTGCGACAACGACCACCGGGCGGTTGCGCGGAGACGCGAGCGGGCCCGAGGCCTTGTGGTAGGCGATGACATTTTGGCTCACGCCCGTCTTGCCCAGGCGCGAAACCACGGGGTGGCCCGTGCGCTCGAGCACGTAAAGAACGGCGCCGACAATGGCCAGCAAGGTGCCGACCAAGCCGATACCGCCGCCGATGCCCATCAGCAGGGCGCCGGCAAACGCAAGAATACCGGTAACGGCAAATGCCAATCTACTGGGCGCCGGGGCATTGAACTCCTGAACCTCGGGGTCAAAGCCGTGGTTGCGGAAGATCTGAGCGATATCCTCGGCAGCCAAGCGCTCTTCTTCGCTGCATGCCGGCGTAATGCCGGTGTTCTGCAGCAGGTGGTTAATATAGTTCTGGGTGTTCGCCATGTGCGCTCCACATCCATAATCCGACAAATAGGCCCAATGCATGCACATTAGAACCGTATATAGTCGAAAGTATACCCCGAGCGAGCGCAAACGACCGAATTCGGGCCATCTTAACGCCTCGAGCGGACAAGGATATAGCCTAATCTCCATATCGGACTAAAATCATGGCAGCAAACCACCTTCTCATGCGAGGACTCTATGACGGCAAGCGACGCGACCGCGACAATTAAAAAGGGGAATTCGGAGCCCGGTTTCGATAAAACGGCTCAGCGCATCCTCAATCTTTTCTTTGTGCTCAACAGCTCCCCCGAACCGCTGACGACCGAGCAGATCGTCTTGGATTCTGACCTGGGATATGGCTCGGGCAATATCGACTCGGATAAGCGCAAGTTTCGGCGCGATCGTGACAAACTGCTCGAGCGTGGCATCTTAATCAAGGAGGTTCGCCCCGCCGGTGCGCAGGAGACCGAGGAAAGCTCGTGGACAATCGACCGCGAGCACACGTTTGCTGCAGGCGGCCTCATCACCGCAGACGACGCCGATATCCTACTCAACGCCATCGACCAGACGCTAGCGGCCGGCTCTTCCACCTTTGCCGCGCCGCTTGCCGATATTCGCTCCAAAATTGCCTACCTCACCGGCAGGACGACGGTGGACGAAGTACCGATCCGCCGCTCTCCCACCGTCGATGCGGTATGGAGCGCCTTTGCCGAGCGATGCGCGCTGCGATTTTTATATCAGAACGGACGCGGCGAGCAGAAAGAACGTACCGTCTGTGTCTACGGCATGTTCGAACGCGAGGGCGTGGCGTACTTCTGCGGCCTCGACAATGTCACCGACGACATCAGGACATTCCGCTGCGACCGTATCGTTCGCGCATGGCGTCCTTCGAAGGCCTACGCCATCCCTGCGGACTTCAATCTCAACGACTATCTGTTCTTTGAATTCGATTTCGCCGACCGACCGCCCGTTGCAGCCACGTTCTCGTTCGCCCCTCAGACGCAGATCGATATGATCAACGGCCTCACGCGCGGGCGAGGTGAGCTCACACACACCGATGCGGGATGGATCTGGACCGTTGACGTGCGCGACCTTGAAGCCGCCGCCTCATTTTGCATGGCCCACGCCATGGACGGCATGAGGCCCATGGCCCCCAAATCGCTCAAGCAGGCGTGGAACCACCTCATTGAAAGGACGGTGCACGAGTATGCCCGTGCGTAAACTCACCAGCGAGCAGAGACTCTCGCGCGCCATCGACATCATGGAGGCCCTCTACGCCGCCGGCGAGAGCGGCATGACACGAACCGAGATTTGCGGCCGCTTTGACATCACGGGAGTATCGCTCGACGAGATTCTCGAGATCGTCTCGACGCTCGCGGACCGAGAATCTGGTGCGCGCATCATCTGCGAATGCCACGGCGAGCGTGTGGTCCTCACTGGTGACGCCGGGCGTGTGCTACCGTTGCGCTTGAGTGCAGCCGAGGGCGCTGTGCTCAACCACGAACTTGAATCGTTGGGGATCGAGCCGCAGACGGCAGCTCGGATTCGACACGCCCTTCTACCCGAAGAGCTCGGCTATAACCAGCGCGTCTTTGACACCGTCAACCACGGGTCGCACTGGCAGCAGCTGAGCTGTGCCATTCAGGACGGCGTTCGCTGCCGCATCTCATATCGCTCGATGGACGATGCACGGCCACGCGAGCGTCTGGTCGACCCCTTGCGCATTACGGCAAACGGCGACCAAACATACCTGATTGCCTGGGACATCACAGTCGATGAGCAGCGCACCTATCGCATGGATAAAATCGAGGGACTCGCCTTGACGGAAGACTCCGTCGTGCCTCACACACCGGACGTCGCATCCCTCCACGATTCCCTTGCCCGGACGCAGCGCAGCGCAAAGCTCTTGATGCCATTCGATATGGCGGAGCATCTGGACTGGGCCGGCATCACCCTAATCGAGCGCGGCGGGGCAGACATGGCAACGGTAACTGTGCATTACGGCTCCGAGCGTTGGCTACTGAGCCAGGTAATCGCAGCGGGCGGAGCCATCCGCATCTTGGATGACCCCGCCCTGTCAAAGCGCCTGTGCGATATGGCAAAAACCCTCGTCTGTCCGCTTTAGCGCCGCCGCTCGTGGCGTGCGCGCCACAGTTGCAGATAGTGCCCGATCTGCGCCGATTCGATGCGCTGGTAGGAGCTCGTGGGCAGCGACGTTAAGAACTTCTTTCCGTAGCCCTTCGTCACCAGGCGCGGGTCGGCCAGAATCAGCACGCCGCAATCGGTCGACGAGCGGATAAGGCGGCCGGCCGCCTGCTTGACCTCGAGCACCGCCTCGGGCAGCGAATAGCGCGCCCAAGCGCGGTCTTCGCGCAGGTTGCGCTCGCACGAGAGCGGGTCCGTGGGACTCGAGAACGGCAGCTTGGGAATGATGACGCAGCGCAGCGTCTCGCCGCTGGCGTCGAACCCCTCCCAGAAGGCCTTAAGCGCAAAAAGCGATGAAGTCGGCTCGTTGATAAACCGATCGCGCAGGCGACGAGGAGATGAGTTGCGCTGCTGGCAGTTGAGCTCCAGACCCGCACGGGCCATCTTGGGCTCAACGCGGGCGTACAGGTCTTCCATGTCGCGCCGATTGGTGAACAGTGTGAGCACCGATCCGCCCATGGCAAGATGGGCGTCGACCAGCACGCGCTCGAGCGCCGTAAGATAGCTCTCGCGATCGCGCGGATCGGGGATATCGCCCGCAACGACTACAGCCATGTTCGAATCGAAGTCGTAGCTCGAGTCCAAGTGCAGCGATGAGGATGTTGAAGCGCCGATGCGATCGAGGCCGACCGCGTGGTTAAAGTGTTCGAAGCTTTTGGACACCGTCATGGTCGCCGAGGCAAAGATAGCCGTGTGAACCTCGGGCAGCCACTCGGTTGCCAAGGCCTCGCCAATGTCGATGCGCTCTGCGGTCATTGACTCTCCGCCGGCACGCAGCCTGCGATTGACCTGCAGCGAATACACGTAGTGTTCATCGGTGCCATCAATGATGAGTTTGAGGTTCTCGGCCAGCTCGTGCAGGCGGCGCGAGATATCACCTAGGTCGACAACAACCTCGGGCTTGTCGGCGGCGACGGCTTGCACCAGCGCGTCGACGCTCTTGTCAGCCTGTTCCAATACGTCGATGGCAGCGTAGGCCGACTGTAAGAAATCATGCCAGTCGTCAGATTCGCGCAGCTCGGGGCCAATCCATAGATTGGCATTGTCATAACCCCCACGGGCACGGCGGCCGAGCTCGCGAACGCCATCGAACACGTCGGCGATTGCCATGCTCGCGCGCGCAACCGTCGACGTCGCCTTGGCAGTAAGGCCCAGATAGAGCGTAGAGCCCTCGGAGGTTGCCAAATCACGGGAGACCTGGCTTAGCGCACCGGTGCTCGAGCCACCCAAGCGCTCAAACAGAACGCGTGATTCGTCCGCCGACACCACGCGCGCCCACTGACGGCGCGCCTCGCGCTCGATGGAATGGGCCTCGTCGATTACCCAATGACGAATCGGAGGTAAAATCCTGCCCTCGGCCGCGACATTGCGGAACAGCAGGGAATGGTTGGTGACCACCACGTCGGCATGCGCTGCACGACGGCGAGCGCCGTGGACCAAACATTTATCAGGGAAAAACGGGCAGAGGCGACGAGCACACTCGCGCGAGGCCGTCGTAAAGTCGGGGCGGTTGACGCTGCGCCACCGAATGCCGAGCGAGTCGAGGTCGCCATCGGCTGATTGGCAGACGTACGCCATAATGACCGCGACCGCCGTGAGCGTGTCCGCCGGATCGCGCTTGGTGGTAATCTCGACCTGGCCGCGGCTCATGCGCTCAAGCTTGCGCAGGCATGGATAGTGGTCATACCCCTTGAGAGCGCAAAATGACAGACCACCGTCCAGTTGCTCGGCAAGTTTTGGCAGCTCATGGTACATGAGCTGGTCGGCAAGATTATTCGATTTGGTCGCAATACCAACCGTGATGTTGTTACGGCGCGCTGCCTCGGCAAAAGGCACCAGATAGGCCATCGATTTGCCGACGCCCGTGCCCGCCTCAATTACACGATGAGTGCCCGTGACCAGCGCATCGCGGACCTCGAGCGCCATCGCGATCTGCTCATCACGCGGCTCGTAGGTGGGATACATGCGATTGACCAGGCCACCTGGCGCATAGTCTGCCTCAATCTCCTCACGACTCGGCATCTTGAGGACCGGCAGTTCGTCGGCGTCCACCCGATCGTCGGCGCGATCGGCCTTGAGAACGTCAGCACGAGCGGCGCTGAGAGAGAAGATAGAACCAGGGTTCTGCCCTGCCAAGAATGAGAAGATAGGACGATAGGACCAAGGCACATCCGGATGCATGTCGGCTAGGCGCGCCATGAGGCCCTGAGGCAAGTCGGTGAGCGCCACGAGCAACACGCGCCATACGCCACACAGGGCGTCGACGTCGGCATTGGCACGGTGTGATACCGAGTCACAGCCAAACAGATCGGCCATAAAAGACAACTTGTGCGATGCCAGGCGCGGAAGCGCGATGCGCGACAGCGCCAGCGAATCGATCCAGATATCGCTCACGTTGACGCCGCCTTTGACCGACTCGATAAACGAGCGGTCGAACGTGGCGTTATGTGCGATTACCGGGCAACCACCGACAAAATCGGCGAGAGCGGCTACGGCCTCAACGGCCGACGGGGCATCTGCCACATCGGCATTTGTAATGCTCGTGAGCTCGGTGATCTCGGCGGGAATCAGCTGCTTGGGATGCACGAAGGTATCGAAGCGGTCGACGACCTCGCGGCCCGAAAGACGGGCCGCCGAGATCTCGATCAGCTCATTGTCCTGCACCGAAAGACCTGTGGTCTCGGTATCGAGGACAATCACATCTTCCTCGATAAGGCCGAAGGACTGCGTTTTGGCGCGTTCGGCAAGCGTGGCATAGGAGTCGATGACAAACTGCGGCGTTCCTGACGAAACCGCGTCCTCGATTAGCATGCAATGCCCGCTCGACGAAGGCCCATACGAATCAGGCTGTCACAGACCTGCGGGAACGTCATGTCGTCGGTGTGGCGGATCTCGTCCGGATACAGCGACGTATCGGTCATGCCGGGAATGGTATTGGTCTCGAGGATAACGGGGCCGTCCTCACTCACGATAAAGTCGCTGCGCGAGATACCCAGGCAACCGAGGGCCTTGTGAGCAGCACAGGCAAGCTCCTGAGCGCGAGCGTAATTCTCGGGTGAAATCTGCGCCGGAATGCGATGGATGTCCGTAGGGTCGACATATTTCACGTCCAGATCGTAGAACTCGCAGTCCTCGGGTTTGCGAATCTCGACAATCGGCAGAGCGCGCACGTCGTCCTCGCCGTACACACCGACGGTGATCTCGGTACCCTCGATGCACTTCTCGACCAGCACTTTGTCGCCGTACGCAAACGCCTTGGCGATTGCCGCGGGCAGCTCGGAGGGCTCATGGACCAGGGAAATGCCATAGCTGGAACCGTTGACGGCCGGCTTCACAAAGCAGCGCTCGCCACAAACCTCGACGATATGATCGATATCGACTTCATCGCCCACCTCGAGCGCGAGGCCGGGGGCAATGGGAATGCCCGCCTTGGCGTACAGGAGCTTAGAGACCTCCTTGTCGGCACCGCAGGCGCTGGCAAGCACGCCCGAGGCCGTGTAGGGGATACCCAGGGTCTCCATGGCGCCCTGCATGGCGCCATCCTCGCCGCCGGCACCGTGCATGGCGATAAACGCCACGTCAAAGCCGCCGGTCGCCATGGTTACCATAAAATCATCGGCAGCCGTGTCGAGCAGCTCCACCGAAGTGTAGCCGGCCTCCTTCAAGGCAACCACGACGTTCTTTCCCGAATTGAGCGAGATCTCGCGCTCAGCGGAATGACCGCCCGCCAAGACCGCTACGTGCATGTTCTCTAGGCTTTTACCCGGCATGGGCAGACTCCTCCTCTATAATTTCTGCAGCTGATACCATATTGTAGCGATACCCTCTACGTTTCCCCAAAATCGAAAGGCTTCCATGAATCCCAGGACTAAATCTCAGGACATTCGCGACTTGAGCCAAAACGATATTCGCGAGCTCGTGGCCGAGCTTGGCCAGCCCGCCTTCCGCGCGAAGCAGCTCATCGAATGGGTCTTTGAGAAGAACGTTTGTTCGTTTGACGATATGACCAACCTTCCCAAGGCTTTCCGCGAGCAGCTTAAAGAGGCTTTCGCCTTTGACACGCCGACTGAACTCACCAAGCAGGTTTCCAAAGATGGCTCTCGCAAGTATCTGCTCGAGTACCACGACGGCGTTTCCGTCGAGACCGTCGGCATGCCCCGTCGTAACAAGCTTTCCGTCTGCGTTTCCACCCAGGCAGGCTGTGGCATGGGCTGTGCCTTTTGCGCTACCGGTCTCAACGGCCTCAAGCGCTCTCTGACCGCTCAAGAGATCGTCGACCAGGTACTTCATGTATCCAACGACTTTGGCGAGCGCGCCACGAGCGTTGTCTTCATGGGCCAGGGCGAGCCGTTTGCCAACTACGACGAGGTTCTCAAGGCGCTGCGAATCCTCAACGACCCCGATGGCATCGGTATCGGCGCTCGTCACCTCACCGTCTCTACCAGCGGCGTTATTCCCGGTATTCGCAAATTTGCCGACATCCCCGAGCAGTTCACGCTTGCCGTTTCCCTGCATTCCGCCATCCAGTCGACGCGCAATAAGCTCATGCCCGGTGTTAAGAAGTACACGCTGCTTCGCCTTCACGAAGCGCTTCAGCTCTACACCGAGAAGACCGGCCGCCGCCCGACCTATGAGTATGCCATGATCGAAGGCGTCAACGATACGAATCCCGAAATGCAGGCGCTCTGCGACTTCTGCGAGGGAACGCTGTGCCACGTTAACCTCATTCAGCTTAACGACATCGAGGGTAGCCCGCTCAAGCCGTCGCCGATTCATAAGGTTGAGGATCTTCAGCGTCGTCTTGAGTCCCGTGGCATCGAGACCACGATTCGTAACTCCCGTGGTAACGATATTGCCGCCGCTTGCGGACAGCTGAAGCAGCGCTTCAAAGTTCAGAAGAACGCATAGGGGAGTCGCATCCCGAAACGTTTCATGTGAAACATCGAACGACCCCGGTTACAGAATATGCAACCGGGGTCGTTTCATTTATTGACCTTAATTTTGAATCAGCTGCTACCTGTCCCATTTTTACGGCCAAAATAAGGGGTCCTTGTCTCATGAATCAGACAAGGACCCCTCAAAATATGCTGAGTAATTGTTAGGTACCTAATAGCCTACATTTTCCCATTGGTTGCTGACCCAACCTTGATTAATCTTGGGATTCTTCGTTACCTGAGCAGTACGCATGGCAACATCTTCTGTCATAACATCCATTTTCTTTTTGGAAGTATCGACGATATCTTGCGCGCTACGAAGCAAACGACCTCGAAGTTCATCGTCTGTAGCGATCCTATAGCCAGCAAAGGCACCAGCCGCGACAGTCGTCACCAATGCAATCGCTGTTAAAATCTTATTCCTCATCTTGGCCTCCTTGATCAAACTGAATCATTTCGCCAAGAATACGAGAGAGCTCTTCCTCGTCTTTAAACTCAATCTCAATCTTATTCTTTCCACGCGAGCTCTTCACACGCACGTTGGTATTAAAAACCTGACGAAGCACGCGGGCAGCCTTTTTAAAAGACTGAGGCGTTGCAGGCCTCGGCGTCTTAGGTGTCTCTCCGGCAGAAAACAACGGAGCAAGATTTTCTGTCGCTCTTACGGAAAGGCCCTCTGTAACAACTTTCTCTGCAAGTCGAATACGCGCGTCCTCATAGGGAACTGCAAGAATCGCACGTGCATGACCAGCAGTAAGTTTACCCTTAAAAATCATCTGCTGAACTACTTCGGGGAGATCGAGAAGACGCAGCGAGTTTGTAATTGCAGAGCGTGACTTGCTTACTGCCTTGGACAATGCCTCCTGGGTCATCCCGCTGGCATCAATGAGTTGGCGATAGCCCTTAGCCTCTTCGACGGGATTCAGATCAGAACGCTGAAGGTTTTCGATAAGAGCAAGAGCCAGCATCTCTTCATCATTTACCTCTTTAATGATGACTGGCAATTCTTCAAGGCCAGCAAGCTTTGACGCCTGGTAACGACGCTCACCAGCGATGATCTCATAGCCGTTTCCATGTTTGCGAACCAAAAGCGGCTGCAAAACGCCATGTTCTTGGATTGACTCGCTCAACTCGCGAAGTTCAGTTTCGTTAAAGTGAATTCGCGGCTGATTAGGGTTGGGAACGATATCCTCAATAGGTAGTTTTGTTTCAGATGCGGCATTTGAAGCAGATGCAGCCGAACCGCCGGTCTCATACTCGGCCTCTGAGACCAAAGCATTGAGTCCACGTCCCAATCCGCCACGTTTCTTTACACTAGGCACGCTTGATCACCTCTTTTGCAAGGTTCATATATGCTTTTGCACCCTTATTTTGAGGTGCATAGGTAATTACCGGTTCTCCAAAAGACGGAGCTTCGGAGATTTTAACCGTACGGGGGATTAGCGTCTTAAACGCCTTATCACCAAAGTACGATTGAACCTCCTCAACAACCTGATTCGATAGTGAAGTACGCGAGTCATACATGGTCATAAGCACACCATAGGTGTCTAAGCCCTTGTTCAGCCGTGATTTGACCATCTTCATTGACTCAAGCAGCTTCGTAACGCCCTCGAGTGCGTAATATTCGCACTGGATCGGAATCAAAACGCTGTCTGCTGCGGTCAAAGCGTTGATAGTAAGCAGGCCGAGCGAAGGAGGACAGTCAATGAAAATAAAGTCAAACTCGTCCTGAATCGGCTCAAGCAAATCTTTGAGGCGGGTTTCACGAGCAATTGCGCTTACGAGCTCAATTTCCGCGCCTGCAAGTTGAATTGTAGCCGGAATAACGAATACCTTTTTACAATTTGTATCAAGAACAAGCGATTCTGCCGGCACATCATTCAACAATGCATCATAGATGCAGTGATCAAGGTCTTCTTTTTCAATTCCGAATCCACTGGTGCTGTTTCCCTGCGGATCAAAATCGACAATCAGTGTCTTACGACCCTGCTCACCCAGTGCTGCTGCAAGGTTTACGGCCGTCGTTGACTTACCGACGCCGCCTTTTTGATTGATGATTGCAATGATACGCGTGTCTTTTGCGCTCTTAGAACGCTTAACGTCGCGAAATCCCACGGTCCCTCCTGGTGTGTATTAAAGCTGTCAAACGGAGGATGTTTCACGTGAAACATTCCGAATCGATATCAACCGCCATGTTTCACGTGAAACACTGCAAGTTGTTAGTATCCATTATGTTTCACGTGAAACATCTAGGCAAGCGGATTCTTCTTTGCCACGCCATTTGCACGAGGCAATGAGACAGATGCTGGATGACTCTTCTTAAGAACAATGAACTCCCTGTGACCCAAGCCTTCAGGCAAATCAATTGCGTCATTCAGAAGCAAAGTGAAGCCGCAAATCTTAGCTGCTGACATGCCGGAAGCAAGCTCCTCATCCGAAGGATTGCCCTTGGTTATAACAAATAGACCTCCATCCTTCAGATACGGAGCCGCATATTCAACAAGAATCGGTAGAGGGGCCAGTGCGCGGGCGGTTACAACAGAGAACTGCTTCTTATGGCTCCGAGCATATTCTTCAAGACGATCATGAACCGCATGGGCATGTTTCAATCCAAGAGCATGGACAAAGGAATTTACCGCATCAACCTTCTTGCCAACAGAGTCAATATAAGTAGCTTTACGATGCGTGGTTATGGTTAATGGAATACCAGGGAAGCCCGCACCTGTTCCCATATCGAGCAAAGCTCCCTCAGGAGCCTTGTTGATATAGGGGAGCAAAACAAGTGAGTCGAGGATATGAAGTACTGCAGCATCTTCTACGTTAAGAATACGGGTGAGATTGGTTGTCCTATTTGTTTCTAGAACCAAATCCAAATGCTGAATACATTTCCTCAGCTCAACATCAGTTACGCTCAAGGAATACTCTTTGCAATAGAAAGCTAGACGACTCAACATCTCGTCAGCTTGCTGATCAGTAAGTACTAACAACGAAAGCTCCTTTCTGACAAAAATCAGCGTATCGAGAACTTTTGACAAAAAAAGGGGACGTGGAAACCACGTCCCCTTAGCATAAACTCGAGTAGATTATCGAGCAACAATCACCACATGGCGATCAGGGTCAGAACCCTCAGAATGAGTATCGACGGCATCATTGCCACGAAGTGCAATGTGAACCAGTCGACGCTCGTAGGCATTCATGGGCGGAAGCGAAACACTCTTATGAGTGCGAATGGCACGCTCGGCAGCAGACTGAGCCATGGAGGCAACCTTGTCCTGACGGCGGCTCTTGTATCCCTCGACGTCCACTACAACCGGATATCTAAAGCCAAGTTTGCGGCTCACCAGCAAAGAGAACATAACCTGAAGGGCATCAAGGGTGCGACCATGACGGCCAATGAGAACAGCAAGGTCGGGAGCCGTTACATCCAAAATCAGCTCACCTTCGTCGCCCTCATACTCATCGATAGGAGAGTTGGCGGCATCGAAGTGCGAAAGGATGGAACGCAGGATGGAAATAGCAACATCGGCAATGGTGTCGAGCTCCTCATCGGTCAGCTCTTCACCAGCCTTGTAGCGCTGTGCAATCTCGGGATAATCGCCCGCGACCTGCGGGGCAACCTCCTCAAGCATATCCTCGATGATCTCTTCAGACATAACGTACTCCAAAAGTTAGGTACCTAAATAAGATTGATATCCCACTACTTCTTCTTGTGCGGGCGCGGCTTCTTCTCTCGACGAGTGACCTCAACCTGCAGCGGAGCGTTCTTAAGACGCTCCTCCTCATCGGCCTTCGCCTTGTCGATGACCTTCTGCGTCACAAAAATCTGCTGGATAACCTGCCAAGCAGACGAGACGTCGTAGTACAGCAGAACACCAACGGGAAGGCTCCAGCCCATCCAAAGCATCATGACCGTCATGACAACGGCCATCATACGCATGCTCTGAGCCTGCTGGCCGGTCTGGTTGCGCGACATATAGAGCTGCGGAATCAGGGTCAGAACGGCGAACAGGATCAGGCAAACCAGCGCAGGCAGTGCAACCATAAAGCCATCGGCAAAGGAAGCACTCGGCGTGGTGGTCAGGTCGGGCAGGATGTTGAAGAACGAGAACGTGCCGTCGTTAAAGTACTGCGGCAGGTTGCGCAGCAATGTAAACAGGGCGAACAGGATAGGCATCTGAATCAGCAGCGGCAGACAGCCAGCCATGGGGTTGAACTTGTTCTCGCTGTAGAACTTCTGCATCTCCTCGGCCTGACGCTGGGGATCGTCGGCATAGCGCTCCTGGATCTCGAGCATCTTGGGCTGCAGCACCTGCATGCGAGCCGTCGACTTGGTCGACTTGAGCATGAGCGGCGTCAGCAGCAGACGGATGATGACCACCAGGATGATGATGGACAGGCCCCAGTCGACCGCAAAGGTCTGGATGAGCTTGAGCAGCTCGAAAAGGATGTTAACGATCCAATCCCACATGTAAGTTTTCCTCCGATAGCGAGTGCCCGCTAGGGCACAGGGTCATAACCGCCGACGTGCAGGGGATTGCAACGAGCGATGCGCCTCACGGCAAGCCAGCAGCCTCTCAAAACACCGTGCTTCTCAATCGCCTGGATGGCGTATTGCGAGCACGTTGGGTAATAAATGCAGGCGTCAGGCAATAAGGGCGAAATAACCTGTTGATATATGCGAATAGGAGCGATGGCAACACGTCGCAAAACGTGATTGCTCATCGCTCCTCCCCGGCAACGCCGGCGCGCTTCATAAGCGAACGCAACGCCTTGTCCATCTCCTGCGGCGAGGAAACCCTCGTCTTGGGAGTTGCAAACAAGATGATGTCATAACCCGCAACGGGAAATCCGCAGCTGCGGGCGGCCTCGCGCATCACACGCTTAGATCGGTTGCGCACGACGGCACAACCGAGTCGCTTAGCACCAACGAAGGCGACCCTTCCGGAGTCGCCTTCGCCAACCGATTCACATATGGTCATTCGAATCAGAGGGTGATTGAAACGACGCCCCTGACTGAACACATGCTCGAAATCTTGCCGAGACTTAATAGTCTTCATGCGAGATGTGTGTATCGCTGCTAGACAGTGAGACGCTTGCGGCCCTTGGCGCGACGACGGGCGAGCACGGCACGACCACCCTTAGTGGCCATACGGGCACGGAAGCCATGGGTCTTGGCACGCTTACGCTTATTAGGCTGATACGTACGCTTCATCTTAAGTTCCTCCTGCTGCATTTCGAGTGTCCGCGGGGACGCGGACGCAGATATAGACACGTGAGCTTGAAGATTGTAGGGAAATCAATGTTCAAATGTCAAGAAATCAAAGGTAAAAGGTTGCGCAGTTCACACGGTTCCCCCATAAGCACAACCGAAATTTGCGCCTCATGGCAACCTTTCACGATATTTCATCGAGTTTTCAACAGGTCATGTTGGCAATGTTGAGAACTTTTCGCCCGTTTTCCAAAGTTTTCAACAAGTTTTGAAAAGTTGTCGAAAGATGAGAAACGTTGCACGGTGAGCTACTATTTGTTCGAAACCTTTTGAAAGATTGCGAGCGGCATGTCTGACGACTTTTACACCATGGTCGATTCCGGAGACCCGGCACCCGACAACGAGCACATCACCGGCGTGCGCGAAGAGCGTGCGGAAGGCGAGCAGACGACCACGCAGGCGCCAAAAGCCATGTACGCCGCGCGCATCGCCGTCTATGACGACATGCTGTCGACACCGCGGGTGATCGTCATTGATCCGCAAGATGTCCGCACGTATTTGGAAGAGACGACCAACACCGTCTACCAGTGCATGAAAGAACAAGGTGGCCATATCTCGCTCATGGTCATCCGCGAGATTGTCGAAAACTTTATCCACGCACACTTTGCCGAGCCCATCATCTCGATTCTGGACGGCGGAGACACCATCCGCTTTGCTGACCAAGGACCCGGCATCGACGACAAGGAACGTGCTTTCGACTTTGGCGTTACCAGCGCAAACAGCAAGATGAAGCGCTATATCCGTGGAACCGGAGCAGGGTTTCCCATGGTGCAGGAGTATTTGGAAAACGCCGGCGGTGCCGTATCCATCGAGGACAACATGGGCAACGGCACCGTGGTTACGGTAAGCCTGGACCCTAAACGCGTGCAGGAAATCGAGCGCGCCGGCGGACGCGGTGCTTCCGTGCGGCCCGAGACGGAGCAGCCCACATATCCCCTGCCGGGAGCTTTTGCGCAGCAGCCCATGGCAACGCAGCAGATGCAGCCCCCCGTGGGGCAGATGCAGCATCCCGGAATGCTTCCTACACAAGAGCCCCAGGCGACATCGATGTCGATGCCGCCAAACATGCCAGAGACCGTGCCGCTGGCGGATCAGGATGCAGCAGCAATGCAGCAGGCGACGGGGGCACCGGGTGGCCAGCAAATGGGCTATCAGCCGTACCAACAGGGATATCCATATCAGCAGATGCCGCCACTGGGGTATGGCCAGCAGTTCCCGCAGCAGTACCAGCAGGGATATCAGCAGCCGTACCAGCAGATGCCGCAGCAGCAGTACAGCCCTTGGGCCCAGCAGATGCCTCCGCAGCCTTACCAACAGTGGCCTCAAAGTTTTCAACAGCAAATGCCACCGATGCAGAGTTCTCAACAACCAGCAGCTCAAATGATGTATCCTAATGCAGCAAATCAGTATGCGCAGCCACAACCGGACGTGTTCGTAAGCGACCGCGGCAACGCCGCGCTGGGCTATCTGGCGCAAAATCAAGCGTGCGGTGCAACCGATCTGGCGAGGGCGTTTGGAAACTCGGCCCCCACTTGGTCACGCACGCTCAATGACTTGGCGCAGGCCGGCTTGGTCATCAAGCATGGCCAGAAATACCATCTGACCGAACTCGGCGCCGCTCGCGTGCGAGCTCAGAGCTAAAGAACGGGAGAGACAGTGGACGAGGAAGCAAGCATCATCCTGGGGGATGCCATCGCCTTTTGTCAGCGCGACGGCCAAGATGCACGCCTCATCAACATGCTGGGGCAATCGCGCGCCATAAGCCTGACCGAAGATACGCTCACGATCGAGGCCCCCTCGCGCTTTGCCATCGCGCAGCTCAAAAAGCATCAGCCGACTATTGAGGCCTATCTAGAAGAAATCGCCTTTGCGCCGATTGCGCTCGACATCGTGGCACCGCAAGGCGCCGCGACGGAATCCGCTGCCGCGACGGCGCCCGCCACGGCTCCCGCTGCTTCCCCGGCGGTGCCGGCCTCCGCAGGCGACGTGCCGACAATCGAGCACCAGCACAGCGATGTTCCCCGTGAAACCATGGCGCCGTTGCCGACCGCGGTAGCGACGTCAACGAACGCACCCGTCACGCACATGCCCATCGCTCACGACGCAGCGGCGGGCGCGGATTCGGGCATTGCAATCAAGAACACGCTCTCGGCCGACGATTTTCGTCGCATGATGAACCAGATGAAGGGCGGAGCGCCGACTAAATCCACGCAAGCTGCGACCCCCGCTTCGCCCATGCCAGCACCGACCGTGCCGGCCGAGCAGAATACGGATGGAGCCCCGCTCGCCGCGAACTCAAAATTTACCTTTGAGAACTTTGTCTACGGCCCCGAGAACAGCCATGCCTATCGCTCGGCACTCAAGTTTGCCGCCCTCGCGGACGAGCGCGGCACATGCACATCACTGTTTATCTACGGCAAATCGGGCCTGGGCAAGACGCACCTGCTGCTTGCCATCAAAAACGAGCTCGCCGAGAAGTCGCCCGAGATCAAGGTCAAGTATGCCAACTCCCAGGCATATCTGGACGACCTGATGACCGAGTTCGACCGCCAAAAGAAGAGCAACGCCCCCATCATGCAGGCGTACCACGGCGTGGACGTGCTCATCATCGATGACATCCAAAACATCATCGGCAAGCGCGCGAGCGTGGACTACTTTTTCCAGCTCATGGACGAGTTCATCCGCAACAACAAGAAGGTCGTCATCGCGGCAGACCGCGCCCCCAAGGACCTGAGCATGGACGAGCGCCTGACCAGCCGCTTCAACGCCGGCATGCTCTGCCTGGTCGCAGAGCCCAGCTACGAGATGAAATACAAGATCTTGCAGCGCTATTACGAGAACACCATCGTCGCCGCTCCCGAGGCAGGCGACGACTCACTGTTGGCGGCCTACGGGGGCGACGGCGGGCACCTGACCGATGAGCACTTTAAGCACATGGCAGAGGTGTCGGGCACCAACATCCGCGAACTCGAGAGCTTCTGCGAGCGCTGCGCCGGCGAGGCGGGCGACCGCGAGCGCGAGGGCGGGGAGCTCACCTTTGACGATATCGACGCCATCGCCAGCCAGTACTTCGACACATCGGCCAAAAAGATCAACGTGCAAACGGTTCAGTCCGTCATCGAAGAGCAGTACGGCGTGACGCACGAGGAGCTCATCGGCCCGCGTCGCAACGCCAATATCGCCAAAGCACGCCATATCGCTATCTACCTGGCCATCGAAATGTGCGAGATGACGACCACGGCGGTAGGCGCCGAATTTGGCAACCGCAACCACTCGACCGTCAGCACGAGTTACAAAAAGGTCCAGAAGATGATCCAGGAAGACCGCACCGTCACCGAAGACCTCAAGTCGCTGCGCGATAAAATTACACTACGCTCGTAGGGAAATAGAGACACCTGTTGAAAACTTGTCGAAACCACGGGCATAAGGTGTCTAAAACCCAATCCGCGGTGATGAAAAGTTTTGCGCAGGTTTTGAACGTGGAAAACCACCCCTGTTGCACACAGGTTGCTGTCGATTCTCTTTCTGGGTCTGACCTGCGTCTTTGTGAGTAATCAACAGTTTCGTCAGTGCTATTACTATTATTAAGATATTTATATCTATAGAAAGGTATTAAAAGATGAAGTTCACCGTCAGCCAGAGCTCGCTTACACAAGCCATCGGCGTCGTTATGAAGGGTGTCGCTTCGGCATCCACCCTTCCCATCCTGTCGGGCGTGCTCGTCAAGGCGCAAGACGGCATCTTGGAATTCCAGACCTCTAACTACACCATCTCGATCCGTCATCGCATCGCGGCGCATGTCGAAGAAGAGGGCGAGATGGTTATCCCCTGTAAGATGCTCTCCAATATCACCAAGACTCTCCCCGATGCCCCGGTCACCTTTGAGCTGTCCGAGCGCCAGGTGCTGATCAGTTGCGAGAAGAGCTCGTTCCGCCTGAACACGCTCGATGCCAATGACTTCCCTGAGTTTCCGGCCTATGCCATCGAGAGTGCCGTGGAGCTGCCGACCGATATCTTGTCCGAGATGGTCGGCCGCGTGTGGCGCGTCACCTCGACCGACAAGGCTCGCCCCATCCTGGGCGGCGTGCACATGAAGGTCGAGAACAACACCGTGCGCCTGGTGGCGACCGATTCCTTCCGCTTGGCCGTGTGCGATACGCAGGTCGAGACCTCGACCCTCGAGGGCTCCTTTGAGCTCAACGTTCCGGCTGACGCCTTTAACGACGCACTGAACATCATGGCCAGCCAGGCGACCATCATGATCGGGGCTACCGACACCCAGGTCGTCTTTGAGGCCGGCAACACCACCTACGTGTCGCGTCGTATCGAGGGCGTGTACCCCAACTACAAGCAGCTCATCCCCGATTCGTGCGTGACGAGCGTCAAGATTGACGTCGCCGCCTTTAACGCCGCCCTCAAGCGCGTGGCCGTTATCGCGAGCGCCAACCCCGCCGTCAAGTTCGAGATCGATGTCGAGAACGGGCAGATGGGCCTGTCCTCCATTTCCAATGACCAGGACCTTGCGCAGGAGACGATCGATGTCGAGGCCGAGGGCGAGTCGGGCACCATCGCCTTCAACTACCACTACATCTTCGGCTGCCTCAATGCCCTGTCCAAGGAGAAGGAGATCACGCTGGAGCTCAAGAGCTACTCGCAGGCGGGCATCTTCAAGTCCTACGACAAGATCAACTACCTGTACCTGGTTATGCCGGTCCGCATCTAGCAACCGCCCTATGACCATGTTCGCCCGCGATCTTTCCGTCGCGCACTACCGCAGCTTCGATAGTTATCGCCTTGCCCTGGACGAGGGCGTGACGATACTTGCGGGACCCAACGCGGCGGGAAAGACCAATCTCATAGAGGCGCTGCAGCTGCTGACGAGCGGCGCCTCGTTTAGGCATCCGACCGCAGCCGAGCTCGTCCATGATGGCGTGGGCTCGTGCAAGGTCGAGCTGAGGCTCGAGGGCGACGGCCGCGTGCTTGATATGGGATTGAGCGTGGAGGACGGTAAGCGCTCGTTTAGCCGCAACGGCAAGAGGTGCTCTGCCGCCGGTGTGCGCGGGGCTCTGCCGAGCGTGCTGTTTTGCCCCGACCATCTGGACATGGTTAAGCGAGGCGCCAGTGTGCGCCGCGCCGCCCTCGATGACTTTGGCATGCAGCTGAGCGCACGTTATGCCGATCTTGCGAGCACCTATGGACGCTGCGTGACCCAGCGTAACGCCCTGCTCAAGGAGACCTGGTGCTGTCGCGAGATGCTCGGCGCGTGGAACGATTCGATTGCCCGCGCGGGCTCGGCCCTGCTTGTGCACCGGTTGGCCCTGCTCGACCGGCTGGCGGGCCATGTGCACACTGCCTACGGGCAAGTGGCATCCGGTGAGGCTGCCAACGTGACCTATACGTCCACGCTGGGGGATTTGCCCCAGGTCGATGATCGCGAAGAGCTGAAGGGCTGGGCGTACGAGCGCATGCTGGCTGCCCTTGATGAGCACGCCGACGAGGAAATTCGCCGCGGCGTGACGTTGGTGGGACCGCATCGCGATGAGATTGAGTTTACCGTGGCGGGTCGCTCCGCCCGTTCATTTGCCAGCCAAGGTCAGCAGCGAACGTTGGTTCTGGCCTGGAAGGTGGCGGAGGTGGCCGTGGCTCGCGATGTCCTGGGCACCGCCCCGTTGCTGCTTTTGGACGACGTGATGAGCGAACTCGACGGCGAACGCCGCGGTGCTTTTCTGCGGCTGATCGGCGATGATATCCAGACGGTCATAACCACGACCAACCTGGGGTATTTTACCGATGACCTGCTTGATCGAGCCAAGGTGGTGAGCATGGGTGAGACGTGCTAATTACGAGCGCGAGAGCGAAACGGTTGCCTTCAGTGGATTTTTGAACGCAGAGCGTCAGCGCATCCTGGCGGCCGCGACACCTGAGCGCCGCGCGCAGATGGAGGCTGCCGAGGAGTCGCGCGCGGTCTATCGCGCGTGGAACGCGGTGTGCTCGGGCACGCGCGAGGGGCGGCATGTGACGGGCTTGCGCTACCTGCCCGAGTCCAATGAGCTGCTGGTATATCTCGATTCGCCCTCGTGGCCGCAGGAAATGACGCTGTTGCGCGAGATCATCCGCGCGCGCATGGAGCGCGCCGGTGCGCATGTGGACGGCCTGGTGTTCAAAACCACCGCGCCGGGTCACACGCCGCCCGCCGCCAAGCAGCGCCTGCGCCCGGCGACGACCGAGCGCCCGCCGGCCCCGCACGCCGACCTAAGTGAGGCCGAGCGCACCGAGATTGAGCGCCAAGTGGCGCCCATCGAAGACCAAAAACTGCGCGAGGCCCTCGAGAATGCCATGAGAGCCAGTGCCGAGTGGGCCAAGGGCGTAGAAAGCAAAAAAGAGCCTTAAATCGCATCTGGTGGCCTTGTAGAGCCAAATACCCTCGTTCCCGAGGGTATTTTTTTACGATAAACTAGTAAGGCTGTACACATTTTCTTGACTGAAGGAGGACGTGTGGCAAACGAAAACGATTACGATGGCGGCGAGATTAAGATTCTCGAAGGTCTCGAGGCCGTTCGTAAGCGCCCGGGCATGTATATCGGCTCGACGAGCGCCAGCGGTCTGCATCACCTGGTGTGGGAGATCGTTGACAACTCCGTCGACGAGGCCATGGCCGGTTTCTGCACCGAGATCCAGGTGACGGTCCACGCCGACAACTCCATCACGGTCGTCGACAACGGGCGCGGCATCCCCGTCGACGAGCACCCTGTTAAAAAGATCCCGACGCTCGAGGTCGTCATGACGATCTTGCACGCCGGCGGTAAGTTCGATAACTCGGCCTATAAGGTTTCGGGCGGCCTGCACGGCGTTGGCATCTCCGTCGTCAACGCACTGTCCAAGCGCGTGGTCGTTCAGGTTCGTCGCGACGGCAACACCTACGAGATGGAGTTCTCGCGCGGCAAGACCGTTAAGAAGATGGAGGTCGTGGGCACCTCGGATTCGACGGGCACCACCGTCACCTTCTGGCCCGACGACGAGATCTTCGAGACATGCATCTACGATTTCGATACGCTGCACAACCGTCTGCAGGAGACGGCGTTCCTCAATAAGAACCTCAAAATCGTGCTGACTGACGAGCGCGAGTCTACTCCCCACGTGGAGGAGTTTTGCTACGAGGGCGGCATCATCGACTTCGTCAAGTTCCTTAACGAGGGCAAGGACGTCCCCGAGGCCTTTAAGGAGCCTATCTACATCGAGGGCAAATCGGACCCGGACGCACCTGTGGCCAAGATGGGCGAGGTTGAGGTTTCCCTGCAGTGGAATAGCGGCTACGGCGAGAACGTCATGTCGTTTGCCAACGACATCTACACCCCCGAGGGCGGCATGCACCTTGAGGGCTTCCGCACCGCGCTCACCCGCGTGATCAACGACTATGCGCGCAAGCAGAACCTGCTCAAGGAAAAAGACGCCAATCTGACCGGCGACGATGTGCGCGAGGGCCTTTCGGCCGTTATCTCGGTCAAGCTGCCCGATCCGCAGTTTGAGGGCCAGACCAAGGCCAAGCTCGGCAGCTCCTATATGCGCGCGCTGACGCTCAAGATCGTGACCGACGGCCTTGCCGATTACCTCGAGGAGCACCCTAAGCCCGCTCGCGAGATCGTCAAGAAGGCGCAGCAGGCCTGCAAGGCGCGCAATGCCGCCCGCAAGGCGCGCGAGGCGACCCGCCGCAAGAGCCTGCTCGAGACGGCGTCCCTGCCCGGTAAGCTCGCCGACTGCTCGGTGCGCGATGCCGAGCTGACCGAGCTCTTCATCGTAGAGGGCGACTCGGCAGGCGGTTCGGCCAAGGACGGCCGTCGCCGAGACATCCAGGCGATTTTGCCCCTGCGCGGCAAGATTTTGAACGTCGAACGCGTTGGTGACCATCGCGCGTTCTCGAGTGACACCATCCAGTCGCTGATTACCGCGATCGGTTGCGGCGTCACGACGAGTGCCGGCGACGGCGGCGACTTCGATATCACCAAGGCGCGCTACCACAAGATCATCATCATGACCGATGCAGACGTCGACGGTGCGCATATCCGCATCCTGCTACTGACGTTCTTCTACAAGTACATGCGTCCGCTGATCGATGCCGGCTACGTCTATGTTGCCTGCCCGCCCATCTTTGGCATTAAGGTGCGCAACAAGATTCACTACGTGTATCCCAACGGCCGCCAGCCCGAAGACGAGATCCTGCGCGACACCATCCAGAGTCTGGGCCTGAACCCCGACGATAACGACGAGGACGGCAAGGCCAAGGACGGCAAGATCACCAAAAAGCGCAAGGGCTATACCGTCCAGCGCTACAAGGGCCTGGGCGAGATGGACCCCAAACAGCTTGCCTCGACGACGATGGACCCAAAGACCCGCATTCTGCAGCGTGTGTCGATCGAGGACGCCGTGGTGGCGGACCGCGCCGTGCGCGAGCTGATGGGTTCCGAGGTCGGCTATCGCCGCGAGTACATCGAGAAGCATGCACATGATGCACGATTCCTTGACGCTTAAGAGGAGGTAACGTGGCAGACGATATCAACAATAACGAGGGTATGGACGAGGCCGGCGATGCCGGTATGCCCGATGATCTGAAGCGCCTGCTTGCCCGTGCTGAGCAGGGCGAGGACGGCGATCCGGACGCCTATAACCCCGATGCCGATGATGATGAGGAAGAAGACGACGACGCCGAGCTCGAGGAGAGCTTTGGCGAAGTCGATCGCGGCGCCTCGGCCGGCGAGGATATCAACGGCGGCCAGCTCCAGATTTCGGAGTTCGGTCGCGAGATGAAGCAGTCGTTCATCGAGTATTCGATGTCGGTTATCACGGCGCGCGCCCTGCCGGACGTGCGCGACGGCTTAAAGCCGGTGCACCGCCGCATCCTGTACGCGATGAACGAGAGCGGCATCTACCCCAACCGACCGCACAAGAAGTCGGCCTGGACGGTCGGCGAAGTTATCGGTAAGTACCACCCGCACGGCGATTTCGCGGTCTATGAGGCCATGGTCCGCCTGGCGCAGTGGTTCTCCATGCGCACGCCGCTCATCGACGGTCACGGCAACTTCGGCAACATCGACGGCGACGGCGCGGCGGCCATGCGTTACACCGAGAGCCGCCTGGCAAAGCCCGCCATGGAACTGCTGCGCGACCTGCAGAAGGATACCGTCGACTGGCAGCCCAACTACGACGAATCGCTTGCCGAGCCCGTGGCGCTGCCTGCGCGCTTCCCCAACCTGCTGGTCAACGGCAGCCAGGGCATCGCCGTCGGCATGGCCACCAACATCGCCCCGCATAACCTCACCGAGGCGATCGAGGCCACCTGCTACCTGATCGACAACCCCGACGCCACCGTTGACGAGCTCATGCAGATCATGCCAGGTCCGGACTTCCCCACCGGCGCCATCATCATGGGCAGCGCCGGCATTAAGCAGAGCTACGAGACCGGCCGCGGCTCCATTACCGTGCGTGCTAAGGCACATGTGGAGTCCACCAAGACCGGCCGCAACCGCCTGGTCTTTACCGAGATTCCCTACATGGTCAACAAGGGCACCCTGCAGGAGAAGATCGCCCAGCTCGTCAACGACAAACGCATCGAGGGCATCTCGGATATGCGCGATGAGTCCAACCAGAAGGGCATCCGTCTGGTCATCGAGCTCAAGAAGGGCGTCATTCCGCAGGTCGTGCTCAACAACCTGTATAAGTACACCTCGCTGCAGACGACCTTTGGCGCCAACAACCTGGCACTCGTCAACGGCGTTCCCAAATGCCTGAGCCTGCGCGAGATGCTGCAGCACTACATCGACCACCAGGTCGACGTCGTCACCCGCCGCACCCGCTTCGACCTTAAGAAAGCCCAGGCCCGCGCTCATATCCTCGAGGGTTACCTGATGGCCCTTGACCATATCGACGAGGTCATTAGCATCATCCGCTCCTCGCAGACCGACTCCGAGGCCAGCAGCCGCCTGATCGAGCGCTTTGGCTTTACGCCCGAGCAGACCACGGCCATCCTCGAGATGAAGCTGCGCCGCCTGACCGGCCTGGAGCGCGACAAGATCCAAGAAGAGTTGGACGGCCTGCGCCGCGCCATCGCCTACTACGAGGACCTGCTGGCGCACGAGGAGAAGATCCTGGGCGTCATCAAGGAAGAGATGCGCGAGATCTCCAAGAAGTTTGGCGACAAGCGCCGCACCGAGATCAGCCAGGTTGAGAAGGACCTGGATGTCGAGGACCTCATCGCCGACGAGGATATGGTCGTGACCATCACCCACACCGGCTACGTTAAGCGTATCCCGGTGGCTGCCTACCGTGCCCAGAAGCGCGGTGGCAAGGGCGTGTCGGGCGTCAACCTCAAAGAGGATGACGTTATCGATGAGATGTTCATCGCGTCCACGCACGAGTACGTGCTGTTCTTCTCGAGCAAGGGCAAGGTCTATCGTCTGAAGGTGCACGAGCTGCCGGTGGGTACGCGCCAGGCGCGCGGTACCGCGATCGTCAACCTGCTGCCCTTCGAGGAGGGCGAGAAGATCGCGAGCGTCATCAGCTGCCGCGAGTTCCCGGCCGACGAGTACCTGATGTTTGCCACAAAGAGCGGCATGGTCAAGAAGACCGTGATGAGCGCATATGACCGCAGCCGTCGCGACGGCCTGATCGCTATCAACCTGCGTGACGACGACGCGCTGCTGAATGTGCGCCGCGTGCGCGAGGGCGACAAGATTATCCTGGCCACCACCGCAGGCAAGGCGATCATGTTCTCCGAGGAGCAGGTGCGCGCCACCGGCCGCGATACCAGCGGCGTTCGCGGTATCGGTATGAAGGACGGCGTGAGCGTTCTGGGCATGGAAGTCACTAACGGCAACGGTGACCTGTTCGTCATCACCGAGCGCGGCTACGGCAAGCGCACGCCGGTCGCGGACTACCCGGAGCAGAATCGCGGCGGCCAGGGCGTCTACACCATTCAAATGACCGAGCGCAAGGGCAACCTCGCGGCAATGAAGACGGTGGGCCCGCAGCACGAGCTGTTCATCGTGACGGAGGGCGCGACGGTCATTCGCGTTAAGACCGACGAGATCAGCCAGACTGGCCGCGCCACCCAGGGCGTCAAGATGATGACCGTCGACGACAACGACCGCATCTGCGCCGTAGCCCGCATGACGGCAGCCAAGGAAAAACCCGAAGGCGAGGGCGCCGAGGCCGCAGTCGACACCGAAGAGGCCCCAGTCGACCTGGGCGACGGCAATGATATGCCAGAGGATCTCCTAGACGAGTAAGAGGCCCTAGCTGGTAAAAATCATCAGACCCCATATATCGGCGGTCGGCGCACTGCGCGCCGACCGCTTTTTTGAAAACCTTGGGACCCCATGGTCGCTGGGCTGGCGAGATGGTTTTGGTTTGTCGCGAGTTCCGCACGCAAAGAAGGCCACTTAATGTGGCCTTCGTCTTGCGCAGGACTGTCCGAGCAGCAAACCAAAACCATCTCGCCAGCCTAGCGACCATCCCTCCCAAAGATTTTCAAAAAAGTTGTTGACGCGCGCGTAACGACTCGTCTAATATATCCCTTGCGCGATGGACCTGTAGCTCAGTTGGTTAGAGCGTCCGGCTGATAACCGGGAGGTCACAAGTTCGAATCTTGTCAGGTCCACCACTTTCTTTCGCAATAAACACCCCAGCGAGAGCCGAGTCGCCGCTGGGGTGTTTATTACTGTCTCCGTGGGGGTTTAGCTCAGCTGGGAGAGCGCGGGCTTTGCAAGCCTGAGGTCAGGGGTTCGATCCCCCTAACCTCCACCATGATGGACCTGTAGCTCAGTTGGTTAGAGCGTCCGGCTGATAACCGGGAGGTCACAAGTTCGAATCTTGTCAGGTCCACCATCAAAACTGTTAAAAGCCTCGGGGCAATTGCCTCGAGGCTTTTTTCTTAGCCACAGAAGGTAGTCAAAAAAGCTCTGTCCCAAATTAACTACTTTGATTTTGTGTGCTACGCGAAAGTTTGGGTAGTATAGCTATTCAACGCGGCGGGCCGCCGCGTGTTAACCGCTACGTACCGGAGGTGTTCCATGGTTCGTGTCGACATAGAGACCATCGTCATGGCCGCCGGTCCCGTGCCATCGCTTATCGTGCTTCGCGAACGCTGCAGCAAGTCGGATTCCCCCGCGCCTCTGCGCTCCCTCTCCATCCAGACTGGCTCGTTTGAGGCTGCGGCAATCAGCCGCGGCATCGACAGCGGACGCGCCGATCGCCCGATTACCCATGACCTGTTGCTCGATACTGTTGGCGCCCTGGGCGCCAAGCTCGAGCGCATCGAGATCGTTCGCGCCGAGCCGCCGGTGTTCTACGCGACGATTGTCGTACTGGCCGATGGTGACGAGCGCAAGATCGATGCCCGTCCCAGTGATGCCATTGCCCTTGCCGTGCGCAGCAATGCCCCCATGTTTGTGGAGGACGACATCATGAATCGCCTGGGCACTGTTTCTGCCCATACCGAGGAAGTTGACGACGAGCAGGAGTTCGAGAAGTTCGACGAGTTCGTCCATACGCTCTCGCCCGATGACTTCTAAATGCGGGGCGGCCAGGATGCGGAGCGTTCGCTGATGGCCGGCGGTATGTCGGCTGAGGCGGCTGCGATCGCCCGCGAGGCCCAGATGCGCTCGGAGGCTTCTGAGGCGGCTCGCATTGCCTATGTGACGCAGGCCCGCACGCTCCGCGAGCGCCGCGGCTCGTTTATCAAGATGGTTGTCGTCTCCGCCCTTGTCGCGGCAATCTGCTCACGCCTTCGTGGTACAGTTGGTGCGCTTGGGTTTTCGATCTCTACGGGCCTGGTGATCTGGGGCGTGGTCGATGCAGTCATGCTGACCAGTCAGATCAAGGTGCTCGACAAGCGCGCGGCGGACATGATGCGCACCCGCGACGCTGCCGCCAAGATCGCCGCCGAGGCACAAGAACTGTAACGACGTCAGACTCGATGGGAAGGTCTAAAGATGGCACAGGATATGCAGGATGCCGGTAACGTCTCCGCCGAGCTCGACGCCATGGTGTGCGATCTGATCGGCGCGTTCTTGGACGACCTTGCCGCCGGTGAAAACCCTGGCGTGGTCGTGGCAATTGAGGATGCTGCTTCCAACCGTTATCTGGCGGCGCTCGACGAGGACGGCGAAGAGGCGTGCCTGGAGGCGGCCACCAACTTTATCTCCGAGCACAAGATGGGTCTTAAGGACGAGGGCCTGGGCCGTATCGTCCGCTATGCCATCGGCTACACCGGCTGCGTCGAGATCGATGGCGGCTACCATGACGCCCTGCTCGTGAGCTTTTTCGAGACGACGCTCGAGAGCGGTTTTTCGGCATATGTGCTGTATGAGGGCATGGGCGCCGGCGATGGTTTTATGTGGAGCGACCCTGAACCTGCAGGTGAGGAAACCCCTCTCATCTAAAATCGCTAAAATAAACGAGTTTTCGGTAAAAGGCTCAATATTCCCGCTGAGCGTTGTATCGCTGGGCGGGCCGCATACGCGTGCCGTTTGTATATGGATAGAAGATAGGGGAACTACATGCGCGTAGACAATCTGAGGAACATCGCCATCATCGCCCACGTCGACCACGGCAAGACGACGATGGTCGACAAGCTCCTGCGTGCCACGGACGCCTTCCGTGCCAACCAGCAGGTCGAGGACCGCGTCCTGGATTCCAACGACCAGGAGCGCGAGCGCGGCATTACGATTCTCGCCAAGAACATCTCTATCGAGTATAAGGACGTCAAGATCAACGTCATCGACACCCCGGGCCACGCCGACTTCGGCGGCGAGGTCGAGCGCGTGCTGCGTATGGCCGACGGCGCCCTGCTGCTGGTCGATGCTTTTGAGGGCCCCATGCCCCAGACCCGCTTCGTGCTGCGTCACGCTATCGACACCGGCCTTAAGATCATGATCGTCATCAACAAGATCGACCGTCCGGGCGCCAACCCCGAGAAGGCCTACAACGACTGCCTGGACCTCATGGCCGACCTGGGCGCCACCGACGACCAGCTTGAGTTCGCCATGGAGCACGTGGTCTACGCCAGCGCCATGAATGGCTTTGCCCGCCTTGATCCCAACGACGGCAACATGGACATGTATCCGCTGCTCGATATGATCATCGACGACATGCCCGCGCCCGAGGTTGACGAGAACGCTCCGCTGGCCATGCAGTGCGTGACCATCGACCACTCCAACTTCGTTGGCCGTATCGGCATCGGTCGCGTGTATTCCGGCGCCATCCATCAGGGCGACCAGATTCTGGTTGTGAAGAACGACGGCTCCAGCGCCACCGCTACCGTCAAGCAGCTCTTTACCTTCGACTACCTGGGCCGCACCGAGTGCCAGGAAGTCGGCGCCGGCGACATCGCCGCCGTCGTGGGCATCGACCGCACCGATATCGGCGATGTCTACACCGATCCCGAGAACCCCGTCGAGCTCGAGCCCATCGAGATCGACCCGCCGACCCTGTCCATCGTCTTCGAGGCTTCGACCTCCCCGCTCGTCGGTCGCGACGGAGACATCGTGGGCGCCCGTCAGCTCAAGGAGCGCCTGTTCAACGAGGCCGAGAACAACGTGACCATGAAGATCGAGGAGCTCGAGGACAAGAGCGGCGTCGAGGTCTCGGGCCGCGGCATTCTGCACCTGTCCGTTCTGATGGAGTCCATGCGCCGCGAGGGCTTTGAGTTCCAGGTCGGCCGTCCCCGCGTTCTGTTTAAGAAGGACGAGAACGGCAACAAGATGGAGCCTGTCGAGCAGGCCGTCGTTGAGTGCCCGGACGAGTACTCGGGCAAGGTCGTTGAGGTCTTCGGTACCTCCGGTGGCATCATGACGAGCATGGATACCTCGGGTATCGTGACGCACCTCGAGTTTAAGATCCCGACCCGCGGCATCATGGGCCTTAAGAACCGCATCATGAACGTCACCCACGGCGAGGGCGTGTTCTACCACACCTTCCTGGAGTACGGTCCCTACGCCGGCGAGATCGGCAACCGTCAGAACGGCGCAATGATCTCCATGACCACCGAGAAGGCCGTTGCCTATGCTCTGGGTACGCTGCAGGAGCGCGGCCAGCTTTTTGTTGAGCCGGGCACCGAGTGCTACGAGGGCATGATCGTGGGCGAGCGCAGCAAGGCTGGCGACATGGTCGTCAACATCGCCCGTACCAAGAACCTGGGCAACCAGCGTTCCTCGACCTCCGATATCTCCGTTCAGCTGGTGCCGCCCCGCACCTTCTCGCTGGAGGAGGCGCTGGAGTACATCGCCGACGACGAGCTGGTTGAGATTACCCCCAAGAACATCCGCCTGCGCAAGCGCCTGCTCAACGCCACCGACCGCAAGAAGGCCGCCGTCCGCGCCGGCCAGGTCAACAAATAAGCGCTGGACTTTATAGCGTCTAACAAGAAAGGGCGTCGACCGTAATGGTCGGCGCCCTTTTTGTGCATAGGGACTGAGCTGGTCTGCACCACCACAAAGGTGCCTGGTCCCTTTGTGGTGGTTGGCGGCTAAGCGGTGGGGAGTCCTGGCGTGTTAGCCGGCTGCTGCGGCTTGACGCGGGCGTTGCGCCAGATGATTTGGATGATGTAACCGAGCATAAAGACAAAGGCCACGCCGCTGATGAAGTCACCTACGAGGGGAAGCCCCGTGAGGGCGCCTGCGATTACGCCGCCCACGGCTGCCATGGCGTAGCGGTTTTGGTTGTGTCCAACCATGCGGGCGATCGCGCACCCCGCAAAGGCACTCGACATCAACGCGATGCCGATAACGCCGCACAAGAGGGTTCCGGCAAGCGACAGACCAGCGATAGAGATAATCAGCAGTAGGACGGCGGGGACGATAGCAATCGTGCCCAGAAGACCGCTCACCCACAGGGGCATGGAGCGCTGGTGGAGCATGCCGGCGGCGCTGGCGGTCGCGCGCGGAAAGATGAGCTCGAGCAGCAGAGCGACAAAGCAGGTCGAGAGTGCCGCGGCGACGATACCGCCGATGACATCGTTAACGGTGGAAGTATCCTCGTTCTCGGTGCGGTCGATCTTGAGCGCACCGACCTCGGCTCCCGCGGCGCGCTCGGGGTCCTCGGAGACGTGCGCGTTCACGGTGCCGGTGATGTGGGCGTTCTTGCCCAGGATGAGCTTGTCGGCCCAAACCTCGACATCGCCCTTGACGGTGCCATCGATGGTCACCGTGTCGCCCGCAAGCGCTGCCGACTTGGTGGAGCCTCGCAGGGCAACCGTCTCGCCTATCGCGTAGAAACAGTTGGCGGTGCTGTCGGAATTGAGCACGACATGCTGGCCAGCGACGGTCACGCTGCCATCAACCGTGGTCTTGGCAATGTCGATGGTGTGTGCCGCCAGACGGACGGCGCCGCCCACTGTGCAGTCACGGATCGAGAGGGTATCGCCCGCGGCGATGATATCGCGGCCGATGGACACATCATCCAAGTTGAGGGCCTGACCTGCCCAGTACAGGTCACCTTCGACGCCGGACGGATTGGCGTCATTGTCGGTCGCAAGTACGTTTCCTGCGGTGTCCGTGCCGGCGAACGACGCCGTGGGAAGCACGGTGATCGCCAGCGCGATGAGCGCGAATAGGATGGTGATGCGGCCCCATGCTTTACGGCGCTGGGTCAACGGGAGTTGATTGCAGGGCATAGTGAATCCTTCGTTAGATACTCGGCATATACCTAACAGGGTACCCAACGCGTGGGCGCTCTAAAAGAACTTCTCGGTTGCATTTCGAAGGATGAGCCCGCGCTACCTACTTTTTGCGATGCAAAAAGCGTGCGATGTCATCCTCGGTGGGGCTTTTGATATCAAAGCGCAGCGACAGCCAGCGTAGTCCCATGGTCACCACGACGCAAACGACCAGTGCGACGACATTGCTGACCAAGCCGCTCATGACAAGGCAAACATAGCTTGCCGATCCGGCGATGGCCGCGATGGCATAGAAGTTGGTGCGCTGGAAGATACCCGGCACCACACCCATAAAACCATCTCGCAGCATGCCGCCGCCCACCGCGGTAAAAAAGCCCATCATGATGCACACCGCCGGCGCAAAGCCGTAGACCAGCGCCTTGTCCGCTCCGGTGGCGGCGTAGATGCCGACCGAGATGATATCGAGCAGGGGAATGAGTTTTTCGGGCTTGTCGACGATTGCCGGGAAAATATAGATGATGGCTGCCGTGGCAATGGAAAGCGGCAGCGCCATCGGCTGGTTGAGGATGTAGACGTTGCCGACCTGGAGCGTCATATCGCGCAAAAGACCGCCGCCCAGACCGCAGACCACCGCGAGCGCGACCGCGCCCACCAGGTCGAGCTTGTGCTCGCGCGCAACCAGCACACCCGAGATCGATGCAGCGACAACAGCGAACATCTCGAGCCAAAACGGGATGGCAACCATGGCATCCGAGGCGTGTGCGGTAACGATCATAGCGGCGGCAACGGGCAAGATGGGGTCCTTTGAGTTACGGGTTTAGACAATGCCCGTACATAGTACATGTTCGGCGCCGATTGCGACCCTATTGCTCGGCAAACGGTCGGGACTGGGTACGGTCATAGGTTCCATGTTTGGGGATCCGGATTGATGCTGAACGCGATGGGGGCGTGGTCGAATAGGAGGGATGTCCAAATTTTGAGCTTTGCTCAAAATTTATCCGGTCGGCTTACGCCGACCGCGCTGCGCTAAAAACGCGCCACTGGCGCGTTTTCTTTACGCTTTGCGCCCTGGCGGGTTCGAATCCCTCCTCCTCCGCCGTATTTGCTTGTAAGGGACTTAAAAGAAAAAAGCCCCCGATCTGGGAGCTTTCTCAACCAAAATGGCGGAGGAGGAGGGATTCGAACCCTCGTGACCTTATACAGGCCAAACGGTTTTCGAGACCGCCGCATTCAACCACTCTGCCACCCCTCCGCGTGGGGTAAAAACAAAGCAGGCTCGAAGGCCTGCTTTGGAATTAACTGGCGGAGAGTCAGGGATTTGAACCCTGGAGACGCTTTTGACGCCTACACGATTTCCAATCGTGCTCCTTCGGCCACTCGGACAACTCTCCGTTAAATGCGAAAGTCAGTATACACGAGGAATCGCAAAGTGCAAACAGAAAAGTTGGCATTTTTTAAAACGCTTGGCCGCGTTTGGCGTTGCAGCGGGGTTTGAGATGCCAAAAAACGGCTTCCGACCAGCGTAGTTGATCAACTCAATTGTTCAAAAGGGGTATTTATAAGCGATTTGGCAATGAATTTAAAAATCTTTGGGTGGTGCTGTGGGCCACTGGTATGCATTTTGCGACCACAACCATGCGCCCGTTGACCTGCGACTTGGCTCAGCTTGTCCTCACGGCACCGTATCTTGTCCACAGATCCGTCAAGCTTTTGGTCAGCATTTGGTTGGAATGCGCATGAAACGTCGTGCGAGTATGGGCATATGTGGAGGTCATGAGGTTGTAGCTGCATATTCTTGCAGCCTAGGAGGTTGAAAGATATTATTACCAAGTCTTTTCCTGCTTCAGGCGCACCTTCACGACCTGAAGCCACATTTGCCCAGAGGAGGTGACAATATGAAGGCTTATGAACTGCTGTTCTTTGTTGACCCGTCGCTCGACCCCGAGACTCGTCTCGCTGTTATGAAGCGTATCGATACCACGATCGCTGAGGGCGCTGGCAAGGTCGACTCCGTTGACGAGTGGGGCAAGCGCAAGCTCGCCTACGAGATCAACGACCTCACCGATGGTGACTACACCCTCATCAACTTCCACGCAGATCCTACCCAGATCGCCGAGCTTGATCGCGTCCTGCGCATCACCGACGCTGTGGTCCGCCACATGATCGTCCGTCGCGACGACCAGGAGTAAGACTGTCGTTTTGGACTGGGCTTGTGCCCCAAGAGGAAGTAGTGAGTTATGAGCATCAATCGAGTGAACATCACCGGTAACCTCACCCGCGATCCCGAGCTGCGCGCCACCGCCGGCGGAACCCAGGTTCTGTCCTTTGGCGTTGCCGTGAACGATCGTCGCCGCAACGCGCAGACTGGCGAGTGGGAGGACTATCCCAACTTTGTCGACTGCACCATGTTCGGCACCCGCGCCGAGGCCGTGAGCCGTTTCCTGGCAAAGGGAAACAAGGTCGCGATCGAGGGCAAGCTGCGCTACAGCTCTTGGGAGCGCGACGGCCAGCGCCGGAGCAAGCTTGAGGTCATCGTCGATGAGATCGAGTTTATGAGCTCCCGTGGTGGCCAGGGTGGCTACGATCAGGGCGGTTACGCCCCCGCAGCTCCCGCGCCCGCAGCACGTCCTGCCGCGCCGGTGGCTACGCCGCCCGCGGTCGACGTCTACGATGAGGACATCCCGTTCTAAGGGTTGTTCACCTATTTTTGAGTGAGAGGCGGCTTCGGTTCGCCGAAGTTGCCAAATGAAAGGTATTTTGACATGGCTAATGATTTTTCTGCACGTCAGCCGCGTCGTAAGTACTGCCAGTTCTGCAAGGAGAACACTGAGTTCATCGACTATAAGGACACTCAGCTTCTCCGTAAGTACATGACCGACCGTGGCAAGATCAAGCCCCGTCGCGTCACTGGCGCTTGCACGCAGCATCAGCATGACATCGCCAACGCCATCAAGCGCGCCCGCGAGATGGCTCTCCTGCCGTACACCGTCCCCGTGGTTTCCTCTCGTGGCAACCGCGACCGCGGCTAAGAAGGGAGACGCATCATGAAGGTTATTCTTCTCGATGAGATCAAGGGCAAGGGCGGCGAGGGTGACGTCGTAGAGGTCGCTCAGGGTTACGCTGAGAACTTCCTGTTCCCCAAGAAGCTCGCTGTTGCCGCCACCAAGGGCAACCTCAAGCAGCTTGACGAGCGTCGCAACAACATCGCCAAGCGCGAGGCCGTCCGTCTGGCTACCGCCAACGAGACCAAGGCTGCCTTCGAGGGCAAGACGGTCACCGTTGACGTCAAGGTCGGCGACGAGGGCATCCTCTTTGGCTCCGTTACCGCCGCTATGGTCGCTGACGCCATCAAGGCTCAGCTCGGTATGGACATCGACCGCAAGCGCGTCGAGCTCGGTAAGCCCATCAAGGTTGCCGGTGCCCACACCGTTGCCATCTCGCTGTACCGCGAGATCAAGGCCGAGGTTGTCGTTCTCGTCGGCGTTACCGCCGAGGAGCTCGCTGCCGAGGCTGAGGTCGAGGAGGCCGCTGAGGTCGCCGAGGCCGAGACCGCCGAGGTCGAGACTGAGGCTGCTGCCGAGTAGCATTTGCTGCAACGCAACAATCTTGTTCTAAGAAGGGCGCTCTGGGAAACCAGGGCGCCCTTTTTGCTTTTTAGCGCGATGCGAGCGCCATAGAGGGCGTTGCGGTGAGGTCTATTCGTGGGACCGTTCATCCGTTTGGTTCGGTGATGATTGGCCGCGCGCGGCGCGTTTTGGGACCGTGGCTGATACTATGGATGCTCGCAAGCGATATGAATGAGGATGCTCATGGCATATGACGATAGGGAGATCGGGCTGACGGTCGAGGACCGCGGCTCAAAGTTGGGTCTTCCCCAAAACCAAGATGCAGAGGCCAATGTACTGGCCGCTATGCTGCTATCGCCCGAGGTGGTCGAAGAGGCCCAGGTCGAGCTGCAGCCCGATGACTTCTACCGGCCCATTCATAAGACCATCTATACTGCGATGGTCGATATGTACAACAGCCGCATTCCCATCGACTCCATCTCGCTGATCGATTACCTGCGCAGCATCAACAAGCTCGATGCCGTGGGCGGCGAGGCGTACATTTTGGAGTTGATGGGTCAGACCCTGTCGCTCGTCAACTGGCAGCACCATGCCGCCATCGTTCGCCGCGACTCGATGCTGCGCGAGCTGATCGGCGCCACTAACGAGATCAACGCGCTGGCATATAACGCCCCCACCGACACCAAAGAGGTTGTCGAGCTGGCCGAGAGCAAGCTGCTCAAGGTTACGGCGCGCGAGGTCAAGTCGAGCTACAAGACGTTGACCGAGTTTATGGTCGAGGCCTATAACGAGGCCGAGGAAGTGTGCCAGGCCGGTGGCCAGGCTGCGGGCGTGCCCACGGGCTTTCCGTCACTCGACCGCATGCTCATGGGTTTTCGCGAGGGCCAGCTCATCATCATCGGCGCCCGTCCTGCTGTAGGTAAGACGTCGTTCGCTCTGAACCTGGCGCTCAACGCTGCCGCTGCTGGTTATACCGTCGGCTTCTTCTCGCTGGAGATGTCGGGCAAGGAAATTGCCCAGCGTCTGATTTGCGCCTACGCCATGATCTCGATCAGTGACTTCCGCATGGGCCGCATTAGCCCCGAGCAGTGGGCCAATATCAACGAGGCCACGCAGACCTTGTCTAAGCTCGATATTCTGATTGACGATACGCCCGGCACCACAGTGACCGAGATTCGCGCCAAGAGCCGCCGTATGCTCCATAACAAGGAGAAGGCAATTATCATCCTGGACTACCTGCAGCTGGTGAGTCCTCCGCCGGGCCGTCGTTCCGAGAGCCGTACCGTCGAGGTTTCGGAGATGTCGCGTGGTCTGAAGATCATGGCCAAGGAGCTCAAGATCCCGCTCATCGCGCTGTCGCAGCTCTCGCGTCAGGTCGAATCCCGTACCGGCAAGCGCCCGCAGCTTTCCGACCTTCGTGAATCGGGCTCCATCGAGCAGGACGCCGATATCGTTATGTTCTTGGACCGCTCCGCCGACGAGGCCGAAGCCTCGCGTGACGATCGACCCGACGAGGGCGTTACGCGTATCGTCGTGGCCAAGAACCGTTCGGGCCCGATCGGCGACGTCGACCTGATGTTCCTGCCGGCATCCACCAAGTTCTATGAGCTTGATGGGGCACATGCCGAGGAGTAGGACAGGCGCCCGTTGCACGGGTATACTGGGAATGTTTTGTGCTTCTGCGTGCCGGCGTGGCGCGTAGACAGTCCATGAATGTAAGGAGTAAACATGCCGTCAACCGTTTTGGTCGGTGCCCAGTGGGGCGATGAGGGCAAGGGTAAGATTTGCGACCTGGTCGCCGGCGACTTCGATGCCGTCGTGCGCTACTCGGGCGGCAACAACGCCGGTCACACCATCGTCGTCAACGGCAAGAAGTACGGCCTGCACCAGGTGCCCTCCGGCATCATGTATTCCGACCACGTGTCGGTGATCGGTAACGGCTGCGTCGTCAACCCCAAGGTTGTCCTTGAGGAGATCGATATGTTCGAGGCCGACGGCATCACCACCAAGAACCTCAAGATTAGCGGCAACGCGCATGTCATCATGCCGTACCACATCGATCTGGATGGCGCCTTTGAGCAGAAGCTCGGCAAGAAGAACATCGGTACCACCAAGCGCGGCATCGGTCCGTGCTATCAGGACAAGATGGCTCGCATCGGCCTGCGCATGCAGGACATGCTGGACGAGGCACTGTTCCGCGACAAGCTGGAGACCGCTCTCGCCCGCGTGAACCCCGAGCTCGAGCTCATCTACAACCTGCCCACCTACACCGTGGACCAGATTTGCGACGAGTACCTGCCGATGGCCGAGCGCCTGCGTCCCTACATCACCGAGACGAGCCTGCTGCTCAACAACATGATCGACGAGGGCAAGGACCTGCTGTTTGAGGGCGCCCAGGCGACGCTGCTCGACATCGACCACGGCACCTATCCGTACGTGACGTCCTCCAACTGCACCGCCGGCGGTGCCATCACCGGATCCGGCGTCGGTATGAAGAATGTCGACCGCGTGCTGGGCGTCATGAAGGCCTATATCACCCGCGTCGGTTCGGGCCCCATGCCCACCGAGCTTTCCTATGAGTCCGAGGCCGGTCACACGCTGACCGAGGAGGGCTACGAGTACGGCGTGACCACCGGTCGCCGTCGTCGCTGCGGCTGGTTCGACGGCCCCATCGCCAACTACGCCTCGCGCGTCAACGGCCTCACCGATATCGCCATGACCAAGCTCGACGTGCTTTCGGCTTTCGACACCATCAAGGTGTGCGTGGCCTACGACGTCGATGGCGAGCGCTATACCAGCGTGCCCGAGCATCAGGTTCGCTTTGAGCACGCCAAGCCCATCTACGAGGAGCTTCCTGGCTGGAAGTGCGATATCACCGGCTGCCGCAGCTTTGAGGAGCTGCCGCAGGAGGCTCAGGACTACGTGGCGTTTATCGAGGATCTGGCACACACCCGCGTGACGTTCATTGGTGTTGGCGCTGGTCGCGAGCAGATCATCAACCGATTCTGGAAGTAATCGGGACTATTTGGTTATTGCGATATACCCCTTTGCAGCCCGGACGGGCGGCCGAGGGGTATATTTGCTTGCAAAGGGCTCGCGCGGAGCGGGCCATTCATCCATAGAGGAGGCACCCTTGAAGGCGGACACTCAAACCATCGACATCCTGTTGTTGGGCAGCGGCGGCCGTGAGCATGCTTTGGCAGCTAAGCTCGCAGCATCACCGCGCGCCGGCAAGCTCTACATCGCGCCGGGCAACGGCGGCACCGCGAGCTGCGGCGAGAACGTTGTTCTCGACGACTGCGATCCTGCGGCCGTGGCGGCGTTTGCGCAGAGCCACGGATGCGGACTCGTGGTAATTGGCCCCGAGGCTCCGCTTGTGGCGGGCGTGGCCGACGCCGTGCGGGCGGCGGGTATTCCCTGCTTTGGCCCGGGTGCCGAGGGTGCCCAGATGGAGGGCTCCAAGCTGTTCTCCAAGCAGCTCATGGAGCGCGCCGGTATTCCGACGGCAGCCTATGGTTCGTTTACCGACGAGGCTTCGGCTCTCGCCTACGTACGCGAGCAGGGCGCCCCGCTGGTCGTGAAGGCTGACGGCCTTGCCGCCGGCAAGGGCGTTATCGTGGCGACCGAACTTGAGCAGGCCGAGGAAGCCGTGCGCGAGTGCTTTGGCGGCACCTTTGGCGATGCCGGCAACACCGTGGTCATCGAGGAGATGCTGACCGGCCCCGAGTGCTCGCTGCTGGCCTTTACCGACGGCAAGACCGTGCGCCCCATGGCTACCTCGCAGGACCACAAGCGCGCGCTTGAGGGCGACCTTGGTCCCAACACCGGCGGCATGGGCGTCTACAGCCCGGTGCCCATCGTGACTGACGAGGAGCACGCCACCATGGTGGCGGTCATGGAGCAGACCGTGGCCGAGCTCGCTGCCGAGGGTATCGACTACCGCGGCTGCCTGTACGGCGGCTTTATGCTCACCCCCGCCGGTCCCAAGGTGCTGGAGTTCAATGCCCGCTTTGGCGACCCCGAGACGCAGGTCGTGCTGCCGCGCCTTAAGAACGACCTGGTCGAGGTCATGCTGGCTTGTGCCAACTGCGAGCTCGATCAGATTGAGCTCGACTGGCGTGACGAGTGGGCCGTGGCCGTTGTCCTGACGAGCGCGGGCTACCCCGGCAGCTACGAGAAAGGAAAGGTCATCACCGGTATTGAGGATGCCGAGGCCATGGAGAACGTGACCGTGTACCATGCGGGAACTGCCGTGGTGGACGGTCAGCTCGTGACCAATGGCGGCCGCGTGCTTGCCGTGACCGCTCTGGGCGACACGTTCGAGAACGCTCGCAACCTTGCCTACGAGGCCTGCGAGAAGATTGATTTTGAGGGCAAGACCCTGCGTCACGACATCGGCCTGCGCGCGCTGCGCGGCCGCGACGCCTGGGATGCCTAAAATCCGAGAGGAATGAGACGGATGGACGAGAAGAACGAAGAGCTCGTGGACGCGCAGATCGTCGAAGAGGACAGCCGCGTGTATGGGCACGCCGAGGGCGAGCCTGGTGGCGAGGTCGCTGACGAGCCGGCGCTGGTGCTGGGCGATGACGACCCGCACGATGCCGAGCTGCACGAGAAGATTCTTTCGGAGGAGTGCGCCTGGAAGGGCAAGATCCTCGACGTCCACCGTCTTGAGGTTGAGCTGCCCAACGGTCGCCGTAGCGCCCGCGATATCGTTCGCCATCCGGGTGCGGCGGCTGTTGTGGCACTGACCGAGAGCGGCAAGATCGTACTGGTGCGCCAGTACCGCACCGCCATCGACCGCGTGACGGTCGAGATTCCCGCCGGCAAGCTCGATCCAGGCGAGGACCCGCTCGATTGCGCCAAGCGCGAGCTGCATGAGGAGACGGGCTTTAGGGCCGGTCGCATTCGCTTTTTGACGTCGATTGTCACGTCCTGCGGCTTCTGCGACGAGATCATTCACATCTACCTGGCCACCAAGCTCGAGTTCGATGCACCCAACCCCGATGATGACGAGTTTGTCAACGTGGACCTCGTGCCGCTGCACGAGCTGATCGACGCCGTGCTCGACGGCAAGATCGAAGACGCCAAGACCGTCGTAGGCGCGCTTGCCTGCGACAGCATCGCGCACCGCCTTGGGGGCACGGAGCTTTAACGAGTGGGGATAGCCCTGGGACAAGTACTACTGATTGCTTTGTCCCAGGGCCTTACGTTGCTGATATTTCTTTGAGGATCACATGCTGAAGAGGTTTCTTTCGTACTACAAGCCCCAGATGGGGCTTTTTGTTGCTGATACTGTTTGTGCTCTGGTGCTTGCCGCCATTGACCTGGCGTTCCCCATTATCCTGCGCAATTTGACCGGTGGGCTATTTACTCAGGGTCAGGCTGCCATTATGCAGGCGCTCGGCATGATCGCGGTGGGCTTGGTGCTGATGTATGCCGTCCGCTGCGCCTGCCGCTACTTTGTGAGCTATTGGGGTCACGTGATGGGTGCGCGCATGGAGTCCAAAATGCGCGAGGACCTGTTCGACCAGTATGAGCGCTTTAGCTTTGCGTACTTCGACCGCAACAGCTCCGGCGACATGATGAGCCGCGTGGTCAACGACCTGTTCGATATCTGCGAGGCGGCGCACCACGTGCCCGAGTGGATCATCATCTGCGGCATCGAGATTATCGGCTCGTTTGTGATCCTCTTTACCATCGCCCCGGTGCTGGCGCTCGCCATGGCCGTGGTGACGGCGGCGTTTGCGGTCATCATGTTTTGGCAAAACATGCGTATGCGCGAGGTCTTTAGCGACAACCGCAAAAAGATCAGCGGCATCAATGCGCAGCTGCAGGATTCGCTGGCGGGCATGCGCGTGGTCAAGAGCTTTGCCAACGAGGAGACCGAACGCTTCAAGTTCCGCGCCTCCAACAATCGCTATCTTTCGTCCAAGGAGAACATGTATCACGCCATGGGCGTCTATACCGCGACGTATGGCCTGCTCTCGGGTGTGCTCTATGTGATCGTGGTGCTGCTGGGCGGCTGGCTGGTCGCCCAGGGACAGCTACAGGCGGTCGATATGGCGACCTTTGCACTCTATATTTCGCTGTTCTGCACGCCGCTTGAGACGCTCGTCAATTCGGCCGAAACGTATCAGAAGGCTATCGCCGGCTTTAAGCGTATGGACGAGGTGCTCTCGACCGCGCCGGATATCCAGGACAAGCCGGGCGCCACTGATCTGCAGGTGACTGCCGGCGCCGTGGAGTATCACGACGTGTGCTTTAACTACGAGGACGTTGAGCTGGGCGAGGGCTATGCCGACGAGCGTCCCGTTATCGACCATATGGACCTGTCCATCAAGCCCGGGCAGACCATCGCTTTGGTTGGCCCTTCGGGCGGCGGCAAGTCCACGACCTGTTCGCTGCTGCCGCGCTTTTATGACGTGGCTACCGGATCCATTAGCATCGACGGTCAGGACGTGCGCGATGTGACGCAGCAGAGCCTGCGCCGCGCCATCGGCCTGGTGCAGCAGGATGTCTATCTGTTTGACGGTACGATTGGCGAGAACATCGCCTACGGCAAGCCGGGCGCTACGGCGGAAGAGATCGCCGAGGCCGCCCGTCGCGCCAACATCGATGCCTTTATCGAGTCGCTTCCGCAGGGCTACGACACCGTGGTGGGCGAGCGCGGCAGCCGTCTTTCGGGCGGACAGAAGCAGCGCGTTGCCATCGCGCGCGTGTTTCTCAAGAACCCCAAGATCCTTATTTTGGATGAGGCGACGAGTGCTTTGGATAACGAGAGCGAGGAGGCGGTGCAGGAGTCGCTCGAAGAGCTGGCACGCGGCCGCACCACGATCATCATCGCCCATCGTCTCTCGACCATTAAGCACGCCGATGAGATTGCGACCGTTGAGCATGGTCGCGTTGTGGAGCGTGGCACGCACGAGGAGCTTCTCGCCCGTGGCGGCACCTATGCCCGTTACTATCGAATGCAGTTCGAAGGTGCGCGTGCGCACGAGCTCGACTGATTGATATGACAGGAAGTTTATGGCTGACAAGAACCCTTTGACTCCGGAAGAAGTGACGGAGTTATTCTCCGAAATCGATGCATCCGGTGTCTTGGATCCCACGCTCGCCAAAAAGCGTACCGAGCGCATGCGTGAGAAGGAGGCTGCGGCCAAGCGCGGTGATAAAGCGGCGCTAGCGCAGCTGCGCAGCGAGGACCGCGCGAGCCAGGCAAAACATATCGACCCGCTGTCCGAGGACGATCCTTCGGGCTCGCAGGTGAGCCATACCATTACGAAGACCGCGATGGCCGTGGTCATCGGTATTTTGGTGCTGATCGTGGGCATGCAGATTGGCTACGGCGTGATGCGTCGTCTGAACACCGCCAACCTGTCCGAGAGCGTTTCGGTCGATACCGTTTCGACCGCGCTCAAGGGTGGCCTTGAGTGGGGTAACGGCTTTACGCAGTTCCCGCTCGATTTTACCGTCGATGAAGCCGATGAACGCACGGGCACGGTCGAGGTGACGGTGTTGGACACATCGTCTGCCAACGAGCTCGAGCTGCTGTCCAACGGGCAGATCCAGGCCGCGACGCTTGCGACCAACGCGTTGCTCAACGATAAGATCGACCGCGTGGTGTATAACGTTCACGCCTATATCGACGAGGATAGCAACATTCAGCACGATTCCTTCTTTGGCATGTTCCCCGCGCGCGGCCACCAGAGCGCCATTTTGACGTTCGTGTGGACCAAGAGCTCATCCAACGCCACGAGTATCGACTGGAAGATGCGCATCGTGAGTATGGACGACACCATCGCCGAGCGCATTCAGAAGCAGGTGAACTCGGTGTCGTCGTTGATTGAGGACCCGGTGGTGAGCCAGACCAAGATTGACGAGGAAAAGGCCGAGCGCGATCTGGAGCATCGTCTGCATGGCCGCGAGATTTTCCGCGGCGGCAAGCCCGATCGCACACCGTCCGAACTGCTGGAGCAGGACAAGAAAAAATAAGACGCCATCATCCCGCGTGAGCCACAAGCCCCGCGGGATGATTTTTTGGGACGGGATTAAAAAACATTATGCATAGAAAGTCATAATTATCATTTCGTAAACATTTCGATGAAATTAACGCCATGAGGCATGCTTGCGGTTACAATACCGCGAGGCCTAACTACACACCTTTAAGCCGGTCCTGTGAGACCGGGAAGGAGAATTATGGCGAACAACCATACCGCGGGCGCTGCCGCCCGCACCTTCGCGCCTAGCGAGCTTTGCCAGCGTATGCTGGCCAAAACCAGCAAGGGCACCTGCGGTCCCTGCATCCTGTATCTTGAGGATGGGACCATTTTTTATGGACGTGCATGCGGCGCTGAGGGCACCGCGACCGGCGAAGTCTGCTTCAACACCTCGCTCGAGGGCTACTTTGAGGTCATGACCGACCCGAGTTATGCCGGCCAAATCGTAACCATGACCTATCCGCAGATCGGCAACTACGGTATCGACGAGACCGACGTCCAGTCGGCCTTCCCCGGCGACGCTGTGCGCCCTGCGAGCGCTCCGGCCATGCGCGGCATGATCGTTCGCGACATGTGCGCCACGCCTTCTAACTGGCGCTCGGCCGTCAGCGTGCCGGAGTACCTGCGCGCTCACGGCATCGTCGCTATCGAGGGTGTCGACACTCGCGCCCTGGTGCGCCACCTGCGCGACAATGGTTCCAAGATGGGCATTATTTCGACCGAGATCTTCGACGTCGACGAGCTTGCCGAGCGTCTGGCCGCTGCGCCCACGCTGGTAGGCGAGAACCTGGTCAAGACCGTAAGTTGCCCCGTACCTCACGAGTTTGTGGCCGCCGACCTGCCTGCCACGCATGACTTTGCGCTTACGGCTGCCGCTCCTGCCCGTCACAAAGTGGTCGCCTACGACTGCGGTGTGAAGCGCGGCATTCTGGAGGGTCTGGTCCGCGCCGGCTGCGACCTTACCGTCGTGCCGTGGGATACGCCCGCGAGTGAGGTGCTCGACATGAATCCCGACGGTGTCTTTTTGTCCAATGGTCCCGGCGACCCCGACGCCGTGGTGGAGACCTACGAGCAGGTGCAGCAGCTGATCGGCAAGGTGCCGGTCTTTGGTATTTGTCTTGGTCACCAGATGATCAGCCTGGCCTGCGGCGCTCAGATGGAAAAGCTTAAGTTCGGTCACCGCGGTGGCAACCAGCCGGTCATGAACCTGGTAAGCCGCCGTGTGGAGATCACCGCGCAAAACCATGGCTTTGGCCTGCTGTTCCCCAGCTTGGGCAAGCTTGTCCCCGAGCTTTCCGGCGGCGAGACCGAGCATGCGGCCGATGGAGATCTGCGCGTCTGGGTGCGCCGCGGAATCGCGCCGGTCGTGATGAACGAGCGCTTTGGTCGCATTCGCCTGACGCATGTGAACCTCAACGACGGCACCGCCGAGGGCATCCAGCTGCTCGACGCCCCGTGCTTCTCGGTCCAGTACCACCCCGAGGCCTCGCCTGGCCCCACCGATGCCCACTATCTCTTTACCGCCTTTACGCGACTCATGGACGGCGAGGAGAACTACCTGGACATCGACACCGCGAAGGACCGCCTGGCTGGCTGGAATTTCGCCGACGATGGTTCCGCCGTTCTACCGAACGGCGGACCGGTCGACGCTGCGGCTGCATCTGGCACATCATCTTGCCGCTCTGCTTCGGACGCGCGGGCATAAGCCCAGCGCGCCCTCGCATCACGGCAACCTGATGCACCAGCTGCACCCTCGCTGACTTTTCCAAAACATTGAGTCAGCCTCTCTAGGAGGTTTTAAACATGCCGAAACGTACTGACATCAAGCGTATCCTCGTTATTGGTTCGGGCCCCATCGTTATTGGCCAGGCCTGCGAGTTCGACTACTCCGGCGCCCAGGCCTGCAAGGTGCTCAAGGAGGATGGCTTTGAGGTCATCCTGGTCAACTCCAACCCGGCGACCATCATGACCGACCCGGGTCTTGCCGATCGTACCTATGTCGAGCCCATCACTGCCGAGTTTATCGAGCGCGTAATCAAGAAAGAGCGCCCGGACGCGCTGCTGCCCACGCTGGGCGGCCAGACCGGTCTGAACGCCGCCGTCGAGCTGGCGAAAGACGGTACGCTCGACAAGTACGGCGTCGAGATGATCGGCTGTGACCTTGCCGCCATCGAGCGCGGCGAGGACCGCAAGCTCTTTAACGAGGCCATGGCCGAGATCGGCCTGGAGGTCGCGCGCTCGGGCTATGCCTACAGCGTGGCCGACGCCGAGGCCATCGCCGAGCGCGTGGGATATCCCTGCGTGCTGCGTCCGAGCTTTACCCTCGGCGGCGCCGGTGGTGGCATCGCGCATACTCACGAGGAGCTCGTCTCCATCGTGAGCCAGGGCCTGGAGCTCTCGCCTGCCCACGAGGTACTGGTCGAGGAGTCCATTGAGGGTTGGAAAGAGTATGAGATGGAGGTCATGCGTGACCACGCCGGCAACGGCATCATCGTGTGCTCCATCGAGAACCTCGACCCCATGGGCGTGCACACCGGCGACTCCATCACCGTGGCGCCGGCGCAGACCCTCTCCGACCTGGAGTATCAGCGCATGCGTGTCGCATCGCTCGCCATTCTGGAGAAGATTGGCGTCGAGACCGGTGGCTCCAACGTGCAGTTTGCCGTGAACCCCAACACCGGCCGCCTGATCGTCATCGAGATGAACCCGCGCGTGAGCCGCTCGTCCGCCCTCGCTTCCAAGGCAACGGGTTTCCCCATCGCCAAGGCCGCCGCGCGCCTGGCCGTGGGCTACACGCTCGACGAGATCGTCAACGACATCACCAAGGCTACGCCCGCCTGCTTTGAGCCCACAATCGACTACTGCGTCGTCAAGGTGCCGCGCTTTGCCTTCGAGAAGTTCAAGGGTACCGACCCCACGCTCACCACGCGCATGAAGGCCGTGGGCGAGATCATGGCGATCGGCCGTACCTTTGAGGAGGCCTTTGGCAAGGCTATGCGCTCGCTGGAGGACGGCCACCAGGGCATTTGCGCCGGTGGCAAGGAGGGTGCCGACAAGCTAGGCGACGACGAGCTCGCTCAGGCCGTGGCAACCCCGACCGAGCACCGCATCTGCTTTGTGGTCGAGGCCCTGCGCCGTGGCTGGGACATTACCCGCATCCATGCCATCTGCGGCATCGATCCGTGGTACCTCAACCGCATCAACGACATGGTGCAGGTCCAGGAGAGCATTCGCGGCCTGCGTGTGGAGGATATCGACGCCGACGCGATGCGTCTGCTCAAGCAGTACGGTACGAGCGACGCCGAGATCGCCGCGCTGACCGGCTCGGACGAGCGCTTTGTGCGCGCCTATCGCAAGGGCTTTGGCGTGGTTCCCAGCATGAAGACGGTCGATACCTGCGCTGCGGAGTTCTCGAGCGCCACGGAGTACCACTACAAGACGTACGAGAACATCTACCGCACGAGCCCGGATGCCAAGAAGTGCGTGGCTCCCGACGAGACCACGCCGGCGGACAAGCCCAAGGCGATGATCCTGGGTGCCGGCCCCAACCGCATTGGCCAGGGTATCGAGTTCGATTACTGCTGCGTGCACGCGAGCTATGCGCTGGCGGCCCGCGGCTTCGAGACCATCATGGTCAACTGCAATCCCGAGACCGTTTCGACCGACTACGACACGTCCGACCGTCTGTACTTTGAGCCGCTCACCTACGAGGACGTCATGGATGTCATCGATGTTGAGCGACCCGACGGCGTCGTGGTGACGCTCGGCGGCCAGACTCCGCTTAAGCTGGCGCGCATGCTCGAGGAGAGCGGCGTGAACATCATGGGCACCAAGCCCGATGCCATCGACTTTGCCGAGGACCGCGAGCGCTTTGCCGCCCTGCTCGACAAGCTGGGCATTATGTATCCGCCGGCGGGCCAGGCAACCTCGTTTGAGGAGGCCGAGGCCGTGGCCGCGCATATTGGCTACCCGCTGCTGGTGCGTCCGAGCTACGTGCTGGGCGGCCGCGGCATGATGATCGCCTACGATGCCGAGCGTCTGCGCGATTACATGGCCGAGGCTGCGCGCATTAGCCCCGACTACCCGGTGTATCTGGACCGCTTCTTGGAGGGCGCGATCGAGTCCGATGTCGACGCCCTGTGCGATGGCGAAGAGGTCTACATCGGCGGTATCCTGGAGCATATCGAGGAGGCCGGTATTCACTCCGGCGACTCTGCGACCTGCATCCCGCCGTTCAGCTTTAGCGAGAGCCTGCAGGCAAAGCTCCGCGAGACCACGCGCCGCATCGCGATGGCGCTGGGAGTCCGCGGCCTGGTCAACGTGCAGTACGCCATCAAGGGCGAGACCGTCTACGTGATCGAGGCCAACCCGCGCGCGAGCCGCACCGTGCCGTTTATCTCCAAGGCCACCGGTGTGCCGCTCGCCAAGTGCGCGGCGCGTATCATGGCGGGCGATTCTATCGCCAGCCTGGGCCTGCCGGGCGACGAGCGTCAGCTGGACTGGTTCTGCATGAAGGAAGCCGTTATGCCCTGGGGCCGTTTCCCGGGAGCCGACGTTATCCTGGGGCCCGAGATGAAGTCGACGGGCGAGGTCATGGGTATCGCCAAGAGCTATCCCGAGGCATATGCCAAGACGCAGCTGGCGATTGACTACAAGCTGCCCGATCCGAGCTGCGGCAAGGTGTTCATTAGCGTGTGCGACCGCGACAAGCGTCATATCCTTTCGGTTGCGCGTATCCTTCGCTACCTGGGCTTTGATATCTGCTCCACCGAGGGTACGGCGCGCGTGCTGCGTGGCGGCAACGTGACGTGCGAGGTCGTGGAGAAGATTAGCGGCCCGCACGACGGCGAGCGCCCCAACATCGGCGACCTCATCGCCGATGGCAAGATCGCGGTAATCATCAACACGCCGTACGGCCCGGGTTCGCGTGGCGACGGCTATCTGTTGCGTACCGAGGCAGTGCGCCGCGGCGTGACCTGCGTGACGGCGATGTCCGCGGCCAACACATACGTGAGTGCCATCGAGGCCGTGCGCGAGGACCAGCAGGGTCACGGCAGCGCCAACGACATGGGCATGGACGTCATCGCCCTGCAGGACCTGCCGCAGCACACGGTGTAGTTGACCTGGCCGG